>JAGAQJ010000031.1 GCA_017622845.1 Lachnospiraceae bacterium | reverse complement strand
GCCACTTTGACTTGTCTGATTTTTCATCTGCGGCGTTGTCGTCAATCGACGTAGCCACCGCTACGCCTCATTCCTCCGCCTTGCATATGAAACAATCATTCTGCGTCAATGTATCAGAAACTTATTATTCGTTGTACTAGATACAATACGAAAAAGTTCGTTGCGCAAATGAGGAAAATATATTATACTGAGTGTAAAGGTTGGGGAAGACACCCATGACAAAAAACGAAAACCTTTTTAATATAAGATACTTTCATAACAAGCAAGGGGGAGACACCCATGACAAAAAACATTCTTGTAGTTGATGAACATGGAAATGAATATGGAACTACTTATCCCAGACGGGCTAAGAGATTGGTAAAACAAGGCAGGGCACGCTTTCTGACGCAAAATACGCTATGCCTTGCGTGTCCGCCGAAATATATTTTGGAGGATAACGATATGTCTGAACAGATGATAGAGAACCAGCAAACAGCGAATCAGATGATAGAAATTCCTGCAGCAGAAAATGATACAATCAAGAACCCTGCTGCAGAGGATTTTACAGCAGACAATCTATCTGCAGTATCTTGCACACCGGAAAATGACGTGACAGAAGACAAGTATTCCATTAATTATTGTCTGGGACAGATTGAACAGATTGCAAAACAGACGGATTACCTGAATCAGACGATTGCCGAATTACATGCTGTAGAAGCTGATAGCGGCAATGCAGGAGAAACGAAAGCAAGCGCTTTATGCAGGATTGTGGAATGCAGAGAAACGACGAATCAGCAATTGCTGCGTTTTTATGAGAAAATGTATGATGACTTGAAAAATAACGTTTCTAAAGCAGATGGAATCAAACAAAAAGCACAGCTTCAGGAACAGCTTCTTAAGGTTTTGGATAAATCAATAGAAAACTGTGATTATGCAACGACTGACTTAAAGGATTTGTTCAATGGCGCATTTGATGCAATCCGGCATGTAAATGATTAATAGTATTACCGGAAATAAGCGAGTCATAACGGCTCGCTTATTTTATTCTTGAAACTGTTAAGAAGGTGTGTTATTATTAGTAATATTTCATAGGCAGCGAAGCCTTAATAATCAGGAGGAGACATAAGATGGCACAGCTTTGGGGCGGCAGATTTACGAAAGAGACAGACAAGCTTGTATATAATTTTAATGCGTCGATTTCTTTTGACCAAAAGTTTTTTAAACAAGATGTCGAGGGAAGCATGGCCCATGTGAAAATGCTCACAAAACAGGGAATTTTGACAGAAGATGAAAAGAATCAGATTTTGGCAGGTTTGGAGAGCATTTTAAAAGATGTAGAAAATGGAAGCCTTGAGATTACAGATGAATATGAGGATATCCACAGCTTTGTGGAAGCGAATCTGATTGACAGAATCGGTGATGCAGGAAAGAAACTGCATACGGGCAGAAGCCGGAATGATCAGGTCGCACTTGATATGAAGCTTTATACCAGACATGAGATTGTTGAGATTAACAGTCTTTTGAAGGAATTGCTCGAGGCTGTGATAAAAATTATGGAAGAAAACACAGAAACTTATATGCCCGGTTTTACCCATTTGCAGAAGGCTCAGCCAATTACCTTAGCGCATCATATGGGAGCGTATTTTGAGATGTTCAAACGTGACAGACAGCGGCTTGACGATATTTATGACCGCATGAATTACTGTCCGTTAGGCTCCGGCGCTTTGGCAGGTACGACTTATCCTTTGGACAGAGCATATACAGCACAGCTTCTTGATTTCAATGGTCCGACCTTAAACAGCATGGATTCTGTAGCGGACAGGGATTATGTGATTGAGCTGTTGTCTGCACTTTCTACGATTATGATGCACCTTAGCCGTTTCAGCGAAGAAATTATCATATGGAACTCCAACGAGTATCGTTTTGTGGAAATTGATGACGCTTATTCGACAGGAAGCAGTATCATGCCGCAAAAGAAAAATCCGGATATTGCAGAGCTTGTACGCGGCAAGACAGGTCGTGTGTACGGTGCATTGATGTCAATTCTCACAACGATGAAGGGTATTCCACTGGCATACAATAAGGATATGCAGGAGGATAAGGAACTGACCTTTGATGCGATTGACACCGTAAAGGGGTGTGTGGCGCTTTTTACCGGAATGCTCAAGACGCTGAAATTTAATAAAGATGTTATGAAAGCAAGCGCTATGAAGGGTTTTACCAATGCGACTGATGCAGCAGATTATCTGGTAAATCATGGTGTACCATTCCGTGACGCGCATGGCATTATCGGCAGACTGGTATTGTACTGCATTGATAAAAATAAAGCGATTGACGAGTTATCTCTTGATGAGTTAAAAGAAATCAGCCCCGTGTTTGAACAGGATATCTTTGAAGCAGTAAGTTTGGAAACCTGTGTAAACAAGCGTATGACAATCGGCGCTCCCGGACCGGAAGCCATGAAAGAGGTTATTCGTATCAATAAGGAATATTTAAAGTAACAGTTTAGCCATGAAATGACACCAATATCACAAAATGAACAGACATGTTTTGGCTTGCTCATTTCGGGATTTGTGCTATTTCATAAGCGGAGCGCCCGGATATGAGAAAAAGCGGGCTGCATAGCAGCTTGCAAATGGCGCGGATAAACTTAAAAAATATAAATATGGAGGAATAATAAAATGAGTGAAAAATTAAAAGTAGGCATCCTTGGCGGTACAGGTATGGTAGGTCAGAGATTTATCTCTCTTCTTGAAAATCATCCGTGGTTTGAGGTGACAACCATTGCAGCAAGTCCGCGTTCAGCAGGAAAGACTTATGCGGAAGCAGTAGGCGACCGCTGGAAAATGACAACTCCCATGCCTGAGGCAGTAAAGAATATCGTTGTTATGAATGTCAATGAGGTTGAGAAGGTAGCTTCTGAGGTTGACTTCGTATTCTCAGCAGTCGATATGACAAAGGAAGAAATCAAGAAAATTGAAGAAGATTATGCAAAGACAGAGACTCCTGTGGTCAGCAACAACTCTGCACACCGCTGGACACCTGATGTGCCGATGGTAGTACCTGAAATCAATCCGGAACATATGAAAGTAATTGACTTCCAGAAGAAGCGCCTTGGCACAACAAGAGGTTTTGTAGCAGTAAAGCCAAACTGTTCTATCCAGAGCTATGCTCCTGTCTTAACAGCATGGAAGGAGTTTGAGCCGTATGAGGTAGTCGCTACGACTTATCAGGCAATTTCAGGTGCAGGAAAGACCTTCAAGGACTGGCCTGAAATGGAAGGAAACATTATTCCCTATATTGGAGGCGAAGAAGAAAAGAGCGAGAAAGAGCCTTTAAGAATTTGGGGTGAAATCAAAGACGGCGTCATCGTACCTGCAACTTCTCCTGTAATTACCTGCCAGTGTATCCGTGTACCTGTATTAAACGGTCATACAGCAGCCGTATTTGTGAAGTTTAGGAAAAAGCCGACGAAGGAGCAGTTGATCGAAAAATTAGTAAGTTTTAAGGGTGTTCCGCAGGAATTAAATCTTCCAAGCGCTCCGAAGCAGTTTATCCAGTATCTTGAGGAGGACAACAGACCTCAGGTTGCTTTAGATGTAGATTTTGAAAATGGTATGGGTGTTTCTGTAGGACGTATTCGTGAGGACAGCGTATATGACTGGAAGTTTGTAGGACTTTCCCACAATACAGTAAGAGGCGCTGCCGGCGGCGCAGTTCTTTGCGCAGAGCTTCTGAAAGCACAGGGATATATTACAAAGAAATAAGAAAATAGGTAATTGTTCAGTACAGCACTACGCACTTGCCGCGGAGTGCGTGAGAATCGTAAATTGTGTTAGGCATCAAGTCACCACGAAGTGGTTTTGCATGACTTGATGCTCGTAACTATGAGGGTACTGAATCGTTACGAAAATAGATTTTTATTCTTGACATGATAGTGTTAAAACGATAGCAATTAAGAAAGAGCAGTGTTTTGCTGCTCTTTCTGTATGTGTACACCGTGAACGGGAAAGAAATGCTGAAATGTTCTTGTATGCCTGAGTTTTACAGCAGGAGGCAAAGAGGAACGGATATGAAGAGCGATGTTCCGGTGTCCTTTAGGAGGAGTATGTGGGTAAGAAATTAATTATCACGGAGAAGCCGTCCGTAGCACAGGATTATGCAAAGGTGTTTGGTGTTTCAGGAAGAAAGAACGGATATATAGAAAATGACACGTATGTCATAACATGGTGCGTCGGGCATTTGGTAGAAATGGTTTATCCCGAGGAATACGATATCCGGTATAAGAAGTGGATGCTGCAGGATTTACCATTCCTGCCTGAAACCTATAAGTATGGTGTCATTAAAAATGTCAAACAGCAATATGATATCGTACACGGGCTTCTGCACAGAGAAGATATCGATACCGTTTACTGGGCAGGCGACTCCGGAAAAGAAGGACAGACCATTGAGGAGAATATCAGGAATTTCGGCGGTGTCCGAAAGGGAATGAAAGAGCTGCGCGTGTGGATTGATTCACAGACAGAGGAAGAAATCAGACGCGGTGTGGCACAGGCGAAACCAATGACCGATTATGCCAATCTGGGAAAATCGGGGATTATGCGCTCTATTGAAGATTATGCGATGGGCATTAATTTTTCCCGTGTTATGTCCGTAAAATACGGAAAACTTTTGAATGATGCCGCAGCTACAAAAGGATATACCGCAATTGCAGTCGGAAGAGTCATGACCTGTGTGCTTGGCATGGTCGTCAACCGGGAGCGTGAAATCAGAAATTTTAAAGAAACGTCCTTTTACAGAGTGACAGGCAGCTTCTCCGATGCAGCGATTGAGGCGGAGTGGAGGGCAGTCGAAGGTTCTGATTATTTTGAATCGCCGAAGCTTTACAAGGAAAACGGCTTTAAGGAGAAAAAAGATGCAGAGGCGTTAATCTCTATTCTTGAGGGAAAACCGGCATTGATAAAGACCTTGGAAAAAGGCATTTCCAAAAAGAAAGCGCCGCTATTATTTAATTTGGCAGAATTGCAGGCGGAATGTACCAGGCGTTTTAAAATCAGCCCTGACGAAACCTTGCAGGTTGCACAGGATTTATACGAAAAAAAGCTGACCACCTATCCCAGAACCGATGCACGTGTGCTGACCACTGCAGTTGCAAAGGAAATTGGAAAAAATCTGAATCAGTTAAAGGGTTATGTCCCGACTCAGAGCTATGTTGACAATATTTTAACAAATAGACTTTACGGCAAAATTGACAAAACACAGTATACAGACGACAGCAAGGTTACAGACCACTACGCCATCATTCCAACCGGACAACTGACAGAGCTTCGATCGCTGTCCCCATTGCAGAGCAAGGTATTTGACTTAATCGTGCGGCGCTTTTTGAGCATCTTTTATCCGCCTGCCGAATACCAAACTTTAAAATTAGTGATAGGCATTCAGAAGGAATCTCTGTTTTCATCGGCAAAGGTTCTGAAAAAACTTGGATTTCTTGAAGTGATGGGAAAAACATTAGAAGATGCGGATTCCGATGAAAATGAGACAGCGCTGGCAGACAGTCCGACTGGAAAACAGGGTGAAGGAAACGATTCTGATGAACCGAAAACAGACGAAAGCACCCCAAAAGAGAAAAAGCAAAATGCAAAAAAGCTGCTTGCTTTGGCTGATACGCTAAAACAAGGCGATGCTATCCCGGTAAACGGCTTTGACATTAAGGACAGTAAAACTTCCCCACCCAAGCGGTATACATCCGGTTCCATGATTCTTGCGATGGAAAATGCCGGACAGCTCATCGAAGATGAGGAGCTTCGTGCTCAAATCAAAGGCTCTGGTATCGGAACAAGTGCTACCCGTGCGGAGATTATTAAGAAGCTGATTCGTATCGGCTATCTGAACCTCAATAAAAAGACGCAGGTGATTACACCGGAACGCTTTGGTGAGATGGTGTATGAGGTTGTAGCGATGACCGTTCCGGCACTTTTAAATCCCAAGATGACAGCATCATGGGAAAAGGGGCTTGACGGTATCACAAACGGAACGGTCGATGTCAGTGATTACCGCACAAAGTTGGAGGACTTTATCCGAAAAGAAACCATTCAGATACGTGACAAAGATTTGTCCGTTCAAATCGCCTCTCAAATAAGCCAGTTTACAGGAAAAGGCGCAAAAGGACCGGGAGCACGCAGAAAAATCGGTGTTCCATGCCCTGTGTGCGGCGGCGATATGATGACAACTCCCTTTGGTTACGGCTGTTCGAATTATCAGAAAGATGGCAGCGGATGCAACTTTGTGATAGGCACCATTGCAGGAAAAACGCTTTCAGATGAGGAGTGTATTTCACTTATCAAAGACGGACGCACGAAAATACTAAGCGGCTTTGAATCGAAGAAAAAGAAAAAGTTTGAGGCAGCGCTTGTACTGCACAGAAACGAGCAGGGAAAGGTAGAAATCAATTTCGACTTTTCCCAAAATCAGCCGCAAGTAATGGAAGGAGTCGTATGTCCCGACTGTGGCGGAGCAATTGTTGTGAAGGGCTTTGGCTATGGCTGTGCAAACTTTGACTCACAGGACGCTTCAAGCTGCAGATTTGCCATTGGAAAGATTGCTGACAAGGATTTAAGCGCTGCACAGGTAAAGGAGCTTTTGACAAATAAAGTGACGCAGACAATCCGAGGCTTTAAAGGAAAATCGGGAAAAAAGTTTGATGCCTGCCTGATGCTTGAAAAGGACACCGACGGAAAGCATCATGTCAGCTTTGACTTTGACCATGTGGAAGCGAAGAAAATCAAAGATGTTGTCTGTCCGCTTTGCGGCGGCGAGATTGTGCAGACTCCGTTTGGCTATGGCTGTGCAAACTATGACAAGCTTAATGAGGAGAGCTGCCGTTTTTCAATTGGAAAAATGGCAGGAAAGGATATTTCCGAGGCACAGGTAAAGGAACTTCTGACAAGTGGAAGAACTTCAACAATCCGCGGATTTAAGTCCAAAACGGGCAAAAAATTTGATGCACGTGTGGTTTTCAGTAAGGACGAAGAAGGGAAAATTACAGGTCTTAAATTTGACTTTGAAGACCTGGAACAGCCGAAGCTAAAGGATGTAAAATGTCCCATGTGCGGAGGCGATATTGTCAAAACTCCGTTTGGTTATGGCTGTTCCAAATACAATAAGGACGATGCAGAACGCAGCTGCCGCTTTTCCATAAACAATCAAATAGCCGGAGTAAAAATCAATGACCGTATTGTAAAGCAACTGCTGACCGACAAAAAGACAGAAGTCATACAGGGCTTTTTATCCAAAAACGGTTCCAAATTTGATGCTCCGCTAAAGCTGAACGAGAGCGGTCAGGTCGTTTTTGATTTTCCTGACAGACCACAGCCTACCGAAACGGGACTTGATTGTCCTAAGTGTAAAACAAATCGGTTAAAAAAGAGCCAGTGGTATTATGAGTGCGAGTGCGGTTTTCGAGTAGGACATACGGTAGCACAGGTGACTTTGCCGGAAGAAATCATGCAAGAATTGTTTGCTGATGGAAGGACGAAAAATAAAATCGTTGGTTTTGTGTCAAAAGCAGGAAATCAGTTTGAAGCATACCTCAAGTATGAAGATGAAAAGATTCAATTTGACTTTGAACATGCGAGAGAACCATCGGATGACAATCCATCACAAAATGCACAGCCATGGTTAAGCACTGACTCCGCATCGGATGAATACTGGCAAGCGCTGATGTCAGGCGCCGCTGAAGAGCCTGCATCCAATGAAGTCATGGAACAGGTTCCATTGCCGGAGCAATTGCCTGAGGAAGGATTGCCATGGAACTGATGTTTGCATTGCTAAAATCATAAAACAGAAGATTTGCCTGCAGTGAAATCCGAAGCAGCAGTAGGGAAAAGAGAATGGAGAGATTGGGGGTACGGTATGCTTACAATAAAAGAAATGTTTCAAGATATATCAAGCATAAATGAAGCTGTGCTGGTTAAGCTTTCTGATAAACTATGGGAAATTGGAACTTTGGAGGAAATAAGAGAGCAAGTAAGCCCTGACCTGTTTCTCTTACATATAGGCATCAATATGATTGGAAATTGGAAATGTGACGGCTGGTGGTATGTAATCTGTGAACAAGCCAAGCTTGTTCCGTCTATTCCCAAGGCTTTGGAGGCATTAGGTCTGTATGATTTGGAAATAGCATTTACCAATGTTATATCTTTGTTTCCTGATTACACAGTCTTTTCAAATGAAGAAGACAGCTATTATGACATTATTAATTTCCTGCAAAGTACTTATTGCAAGGTATCTGATGAAAGACTGAACCGTATCAGTTTTGAAAAAAGAAAGGAAATGGTGAAGTCCATCCGGCAAAAAGTTGATACATTAGAGTTATTAACAGAGCCTTTATGGGGTGAGGGAGCGGAGCAGAATGGCTGGAAGCAGATATTGGATTTTGTTATTCTGAAAAAACAGAAGAATATGTAATGCCACTAAGCCAAGAATTTTTAGATTATAGATTTCTTCGCAAAGGATCAGAGAATAATAAAGTAAGTCTAAAGGTTATTATTAATTAAGAGAGCATAGAAAGGGTAAGCAAATTGATAATATAGAAGGAGATAGGAGGATATGCAAAAGGAACAATATACCATAATAGAAAATTATATGCTGTCCTGCATGGAGAAGGACACTGCACATGATAAGGAGCACGTTTACCGCGTGCTGTGTACGGCGCTGGACATCGCACAGACAGAAGAAAATGTGAATTATGATGTGCTTATCTGTGCGTGCCTGCTGCATGATATCGGACGCTGGGAGCAATTAGAGAATCCGAAGCTTTGTCACGCACAGGTCGGTGCGGAAAAAGCCTGTCAATTCTTAAGGAAACACGGATTTTGCGAAGACTTCTGCATGCATGTTAAGGAGTGTATCCAAACGCATCGCTACCGAAAAGGAAATCCGCCAGCCAGTATAGAGGCTAAAATTCTGTTTGATGCTGACAAGATTGATGTTTCCGGCGCAGTCGGCCTTGCCCGTACGCTTGCCTATAAGGGACAGCACAACGAGCCGCTTTATTCCCGAAAAGCAGATGGAAGCATTTCAGATGGTGCAAATGATGTGGAAAGCTCCTTCTTTCAGGAATATAAATATAAGTTGGAGCATATTTATGACAAGTTCTACACTACAAGAGGTGCAGCTATCGCAAAACAGCGTCAAAGTGCAGCTATTTCTTTTTATAACAGTATGCTGCAGGAGATTCGAAGCTCATACGAAAGCGGTATGCAGTACGCAAGCACAGCTTCTTATAATCAGATGCACGCGCAAAAAACACACCTTTTATCAGAAGCAAAGAGCAGCTTCTGATAAGATACATTAAAAAAGAAAGAGGTAATATCATGGAACAATTACAGATTCAGAATTTATACGATTTAAAGGAAACAATTGCAGCAGCATTATTTGAAGGCGCTGTTTATCCGTGGGAGCTGCTTCCAAAGATTGGAGCATTTATCGTAGAACTTGGAAACACACTTCCTGCTGATAAATTTGAAAAACGCGGCGAAAATATATGGGTTGCGAAATCGGCTGCAGTAGCACCAACGGCATGTATTAATGGTCCGTGCATCATCGATGAGGAGGCAGAGGTTCGCCATTGTGCCTTTATCAGAGGAAATGCAATTGTCGGAAAAGGCGCAGTCGTCGGCAATTCGACAGAGCTGAAAAACGTGATACTGTTTAATAAAGTGCAGGTGCCCCATTACAATTATGTCGGTGATAGTATTCTTGGCTACAAATCCCATATGGGTGCAGGCTCTATCACATCAAATGTAAAGAGCGATAAAACACTTGTTGTTGTAAAGTCTCCTTATGGAAATATTGAGACAGGCTTGAAAAAGATGGGAGCGATGCTTGGCGACAACGTAGAGGTAGGCTGCAACAGCGTGCTCAATCCGGGTACGGTCATCGGCCGCTGCTCCAATGTATATCCAACCTCAATGGTAAGAGGTTATGTCGAAGCAAACAGCATCTACAAAAAACAGGGTGAGATTGCAGATAAGCAATGATGGGACAGAGATTAGCCGAGCGATGCAGAACTCATCAGTTGTTATTTCCGCATGGGATGGAGAACACTTGGTCAGTTTGGCGCGCGGATTAGATGATAAGGAAACCATAGGTTTCATACATTATTTATTGGTGGATTCGGATTATCAAGGACTTCATATCGGAGACACTCTTATGAAGAAAATTATGGAGAAATACGACAAGTTGCTTCATGTTAAAGTAATGCCATCAGATCCGCATACGATTAAATTCTATGAAAAATATGGCTTTAAACAATTTGATAAGTATTCGGCATTAGAAAAGACAAATATGTAGTGCTTATTACACAAATATATCTTGATAATTTTTTGACAGAAATAATATTTTTTAATTGCTATTTTTGTCATTTTGTGCGAAAATATCAGTGTGTGGGTAACATATCAAAGTCAGTTTTCCAAGAAAAGGGAGTGCAATCCTGAAAACGTTTGATAAGTTATGAAATGCGGGACTTTTGTCACCGCATGAAAAATATAAGTTATGTAATCGAAAGGAGTTTTCACATGATTTATTCAAAAGAAGTTGAAGAAATGTGTACAGTTGCACGTGATGGTAATCATGGCTGCGCCCCCATTCCGGAAGAAGCAAAATGGGTAAAGGCAAAGGACGTGAAGGATATTTCCGGTTTTACACATGGTGTAGGCTGGTGTGCACCTCAGCAGGGTGCCTGCAAATTATCTCTTAACGTAAAGGAAGGCATCATTCAGGAAGCACTGGTTGAGACAATCGGATGTTCCGGCATGACACACTCAGCAGCTATGGCAGCCGAGTTACTCCCAGGAAGAACTGTTATGGAAGCATTAAATACAGACCTTGTATGTGATGCAATCAATACAGCTATGAGAGAGTTATTCTTACAGATCGTATATGGTCGTTCCCAGTCAGCTTTCTCTGAGGAAGGACTTGCTATCGGCGCTGGTCTTGAGGACTTGGGAAAAGGCTTGAGAAGCCAGGTTGGTACGATGTATGGTACTTTAAAGAAAGGACCTCGTTATCTTGAGATGGCAGAAGGTTATGTTACAGGTATTGCTCTTGACGCTGATGACAAGATTATCGGCTACAAGTTTGTAAGCCTTGGTAAGATGACTGACTTTATTAAGAAGGGTGATGATCCTAACACAGCTTGGGAGAAGGCTTCAGGTCAGTATGGCCGTGTAGCGGATGCTGTTAAGATTATTGATCCCAGAACAGATAAGGAGGTAAAATAATTATGGCATTATTCGAATCCTATGAAAGAAGAATAGATAAAATTACCGAGGTTTTAAACAGCTACGGTATTGCTTCAATTGAGGAAGCAGAGAAGATTACAAAGGACGCTGGTCTTGATGTTTATGATCAGGTTAAGAAGATTCAGCCTATCTGCTTTGAGAATGCCTGCTGGGCATATACAGTAGGCGCTGCAATTGCTATTAAGAAGGGATGCAGAAAAGCTGCAGATGCTGCTGCTGCAATTGGTGAGGGATTACAGTCCTTCTGCGTACCCGGTTCTGTTGCAGATAACCGTAAGGTAGGACTTGGACATGGTAACTTAGGTAAGATGCTCCTTGAGGAGGAGACAGAGTGTTTCTGTTTCTTAGCTGGACATGAGTCCTTTGCTGCTGCTGAAGGTGCTATCGGTATCGCTGAGAAGGCAAATAAGGTTCGTCAGAAGCCGTTAAGGGTTATCTTAAATGGTCTTGGAAAAGATGCGGCTGAGATTATCGCCCGTATCAATGGATTTACATTTGTTGAGACAGAGTATGATCCATATACAAACACAGTAAAGGAAGTGTTCAGAAAGTCATATTCAGATCCGGAAGGACCTCGCGGCAAAGTTAATTGCTACGGTGCAAACGATGTTTGCGAAGGTGTTGCTATCATGTGGAAGGAAAATGTTGACGTATCTATCACAGGTAACTCAACAAATCCTACAAGATTCCAGCATCCTGTTGCAGGTACATACAAAAAGGAGAGAATTGAAGCTGGCAAGAAGTACTTCTCAGTAGCTTCCGGCGGTGGTACAGGACGTACACTTCACCCTGATAACATGGCAGCCGGTCCTGCTTCTTATGGTATGACAGATACATTAGGACGTATGCATTCTGATGCTCAGTTCGCTGGTTCTTCATCTGTTCCTGCCCATGTAGAGATGATGGGTCTGATCGGTATGGGTAACAACCCGATGGTTGGTGCTACTGTTGCAGTTGCTGTTTCTATCGAGGAAGCTGCCAAGGCTGGTAAGTTCTAGTGGTTAGCTGTATTTAACGGTTTTTAGAGGTAGTTAAAAGTAATTAGGAGTGGCTTTTTATGTAGAATAGAAGGTCACTCCTATACTGTTATACATTAATCTTATATGCTATTCCTACATTTTGGTGCGTAAATAATTGATTTGCATAACTATGATGTTTTCATAAAATTTGTTGACTTTGAGCATATACTAATGTTTATTGGAATTAGAAAAAGGGATAATGTTAAAGAGGGTGTCCTGCTACCCATCGAAAAAGGTAGAACATTAAAGTTTAGCGCAAATTCGTACGTTTCTGACTGTATTGCCCCTACACTGACGCTAAGGATGCAGAAGTGTAATCGAATCATTTTACTTTCATACAACAAAGTATATATTATTGACAAAATATACATTCTTGAATTAATGGAGATATCAAGAAGAGCATAGAAGTTCTAATGGAACAGGCAACTGCTTATTTATTATGATAGAAAGGCTGTGATTATAAAGCTGTCGAATAAGTGGCAACATGATTAAAATAATAAACTTTTGTTTATAAAATAATGCTTAAATAATACTATTTCATTTTTTATGCAAGCTTTTTCGGCATTTTAAATAAAAAATGAAATTATAAGTTGACATGCTGATATTTTAGTGATAAACTTACAAATTGTTAGGATATTAAACAATTATTTATGAAGGGAAAAGTAAATATGAGAAAGAAAATTGTAAACGTATTATTATCTGTTGCAATCGCTACATCTATGATGTTTGCAGTAACTGCCTGCGGTAAGGTTACTCTTGAGGAGTGGACAACATCTAAGGAAGCTGTTACTACAATAGAAACCATGAATGAAAGCTATGCAAGCCAGGGCATGTCAGCAGCATTTGAAGCAGACGGTGATGTTTTGTCTATGGTTCTTACACTTGAGGATACCATTGAAGTATCTGAGGAGACACAGGCCGCTATGGGACAGATGCTTGACAGCCAGTCTTCTGTATTTGAAGCAATGCGTGATCAGCTCATTAAGGAGACAGGAAACGAGAACGTTGTATTGCGTATCGTATACATGAATGGTGATGGGTCTGAGATTTATACGCATGAGTTTTAATGAAACAGACAAGCTGCTATGGGCGACAGATTTTCTGCCGCCCTTTTGCTATAGCAGGCTTTTATGGTTACAGCACAAGCTTGATGGCTTTCTGAACCTTTATGGAGGATACATAATTGAAGCTATTGAATATACTTGTAAGAGTCGTTCTGTTTTTGACGGGAGCCGCCGGTTTTGGCGGATTTATAGTACCGCTTCTTAAGAGAAGGATTATCAATATTGGAAATGTGGCAGGGCTTATTGTCTGTGCTGCTTTTATTTTATATGCACTTTATATGCCGCGTATTCATCAGCTGGCACAAGTATTTTGGCAAAAGAGAACAGGAAAAGTCATATTAAGTTTATTTTTTGCAGCCTTGACAGCAGGAATCCTTTCTGTCATAACAATGACTGCATTTATGATAAAAGCAGCGAATACAAAAGCGGAAAAAAATGCTACTGTAATTGTGCTCGGCTGTAAGGTATATGACAAATCGCCAAGCATGATGCTGGCAGAACGCTTAGATGCCGCTATAGAATATTTAAATGCGAATCCGGAATCGGTCTGTATTGTATCAGGAGGACAGGGGGCCGATGAAAATATTTCTGAGGCAGAATGTATGTATCACTATTTAAGTGAACATGGAATTGCTTCGGAACGAATATATCAAGAAGACCAATCAACTTCGACACGTGAAAATCTCAAATTTTCTTATGATATTATTCAAATAAATGGTTTCAATGAGAACATTGCGATTGTGACAAATGAATTTCACGAATATAGAGCAGGAATGATTGCCGGGGAGCTTGGATTGAATTACGGAGCAGTTTGCGGCAAGACAGCGATATGGCTTTTTCCGACGTATTATGTCAGGGAATTACTTGCAATATTATTTGAATGGATATTTTAGCCAAGATTTATATCTGCCGGCATAAGGGTCACGTATACTGATGAAAATGGCAAGGCAATGCTCTGTCATGAAAAGGAAAGAGTGGGTTGACTGCCTTACAGGAAAAGCGAACCTTTCGTAATTATTAAAGAGATTTAAATAATTTTAGTATAATTTTCAGATAAAATATGCTACAATACTCCTATAATAGAAAGGAGGGCTTGCGATGAAATCAATTATACAAGATATGAAACAAAATTACTTTATCAATGCCATTATTATGATTCTTTTAGGTCTTATCCTTGTGATTTGGCCCCATATTCTTGGAAACATTCTTTGTTACATTCTTGGCGGGGCACTGATTCTGATGGGAGTATTTCAGCTAATCGGTTTTGTGCGCAGTGAGCGGCTTGGCTTTTACAACAAGTTCAGCATGCTTATGGGAATTGTACTTATTCTGATGGGAATATGGGTATGCGCAAAACCGCAGGTTGTGTTATCAATTATTCCGGTTATTGTAGGCATCATGATTTTGATTCACGGACTGATGGATTTTCAGTATACACTGGACATCAAAAGGACAGGAAACTCAAAATGGTGGATAGGGCTGATTGCAGCAATTATTACTGTCGTATTGGGAATTCTGCTGATATTAAATCCATTTGCGGCATATGAGGTAACCATGATTCTTATAGGGATTGCTATGCTATATGACGGCGGTTCAGATTTAGTGATTTTATTGTTTTCTTATCTGGCACAAAAAGACACCGATAGAAGAGTACGGGAATTCAAAGGATAGGAATAATTCTGTTATTGACCGTTTTGGTCAAGACAGTCAATAAGGTGACCAGACAAGTCAATATGGGCTTGAAATCTATATTTTACCTGCTTCTGAAAAGCTGGTTTTGCATTAATAAGTAATTTTGCCAAAAGAAAATGCCGTTGTAGTATTGCGCCTGCGAACATACAACGGCATTGATATTATCTGCTGCACCTGTTTTGATTAATTTGCAGCTTCGGTGGTCGATTCATCATTATCATCTTCACTGTCATCAGATAACCATTTATCAAGGATATGGCTGTCATTCGCCTCTTCATATACAGTGACACGGTCGTTCTCGGGAATTTCATCTCCGGAAAGAATATAGCCAATATACTTGATGTCTTCCATTGCAAGCTCATAATACCGATATGCTGCATCGGAATAGCTTTGATCGAATGTCTCGGCTTCATAGGCTGAGTGGTAGTAGGATACTGCAAGCGACATATGCTCACTGGCTTCATCTGCCAGTGAACCTGCGCCTCCATATTGAGCGGGCGCTTCAAGCTCAGCAAATTGGGAAAATTTGGCATCCATATCATCAAGAATTGCCAGAAGCTCATCGACAGCCTCCTGATTATTGACATCCAGCTCGTTCAGCTTGGAGTCTGTATCTTTTATGTAATTCGTGAACTCCGATACAGACGAAGAAAAGTTTGCAAGTTCTGTTTCTTCTTCGCTGGTATTAGCACATCCTGACAGCAAAATGACTCCGGCCAGAGCTGCAAATATTGGTTGATATTTTTTATTTAACATAATGTTGTCATCCTTCATTTTTAATACTGATTAAAAAACTACATCCGCAATACATACACTTTAACATAATATATGGCTAAAATCAATCTGAAATAAATCCGCATGAGCGGAACTGCTGCAAATTCGGGCGTTTCTGACCGTATTGTCCCTTGTACACTGACGCTGGCAAGCTTTAAGACAGATAACAAGCGGTTGCTCATACACAGAAGGGCGGCATAGGACTGCCGCCCTTCGTCCTGATTAAAATATCCATACGGCTGAACTGTTACAAAATACTACAAATATTTTGAAATAGAGGTTTACTTGAACTGCTTTTTTATGTATAATGAAATATGTTTTGCAGTATATTTTTTTGTTATTCGGCAAAGCAAAATAGATTTGAAAGGATAAGAGTGAACATTATGATCGGCGCTGACGCAATGGTAAAATGTCTCGAGAAAGAAGGTGTTACAACGGTATATGGATATCCCGGAGTAGCAATCTGCCCTTTTTATAACAGTATTCTCGATTCAGAAGTGAAGACAATTCTGGTTAGAACAGAACAAAATGCTGCACATGCAGCAAGCGGAGAAGCCCGAGTCACCGGTAATGTGGGAGTATGTGCTGTTACAAGCGGTCCCGGCGCTACCAATTTAATTACAGGTATTGCAACGGCCTTTGCGGACAGCATTCCAATGGTATGTATTACAGGACAGGTAAAAAGTGAGCTGATTGGGAGCGATGTTTTTCAGGAGGCTGATATTACAGGTGCGGTGGAGTCTTTTGTCAAGTACAGCTATCTTGTCAAAAATGCAGAAGACATTCCGCGCATTTTTAAAGAGGCTTTTTACATAGCAAATTCCGGAAGAAAGGGTCCTGTACTGATTGATGTTCCTATTGATATACAGAATGCAGCGATTAAGAACTTCAAATATCCGGAAGAAGTAAATATCCGCGCATACAAACCTACGATTAAGGGTCATATTGTGCAGATAAAAAAAGTTATCAAGGAGCTTGAAAAAGCTAAAAGACCGATTATCTGTGCAGGCGGAGGCGTACATTTGAGTGATGCGGTTCCGGAGCTTCGTGCATTTGCACATAAATACAGAATTCCGGTTGTGTCAACGATGATGGGTATCGGTGTCATGCCGACAGAAGACCCGATGTATTTTGGCATGGTCGGAAATAATGGCAAGGCATATGCCAACCGCGCTATGAACGAATCAGACCTTATGATTATGGTTGGTGCGAGAGTTGCAGACAGGGCAATCAGCCAGCCCGACCTGATTACAACCAATAAAATATTAGTACATATTGATGTAGACCCTGCAGAAATCGGCAAAAATGTAGGACCCTCCATACCGCTTGTAGGCGATGCGAAACATATTTTTGATGATTTTGCGAAGGAAGAATTTACATGTGAGCATGAGGAATGGATTGCTGCGCTTGAGGGCTATCGCAATACGATGATTCAAAAGAGAAATCCAAATCCTGAATATGTGGACCCTGCTGCATTTATCACGATGCTTTCGCATGAAATGAAAGAAGATGCAGTTTATGTTGCTGACGTTGGACAGAATCAGATATGGAGCTGCAACTATCATATCGTAAAGAAGGGACGATTCCTCACATCGGGCGGAATGGGCACAATGGGCTATTCCATACCTGCTGCCATGGGTGTTAAAAGCGGCGATATGAGTAAACAGGTTATTGCGGTATGCGGAGACGGTTCTTTTCAGATGTCAATGATGGAGCTTGCTACGATTATGCAGCATCATATTCCTGTAAAAATTATTGTTATGAAGAACAATTATCTAGGAATGGTGCGCGAATTTCAGCATTATACCTACAAGGATAATTATTCGGTTGTTGATATCAAAGACGGCACCCCGAATCTTGAGAAACTTGCAGCAGCATATGACATTCCATTTATCAGAGTAGAAAATATGTCACATGCACAGGAAAAGATTCGGGAGTTTCTGGCAGAGGACAATACCATGCTGATGGAATGTCTTGTAGACCCTATGGATTTAGTAAAGTAAGGAGGTTCCATTTCATTATGAAAAGAATATATTCCGTATTAGTAGAAAACAGAGCCGGTGTACTTTGCAAGGTTTCAGGTCTGTTCTCAAGGAGATGCTTTAATATCGACAGCCTTGCAGTAGGAGAGACAGATGACCCAGAGGTTTCCTGCATGACAATCGTAAGTTCAGGAAATCAGCGGACGATAGAACAGATTGAAAAGCAGCTTAATAAAAAGCTTGATGTTATCAAGGTAAAAACATTTGATGAAAAGGATAGTATCAGTCGCGAACTGATGCTGATTAAAGTAAAATATAACCGCAGTACGCGGCGTGATATTATGGAAATCTGTGAAATTATGAAGGCAGATATTGTCGATATGTCAAATACGAACATGATTATACAGATTTGCGATATGCCAGAACGCATCAAGGTAATGCTCGATATGCTGAAATCCATCAGTATTGTGGAAGTTGCAAGAACAGGTACGCTTGCTTTGCCTAAATGTGTTGACAATTAACATAAAGCTTGCTAAAATGTTTTTTGTGTATACAGTGTACCAGAAAGCTGATACACCGACAAAAGGAGTGTATATTTATGCAGAATCGAGTATTTCAGCTTTTAGTTGATAATAATGCCGGTGTCTTGAGCCGTATATCAGGTTTGTTTTCAAGGCGCGGTTACAATATTGAAAGTATTACAGCAGGTGTTACGGCTGACCCTCGTTACAGCCGTATTACGATTGTTGCTTCAGGAGATGAGGAAATCCTTGACCAGATTGAAAAGCAGGTTGCCAAGCTTGTTGATGTCAGGGATGTTCATGAGCTAAAGCCGGAGAAAAGCGTTTACAGAGAGCTTTGCCTTATAAAAGTAAGGTCTACACCGGAAAAGCGTCAGGGAGTCATCGCAGTAGCGGATATTTTCAGAGCCAAGATTGTAGATGTTAATTTGGACAGTCTGATTGTTGAGCTTACCGGTAATCAGTCAAAGATTGAGGCATTTATTGGTCTGCTTCAGGATTATGAGATTCTTGAGATTGCAAGGACGGGAATTGCAGGACTTTCGCGAGGTACGGAGAACCTGATTATTCTTGAATAAACAATCAGGATTATGTCGGGCATAGGTTATATTTATGCAATGCAATATTACATAATTATATAAATAAACATAAAGTTTCTAGGAGGAATTAGAAATGTCAGAAGCAAAGATTTACTATCAGGAAGATTGCAACCTTTCATTATTAGAGGGCAAGACAATCGCAGTTATTGGTTACGGAAGCCAGGGACATGCTCATGCGTTAAATGCAAAAGAGTCAGGCTGCAACGTTATCATCGGTCTTTATGAGGGCAGCAAGTCATGGGACAAGGCTGTTAAGCAGGGATTTGAAGTTTACACAGCAGCAGAGGCAGCTAAGAAGGCTGATATCATCATGATTCTTATTAATGATGAGTTACAGGCTGATATGTACAAGAAGGATATTGAGCCGAACCTTGAGGCAGGCAATATGCTTATGTTTGCCCATGGCTTCAATATTCATTTCGGCTGCATTAAGCCGCCCGCAGATGTAGATGTTACCATGATCGCTCCTAAGGGACCAGGACATACAGTACGTTCAGAGTATCAGGCCGGAAAGGGTGTTCCTTGTTTAGTAGCTGTAGAGCAGAATGCTACAGGTAAGGCACTTGAGCTGGCACTTGCTTATGCACTTGCTATCGGCGGCGCAAGAGCTGGTGTTCTTGAGACAACCTTCAGAACGGAGACTGAGACTGACTTATTTGGTGAGCAGGCTGTTCTTTGCGGTGGTGTATGCGCACTGATGCAGGCTGGTTTTGAGACATTAGTAGAGGCTGGTTACGACCCAAGAAATGCTTACTTTGAGTGTATTCATGAGATGAAGCTTATCGTTGACTTAATCTATCAGTCAGGCTTTGCAGGTATGAGATATTCTATCTCTAACACAGCAGAGTATGGTGATTATATCACAGGACCTAAGATTATCACAGATGAGACAAAGAAGGCTATGAAGAAGATTCTTTCTGATATTCAAGATGGTTCTTTTGCAAAAGAGTTCTTATTAGATATGTCTCCGGCAGGACGTCAGGTTCACTTCAAGGCTATGAGAAAGCTTGCTGCTGAGCACCCTTCAGAGAAGGTTGGCGAGGAGATTCGTAAGCTTTATAGCTGGAACAACGAAGAAGATAAGTTTATCAACAACTAATTTTTAACTGACTTACATTGAATAGTATAAAAGGAAGAAACTAGAAACATATGTTTTCTTTTTCTTCCTTTTTTGATGAAGATATGGTATAATGTACGCGAAGGCAATGAGCAGTGCCGTTTGCCTCCTGCCAAAATGGCTGCTTGCAGACATTTTTGACAGGAGGCAAACGGATAGGGCGAAGCCCGTGAACGAGGAAATGCGAAGCATTTTCGAGTGACACTGCGGAGTTTATGACATAGGCAGATGGATAGGGCGAAGCCCGTGAACGAGGAAATGCGAAGCATTTTCGAGTGACACTGCGGAGTTTATGACATAGGCAGATGGATAGGGCGAAGCCCGTGAACGAGGAAATGCGGAGCATTTTCGAGTGACACTGCGGAGTCTATGACATAAGCACCATGACATAATGAAATCAAGGAGGGCTGTCAGATGTATGCATACATCAAAGGGGAGATTGCTGATATCACGGAAGATAATCTTGTATTAGAGTGCAATAATATCGGATATAATATCAGAATCCCGCTCAGCGTGGCTCAGCGCCTTCCGGGGGTGGGAGCTGCAGTAAAGATTTACACTTATACAAGTGTGCGTGAGGATGCATTGAATCTGTTTGGATTTCTTTCCAGAGACGATTTGGAAATATATAAAAAATTGATTGCAGTAAACGGTATCGGTCCCAAAGGGGCGCTGAATATTTTGTCGGCAATGAGTGCAGATGAACTTCGTTTTGCAATTCTCTCAGGAGATGCTAAAGCAATTGCAAAGGCTCCGGGAATCGGCAATAAGTCCGCAGAACGAATCATTCTTGAACTAAAGGATAAAATCAAGCTGTATTGTGAGGAACCCTTTTCTGATAACGATACCGCAGCACAGAATTTATCCGTAACCAGCAGTGCCCAAAATGAAGCAATGGAAGCACTGACTGCATTGGGCTATTCACCTGCTGAATCTCTCAAGGCGGTGAAGCAGCTGACGATTACAGAAGATATGGATTCCGGAGCAATCCTGAAACAAGCATTAAGAGTGATTAGTACACTATAAAGATTGCGGAGGATATTATGGCACCCAGAGTCATTGAAACAAAACTTTTAGACGAAGATGTAAAGATAGAAGGAAGCCTGCGTCCCCAATATCTCAAGGAATACATTGGACAGAAAAAAGCAAAAGAAATTTTAAAAATATATATAGAAGCTGCAAAGCAGAGAGAAGATACTTTGGATCATGTTCTTTTTTATGGGCCTCCCGGTCTTGGTAAAACCACACTTGCAGGCATTATAGCAAATGAGATGGGCGTTCATATCAAGGTGACCAGCGGACCTGCTATCGAAAAGCCGGGCGAAATGGCAGCAATCCTGAACTCATTGCAGGAGGGAGATATTTTATTTATTGATGAGATACACCGCTTGAACAGACAAGTTGAGGAGGTGCTTTACCCTGCGATGGAGGATTTTGCGATTGATATTATGATTGGAAAAGGCACCTCGGCACGTTCTGTACGGCTTGATTTGCCGAAATTTACGCTGATTGGTGCAACAACGAGAGCCGGACTTTTGACAGCTCCGCTGAGAGACCGTTTCGGTGTGATACAGCACCTTGAATTTTATTCTGTTGACGAATTGAAACTGATTATCCAGCATTCCTCAAGACTGTTAAATGTACAGATTGATGAGCAGGGGGCACTGGAGCTTGCAAGAAGAAGCCGCGGAACACCTCGACTTGCAAATCGTATGCTCAAACGGGTACGTGACTTTGCGCAGGTTAAATATGATGGGAAGATTACGCTGGAGGCTGCCAATACTGCACTTGACATGCTTGATGTTGATAAACTTGGTCTTGACCAGACAGACAGGCAGATTCTATTGACAATGATAGAGAAGTTTCATGGCGGACCAGTAGGTCTTGATACATTGTCAGCGGCAGTCGGAGAAGACAGCGGTACGATTGAAGAAGTTTATGAGCCGTATTTGATTAAAAACGGACTGATAACACGTACGCCGCGCGGAAGAATGGTCACTCAGCTTACATATCACCATTTTGGACTTGAAATGCCGGAGTAATATGATATATAATAGATGGTGATTATGTAAATTCAAACGTACGATTGAGAAGGGGGCACAACTATGTCTGCCAAAACAGATACAGAAGTTATTATCGGAGGAAAGGTTTTAACCGTCAGCGGTAACGAAAGCGCTGAATATTTGCAAAAGGTTGCAGCATACATCAATAATAAGGTAAATGAATATGCTAAGATGGACAGCTTCCGAAGGCAGTCAATTGATAAGCAGAACATGTTGATTCAGCTAAATATTGCAGATGATTATTTTAAAGCTAAAAATCAAATTGAACTTTTAGAGCAGGATTTAAAGGCAAAAGAAAATGAACTGTATGACTTGAAGCATGAACTGATAGCGACACAGATTAAGCTTGACAATACTTCAAAATCTCTCAAGGAGGCGAATGAGGAATTGAATGAAAATTCAAAGCAGATTGTTCGCCTTGAAACAGAATTAAAAGAATATCAAAAATAAAATTGAGCAATCGGGCGTCACGATGCTGCCTGATTGCTCATATTTGATATGTTCAATTCTGTTTCGAAGTATATCATCAGCGGAAAAGGATATGATTACCACTTGCATGAAAAGGACAATATTATGTATCATCAAAAAGTAGAATTATTAGCGCCGGCAGGTAATTTTGCATGCTTTCAGGCAGCCATCAATGCGGGAGCTGACGCAGTGTATCTGGGCGGAGAAAAGTTTGGCGCCAGAGCATATGCAGGTAATTTCTCAACAGAAGAAATCATAGAAGCACTGCGTATTGCTCATATTTTCGGACGAAAGATATATCTTACGGTAAATACGTTGGTGAAAGAGCAGGAATTTCAAGCGCTTATTCCGTATATTACGCCTTTATATGAAGCCGGATTAGACGGAGTGATTGTTCAGGATATCGGCGTTTTGCGATGTCTGCACAGCCATTTCTCTGATTTGGAGCTGCATGCCAGCACACAGATGAACATTACCGGAAGCTATGGCGCCCAATATATGAAAGAACTGGGCGTGTGCCGTGTTGTGCCTGCAAGGGAGCTTTCGCTTAGTGAGCTGAAGGAGATAAAAGAGAAAACAGGTCTGGAAATTGAGTGCTTTATTCATGGCGCGATGTGTTACGCATATTCGGGGCAGTGTCTTTTTAGTTCTATTTTAGGGGGAAGAAGCGGTAATCGCGGACGATGTGCCGGTCCCTGCCGTCTGCCTTATACAGACCAAAAAGGCAGAACAATGTATCCGCTGAGTCTCAAGGATATGTACACACTATCCATTCTGCCGGAGCTGATAGAAGCCGGCATTGACTCCTTTAAGATTGAAGGACGTATGAAAAGCCCTGAATACGTTGCCGGAGTAACCGCAATGTACAGAAAGTATATTGATATGTATCTTGCAAATCCGAACAAGCCTTATAAGGTTTCACCCAAAGATGAACAAATAATACGGGGCTTGTATATTCGTTCAGACATTTGCAGCGGCTATTATAAAAAACATCATGACAAATCAATGGTAACACTTCAGGAACCGGGATATTTAGGAAGTTCGCAGGACATTATCAAAAATATTCAGGAAACATACATTTCTCAAAACATACATTTGCCAATAACAGGATATGTACGAATCTATGCAGGGGAACAGGCAATGCTGACCCTTTCTTGTGAGAAGGCATCGGTATCGGTATCCGGCGATATTGTAAGTACAGCACTTAATAGACCATTAGAGGAAGAGGAGATTCAGAAACGACTTTGTAAGCTTGGAGATACTTGTTTTGTGCTCACGGATTTGACGATAGACACAGACAATGCCTCTTTCATGACGGTAAAGGCATTGAATGAATTGCGGCGTATGGCTTGTTCCGAGTTGGAAAACAGACTTGTTTCATCAGCTTCAGACAAAAGGAAAAAAGCAATTTCTAAAGCCTTTACGAAAAACAGTCTGATGAAAGAAATCTCTAAGAAAGATGCTGACAAAAATGCTTTGTGTATGCTGGTCACCACTTCGGAACAGTTATGTGTGGCAAACAGTCTTTCGCAAATCAGGAAAATATATGTAAATTCTGACATTTTTTTAACAGACGTTGCAGTGGAAAAAGTATTGCATCCGGATAAAGAGTATATTTTGGTTCTTCCGCATATCTTTCGAAAGAGAAGCTGCAAATACTTTAGCGATTACGAGCAGCTATTGAACAGCAGTCATTTCACAGGCGTGATGGTAAGAAACTTTGAAGAACTGCAGTGGCTTCATGAGCTGGGATATCAGGGAGCGGTTTATGCGGATTACACAATCTATGCATGGAACAATACTGCACTGGAATTTTATTCCGGACAATTTGAGCAAATTACCCTTCCGTTAGAACTTAACAAAAAGGAGCTGAATGCGCTTGATACGACCAACTGCAGTGTCGGCGCTGTGATTTATGGCTATATACCGCTTTTGCTTTCTGCCAATTGTGTGAGAAATACATTAGAAGGCTGTGCCAATGATACATCAGGGAAAATGACTGCGTATCATTTAACAGACAGGTATAAAAACAAATTTTCTGTCATACAAAACTGTTTTCATTGTTATAATATCCTCTATAATACAGTGCCTTTATCGCTGCATGGGCAGCTTGAGGGAATACTCGGGAAAAATTATAATGCTTTGAGACTTGATTTTTCCATTGAAGATGCAGCACAGACAAGAGCAGTGGCAGAGTACTATCTAAAGCTCATTGGCGAGACAAATAAAGCAGTTGAAGCTCCGTTGAAGGACTATACAAACGGACATTATAAACGTGGAGTAGAGTAGAATGCTTAGAGCAGTGATTGAATTATCAAAATATATATTAGCATTTAATATTTTATTATATACATTAATCAGCTTCATAACGCTTCGACGCGATGACAGAGAACGCAGAGGCTTTGTTTTCGGGATTCAATATGTCATGATATTTATCAATCATATGACAGGAAGCCTTGTTCTGCTGTCCTCAAGAAAGGATTTTACATATCTCTTTCTGCCGCTTTTTCAGGTGATAACCGTATTTGCCTTTTTGGTTTTAATGAGGGTTATATACCCCAGGGCAAACAGGCTGATTCAAAATCACATTGCAATGTTATTATCCATCAGTTTTGTGATTCTTACAAGATTATCCCTGACACGTTCCATTCGACAGTTTGCGATTGTGGCAGTGTCATTGATTATTGCACTGATTATTCCGTTCTTTATAAAGTATATTAAGCTTTTAAAAAGCTGCGATTTGATTTTTGCTGCCATCGGCATTCTGGTACTGGGCGCAGTGCTGATAAGCGGCAGTATTACAAACGGCTCCAAGCTGACTTTTTCAATTTTGGGAATATCCTTTCAGCCGTCAGAATTTGTAAAGATTTTATATGTGCTTTTTATCGCTGCAATCTTGTCCAGGGCAAAGCACTTTGGATATATTATCCTGTCAGCAGTGCTTGCTGCCATTCATGTCTTGCTCCTTGCAGCTTCGAAGGACCTTGGAAGCGCACTGATTTATTTTGTCACATATATCATACTTCTGTTTGTGGCGACACGTAAGCTCAGGTATCTGATATCCGGACTGGCTGGCGGTGCGGCAGCGGCATATGTGTCATATTTCTTGTTTTCGCATGTGCGCGTGCGCGTGGCAGCATGGCTTGACCCATGGAATGATATCAACGCCACCGGCTATCAGATTGCCCAGTCCTTGTTTGGAATCGGAACCGGCGGCTGGTTTGGAATGGGGATTGATGCCGGAAGCCCAAATTCTATCCCGTATGTTGAGCAGGACTTTATCTTTTCGGCAATTTGTGAAGAATATGGTCTGATTTTCGGCATTTGCCTGATTGCAATCTGTGTCAATTTGTTTCTGGAAATTGTCCATGCTGCGCACTCCTGCTGTGAACCCTTTATGAAATATGCGGCTTATGGACTGGGAATTGTCTATATTGTACAGATATTCCTTACCATCGGCGGAAACAGCAAATTTATTCCGCTGACAGGTGTGACGCTTCCGTTGATTAGCTATGGCGGAAGCTCCGTGCTGGCTTCACTGGTTATGTTTTCTGTCATACAGGGTCTCTATATCAATAATGACTTGTTTTGGGATGGGGAATATGATGATGTCCTTATTGATGCGGCGGGTCAGGACGATGAATATGCAGAGAATGCGTCCTATCCTGCAAAGCTTTATATGAATATCATAGCAGGAACTTTTTCTGTGTTGTTTGCGGCAATCAGTGTATATTTGGTGCACTTTGTATATTATGACAGTCCTCAGGTCATCAACAATTCCTACAATGCAAAACGTCAGGATATCCTTGCAGAAAAGACAATTCGTGGAGATATTATGTCTTCGGACGGTCAGGTATTGGCAACGACACTTGTAAATAGTGATGCAAGATATTATCCTTTTGGCGAAGTTTTTTCGCATGCGGTCGGTTATGCGACAAATGGAAAAATGGGGGTGGAGCAAAGCGCCAATACGTATCTGGTGTCCTCAAATATTTCGCTCAACGATAAGCTTCAGGATGATCTTGCAGACAAAAAGCATATGGGAAATACGGTTGTCACAACATATGATGCAAAGCTGCAGAAGATTGCCTATGATGCACTAGGGCTGTATGACGGCGCTGTGATCGTCACGGAACCCACAACAGGCAGAGTTCTTGCAATGGTTTCCAAGCCGGACTTTGATCCGAATACGATTGATGAAATCTGGGATAGCATTATCAATGATGAGACAAGCTCCGTACTGCTTAACAGGGCGACACAGGGGTTATATCCTCCCGGCTCAACGTTTAAAATATTAACAGCGCTGGAATATATACGTGAAAATCCTGATGATTATAAAACATACCTGTTTAACTGCACCGGACGTTTTGTAAACGGCAAGGATACGATTAACTGTTTTCATGGCACGAAGCATGGGGAGGTTGATTTCACGCGCTCTTTTGCCAAGTCCTGTAATTCTTCTTTTGCGAATATCGGATTGAAATTGGACAGGGCTGCATTTGAAGATACGTTGGAAAGCCTGTATTTTAACTCAGAGCTGCCTGTATCATTTCTGGCGAAGAAAAGCAGTATATCCAAGGATATTCAGACAAGTGACAGCGTAATGCTCCAAACAGTTATCGGTCAGGGAGCAACACAGGTTACGCCCCTTCAAATTGCCATGATAACTGCCATGATTGCAAACAATGGAGAGATGATGATTCCATATACAATTGAGCGTGTCGAAACGGCAGACGGAACTGTCATAAAACAATATACGCCAACCTCTTTAGGACAGCTTATCACAGAGGAAGAAGCAGCGGCATTGCAGGAATTGATGTCAGCGGTCGTAGAGGAGGGAACAGGAACACGCTTAAGCGGTCAGTCATACCAGGCTGCTGGAAAAACCGGTTCGGCAGAGTATAATTCTTTTTCTGATTCGCATGCATGGTTTACAGGCTACACCTATCATACAGACAAACCGCTGCAAATAACAGTTATCATGGAAGGTGCAGGTTCCGGCGGTGAATATGCAGTCCCTGTTGCCAGAAGAATACTGGATCAATATTATGACGAGAACTGAGCTGCTGTAGCTTTCCCAATTTTATATGATATTTTCATGCATAAGACTGAATTTTTTGTGTTATTATATAAATTTTAATAAAAAATTCAATAATACTTTGTAATTTTTGGCAAATAGGTGTATATTAGTATATAGGTACAGTTTGTGCAGAGTCAAATTGTTAACTTTAATGAAGAAGGGAGCCGAAAAATGCTTAACCGCTTATTTGGAAATTACCTGGTAGCAAAACAAAAAATAACCATGGAGCAACTTAATGATTTACTTCCGGTTGACAATGATTTGAAGGCGGAAGTTGAGACGATAGCTGTAATCAACAAAGTTCTTACTGCATCAATTGTCAAAGAGTTGTCAGTACAAATTGATAAAAATAATAATCGTTTTGGAGAAACTGCTATTGAGGCAGGTTATCTTACTGATGAGAAACTGGATCAAATTCTTACTTACCAATCCAATGTATTTATGAAATTTATTCAAAGCCTTTTGAATAAGGGGCTGCTCAGCCTGGAACAGGTAAAACCGCTGCTTGATGATTTCCAGCAGCTTTCAGGGTACAGCGATGCACAGATGAGTTCTTTGATTCATGATGATTTGGTGCAGTCCATCAACATTTTTGTGCCGTTAAAGTCCAAGCGGCTGAAGGAGCTTATTATGACGCTTGTGCAGACGATACGCCGGCTGATAGACCGTGACATGTATTTGGACAAGTCATACACTGCCCGTTCCCTGCAGCTTGATAAATATGCATGTCAGATGATTACAGGCGATGTACATATCAAAGTATACATGAGTGCGCCCGGCGATGGCCTTCTTGCTATTGCGAATTATTTTACCGGAGATACTTACGAGACAGTTAATGAAGATGCTTTGGATAATGTAGGCGAATTTATTAATTGCGTCAATGGTCTGTTTGCCACGAATCTTAGCTATAATGATGTAGCCATAGATATGAATTCGCCGGAATATTCCCTGGACGGACCTTTTATAAGTAATGAAAAATTGTATGTTATCCCAATTCATGCCAATGGCTATAATTTCCGGGCAGTATTGGAAGTATATGAGTAAGGCTTTGGCAGAATAAATTTTAGGATAGGAGATTGAAATATGAGTACTGTTATGATAGTTGATGATTCAAAGACCTCCAGATCAATGCTTCGAAATATCCTTGTTGAGCACGGATACGAGGTGATTGCAGAGGCTGAAAACGGTCAGGAAGGCTACGAAAAATACTGTGAATTAAAGCCGGATATTGTGACGCTCGATATAACCATGCCTGTAATGGATGGAATTGAAACACTGATAAAAATAAAAGAATACGATGTCAGCGCTAAGGTAATAATGGTAACAGCGGCAGGACAGAAGGGCAAGATGCTTGATGCCATAAAGCTTGGCGCAGCAGAGTTTGTCACGAAACCATATGAGACAAATCAGATTGTCAATATTATCGAAAGCATAAAGTAAGTTATTTACGCACCATACAGGAGGAGACGCTATGATTCAAGCTACTAGCTGTGGGGGCGTAGTCATTTTCAGAGGGAAAATTTTACTGTTATACAAAAATTTCAAAAACAGATATGAAGGTTGGGTATTACCCAAAGGAACTGTTGAAAGCGGTGAGAAACATGTGGAAACTGCTCTCCGTGAAGTTTTCGAAGAATCAGGTGTAAAAGCAACTGTAATGAAATACATTGGAAAAAGTGAATATTCCTTCAATGTACCGCAGGATGTCGTAGAAAAGGAAGTCCATTGGTATTTGATGATGGCTGATAATTATTATAGCAAACCGCAGCGCGAAGAATTTTTCGTTGATTCGGGATATTATAAGTATCATGAAGCCTATCATCTTCTCAAATTTTCAAATGAGAAGCAAATATTGGAGCAGGCTTATCAGGAATACTTAAATCTCAGAAAAGACAAACAATGGATAAAACCACGTTAGACAAATAATCAAAAGAAGGTCAGCATTGACCTTCTTTTCAGTTTGTATTCTTGATAAGGTTATGCTACAATAAAATGGTTACATAGTCTGGAAGATAGATTAGGAGCAGTGATGAATGATGCGCTTTTACAAGGGATTATATATGAGTCCTTCACTGGAAAAGAAGAAGAAAAAAGTATTGTGGAAGCTTCGTACCGGCAGACCGCAGCCTTCCGTTTATATCATTGCGATGGCAAGAAACAATGACTTGCTTGAAATTTATCACAGTGGAATGCTGAAGCAAAAATATTATAAGAAAAAAGCGAACGCTCCCTATATTGTCGGGGTGGCAGGAGGATATGGAGGGGCTGTAGACTTGGTAATAAGTATGCTTCAGGATGTATTCGCTGCTACCGGGGGGTATGATGTAAAGGCATATTTTAAATAAAAAGGGGAACTTATGGTATCTGTATTATTGACGATTTTAAAAATCATAGGAATCGTAATTCTTATCCTGCTTGGCTTACTGTTATTTCTGCTGCTGGTAGTTTTATTTGTTCCTGTGAGATACAAGGCAAAGGGAGGCGGACAGCGTGATGATTTTGCGGCAGAGCTGCGTGCATCATGGCTGCTGCATATTGTTTCCCTGAGAGGTATCTGCCATAAAGGACAGGCATTTCACCTGCGCCTGAAATTATTTGGGATTCCTGTATATGATAATCTCAAAATAAACACCAGGAAAATGAAGAATAAAAAAGAGAAACAGACAAAAACTAATTCCAAGGAACGTACAGGTGAAATCCAGGCAGCTTCTTTGGAGGAAGGAGCTGAGGAGAATCAATCTCAAGCGGACCGACAAAATGAGAAAACTTTTGGAAATTCTGCGCAAAAGCAGGCAGATTGCACAATAGAGACACCGATATTGACTGATAATAGTGTTTTTGATGGATTCGATAAGGGACAACAGACGCAGGAAGAACATTTTTTTCAGAAAGTAAAGCATTTCGTCGCTGTTTTTGTGAATTTTTTTAAAAATATAAAGTTCACATTTCGAAAAATATGTGATACAATGGTGAAGATAAAGGATAACATAAAATATTACTTGGAGTTATTGCAGCTTGACAGTACGAAACGGGCATTTTCTACCTGCGCAAAGCAGCTAAAACGGATTTTTAAGCATGTGTCGCCCAAAAAATATCAGGTAAATCTTCATCTTGGCTTTGAAGACCCGGCAGTAATGGGTGAGGTGCTTGCGGTATGGGGAATGCTTTATCCCTGGCATTTGGGCAATATTGACATACAGCCTGAATTTGATCATTCCGTTTTGGAAGGAACATTTTTGCTCAAGGGACATATCAGTGTTTATACTTTTGTATGGACTGCTTGTATTCTGCTTTTTGATAGGGATATTAAGCATTTGATGAAACACTTAAAACGCAATATGTAATTAATTTGGAGGTTATTATGTCTGATAACAGTTTTAATGGAGTAGTGAATTCCATGATGCAGGGAATGGAGCGTTTTCTCTCATCGAAAACCGTAGTAGGAGAACCTACTCAGGTGGGCGATACGACAATTATCCCTTTGGTAGATGTTACATTTGGTGTTGGAGCAGGCGCCTCCTCGCAGGAAAAGAAAAACGGAGGGGCAGGCGGCATGACCGGAAAAATGTCTCCCAGTGCAGTGCTGGTCATCAAAAATGGTCAGATACGTCTGGTAAATATCAAGAATCAGGATACGGTCAATAAAATAATTGACATGGTTCCGGATTTGATTGACCGTTTCACTTCTTCCAAAGAAGATATGCCAAGTGACGAAGAAGCGATCAATACAGCATTTCCTGAAAAGGAATAAATAAATTGCAGAAATGATGCATATAATGAATAAAGATATGTCGGAGTATGTAAAAATGTGCAAGCTCATCGGATATACTTTATTTTGCGTTGCAATCGGCATGCTCTTTATGTTAATTTTGGGAAGTACTTGGATAGGGTTGATACTGATTACTGTTTTTATCATCGTAGGGTATTTTCTATTTTGCTGCAGATAAAGCAGAACGGATTGTATTTAGTAAAAACAGCAGATGATTATGATTTTAAGTTCAAAAGGGAGTAATTAATATGTTGGATTTTGATGAGGAGCTCATGAAGGCTGAGGCGCCGGATGATCTGAAAAAGATGAAAATCTGGATGTTTCAGGAGCAGGTCAGGATTCAGGCAAAGAAAGAAGAGCTTCAGGAATTGAGCCATGAATTACAGGATTTAAAAAGAACACTGGAAATTGAAAGAACTTCAATTGAGATGCGCGAGAAAACCATTAAAAAGCGCTTTGAAGACAATGAAGCATTCATAGAGAAAAAGAAAAAGATTATCGAAGATGCGTATCAGCAGCTTGCACTTGACCGGAAATCATTAGAATGTGAGCGCTTAAACTTCGAGCATGAAAAGAGTAAATACAGACGTCAGAAGATGTATGGGGCAAAAACAGCACATCAGCAGTATGAAGCAGGAGCTTATGATGGGACATGCTTTTTCAGGGGTGTGGATAGTGAACTTGCACTGCGGAAGCGCTATAAAGAACTGTTAAAAATATTTCATCCTGATAATAAATGCGGGGATACAAAGACATTACTATTAATACAGACAGAATATGAGAGCATTAGAAGCCGATACTGCGAAGGGTAGCGTGGTATCGGCTTTTGTGTACATGGCTGATTTCCTTACAGGCTTGTGTGCATAAAAAAAGAAGCATATTCGCTTCTTTTTTATCATGAAATTCTATTATGCTCTTTCAACAGCTCCGGAACGTAAGCATCTTGTGCACACATGCATTCTCTTAGCAGCTCCGTTAATTTTGCATTTTACACTTCTTACATTCGAGTTCCAAATTGCGTTGGATCTTCTATGAGAATGGCTTACGTTATTACCGAAATGAACGCCTTTGCCACAAATATCACATTTTGCCATCGTTAGCACCTCCTCGACTAAACTAAGTCATTCGACTCACAACAGTAGTATCTTATCAAAAAAAGGAACATTTGGCAAGCTATTTTCATGAAAAAATATAATTTTTTTCTAAAATTCTTATAACCCTGAAAATCTATAAAAATATGTGTTTCCTTTTTCCTGAAAAACGGTTATAATAATATAGATTAATTTTTCTTAAAAGGAGGATTTCTATGAAAGGATCTATGAATACTCATATGGGTAATATCTATATTGATCCTGAGGTCATTGCCCAGTACGCGGGAAGTGTAGCTGTTGAGTGCTTCGGCATTGTCGGCATGGCGTCAGTGAACATGAAAGACGGCTTAGTGAAGCTGCTCATGAAAGAAAGCATCACTCATGGAATATCGGTAAATATTGTTAATAATAAATTAATTCTTGATTTTCATGTTATTGTATCGTATGGTGTAAGCATTATTACTGTATGTGACAATTTGATTAATAATGTAAAATACAAAGTTGAAAATTTCACAGGTCTCGAAATCGAAAAAATCAACATCTTTGTTGAAGGCGTTCGAGTAATAGATTAAGGAGGATTTTTGAAGTGGGATTAAATGTAATCGACGCGAAAATGCTTTCGAAGATGTTTCTTGCCGGAGCAAAAAATTTGGAGCATAAAAAGGAATGGATCAATGAGCTTAACGTTTTCCCTGTTCCGGATGGTGATACTGGCACCAATATGTCTATGACAATCATGTCTGCTGCGAAGGAAGTAGCTGATATCAAGGAGCCTGATATGGTTTCTCTTGCGAAGGCAATATCTTCCGGCTCCCTCAGGGGTGCAAGAGGCAATTCCGGTGTTATTCTGTCGCAGCTTTTCAGAGGCTTTACAAAGGTCATCAGAGAGTATGACGAAATCAACGCGGCAATCCTCGCGTCAGCCTGTGATAAGGCAGTGGAAACGGCTTATAAGGCTGTTATGAAGCCTAAGGAAGGAACGATTCTCACTGTTGCAAAGGGAGCTGCTAAGAGGGCGAATGACCTTGCTGTTGCAGGAGAAAAAGACCTTGAGGTGTTTATCAGCGAAGTTATCAAAGAAGCGGAGGTTGTTCTTGCACAGACTCCTGAGATGCTTCCGGTATTAAAGCAGGCGGGCGTCGTTGACTCCGGAGGACAGGGACTTGTAGAAGTGCTGAAGGGTGCATTTGATGCATTCCTTGGAAAGGAGCTTGACCTTACGATTGAAGCGGCTCCCAGGAAGGAAATCGGTGCCGGAAACAAAGCGATGTCTGCAGGCATTGAAGCACAGGCAAACGCTGAAATTAAATTCTGCTATTGTACACAATTCCTTATTATGTTGAACAAACCATTTAATATTAAGCAGGAGATGGACTTTAAGGAGTATCTTTCCTCTATTGGTGATTCTATCGTTGTTGTGGCAGACGATGAGATTGTAAAGGTTCACGTTCACACTAATGACCCCGGACTTGCAATGCAGAAGGCTTTGCTATATGGCTCGCTTACTACAATTATTATTGAAAATATGCGCCTTGAGCGTGACGAAAAAGTCTCTGACATGATGGAAAAGCAGATGCAGAGTACAGAACTGCCAACAATGGCGAAAGCAGGAGACAGCCATGCGGCTTCTGAACATAAGGAAACAGGATTTATTGCTGTTTCCATCGGCGAAGGTATGAATGAGATATTCCGTTCTCTTGGTGTTGATTACATTATTGAAGGCGGACAAACCATGAATCCGAGTACAGAGGATATGCTCAATGCCATTGAACAGATTAACGCAGACAATATTTTTATTTTCCCAAACAATAAAAATATTATCCTTGCCGCAAATCAGGCAAAGCAGCTTACTTCGGACAAAAATATTATCGTAATTCCAACTAAAACCGTTCCCCAGGGCATTACGGCAATCATTAATTATGTTCCTGATATTTCGGTGGCAGAGAACGAAGCTGTCATGACGCAGGAGGTGCAGAACGTGTCAACTGGTCAGGTTACCTATGCAGTACGTGACACAATGATTGACGACAAGGAGATTCATCAGGGAGATTTCATGGGAATCGGTGATAAGGGTATCTTATCCGTGGGGACAGACCTTCAGACTGTCGCCTATGAAATGATTAAAGAAATGATGAAGAATGATTATGAGTTAATCAGCATTTATTATGGTGATATCATCAAAGAGGAGCAGGCACAGCAGTTAGCAGAAAAGGTTCAGGCAGAATTTAGCGGCTGCGATGTTGAGCTTCAATTTGGCGGACAGCCTATTTACTCTTACATCGTTTCAGTGGAGTAGACCATGCAGCTTAATGATCCTATTACAGTGCTAAATGGAATTGGCGAGAAAACGGCTGCTCTCTATCATAAATTAAATATCTATACGATTCATGATCTTATCACACATTATCCGAGAGATTATGAAGAATGGCGTGATATTGTAAATATCGGGGAGCTGAAAGCCAATCAGGTACATGCGATACGTGCTATGGTTATTAGTGCTCCCCAAACGATACATATAAGGAAAAACATGTCTGTCACCACAGTACGTGTCAAAGACAATAGTGGTGCTTGTGATATCACGTATTTTAACATGCCTTATATCAAAAACAGCCTTCAGCCCGGGAAGCAGTGTATCTTTCGCGGGCGTGTTGTTTTAAAAAATAACCGAATGACAATGGACCAGCCCAAAATTGTAAGTCCGCATGAATTTGCGCAGAATGTACACAGACTTGCACCGGTATATCCTGCCACGAAAGGGCTTACAATTGCTGCAATAACAAAAGCAATGCATGCAGCGATAAACAATCTTTCCTTTGACGAGGATTATATTCCGGAATCTATGCGTAAGGCGTATGGTCTGACAGATTTCAAGTCTGCAATGATGGGAATTCATTTTCCGGAAAATCGAGATGCCATGATTGCTTCCCGAAAGCGGCTGGTTTTTGAAGAATTTCTTTTCTTTATTGTGTCTGTGCTGATTTTAAAGGATATGACGGCACAGGAGATTAATGATGCGCCAATGATGCGCATTGATGCGTGTGCGGATTTTATCAAGCGGCTGCCATATGAGCTTACCGGCGCGCAGAAAAAAGTATGGGCTGAGATAGAGCATGATATGTGCTCGACGCATTTGATGAACAGGCTTGTGCAGGGAGATGTAGGCTCCGGCAAGACAATTGTAGCAGTACTGGCTATTTTTATGTGTATCATGAATCATCATCAGGCAGCGTTTATGGCTCCTACAGAAGTTCTTGCAAAGCAGCATTATGATTCTGTCGCGGAGCTTGCTCAGCAATACGGATTACCGTTTAAGCCGGTTCTGCTGACTGGTTCTTTAACAGCCAGAGAGAAGCGAAGAACGAAGGAAAGTATTGCTCTTGGGACATGCAATGTCATTATCGGAACGCAGGCTTTGATACAAGATGATGTTGACTTTTATGATTTACGCTTAGTCATTACAGACGAACAGCACCGTTTTGGTGTTAAACAGCGTGAGGCCTTGGCACAGAAAGGAATACAGCCGCATATCCTTGTTATGAGTGCAACTCCGATTCCAAGAACACTTGCTCTTATTTTATATGGAGATTTGGACATATCGGTAATGGACGAGCTTCCTGCAAACAGGCTGCCAATCAAAAATTGTGTAGTTAATACCGACTACAGGAAAAAAGCATATGAGTTTATTGCAAACGAAGTCGCAAAAGGCAGACAGGCATACGTCATATGTCCTATGGTTGAGCCGAATGATGAAATGATGGGAGATCAGCCTGTGCTTGAAAATGTTATTGAGTATACAGAGAAGCTGAAAAAAGCATTGCCTGATACGGTACGGATTGAATTTCTGCATGGACAGATGAATCCAAAGGCAAAGAATTATATTATGGAAGAATATGCAGCTCATCATATTGATGTGCTGGTATCCACGACAGTGATTGAGGTCGGAATCAATGTTCCGAATGCTACGGTGATGCTTGTAGAAAATGCAGAACGCTTTGGACTGGCACAGCTTCATCAGCTCAGAGGGCGCGTCGGGCGTGGAAAAGAGCAGTCTTATTGCATATTTATCACAACATCAAGTCAAAATGATACTATGGAACGGCTTCAGGTATTAAACAAGTCAAATGATGGATTTTTTATATCATCTGAGGATATGAGGCTTCGAGGTCCTGGTGATTTATTTGGCATCAGGCAAAGCGGTCAGTTTCAGTTTCAATTAGGTGATATTTATCAGGACGCAGGAATCCTGCAGGAAGCACAAAAATGTGCTTTGGAGCTGTATTCCTCCTATATCCGGAATGGGAAAAATCCTGCGGCAGAGCATTTGAGTTTCTGGAGACATTACGAGGAGAATATCTCCTCGGGCGTTGACTTCATCAACATCTGACGGTAAAATGATTATAAAGATTTGGAACATTTTCAGCATAGAGGCTGATGACTATGCGGACGGGCAGTACAGCAGGTTATCACATGAGGTATGTTTTCTAATTTATTAAACGAACAGGGAGATAGATTATATGTCAAAAGTAGTCGTAGTTACAGACAGTAACAGTGGTATTACACAGGCACAGGCAAAGGAATTGGGCATCAGGGTTCTGCCAATGCCTTTTATGATTGATGGGGATACTTATTTTGAAGAAATTACGCTCAGTCAGGATGAATTTTATCAAAAACTTGCACAGAAGGCGGATATTTCTACCTCACAGCCTTCGCCGGATTCTATCATGGCGCTTTGGGACGAGCTTTTAAAGGAGTATGATGAGATTGTCCATATTCCGATGTCAAGCGGACTTAGCGGCTCCTGCCAGACAGCCGCCATGCTGGCCCAAGATTATGAAGGAAGGGTGCATGTCGTAAACAATCAAAGAATTTCTGTCACACAGAAGCGTGCTGCATTTGACGCGCTGGAGCTTATCAAAGAAGGAAAAAGCGGCAGTGAAATCAAAGAAATTCTAGAGAAGGATAAATTTAATTCCAGCATTTATATCATGATTGATACACTTTATTATCTGAAAAAGGGCGGCAGGGTTACTCCGGCAGCGGCAGCGCTTGGTACGCTGCTAAGGATTAAGCCGGTACTGCAGATACAGGGTGAGAAGCTTGATGCCTTTGCGAAAGCCAGAACGGTGAACCAGGCAAAATCCATTATGATCAATGCGATAAAAAGTGATATTGAGAAACGTTTTGGCGGTATCTCGCCGGATAATCAGATTTATCTGGCAATCGCACATACCCAGAATGAGGAAGCGGCATATGCATTTAAACAGGAGGTTCAGGAGCAGTTTCCTGATTATCCAATCTTTGCGGTAGACCCATTGTCACTCAGCGTTTCCTGCCATATCGGACCCGGTTCGCTGGCTATCACATGCTGTAAAAAGTTAAGATAAAACAGCAACAGTTCAGCCATGCAGAAATGGGTGTGCAATATAGACGTGACTGCTTGCAGTCTAAGAGTATATTGTACCATTTGGCAACCTATGAATGGGCAAGGCTGAACTATTACACAAAATAATGTAAAAGAAACGGCACATACTGTAAAATATGTGCCGTTTTTGTCGTATATTAATTATCGTTTATACTAAAGCTGCTGTGATGATTGCCATGGAATATACTTCAATTGCATTGCAGCCGCGGGAAAGGTCATTGATTGGCGCATTCAATCCAAGGAGAATCGGACCATATGCCTCAAAATTACCCATTCTCTGTGCTATCTTGTAACCAAGGTTTCCGGAGTTGATGTCAGGGAAAATAAATGTATTGGCATGTCCTGCAACTGTAGAGCCCGGGCACTTTGTACGTGCAACACGGGGAGATACGGCAGCATCAAACTGAAGCTCACCTTCGATAGGAAGACTTGGATATTTAGCCTTTGCCTTGTTTGCTGCATTTCTCATTTTTTCAACATCTGGACCCTTTCCGGAGCCGAGAGTAGAGTAACTTAAAAATGCAATCTTCGGGTCGACGCCGAAAATTTTTGCACACTCAGCAGTCTCGCCGGCAATTTCAACAAGCTCGTCTTCTGTGGGATTAATATTGATTGCGCAGTCACCCATTGCAAGAACCTCATTTTCACCTGTAGCACCGGGACGAACAAGGATAAAGCAGGAAGAAACGATGCTGTGGCCGGGCTTTGTCTTGATAATCTGTAAAGCAGGACGAACAGTATCGGCAGTAGAGTATGTAGCGCCGCCAAGAAGGGAGTCTGCAACACCCATCTCTACGAGCATTGTTCCAAAATAATTTGGCTGTGCAAGGACTTTTCTTGCCTCCTCAGGAGTCATTCCCTTATTTTTCCGAATCTCACAGAATCGCTCTACCATCTCGTCAAAGCGATCATAGTGGTTGCTGTCTATAATCTGTGCACCACGGATATTATAACCTGCCTCCTCAGCAGCCTTAAGGACATCTTCTTCATTACCAACAAGAATAGGGTGAAGGAAACTACTTGCCAAAAGACGAGAAGCAGCCTCAAGAATACGTGGGTCAGTACCCTCAGTAAAGACGATTGTCTTAGGGTTCTTTTTCAGTTGTTCAATCATTGTACCAAATCCATACATAATTAAAAATCCTTCCTTTTCTTTTGATAGTTTTTTGCTACATGCACCAGTGTGCACAGGTTATGTGTGAAAGCGTTTACACCGTGATGTTTAGCGGTCTTACTTGCATTTCTAATTACTATTGTATACAAATTTTTTTCATTTGCAATGGTTGTATTAAAATAAATGCAGAGAAATCTGTTTTTTATTAAAATATTACAAAAATGTATGTTCGAAAATTTGTTCAAAAACGTTGCTGTTCAGATAGGACTGGCCGCCTTCTGTGTACTGACAATTGTTCGATTTTACGTTTTCGTTCGAACTGTTACGAATTGAGTGAACAGGACTCAAAAACCTTTGCAAGGTCAAAAAGTTATGTTATAATATTGTTCGTCATCGTGCCTATCCTAATATATGGAAACATCAGTGGCGATAATTTGAACCTCTGGGCTGAACTATTACGGCAGAAGACCATTTCCGACAGAAATTTTGCATGGTCTTCTGCTCATAATTATGAAGGTACTGGATTGTTATATAATGTTTTAGAAAGGCTGGTTGCTCAATGGCAAAAACAGATAATAATATATATGATGCCTCCAGCATTACTGTGCTGGAGGGACTTGAGGCTGTCAGGAAAAGACCGGGCATGTACATAGGAAGTGTTTCAACAAAAGGTTTGAATCATTTAATCTATGAGATTGTCGATAATTCTGTCGATGAACATCTTGCAGGCGCGTGCAGTGAAATCCGTGTGACGCTTGAGAAGGACGGCTCCGCAACCATATCTGATAACGGACGCGGTATCCCTGTCGGCATGCATCAGAAAGGTGTCAGCGCCGAGAGAGTCGTCTTTACGACGCTTCATGCAGGCGGCAAATTTGATAACAGTGTTTATAAAACAAGCGGCGGTCTCCACGGTGTAGGCTCGTCCGTTGTCAATGCACTTTCCACGCAGCTTACGGTTACCGTAAAAAGCGGCGGTTTGATTCATCAGGACAAGTACGAGTACGGGAATCCGGTGGTTGAGCTGATTGACGGACTGCTTCCTGTAATCGGCAAAACCAGAGAAACCGGAACGACAATTAATTTTACGCCTGACCCGTCAATTTTTGATAAAACATGGTTTAAAGCCGACGATGTAAAGAGCAGGCTTCATGAAACCGCTTACCTGAATCCGAAGCTGACGATCATTTTTACGGATAAGCGCGGAGAACATGACGAAACCGTGACATACTCCGAGCCGGAGGGAATTGTAGGATATGTAAAGGACCTCAATAAAAATAAAGAAACCTTGCATGATATCATATACTTTACCGGAGTCAGCGAGGATATCACCGTTGAGTGCGCCTTTCAGTATGTCAATGAATTTCATGAGAGTGTGCTTGGCTTCTGCAACAATATCTATAATGCGGAGGGCGGTACACACTTAACCGGATTTAAGACAATGTTTACAACAGTCATCAATAATTATGCTCGCGAGCTGAATATATTGAAGGAAAAGGATGTAAACTTTACCGGAGCAGATGTGAGAAACGGCATGACGGCTGTCGTATCAATCAAACATCCGGCCCCCAGATTCGAGGGACAGACCAAGACAAAGCTTGACAATCAAGACGCGTCAAAGGCGGTCAGCAAGGTGACAGGAGATGAAGTGACCCGTTATTTTGACAGAAATGTCGAAGTGCTCAAAAGCGTTATCTCCTGCGCTGAAAAAGCAGCAAAAATTCGCAAAACAGAAGAAAAAGCAAAGACGAATATGCTTACAAAGCAGAAATTTTCCTTTGACTCCAACGGCAAACTGGCAAACTGTGAGTCAAAAGATTACAGCAAGTGCGAGATATTTATTGTAGAAGGTGATTCGGCAGGCGGAAGCGCAAAGACTGCCCGTGACAGAAATTATCAGGCGATTCTCCCCATCAGAGGTAAAATCCTTAATGTGGAAAAGGCAAGCATTGACAAGGTGCTTGCAAATGCAGAAATCAAAACGATGATTAATGCATTCGGCTGTGGATTTTCTGAAGGGTATGGCAACGACTTTGATATTTCCAAGCTTCGCTATAACAAAATTGTTATTATGGCAGATGCCGATGTGGATGGAGCGCATATCAGCAATCTGCTTCTGACGCTTTTTTATCGCTTTATGCCGGAATTAATCTATGAAGGGCATATTTATATTGCGATGCCGCCTCTTTATAAGGCAATGCCGGCAAAAGGCAAAGAAGAGTATCTCTATGACGACAAGGCGCTTGAAAAATACCGCAGGACGCATAAGGGCACATTCACGCTGCAGCGGTACAAGGGTCTTGGTGAGATGGACGCTGAGCAGTTGTGGGAAACTACATTAAATCCGGAAACCAGAATGTTGAAACAGATTGAAATTGAAGATGCGCGTATGGCATCTGAAATAACAGAGTTATTGATGGGAACAGATGTCCTTCCCAGAAAGACATTTATATATGAGCATGCTACCGAGGCAGAGCTTGATATTTAATAGATAGTACACTAGTACAACGATTTTTAAATAACTCAATCAAATAACTTGCCTATTTTCCCGATTGCACATGGCAAAAAGCCTCGACGTAGCCCGCTACGCCTACATTTTTTGTCATGCACACTCGAAAAAATATTCTGCGTTATTGGTCTGGTTATTTACGAAAAGTTGTACTAGTGTCTTGTCTCGTTGATATTTGGCAAAACTACGCAGATGGACGGATAGGCAAGTAGGTTTGGCTAATTATCAATAAGACAAGGCACTAGGATACATAAATAAGGAGCATATTGGCAGATGGAAGAAAGAATTATTAAAACCGAATATTCAGAGACCATGCAAAGGTCTTTTATTGATTATGCCATGAGTGTCATCATTGCAAGAGCTTTGCCTGATGTTCGCGACGGTTTAAAGCCCGTTCAGAGACGTACCTTATATGATATGCATGAGCTTGGCATCAGATATGACCGTCCGTACCGAAAAAGCGCGCGTATTGTAGGAGATACCATGGGTAAGTATCACCCTCACGGCGACAGCTCCATATATGACGCGCTGGTTGTGCTTACACAGGATTTTAAAAAGGGAATTCCGCTGATTGACGGACACGGCAATTTTGGCAATATCGAAGGCGACGGAGCTGCTGCCATGCGATATACCGAGGCAAGGCTGCAGAAAATTTCGCAGGAGGCGATATTGGCAGACCTTGATAAAGATGTGGTTGATTTTGTCCCTAATTTTGATGAAACAGAGAAGGAGCCAAGCGTCCTTCCCTGCAAGTTCCCTAATTTACTGGTAAACGGTTCTGAGGGAATCGCCGTAGGAATGGCTACAAGTATTCCTCCGCATAATCTGGGCGAAGTGATTGATGCTACCAAAGCATATATGACGAATGAGAACATAACGACACGCGAACTGATGAAGTATGTGAAGGGACCGGATTTTCCTACAGGAGGAATTGTCTGCAATAAAGATGACCTCCTTTCCATCTATGAAACCGGAGTCGGCAAGATAAAGCTTCGCGGCAAGGTTGAAGTAGAGAAAGCCAAGGGAGGAAAGCTGAATCTCGTCATAACAGAAATTCCATATACGATGATTGGTGCCAATATCGGTAAATTTTTGCAAGATATTGCTGCTTTGTATGAGCAAAAGAAGGCTCCGGAAATTCTTGATATCTCAAACCAGTCCTCAAAAGAGGGGATTCGTATCGTAATCGAATTAAAAAAGGACACAGACGTGGAAAACTTTAAGAATCTGCTGTATAAAAAGACACGTCTCGAAGATACCTTTGGTGTCAATATGATTGCCATAGCAGACGGCAGACCGGAAACCTTAGGGCTAAAGAGCATTATTGCAAGAAATGTAGCGTTCCAATATGAAATAGCAACACGCAAATATACAACACTGTTAAACAAAGAGCTTGAAAAACGCGAGATACAGGAAGGGCTGATACGGGCATGTAATATCATAGACCTTATTATCGAAATTCTTCGCGGTTCGAAGGACCGAAGCATGGTTAAAAACTGTCTGACGGATGGTATTACAGACGGTATCAAATTCCGTTCAAAGGAATCTGCAATCATGGCTCAGCAGTTAAATTTTACCGAACGGCAAGCAAACGCGATTCTTGATATGCGTCTGTACAAGCTGATTGGCTTGGAAATTGAAGCGCTCATGAAGGAGAATGAGGAGACAAACGCGAACATTTACAAATATGAGGACATCCTTGACCGCCGTGATTCCATGGCACAGGTTATTATGCAGGAACTGGATATCATTAAGAAAGAGTATTCGAGAAAACGCAGAACACATATTGAAAACGCCGGGGAAGCTGTCTATGAGGAGAAAAAGCTTGAAGATATGGATGTCATGTTCCTTATGGATAAGTTTGGATATTGTAAGACAATCGATATGGCAGCCTATGAGAGAAATAAGGAAGCTGCGCATGCGGAATTTAAGTATGTCGTAAAATGCCGCAATACAGGAAGAATCTGCCTGTTTACAAACTTAGGGCAGCTTCATACAATTAAAGTAGCAGATATTCCTTTTGGACGTTTTCGGGATAAAGGGATTCCGGTCGACAACGTCAGCAATTACAGCTCAGGTAATGAGGATATCGTCGCGATTGCAAGCCAGTCCGAATTAAATCTGTACAGATTATTATTTGTTACGAAACAGGGAATGTGCAAGATTGTAAGCGGCGGTGAGTTTGATGTAACCAAACGAACAGTGGCGGCAACAAAACTCAACGAAGAAGATGAACTGGCCAGCATTGAAGTGGTAACAGAGCATCAGCATATTATTCTGCAGAGCAAAGACGGATATTTTCTCAGATTTGACGTGGACGAGATTTCAGAACTGAAAAAAACAGCGGTAGGAGTCAGAGGTATGAAGCTTGGAAGCGGTGATTACATTGAAAATGTCTACTACTGTCAGCCTGGAGCTGAATTTTCTATCGAATATAAAAATAAAAAAATTGAAATGAATAAAATAAAAATTGGTAAAAGAGATACAAAAGGTACCAAACTTAGAGTATAATCGTAGATAAATATATTGATAGGAGATTTTTATTATGAGAGTAATTGCTGGAACTGCCAGACGTCTTTTGCTAAAGACGCCTGAAGGATTGGATACACGCCCGACAACTGACAGAATAAAGGAAACACTTTTCAATATGCTGATGCCATATTTGTCAGGGGCTGTCTTTGTCGACCTTTTTTCAGGAAGCGGCGGCATTGGTATCGAGGCATTGAGCCGCGGCGCCAGAAAAGCTTATTTTATAGAAAACAATCAAAAGGCTATTGCATGTATTACGGATAATTTAGAACACACACATCTGACGGACAAGGCTGTTGTGTTAAAGCAAGATGTTTTTTCCGCGCTCAGGGGCAGCATTAAGGAGACGGCTGACGTGATATTTCTTGATCCGCCATATCAACAGAATTACGAAAAAGGAGTTCTGGAGATTCTTCGTGACGCCGCATATGTGAATGAGGACACTTTAATTGTTGTGGAAGCTGCACGTGAAACCTCCTTTAATTATGTAGAGGATATTGGCTTTTTTGTAGAGAAAGAAAAGCAGTATAAAACAAACAAGCACGTATTCATAAGAAAAATATAAAATACCTATGGAGGATTAATACCATGAATGCTGCAATTTATCCGGGGAGTTTTGACCCTATGACTCTTGGTCACCTTGATGTGATTCAACGGGCATCTAAAATGTTTGATACCTTAATCGTAAGCGTTTTGGATAATAAGGCGAAGAATGCGTTGTTTTCTGTTGAGGAACGTGTTAGTATATTAAAGGAGGCTACAAAGGATTTGCCGAATGTGGAAGTAGATTCCTTTAACGGTCTTTTGATTGATTATGCAAGACAGAAGGATATTCATATTTCGGTCCGCGGCTTACGGGCTATTACAGATTTTGAGTATGAATTACAGATTGCTCAGACGAACAGGAAGCTGTCTAATGGAAATCTTGATACGGTATTTCTGACTACAAGTCTTGAATATGCATACCTTAGTTCCTCCAGTGTAAAGGAAATCGCTTCCTTTCATGGAGATATTTCGCAGTGTGTGCCTGACTTTGTAGCTGAGCTTGTATATGATAAATTTAAAAATAAGTAAATGCATTCCGGATAGGAACGCGTAAAGTATGGAGGAGTAATATGAGCAGCAGAATAGAGCAGTTAATAGATGAAATTGAGGAGTACATAGATAACTGCAAATATAAAGCGTTTTCGACAGATATTATCATGGTAAATAAAGCGGAAATCGATGATTTGCTACGCGAATTGCGCATGAAAACCCCGGAGGAGATAAAGCGCTATCAGAAAATTATTTCCAATAAAGAGGCAATCTTAAACGATGCCAGGCAAAAAGCACAAGAGCTGTTAAATGATGCGGCTGTTCAGACGAATGAGCTGATTAGCGAGCATCAGATTATGCAGCAGGCATATGCTCAGGCGAATGAGATTGTAGAAATGGCAACCAAACAGGCACAGGATATTCTGGATAATGCAACGATTGAGGCAAACAATGTAAAATCTGCCGCAATGCAGTATACAGACAGTATTCTTGCAAATCTGGAGAATATTCTAAAGCAGTCAATAGAAATTTCAACACGTGACTATAATGCGCTGGTAGGAAATCTCAGGGAAATTGATAATGTTGTCACGGCAAACAGGGCAGAACTTATGCCGCCGGAAGAAGCAGCAGAGCAAATACAATCTGCTGACAATTCCGATACAGATAATATTGATTTAATTTAAAACTTGTGAACGGAGCATGTATGTGCAATAAGCAGCCATTTCCATATACAGCCGTGTTTCGTAAAGTTAACCCACAGTTTTTCTGTGGGTTATACTGACTATACCGCAGGCAAGGTAATCTTTGCTTGTTTTGCAAAAATATATCAGTAAAGGAGAAAGAATGAGAAAGATATTAAAAAGGGCGATGACTTTCCTATTGTGTGTGATTCTGACAGTATCTTGTATTTCCGGTTTCAATTTATCCGAAGCAGAAGCAGCAGAGCCTATTGTTGTTGTGATTGATCCAGGGCATGGCGGTTCCAATCTGGGAACGGATTATTTACCAATACCCGAAAAGCACTATACCATGGTTGTTGCTTTGTATATGAAGGAACAGCTTGAAAAATACGAAAATGTGAAGGTTTATCTGACACATACAGAGGATATTGATATGTCGCTGGAAGAACGGGCAGCGTTTGCGGCAGAGGTTCAGGCAGATTTCCTGTTTTCACTCCATTTTAATATGTCTATTTCCCATATCCTCTATGGAAGTGAAGTATGGGTTCCATCCACAGGTTTGTTATACAGTCAGGGTTATTCTATGGGGAATGAATTTTTAAATCAGTTTGAGGAAATGGGATTATTCAATCGCGGCATTAAGACCAGAATCGGCAGTAAGGGAACAGATTACTATGGAATTATACGCCAATGTGCGATAAGAAATATTCCTTCCATTATTGTAGAGCACTGTCATGTTGACAATAGCAACGATGCCGCTTATCTGCAGACGCAGGAAAGCCTGAAGGAATTTGGTGTTCGTGATGCCGAGGCAGTTGCCAGATACTTCGGACTTGTCTCGAAGGACGGGAAGACCGATTACAGAAATTATGCGCCTTTAGCTGTTCCGGTTCCTGCAAGCCGCGTATATAATGATTCTACTCCGCCTGTATATGTTGGTGCAAATCTAATCAATTATGATAAAACCGGAAAATATGCTACAGTTGAGTTGACAGCGCTTGACGGCGAATCCGTAATCCAGTATTATTCGTATTCTTGGGATAACGGATTAACATGGTCGCCCCTTCAGCCCTGGATAAAGGGCAGTCCCACGATGACGGTATCTGTTAGTATGAGTTATGGTAAAAAGGATAACCTCATCTTTAAGGCATATAATCTGTATGATAAGAGTACAGAGTCAAATATCATAAAACTTAATTAGTTAACGCAGCAATGAATCAGGAGTACGCACTCTGCTGCGGACTCGTTAAGGTTAAAGCAGCTTTGTCAGCATCAAATAATAGCCTGCTGAAACAAGCGTAATAATTGTTTTATGCTTTAAATAATATATAAGGGACAGGCCAGACTTTTCAAGAAAACTGCTAGTCTGCAGGATACAGGAGACACCGCCGAAGCATAGAGCAGTCATAATCCAGAAGACCTTTTGCTCCGGCGTCAGCGTTGTGGTGTAAATCGCCTGTACGCCGCCGATAATCTCCAAAAAGCTTGATAAAATACATTTGCTGTTGGCTGACAAGGGTATAAAATCAAGAAAAATCCGAAAAGCGTTGGTGAAGGTAATGTATCCGCCAAGGATAATCAAAGACTGTGTATTGTCAATACAGGATTTTTTCAGCGTTGTCGCCAGAGAAGATTTTTGCGCACAGGTTGGACTGCTGTTTTCATCAGAGTCATAAATATTTAAAATCTGAGATTTCTTTGACTGCATGTGACCTAAGATAACTCCATAAAGTGCAGGAATTCCATACATTCCAAACACGAAGGGCACTATGGTATGATATCCGCTTTCATGTAATATCGGCATAATAATTCCCATGAAATAGGCAGGTCCGATATTATTGCAGAAAGCAAGAAGCGTATTTGCCTCTGCTTTGCTGATTTTATCTTTTTCAAAAAGCTCGCTGACTACCTTAGCGCCCATTGGGAAACCACAGAAAAAGCCCATAAATATTGCATACAGCCCATATCTGCTGTATCGAAAGATTTTTTTCATGAATTTGCCCAGCATGCTTCCAAGCTCTAAATCAGCGCCGCTATAGACCATAATAGAGCTAATCATCATAAATGGAAACAAGGTAGGCACCATCTTTGCTGCCCACTGATACAGCCCCTCATATGCATATTGAAAAGTATCGTCAGGGTGGCTTAGTATGATGATAATAAGCAGAAGATATGCTAAGGTTTTTAACAGCATATACTCACCGGAAATCCGTTTATTATATTCTATAGCACGTTTACGGAAATTATGAATGTGCATGACCGAATAGTTACATTCTATGAAAAAGCATTCGTATAAAACTTATAGATAATTTATGAAATGAGAGGTTCTTCATGAGATTAGACAAGTTTTTGTGTGACATGCAGCTTGGCACCCGAAACCAGGTAAAAGAATATATCAGAAAAGGCAGTATATCAGTCAACGATATGATTATCAAAAAGCCTGATTTTAAGCTTGATGAGAAGAAAGATGCAGTTGCTTATTTAGGAAAATTGCTTGTTTATCAGAGTACATATTATTATATGCTCCATAAACCGGCGGGCGTTGTGACTGCCACAAGCGATAAGCAGGATAAGACCGTTATGGATTTGCTGAAGGATGCTGCCGGAAGGGATTTATTTCCGGTAGGAAGGCTTGACAAAGATACCGAAGGACTTTTGCTGATTACGAATGATGGTGAGCTTGCACACAATCTCCTTTCGCCAAGAAAGCATGTGGCAAAGACTTATTACGCAGAATGCAGTGGAAGCATCAATGAGGAGAAAATCAAAATATTAGAAACAGGAGTGGACATTGGCGATGATGCGCCTACGCTGCCAGCAAAGGTGGAACTGCTGACACAGGCAGACATGACTTATACGATAAAGCTCACGATTACAGAAGGGCGTTTTCATCAGGTCAAGAGAATGGTCGAAGCAGTCGGAGGGCGTGTAATATATCTGAAAAGACTTTCTATGGGACCGCTTTTGCTTGACAAAACATTGCCAAAGGGTGCATACAGACCTCTCACAGAACAGGAAATTACAGAATTAGCATCATATAACAATTAACAGAGGAGGACGATAAAATTGTCACTTGCGAATGGTTTTCTTCCGATGACAATGGAAGAAGTGCAAGAGCTTGGAATAGAACAGTTAGATTTCATATATGTTACAGGTGATGCGTATGTTGATCACCCGTCATTTGGACATGCGATTATCACGCGCCTGCTCCAGGCTCATGGATATCATGTCGGCATTATTTCACAGCCGGATTGGAAAAATGATGAGAGCATCACCGTTTTAGGAACACCGCGGCTTGGCTTTTTCGTTTCCTCCGGAAATATGGATTCTATGGTAAATCACTATTATGTTTCAAAAAAGCATCGTGAGACGGACGCCTACACTCCCGGAGGCGCCGCGTATAAAAGACCCGACCATGCGACTGTTGTATACAGCAATCTGATTCGTAAAAAATACCGCAATACGCCAATTATTATCGGAGGTATCGAAGCGAGCCTTCGACGCATGGCGCATTATGATTACTGGTCCGATTCTTTCAAGCGTTCCATCTTGCTTGACAGTCAGGCGGACATCATTTCTTATGGCATGGGAGAGAAGTCTGTTATTGAAATAGCAGATGCGCTCAACAGCGGCATTTCTGTGAAAGATTTAACATTTATCTCCGGAACTGTCTATAAAACAAAAGATATTTCAACCCTTTATGATTATGAGCTGCTGCCATCTTACAATGATATGCTTGCCAATAAAACGCTGTATGCCAAAAGCTTTAAGATACAGCATGATAATACAGACCCTTTTAACGGTAAAACGCTGATAGAGCCATATCCCAACGGCATCTATGTTGTGCAGAATGTACCGCAGCCTCCGCTTTCCATGCAGGAAATGGACGATGTCTATGCGCTGCCATATCAAAGAACCTATCACCCCTCTTATGAGGAAGCAGGCGGTGTGCCTGCGATTACCGAGATTAAATTTTCTCTGATTAGCAACCGGGGATGCTTCGGCGGCTGTAATTTCTGCGCATTGACCTTTCATCAAGGGCGTATCATACAGGTTCGAAGCCATGAATCCATTCTTGAGGAAGCAAAGCTTATCACACAGGATAAGGATTTTAAAGGATATATTCATGATGTCGGCGGACCAACAGCAAACTTTAGACAGCCGTCATGCCAAAAACAGTTAAAAGCAGGTGTCTGCAAGCATAGGCAATGTCTGTGTCCCAAGCCCTGCCCGAACCTTGAGGTTGATCATGCTGACTATCTGTCGCTTTTGCGTAAGCTGAGAAAGCTTCCTAATGTGAAAAAGGTGTTTGTCCGCTCCGGTATCCGATTTGATTATCTTTTGCTCGATAAAGATGATACTTTTTTCAGGGAACTTGTAGAGCATCATATCAGCGGACAGCTTAAGGTCGCACCAGAGCATATTTGTGATGCTGTTTTGTCTAAAATGGGAAAACCTGAGAATGCTGTATATGAGGCTTTTACGGAGAAATACCGCAGACTCAATCAGAAAATCGGTAAAAATCAGTTTTTAGTGCCGTACTTAATGTCATCGCATCCAGGCTCTACCATGAAAGAGGCAGTAGCGCTTGCAGAATATTTAAGGGATATCGGCTACATGCCGGAGCAGGTGCAGGATTTTTATCCGACACCTTCAACGATGTCGACCGTTATGTATTACACCGGAATCGACCCAACGGATATGAAGCCGGTCTATGTCTGTAAAAATCCGCATGAAAAGGCAATGCAGAGAGCACTGATACAATACCGCAATCCCCAAAATTATGACCTCGTGCGTGAGGCACTAAAGCTTGCAGGACGTGAAGATTTGATTGGTTTCGAAAAGCACTGCCTGATTAAGCCAAGAAGGCTTGCTTCTGAGACAGGCAGACCAGCAAACCAGCACAGGGACAAAAAATCATCTGATAAAATTTACCAAAAGAGCAATAATAAATATCAGAAAAGCAGCGACAGCAAACAGACTAATAGGAATGCAAAAGACAAGAATGTTAAGAAAAGCAATGTGAAAGAAAACAATACGAAAAAAAACAACATGAAAAAGAAGACAATCCGGAATACGCATAAAAAGAAATAATGTAACTATGAGGGGACTGAATAGTTACGAAATAATTGGTTTTGACCCATCAAAAATCTGAATGAAAACAATTATCGCAGCAGAAAGGAAATGCTTCATGAATGTAATCATTATTACCGGTGCGTCCTCAGGTATGGGCGCAGAATTTGCTTTACAGTTAGATAACACCTTTAACAGTATTGATGAAATATGGCTTATCGCACGCCGAAAGGAAGCAATGCTCGAGGTCGCACAGTATCTTGAACATACAACACGCGTACTTGACATGGATGTCACAAATGAAGCACATATGAAAAGACTGGAAAATCTGCTGGCTGCTGAGAAGCCTGTAATCCGCATGCTCGTCAACTGTGCCGGATATGGAATTATGGGAGATTTCTCCACATCGGATATTCATGATGAGCTTGGCATGATTGACGTCAACTGCCGGGCGCTGACACAGATGACTTATCTGTGCCTGCCATATATGAAGAAAAACAGCAGGATTATTCAGCTTGCCTCAAGTGCGGCCTTTCTGCCTCAGCCGAATTTTGCAGTATATGCGGCAACAAAATCTTATGTATATAGCTTTTCCAGAGCTTTAAACCAGGAATTAAGGTCAAAGAAAATCTATGTGACAGCCGTTTGTCCGGGACCTGTCGATACACCTTTTTTTGATATCGCAGAGAAAAACGGAAGTACGCTCGCTGTGAAAAAGCTTACTATGGCTCGTGCAGACCTCGTTGTTGAAAAAGCGATTGCAGATTCTTATCACAAGCGTGAAAAATCTGTGTACGGACCTTGGATTAAAAGCTTTGAGGCCGCTGCAAAAGCAGTTCCGCACAGCATTATTCTTGAAATCATGAGATTCCTGAAATAATAAAAATTGAACCAACAGTAACCATTTTGGCAGGTCTGGACAGCCACAGTCAGTACAAATAGGAGAAGATATAAGATGAAGAAACAAAAGGTAAAAAAGGGCGAATTTGGTTATCCCATCTACGAGAAAAAAAAGGTAATCCTGCTTACTGCTGTATATTTTCTGATATCCATTGCAGTATTTTTATTAGGATATTTCTCTACAGGGAAAAAGGAAAATCTTCTGACGGTAGTCGCTGTTTTAGGACTTCTTCCGTCAAGCAAAAGCCTTGTATCAGCCATTATGTATATCCGGATTCCCAAATTCAGTCCCGGGATTTATGAGGAAATTGCTGCAAAAACGGGTGAACTGTCAGTCCTTTACAGTATGTATCTTACCTCCTACAAGCTCAATTTTCCTATCACCTGTTTTGCCATACGCGGAAATAACCTGATAGGCTATACTGAATTTAAAAGCTGCAATACGACTGCCTGTGAAGAGCATATCAAAGATATGTTAAAGCAAAACAGTCTGAAAAATGTAACCGTAAAAATATTTGATGAGCAGAAGCGTTTCACGGAGCGGTTAACTCAGCTTCAAGAACTGGAAGGAAGCAAAAAGGAAACTGATGTTCTGGAACTTCTGTGTGACATTTCACTTTAATAGGCAAAAACAAATGATTTTGACAAACATAACTTCAAATGAATCAGGACAGCGCTTTGACAAGTATCTGAAAAAATTGTTAAAAGACGCTCCTGACAGTTTTATCTACAAAATGCTGAGAAAAAAGAATATTATTTTAAATGGAAAAAAAGCAGACGGAAAAGAAATTCTGTGTATTCATGATGAAGTCAAGCTGTTTTTATCAGACGATACTTTTCAAAAGTTCAGTGGAAATACCACAAGCAACAGCTCTGAGACATTTCCATACGAACAGGCTTATGCAGCATTAAAGACTTTAGAAATTGTTTATGAGGACGAGCATGTTCTTGTTGTTAATAAACCGTCAGGCGTATTGTCACAAAAAGCAAATCCAGCGGATATCAGTGTCAATGAATGGCTCATTGGATACCTGCTTACACACAAAAAGTTAACGCCGGACTCCCTTTCGACTTTTAAGCCTTCTATCTGCAACAGGCTTGACCGCAATACATCGGGAATGGTAGTGTGTGGAAAAACGCTTGCCGGAAGCCAGTATATGAATCGCATCATCAAGGACAAGTCCCTTCAAAAGTACTATTATTGTCTGGTTTGGGGCACTGTAGCAATCAATGAACGCATCACAGGATATTTATATAAAGATACCAGGCAAAATAAAGTAACTGTTTATAAGAGAGAAGCAGATATCCCGGAATCACGCAAAAAAGAAGCAGACTTTATTGATACAGCCGTCCATTCTGTTCGGGAAGGAAAACATATTACGATGCTGGAGGTTCAGCTTTTTACCGGAAAAACACATCAGATACGTGCGCATTTGGCATCAATTGGGCATCCGATTCTGGGAGATATGAAGTATGGTGATGAAGCAGCCAATCGTAAGTATGTCCGGAAAGGCGTCAAAAATCAGATGCTTCATGCTCATAAGCTGGTTTTTCCTGTAAATTCTGAGCAGAACTTTGCACAGCTTTCGGGAAAAGTGCTGGAATGTCCGCCTCCTGCCATTTTCCAAAAGCTTTTGGAGGAGGAGTAGTTATGCCTACTTGGAGTTCGAGAGGGCTTCGCGGTTCCCTTTTAGAGGAAATGATTAATCTGACCAATGAAAAATATAGAGAAAACGGACTTGCGCTGATTCAGAAGGTTCCAACGCCTATCACCCCGATAACAATTGATAAGGAAACAAGACATATTACATTGGCATATTTCGATCAGAAAAGCACTGTCGATTACATAGGTGCCGTTCAGGGGATTCCCGTATGCTTTGATGCGAAGGAATGTGCAGTCGATACCTTTGCCCTGCAGAATATTCATCCGCATCAGGTTCAGTTTATGAGAGATTTCGACAAGCAGGATGGCATCGCCTTTTTCCTCATTTACTATACTTCCCGTGATGTGATGTATTATATGAGTATTCGTGAATTAAATGGCTTTTGGGACAGAATGGAAAACGGCGGCAGAAAAAGCTTTCGCTTTGATGAATTAAAGGATAACTATTTTATAAAACATAAAGGCGGACAAATGGTCCCGTATTTAGACATGATTCAGCTTGATTTGAATGAGAGAGGTTGACACAACTAACAAAAGAGTGTATACTTCGGTTAATGCACTGTACTAACTTAGTAACGAATTAGCACGTTAACGTGTTAAAGTATGAACAAAAAGATGGAGGTTTGCACCATGGATTTTATGGGAAAAAGACTCGTACACACTCCTGAGGGAGTGCGTGATATATACGGAAAGGAATATGCAAATAAGCAAAATATCCAAAGGCTTTTTGGCGAAAAGCTTCACAGCTACGGTTATCAGGATATTCAGACACCTACCTTTGAATTTTTTGATGTGTTTAGCCGGGAGATTGGAACAACTCCTTCCAAGGAGTTGTATAAATTCTTTGACAAAGAAGGAAATACGCTCGTTCTCAGACCGGATTTTACGCCGTCCATAGCAAGATGCGTTGCCAAGTATTTTATGGATGAGACGATTCCGCTCCGGTTCTGTTATTCGGGAAATAACTTTATCAATACAAATGACTTACAGGGAAAGCTGAAGGAAACGACGCAGATGGGCGCTGAGCTGCTTGGTGATGCTTCCCCCGAAGCAGATGCCGAAATGATTGCAATGCTTGTTGAGGCGCTGCTTAATTCCGGTTTGAAAGAGTTTCAGGTATCCATCGGTCAGATTGAATTTTTTAAGGGTCTGTGCGCAAATGCAAAGCTTGATGAGGAGACAGAGCTTGCACTGCGTGATTTTATATCCAATAGAAATGATTTTGGCGCACATGAGCTTTTACTTGGCAAAAATATTCCTGAAAAGTCAATAGAAGCGCTTTTAAGCGTCAGCAATTTGTTTGGCTCTTATGACATTCTTGATGAGGCGCTGGAGTATGCAGACAATCCACGTTCGAAAGAAGCAATTGAACGGTTAAAGCAGGTATATGAGCTGCTGAAAATTTATGGTGTAGACAAATACATATCCTTTGACCTCGCTATGGTAAGCAAATACAACTATTACACTGGTATTATTTTCAGCGCTTATACCTATCAGACAGGAAGCGCCATTGCAAAGGGAGGGCGTTACGACAAGCTTTTGGAGAAATTCGGAAAGCCGGCGCCCGCAACAGGTTTTGTCGTGATGATTGATGACCTTGTGTCAGCTCTTACCAGACAAAAACTTTGTCCTGAACTTGAAAACAAAAATCTTCTGCTTGTTTACAAAGAGGATTTCCGGACAGCGCTTACCAAAGCAAAAGAATATCGCAGTCAGGGATACTCTACAGTGCTGTTAAAAATGGAAGAAGCTAAGGAACATTATGCAGCATTTGCTCAGGACAATCACTTTTCAAAGGTATTATTTATATAAAGAAAGGCATGGTATTTGGTATGAATAAAGTAACAGAGGATATGCGATACCTTACCTTTGCACTTGGTAAGGGAAGACTTGCAAACAAGACGCTGGAGCTTCTTGAGAAGATTGGCATTACCTGTGAGGAAATGAAGGATAAGGATTCCAGAAAATTAATTTTTGTGAATGAAGATTTAAAGCTCAAATTTTTCCTTGCAAAAGGTCCTGATGTGCCTACCTATGTAGAGTATGGGGCTGCTGATATTGGAGTCGTAGGCAGCGATACGATTATGGAAGAAAACAGAAAAGTGTACGAGGTACTCGACCTTGGCTTTGGGAAATGCCGTATGTGTGTATGTGGCCCAGCCTCTGCAAAGGAGCTTCTGCAGCACCATGATATGATTCGCGTCGCCAGCAAATATCCCAAAATTGCAAAGGATTACTTCTATAATCAAAAGCATCAGACCGTTGACATCATAAAGCTGAACGGCTCCGTAGAGCTTGGCCCCATCGTAGGGCTCAGCGATGTGATTGTCGATATTGTGGAGACCGGTTCCACGTTGAAAGAAAATGGTCTGGAAGTATTAGAAGAAATCTGTCCGCTTTCTGCGCGGATGATTGTGAATCAGGTGAGCATGAAAATGGAAGCGGAAAGAATCAAAGAAATCTTACAGGCACTTAAGGAGGAGCTATGAGAATCGTAACATTAAACAATCAGACAAAGCAGAATTTGCTTGAGAATTTACTAAAGAGAAGCACGAATGATTATGGCGAATACGAGAAAATTGTCGCAGATATTATTGAAAATGTAAAAAAGCGCAAGGAAGATGCCATCTTTGAGTATTCATTGAAGTTTGACAAGTGTACCATAACAAAAGAGAATTTTCAGGTTACAAAAGAGGAGATAGACGCAGCTTATCAGGAGCTTGACGAGCACTTTATACAGGTAATGAAGGATTCTGCTGCTAACATTCGTACATATCATGAGAAACAGAAGCGCGTGAGCTGGTTTGATGCTAAGGAAGACGGCACAATCCTTGGTCAGAAAATTACGCCCATGCAGAGTGTGGGCGTATATGTTCCCGGCGGAAAGGCGGCTTATCCTTCCACAACGCTGATGAATGTTGTTCCTGCCAAGGTTGCAGGTGTTTCGAATATTATCATGACAACGCCTGCCGGAGCAAATGGAAAGGTAAACCCTGCAACGCTTGTTGCCGCTGATATTGCAGGTGTCGATGTGATCTATAAGGTCGGCGGAGCACAGGCGATTGCAGCGCTTGCTTATGGTACAGACATGATTCCCAAGGTTGACAAGATTGTAGGACCCGGAAATATCTTTGTAGCGCTTGCAAAGCGTGCTGTTTATGGACATGTAAGCATCGATTCCATCGCCGGCCCGTCCGAAATCCTTGTCCTTGCTGATGAAAGCGCCACGCCAAGATATGTGGCTGCCGACCTGTTGTCACAGGCTGAACATGACGAGCTTGCCTCTGCTATCTTAATCACCACCAGCAATGAGCTTGCACAAAAGGTATCGGAGGAGGTCGATGGTTTTGTAAAGGTGCTTGAACGTCGGGAAATCATACAGAAATCCCTTGATAATTACGGATATATTCTTGTGGCGCCGGATATGGAAACCGCTATTGAAGCTGCAAACGAGATAGCCTCTGAGCATCTTGAAATTTTGACCAAAAACCCATTCGATACCATGACAAGAATCCGAAATGCCGGAGCGATTTTCCTTGGCGAATATTCTTCTGAACCGCTTGGTGATTATTATGCAGGGCCAAACCATGTGCTTCCGACAAACGGCACAGCTAAGTTCTTCTCGCCATTAAATGTTGATGACTATGTAAAGAAATCAAGTGTCATTTCTTATTCGAGAGAGGCTCTTGAAAAAGTTCATGAGGATATCGAATTGTTTGCAAAAAAGGAAGGGCTTACGGCACATGCAAATTCAATTCATGTCAGATTTGAGAACAATTAAGTGACACTTCATTATTACAGAAAGGGAATCTCACAATGGACAGAATAGCAGAAGTAAAAAGAGTTACAAAAGAAACAGACATATTAATCAAACTCAATCTTGACGGAGAAGGAAAATCCTCCGTTGATACAGGTATCGGCTTCTTTAATCATATGCTCGAAGGCTTTTCCAAGCATGGTTTTTTTGACCTTGATGTGAAAATTAAGGGTGATTTAGAAGTTGACGGCCATCACACTGTTGAAGATGCCGGCATTGTGCTGGGAACTGCAATCAAGGAAGCTGTTGGTGACAAAAAGGGAATCAAGCGTTATGGCTATTTTGTCCTTCCAATGGACGATGCATTGGCATTGTGTGCCGTTGATTTGTGCGGCAGACCCTATCTGCAGTTTGACTGTACCTTTCCGAATGATATGGTAGGAGACTTTGACACCTCTCTGGTCAAAGAGTTCTTTTATGCCGTATCCTACAGTGCCGCTATGAATATCCATATTAAAATGCTCAGCGGCGAAAACAGCCATCACATGATTGAGGCAATCTTTAAGGCATTTGCAAAAGCGCTTGATGATGCATCAGCTATGGATAACCGTATCAAAGATGTGCTTTCTACGAAAGGAAGCTTATAATCTTATAAGCAACGATTCAGCACCTTTATATTTATGCTTGTAAACGAATTTAAGACACGAAATGGGAGGAAATTTGACTGATGAGAAACAAGAAATCAGCCAACAAATTGATGCGCGTAATTTGTCTGCTTCTTACTGTGTGTATGCTTTCCGGCATACCTGCATATCATGCCGAAGCAGCAGTTGTAGAGAAAGGAATTGATGTATCGAAGTGGCAGGGACCGATTAACTGGCAGGCAGTAGCCCAAAGCGGCGTTTCCTTTGCCTTTATCAGAGTTGGTTCTACCAAGAAGGGAATTGACGAATATTTTTATTATAATATGCTTGCGGCACAGCAGGCAGGTATTAAAACAGGTGTTTATATTTATTCTTATGCTACCAATGTACAGGAGGTTGCTCTTGAAGCACAGTTTGTCCTGAACGCGATTCAGAATGTGCAGGTTTCGTATCCTGTAGTGTGGGATGTAGAGGATAATGTACAGAAAAATCTTTCACCGGAGACACTTTCTCTTATGGCAAATACCTTCTGTGCAATGATTGAAGCAGAAGGCTATTATCCTATGGTATATGCCAATACGAACTGGTTTACCACGAAAATAGGTCCTGTATTTTATGATAAATGGGTTGCACAATGGAATGCCTCCTGTGATGTGCCGGATGCCTCTGTATGGCAGTATACGGATAGCGGCAAAATCGCAGGAATCAACGGGAATGTAGACCTGAACTATGCTCTTAAGGATTATTCCACAAGCATTGTAAATACCGGCTGGGCAGCAAGAAAAGGATTTTTATATTATTACATTAACTACAAAATGCAGCGTGGCTGGCTCGATTTGGGCACTGCAAAATATTATCTCGACCCTGCCGGACGAATGGTAACAGGCTGGCTGCCTCTTGATGACGGCTTGTATTATCTGCAGCCTGACGGTGCTATGGCGGTAGGCTTTACCCCGATCGGATTGGGAATGTACTATTTTGGAGCCGATGGCAAAATGCTTACGGGACTTCAAAATATCAATGGTCTTTCTTACTATTTTGCAGCCGACGGCGCGATGTATACCGGATTCCTTGACCTTCCTGACGGAAGAAGATTCTTCTCGACAGATGGTCATATGCTGACAGGACTTAATATTATAGGAAACAAATATTATTATTTTGATATAAACGGAATCATGCAGACAGGCTGGCAGACAATCGGCGACCAGACTTATCTCTTTGCAGCCGATGGTTCAATGGCTTATGGCTGGTTCAATGACGGCGTTTACAGTTATTATCTGTCCATGGTAGACGGACACAAGGTAACAGGCTGGCAGACAATTGAAGGCAAAACTTATTTCTTCGGTGCGGCGGGACATATGACAACAGGAGCTGTAACCTTAAATGGTCTTTCTTATCTTTTCGCGGCAGATGGCTCGATGTACACTGGCTGGTTCAGCGATGGCGTATCGACAAAATATTATGAGACAGATGGTCATATGGCAATTGGTCTGGTAACTATTAACGGAAGCATTTATTACTTTGATATCAACGGAAATATGCAGACAGGCATTGTTGATATCGGAGGTATTCCATATCTTTTTGATGTCGATGGTAAAATGCTGCCACAATAAAATTAAAAACAGGTGCAGCAGTTTAGATTTACGGATGAACTGCTGCAAATAGGATTATTTATGAGGAAATTAGCATTAAGTGATGAGATTTTGTTACAGGTTGAGAAGCCTGCACGATATATCGGCAACGAAGTAAATAGTGTTATGAAGGATAAAAAGGACATTGATGTACGTTTCGCAATGTGTTTTCCTGATGTCTATGAGATTGGCATGTCACATCTTGGTATTCAGATACTTTATGACATGTTTAACCATTTTGAGGATACATGGTGTGAACGTGTTTATTCTCCATGGCCTGATCTTGATGCCATTATGAGAGAACGAAAGCTTCCGCTCTTTGCATTGGAATCACAGGACCCGATCAAGGATTTTGATTTCTTGGGAATTACAATCCAATATGAGATGTGTTACACCAATATTTTGCAGGTTCTTGATTTGTCACAGATTCCCTTGATTGCTTCTGAGCGGACATGGGAGCACCCGATTGTAATCGGCGGCGGTCCCTGCAGCTATAATCCGGAACCCATCGCAGATTTTTTTGATATCTTTTATATCGGAGAAGGTGAGACACAGTACAGACCTCTTTTGGACTTATATAAAAAATGCAGGGAAAATCATGATTCCAGAGAGCAGTTTCTTACCGGGGCTGCAAAGCTTCCCGGAATGTATGTACCTCAATTTTATGAGGTAAGCTATAAGGAAGACGGCACAATAAAGTCCTTCGTGCCGACACGTCCGGATATTCCTGCAACTATCATAAAAGAGATTGTCACTGATGTGACAGATACCTATTACCCGGAAAAACCTGTCGTGCCTTTTATGAAATGCACGCAGGACAGGGTTGTCCTTGAGATACAAAGAGGCTGTATCCGCGGCTGCCGTTTTTGTCAGGCAGGTCAGTTGTACAGGCCTGTTCGGGAACGCAGTGTTGACATGCTTAAGGATTATGCCATTAAAATGCTTGACAACACAGGATATGAGGAAATTTCTTTAAGCTCCCTAAGCTCAAGTGATTATTCACACCTTGAGGAGCTTGTCAACTTCCTCATTGACAAATGCCGTGAGAAAAAAGTGAACATTTCCCTTCCATCACTTAGAATCGACGCCTTTTCACTTGATGTGATGGAAAAGGTGCAGGATATCAAAAAGAGCAGCCTGACTTTTGCGCCGGAGGCAGGAAGCCAGCGCTTGAGAAATGTCATTAATAAAGGATTGACCGAAGAAGTCATACTTAAAGGGGCTACCCTGGCATTTGAAGGAGGGTGGAACCGCGTAAAGCTTTACTTCATGCTTGGACTTCCTACAGAGACAGAGGAGGACATCAGAGGCATCGCTGAGCTTTCCAATAAGATTGCAGTTGCATATTATGATACCGTACCAAAGGAAAAAAGAAACGGAAAAGTCCAAATTGTCGCCAGCACCTCCTTTTTTATTCCGAAGCCCTTTACTCCTTTTCAATGGGCGCCGCAATGTACGAAGGAGCAGTTCATTGAAAAGGCTTATATTACAAAGAGAGCCATCATGGAACAGCTTAACGGAAAAAGTATCAAATACAATTGGCATGAGGCAGATGCCAGCGTGATGGAGGGTATTCTTGCACGTGGAGACAGACGCCTGTGTGAGCCGATTTTAAAAGCCTATCAAAAAGGGTGTCTTTTTGATGCATGGGGTGAATATTATAAGCATGATGTATGGCTTGAAACCTTCGAAGAATGTGGTATTGATACAAGCTTTTATACCACACGCGAACGCAGTCTTGATGAAATATTCCCATGGGATTTTATTGACTGCGGCGTATCAAAGGAATTTTTAAAGAGAGAGTGGAAACAGGCGCTTAACGAACAGGTGACGAAAAATTGTAAGGAACAATGCAATGCCTGCGGCGCTGCCAGATTCCAATGCGGCATTTGTACAGAACCACGTACTAATTAATGGAGGCTGAAATCAATATGAAAATAAGAGTAAAATTTTCTAAGCATGGCGTGCTCAAGTTCATAGGGCACTTAGATGTGATGCGCTATTTTCAGAAGGCTATCCGCCGCGCCGGAATTGATATCGCATATTCGGCAGGCTTCAGTCCGCATCAGATTATGTCTTTCGCTGCTCCGCTCGGAGTTGGTTTTGAGAGTAATGGAGAATACATGGATATAGAAGTGAACTCCCTGACAAGCTCGAAGGAGTTTATCGATGCACTGAATGCGCAAATGGTTGACGGGATACAGATACTTGAAGCCCGCCTTCTCCCTGATAATGCAGGAAATGCAATGGCAAGCGTCGCAGCAGCAAAGTACACCATTGCCTTTCGTGATGGCTATTTCCCATCTTTTTTATCTGGGCAGACAGTGGCGTCTTTCTACGCTCAGCCTGAAATCATTGTGACCAAAAAGACGAAGAAGAGCGAGTCAACCTTTGATATGAAGCCCTACATTTTTGAATGCAGCTACAACGAGGCTTCTGCTTCGATAAGTATGACAGTTGATGCCAGCAGTTCAGGAAATATCAAGCCTTCACTTGTTATTAAGGCATTATATGAGATGAATCATGCGGAGCTTGACGAATTCGGTTTATTGATTACAAGAGAGGAAACCTACACAAATGTTGGTACAGAAGAAGCAGTTCAATTGAAGCCTCTCGGATTTGTTGGGAGTGATTATTCATGATGTCTGACATTCGTTTTGTTCTTACAAGATACCAGACAGGCATTTTGGCGTATTCCATAAATACGCAGAGCAATCGCCTGGAAACGGTTCGTTATTATAAAAATACTTCTGAAAAAGAAAGCCTTTTGTCATCAAAAGATGATAATAACATCATAAATATCGGAGATATTTTTGTGGCAAAGGTAATGAACATAGTCGGGAGCATTAAGGCTGCTTTTATTGACTACCAAAAGGGAAAGCACGGGTATCTTCCAATTGATGCGATAAGTAATCCGGTTCTTCTAAACAGAAGCTTTGACGGGCGTCTGAAAGCAGGAGATGAGATTCTCGTTCAACTTGAGAAGGAAGCCGTCAGAAGCAAGGAGCCTGTCTTTACCTCCAATCTTTCCATCGCCGGAAAGTATTGTGTCGTTACCAGCGGAAACAGAAGCAAGGGTGTATCAAAAAAGTGTTCCAAACCAGTCCGCGAACAGCTTTTAAATGCAATTCCTGATGATATTAATTATGGAGTCGTGATTAGAACAAATGCCGAGGAATTAATTACTGGGGATTCCAACAGCCTTGCGCTTCTTGACAAAGAATGCCGATTCTTAAGCAGACAGATGGATTCCCTGTTAAACGAAGGAATCCATCGAACCTGCTACAGCAGAGTATGGCAGTCTCCGCCGCCGTATCTCACGATGCTAAGAGATATCAGAAATATTACATTCAGTCAGATTATTACCGACGATAACGAATTATACGATGAGCTGTCGGCGTTTTTGAAATTTGCATCACCGGATATGCTTGAGAAACTTAAGCTTTATACAGACAACAGCTATCCGCTAAACAAGCTCTACTGCATTGAAACAAAATTAAAAGAACTGCTCAGTACAAAAGTATGGCTTAAATCAGGAGCCTATCTGGTGATTGAAAAGACAGAAGCGATGTATGTCATAGATGTCAATTCCGGCAAGAACATATCCAAAAAGTCAAATGCCGATTACATTCTTGCAATCAATCTGGAAGCAGCAAGGGAAATTATGTATCAGCTTCGCTTAAGAAATCTTACAGGAATGATACTTGTTGACTTTATCAATATGGAACATGCTGCCGACAAGGAAAAGCTTCTTGCACAGCTAAGGCATGATGCCAGACAGGATATGGTAAAAACCACAATAGTTGATATGACAGCGCTGGAGCTTGTGGAAATTACAAGACAGAAAAACCAAAAAAGCCTTGCGGAACAGTTATACATTTTTTAAATAATTTTTCAAAATATTATTGACATTTGGAAGGTTAAATGCTAAGATACTTGAGTATGCCGCATAACTAGGTTTAAGCATATCTCAGGTATCACCAAAGTTAGCGAGTAATTTTTTAGGAGGTGCAATATGTACGCAATTATTGCAACAGGTGGAAAGCAGTACAAGGTTTCCGAGGGAGATGTAATCAAGGTAGAAAAGCTTGATGCTGAGGCAGGAAACACTGTAACTTTTGACGAAGTAATTGCTGTTAGCAATGATTCTCTTAAAGTAGGCGCAGATGTAGCCAATGCAACTGTTACAGCTACCGTTATGGAGCAGGGCAGAGGCAAGAAGGTTATCGTTTACAAGTATAAGAGAAAGACAGGCTATCACAAGAAGAACGGTCATAGACAAGCATACACTCAGGTTAAGATTGATAAAATCAACGCTTAATAGATGTTGTTCGTTAGATAATTATGACTACTATTGTAATCTTTAAATCCAATGACAGTTACAAAGGATTTACCTGTATGGGACATGCTGGTTTTGGGTGTTCAGGTAAGGATATTGTATGTGCCTCAATTTCTGTTTTGGTAATTAATACTTTGAATTCCATTGAGGAATTAGCTAAGGAACATATTGTTACTGAAAGTAATGAAAAGGAAGGCTATATAGAATGTCATTTTCCTGACGATATTAATGACAAGACAAAGCTTTTGATGGATTCTATGGTAATGGGTTTAAAAGAGATTGAACAGAATTACGGAACACGAAAAAAGAAAAAGTTTTTCGAACTCATAATCAAGGAGGTGTAGTGTCATGATGAAGTTAAATCTTCAGTTTTTTGCTCATAAAAAGGGAGTTGGTTCTACAAAGAACGGTAGAGATTCCGAGTCTAAGAGATTAGGTGCTAAGAGAGCAGACGGTCAGTTCGTAAAAGCAGGCAACATTTTATATAGACAGCGCGGAACAAAGATTCATCCGGGCGTAAATGTTGGTATTGGCGGAGATGATACATTATTTGCATTAGTTGATGGTGTACTCAGATTCGAGAGAAAAGGAAGAGACAAGAAACAGGCTTCCGTTTATCCTGTAGAGGAGAACTAAGCTATACTTACGAACCTATTATAAGGCTTCAGGCTTCACCTGAAGCCTTTTGTATGTAGTTGACAGCTTATATAAATGCCTGTCAAAATCATTTTAAGGAAAGGTTGTAGCTGTAAAGGCGCTGAATAATACGGAGGTTGAAAGTAAATGTTTGCAGATAGAGCCAAAATATATATCAGAAGCGGCAAAGGTGGAGATGGACATGTCTCTTTCAGACGCGAAAAATATGTGCCGAATGGCGGTCCTGACGGAGGAGACGGCGGCAACGGCGGAAGTGTTATTTTTGAAATTGATGAGGGCTTGAATACACTTACGGATTTCCGGCACATTCGAAAATATTGTGCGCAGGACGGAGAACAGGGCGGTAAGCGAAACTGCCGCGGAAAAAACGGCGAAGATATCATTATCAAAGTTCCTGAAGGAACCATTATCAAGGAATTGGAATCAGGAAAGATTATAGCTGATATGTCAGGTGATAACCGCAGACAGATCATATTAAGCGGAGGAAAGGGCGGAAATGGCAATCAGCACTACGCTACCTCTACGATGCAGGCTCCCAAATATGCACAGCCGGGACAGCCGTCAAAAGAGCTGAATCTTTTCCTTGAATTAAAGGTTATCGCCGATGTAGGTCTTGTAGGATTTCCAAATGTGGGCAAATCTACTCTTTTATCGCGTGTTACCAACGCAAGACCGAAAATTGCCAACTATCATTTTACCACCTTGAATCCTAATCTTGGAGTCGTGGATTTAGAGGGAAGCAAAGGCTTCGTGATTGCGGACATTCCGGGATTGATAGAAGGCGCTTCTGAAGGTGTAGGACTAGGTCATGAATTTTTACGCCATATTGAACGCACAAAAGTACTGATTCATCTTGTAGATGCGGCTTCTACAGAGGGCAGAGACCCTCTTGAAGATATCTATGCGATTAATAAAGAGCTTGAAGCTTACAATGCGGATATTGCTCACAGACCTCAAGTGATAGCAGCCAATAAAATCGATGCTATTTATGCACCGGATGAAGAAGACCCCATTCTGAAAATTCGAGAGGAATTTGAGCCAAAAGGAATAAAAGTATTTCCTATATCGGCAGTTTCGGGGCAGGGATTAAAGGAGCTGTTGTATTATGTAAGTGAACTTCTTTCCCAGATTAACGAGCCGCCTACTGTTTTTGAAGCGGAATTTAACCCCGATACAGATATCATTGTCGGCAATGAACCTTATACCGTAGAGTATGATGAGAAGAAAAATGAATATGTCGTTGAAGGACCGCGCATTGAGAAAATGCTCGGATATACAAACCTTGAATCTGAGCGCGGATTTAAGTTCTTCCAGTCCTTCCTTAAAGATAATGGCATTTTAGATGAATTGGAGGCACTTGGCATTCAGGAGGGCGATACAGTGCGTATGTATGGTCTTGCCTTTAGTTATTACAAAGAATAGTTGGCAGAAACGGAGGATAAAATAATGACAAGCAAACAAAGATCCTATTTAAAAGGACTGGCTATGAACCTGGATTCAGCATTCCAGATAGGAAAATCATCAGTAACACCAGAGAACGTTGATGCGATTTCAGAGGTTTTTAACACACATGAACTGGTAAAAATTACCGTATTGAAAAATTGCATCGATGATCCGAAGGAAATTGCAAATGTTATTGCCGAGCGTACACATTCGCAGGTTGTCCAGGTTATCGGCAAAAAAATCGTATTATATAAACCATTTAAGGATAATCCCAAAATCGTTTTACTAAAATAGTGAGAGGTATTCCATGAAAAATGGCAAAAAAGTCGGTATTATGGGCGGAACCTTCAATCCAATTCATAATGGTCATTTGCTATTAGCGCAGAAAGCGCTGGAGCAAATCGGCTTGGATAAAGTTCTATTTATGCCAAGCGGAAATTCATATATGAAAAAAAATGTTTTGGAACCCCAAAAGAGGGTCGACATGGTAGCCTTAGCAATCAAAAACAATCCGTATTTTGAACTGTCGACGATAGAAGTTCAAAAATCCGGCAACACCTACACCTGTGAAACACTGGAGGATTTGTCAGCATTGAATCCGGACACACGATACTACTTCATTATCGGCGCTGATTCTTTGTTCCAAATTGAGAAATGGTGGCACCCTGAGCGCATCTTCGCACTGGCGACCTTAGTGTGTACTGTGAGAGATGAGTATGATTTCAATGCTATGCAGGAAAAGGGAAATATTCTTGCCCAATCAGGTGCAAGGATTATATACCTCAATATCCCCAAAATACCGATATCATCTACAGATATAAGAGCAATGGTTCGGAACAGTCTCTCAATCTCAGAATACGTACCGCCCGAGGTTGCTGATTATATAAAACAGGAGCATTTATATTATGAAGAAGATTAAAAAATATTTAAAGAAGCATCTGACAAAGGACCGATATCACCATACGCTCGGAGTGGCATATACAGCCGTTGCTATGGCAATGCGCTATAATCCGGATACCCGAAATTCTAACTTTATAAAAAAAGCAGAAATTGCAGGACTTCTTCATGACTGTGCAAAATGCATGGATAATGACAAGAAATTAAAAATATGCGACCAGAATAATATTCCATACAGTGAGTTTGAAGCTGAACACCCCTATTTACTGCACGGCAAGGTAGGCGCATATATAGCACAGGTGAAATTCGGCATCAACGATGATGACATTTTGCAGGCAATCACATGGCACACGACGGGACATCCAAACATGTCGCTGCTTGAAAAAATAGTGTTTATTGCAGATTATATCGAACCCGGTCGCAGACCAATTCCAGAGCTTGATGAGATTCGTCAGCTTGCTTTTATAGATATTGACAGAGCGATGGAGAAAATTTTATTAAATACCCTGAAATATCTTGAGATGAAGGGAAACCCAATTGACATTATGACGCAGACAACATATGACAGCTATGTAAAAACTTTGTGATGTGACAACGTAAAAGGTCCTACCAAGACTTTTTAGCACAGACAGCACAATTTTATTTATAAACATTATGACGCAGACAACATATATTGCAGCAGCATAAAGACATTTATTTGCAATATTTCAGAATTCTTATTTTTACCTACATATTATTTAAGGAGGAAAATGTATTTGAGTAATTTAAACAGCGCTTTAAAAATAATTGTTGATGCACTTGAGGACAAGAAAGCAGAAGATATTCAAGTTATAGATATCAGTGAGATATCAACTGTAGCAGATTATTTTGTAATAACAAACGGAGTGAATAGGAGCCAGATTCAGGCTTTATCAGACAATGTAGAAGAAAAGCTTGCTGCTGACGGCATACACCCCAAAAACATTGAAGGCTACAACACTGCAAATTGGATTCTTTTAGATTGTAATGACATTCTTGTTCACATATTTGATAAGGAAAGTCGTGGATTTTATGATTTGGAGCGTATGTGGCGCGATGGTAAAACAGTTGATTTAAAAAATATAACAAGGTAAGCCGTCCATTGTGTGTTGCTTTGGTTGAGCTTTCGTCAAGCGGTGTTATAGCTTAACACCGCTTTTATTTGCCAACAGACCACCTATGGGTGTGTCTGCTGGCAATTTTTTGGAGATAGGAAATGGTGTAATATGACAAAGGAAGGATTTTATTTTTATAGAAACAACATTTATTTTGGCTGTTATGATGAATAACAGGTCTCTGGACAGGTGAGGATTTCTGTGATCAAACCGGAACATATTCAAACAGATCATCCTATATGTGAAGATGACTGGGCGGTTCGATTATAGGACCAATCACAGACTTAAAACTCATTGCATGGATTCGAAGTAATGGATTTTATGCAGATATTCATGCTGGAGCCATGGATGAGGAGCATCTGGAAGCATTTGGGAAACATTTGGGAGAGATTGTATGGAAGTAAATAAGAAGAAAACGCAAACACACACACCTCCGCCTATTTCTTTTGAAACAGGCAGAGGTGTGTTAAGTTTATGCTTTGGGTATTAAGTTCGTGACATTAACTCCAAAATGTAGATTCTTTCGCATTTTTGAATATGCTGTTAAAGATTCTGTCTTAAGAACGTGATTTCCATAAAGCATCATACTTTTGACAGAAATATGTATAATCCAAAACTCAGAAAGAACCAAAGATGCATTACGAAACTTCACATTTAATTTTAGTGGTATAAGCGGAATACACCATACACTTTTCCAAGAATTTCTACCTCATCTAATATAATAGGCTCCATTGTATCATTCTCAGGCTGAAGTCTGTAGTGTCCATTTTCTTTGTAATAGGTCTTAACAGTTGCAGAGTCATCTACCAATGCAACAACTGTGTCTCCGTTTTCAGCAGTATTGCATGCATGTATAAAGATACTATCTCCATTAAAGATACCTGCATTAATCATACTATCACCCTTAACCTTTAACACAAATGATTCACCTGCAGGTACCATCTCAGCCGGAATAGGGAAATAGCCCTCAATATTCTGCTCTGCAAGAATAGGCAGACCAGCCGCAACTGTTCCCACGATAGGAATACTTGTCATCTCATGTCTTACCATCTGAAAACTGTCATCCATAATTTCAATTGCACGTGGCTTGGTCGGATCTCGTCTGATGTATCCGTTTTTTTCAAGCGTCTCAAGATGTGAGTGAACAGAAGAAGTTGATTTTAAGCTTACTGCTTCACAGATCTCTCTAACTGATGGAGGATATCCCTTTTTGAGTATTTCTGCTTTAATATATTCCAAAATTTCTTTCTGTTTTGCTGTTATTTTTCCATATGCCATATAATAAACGCCTCCTTTTAATCTATCATAACACATAATTGCAAATAATGCAAACATATATTCAGAAAAAATGTTCGCAAATTTTTAAAAAATATGTTGACAGTCAAACCTTTGTTCTGTATAATCTAAAGCATAAACAGTTGTTCGGAATAATTGTTCGGAAATTACGTTCGCTATTATATGGCACAAAGGAGAAACATACTATGGAAAAAAGAGATTATGCAGCAAGAGCATTTGATAACCGGCTGAGACGTCAAAAGCAGGTAAGGCGCAATTTTATAATACTGGCTGTTTTTATTGTGATTGTTACAGCAATATTATTTATGTCTTTTTCAACACAGGCAAACGATTTTGAGCATCAGCCTTCTTACAAATACTATAAGAGTATTGAAGTATCAAAAGGGGATACTTTGTGGTCAATAGCAAATGATAACATTGATTCAGAACATTACAAAAGCACCTATGATTACATTAGTGAAGTAAAGAAAATGAATTCTTTAACTTCCGATAATATTGTTTCCGGAAGCTATATCACAATACCATATTACTCATCAGAGTTTGTTTCTTCTTCAGAAAACTGATTTTAATCTATTTTCTTAGCGTCGGTATACAGGGGAAACACGCCTCAAACCATGCAATTTCGCCGATTTTTTGCATTACCCCCAGTCAGCGTACATTCAATACGCCTTCATCGCCTGCCTTAAAAATTGGTGAGATTCTAGCGCTTTTCTCTTAGCGTAACAGCTTTAGCTGCCTGACGCCGCCTGTCTTCTTCAAGGGCAGCATAATGCTTTCTGGTGGTATTTACGTCCTTGTGGCCTAGTACATCGGCTACAAGGTAGATATCACCGGTTTCCCTGTATAGAGTAGTGCCATAAGTACTTCTTAGCTTATGAGGCGTTATTTTTTTCAAGGAAGTAACCGTAGAAGCATATTTTTTGACAAGGTTTTCAACAGCACGTACAGTGATTCGTTTATTCTGCATTGATAGGAACAAGGCATCTTCGTGTCCCTGAACGGGTATTATATTTTCTCTTTGTTCGAGATAGTCGAGAAGTGCCAGCTCGACTTCTTCACCAAAATATACAACTGCCTCATAACCGCCTTTTCGGCGTATTTTAATACCGTTATTTTTAAAATCCACATCCTGTATATCCAGTCCTACACATTCGGATACGCGAATCCCTGTGCCAAGCATAAGCGTGAGCAAAGCGATATCCCTCAGTTTATTTTTTTCATGATATTGAAGCTGCTTTTTGGTAAGCCTTTCCCCGGATTCAACCGTATCAAGCAGTATTGCAACCTCATCAGGATCAAGCCTGATAATTTCTTTTTCATGAAGCTTTGGCATTTTTACAAGCGCTGCCGGATTTTTTTCTATCATTTCATTCCTGAAAAAGTAATTGTAAAAGCTTCGTAGAGAGGCTAATTTTCTGGCTTTTCCACGTTCGTCATTCATATATTCCTTGCCGTCTTTTGTATAATACGCACAGTGCTCCAGATATTCTTCAATATCCATTCGTGTTACTTTGTCGAGAATATCCAGCTTATATTTCTTAATTGGCGTTTTCCTGAAGATTGGATTACTGTCATGAAGATACTCAAAAAAAACACGTATATCATAAGCATAGGCAACTCTTGTTCTGCTCGATATATATTCCTGCATACCTCTAAAATACTGACCGCAAAACGGTGGAAGAGTATCGAGAATTTCCCTTAAATGGACAATGTTTTTTTTATTCATTTCATCATGATAAGTTGTTTTATTGATTTTTTCCATTGTAAACTGCTCCTCATCTGTTTTATTTTTGACGCACCATTCCCACTGCTTCTGATTGGGAGTGAACAGTAACGAACTATTACAAGTTATAACTATTTTCGAAAAACTTTAGTATAAATCCTGAAAATAATATGCTATAATTATTTTATAACAATTTTTATTTATTTCCAACTAAATATTTACAATAAAGAAAAGATAGGAGCGTAGATTGATAGCATGAAAAATAATAAGGAGTATATAAAATGGGGGCTTACAGCATTCTTTGTAATTCTTGGAGCATTTGCAAGTTATTATGTAATTTTCCATTTAGACAGCCTTTCAGCAGCATTAAATAACATTTTTGTGATTTTAATGCCGGTTATTGACGGATTGATTCTTGCATATTTACTAACCCCGCTTGTCAATGCAACAGAACGTACCATTCTCAAACCAATATACAAAGCTTTAAAAATTGAGGGGAAAAAGAGTCAGCGAAGATTTCTATCAATTATCGTTACAGTTGTAGTAGTATTATGGGCATTATATGGCTTTTTTTCTATTGTAATTCCTCAGATATATAACAGTATACGCACCATTATTGAACAATTTCCAAGCTATATTAATACGCTGAGCACATGGATTTCAGAGCTTTTAAATGATAACCCTGCAATAGAAAAAAATGTTGTGGACTTAATTAATAAGTATTCTATTGATTTAGAGGATTTTATAAACTCCAAATTAATTCCCCAGTTAAATAGTGTAATTATGGCTATATCAATGAGCGCATATTCTGTTTTCAAGGAGTTTTGGAATTTAATTATTGGCTTCATCATATCTATATACGTATTAGGAAGTAAAGAATTATTTGCGGCTCAGGGCAAAAAGATTGTATATGCATTTTTACCAATCGATAGTGCTAATCGCTTTATCAGTAATGTGCGATTTGCCAATAAAACATTTGGTGGATTTTTTGTAGGTAAAATTTTGGATTCCATTATCATAGGTATCATTTGCTTTATTGTTACAAGCATACTTGGAACGCCATTCAGTGTATTAATTAGTCTAATCATTGGCGTTACCAATATTATACCATTCTTTGGACCATTTTTAGGAGCAATCCCTTCTATATTATTAATTCTTTTTATTGATCCGCTGCAAGCCGTTTATTTCTTAATTTTTGTCATTATTCTTCAACAGCTTGACGGAAACTTTATTGGACCTAAGATTCTTGGAAGTTCAACAGGATTATCGAGTTTCTGGGTAATATTTGCTATCACATTATTTGGCGGTATTTGGGGAATATTTGGTATGATTGTAGGCGTGCCGATATTTGCAATTTTATTTGCATTTACAAAGTCACTGGTTGAGTCTCGGCTTGCTTCAAGAGATTTACCTCAGGATACGTCAAAATATCTCAGATTGTTATACATTGATGATAAATCAAAGTCTAAGGAATTTGTAGAGTTTCCGCACAATGCCAAAAAACCGATTCCTCAAATTTCCAAGATTGTGGTAAAAGAACGTGAAAAAAAAATTCATGCAGATGAGAATGAAAACAAGCCTTCCAAGGACAGTGATGAGAAAAAGGGCGATTCCAAAGATCACTTGGAGTAAATATCTTGCACATTTAAAAGAACCTATGGCAGATAGGTTCTTTTATTCATCTCCACAAACTATTCGTTAAACTATGCTTTTGCGAATAAATATTAGGCACTCTATTTACTTATACCGGTAAACAGTTTTGTATCAGCAAAGTGTTTCACAAATAGCAAGTTTCACCTTTTACTAATAATTATTTGAAAACTCCTGTCTTTTGGAGGTAGGCTTTATTAAGAATATGTAAAAATACTTAAGGTTCGAATTAAAAAAATGTGGTATTGGATTACATCATATTGATTGAAAAATTACGCAGTAGCAACTAACATTGCTAATTTAAATATCTATAAACAATCAAATAGGGGAGATTTTCTCTCCCCTGTCATATCCACCATACGTGCCATTCGGCATACGGCGGTTCAATATAACTTCAAAGCGTGACGCTCATATTATAATAATCAAGCCAGCTTATAAGCCCTGCTTCAGCGAATATTTCTTTAGAATATGATGCGCAGCATGCTTTTAATAATCTTCTTGCATAGCTGCTAAAACAAGCATACTATTTATTCTTGTTTTCAAAATCTTCTATGTACTGAATAATAAGCTTTACTGTGCCATCAATGCCAAGAATGCTACTGTTAATCGACAAATCATAACTATCTGCACGCCCCCATTTTTTTGTGGAATAATAGTTATAATAGCTTTGACGTTGTTTGTCTTTCTTATTCATCATCTCACGTGCCTTGTCAGCATCAATATTATATTTCTTTTTAATTCGCTCAATCTTGGTTTCTTCGTCGGCATGGATAAATAGATGCAGGCAGTTTTTGTATTCCTGTAATGCATAATCTGCACAACGTCCTACAATAATACATGGCTCTTCCTCTGCGATTTTCTTAATCGTGTCAAACTGCGCCATGAAAACTTTATGGCTAATCGGCATATCTACAAAAGATGAGGAATTGTAACCAAATGTATAGGTATCCATCACTAAATTATAGAGAAACGAATTGGTCGGTCTTTCATCATGATTTTTGAGCATTTCCTCACAAAAACCACTCTCCTGCGCTGCCCTTGAAAGCAGCTCTTTATCGAAATACTTGATTCCATAATGATTTGCAAGTTTTTCTCCTATTTCATGTCCGCCGGAGCCAAACTGACGTCCTATTGTAATTATTGTATTCATTCTACCCCACCCTTTCTATGAGAAAATTAGGATTTGCAGTTCTTATTTATAAACATTATACCTTGTATGAAACAAAATATCAATCATTTCTGACAAAAAGAACTTATCGGAACCAATGGCAGCCGGATAGATACTACCTGCCGTTTTCGTCCGGATAGAAATGCATAAAAGGCTGCTTTAGTAATTTCCACTTCTAAGAGTTGTCAAAAGCCTCTCAAAATATTCCGGTAATGGGGCCTCGAATTCCATATACTTCCCCTTTCCCGGATGGACAAAACCAATTGTCATAGCATGCAAAGCCTGCCCCTCTAAATGAAATGGAGACTTACGATTTGTATATGTTGTATCTCCCAATAGCGGATAACCAATACTGGCCATATGCACCCGAATCTGATGCGTCCTTCCTGTCTCTAACTGACACTCAATATAGGTATATTTTTCAAACCGTTCCAATACTTTGTAATGTGTCACGGCGTGCTTTCCATGTTTTTCGTTGACTGCCATTTTCTTACGGTCATTAGGGTGACGCCCAATCGGTGCATCTATCGTTCCTTCATTTTCCTTTATGTTCCCAAAAACAAGAGCTCTGTATTTTCTGGTAATCTCATGTGTTTTTAAAAGCGCTGCTATTGCATTGTGCGCCTCATCATTTTTACATATGATGATGGAACCTGTCGTATCCTTGTCAATTCTGTGAACGATTCCCGGACGCATCACACCGTTAATTCCGGAAAGTTCTCCCTTACAATGATACATAACTGCATTGACGAGCGTTCCTTCATAATGTCCCGGAGCCGGGTGTACAACCATATTTTTGGGTTTATTTACAATCAAAAAATCCATATCTTCATACAAGATATCAAGCGGTATATCCTGCGCCGGTATATCCGGCTCTACAGAATCGGGCACAATAAACCTGACCTTATCATCTGCCTTTACCCTGTAATTGGCTTTGACCGCAGCATCATTTACAGATACATTTCCCTCTTTCATCATTTTTTGAATATAGCTTCTTGACAAGTTTTCCATATAATTGCTGATACACTTATCAATACGCTCATCTTCCATTTCGGAAGAAATCTCAAAAACTATTTCCTTCATATATGCACCAATTATTTTATATCGCGAGATTTTTTTGCGCGAAACGACAAAAATTCCAAGTCAGATTCTTTGTAAACAAATAGCAACAAAATAACCAGAAAAACAGCCGACAAGGTTACATAGATATCCGCTATATTAAAAATAGGGAAATTAATCAGACTGAAATACAAAAAGTCAACAACATAATCAAAACGTATTCTGTCGATCAGGTTGCCAATTGCACCGCTTGCTATAAAAACAAGCGAAACATGGAGCTTAATATACATTTTCTGATAAGGTGTTTTTATTAGGACATAAATAATGACCAGCAATATAACTGCGGCAATCAATATAAAAAAGAATTTCTGATCCTGCAGCATGCCAAATGCAGCACCACGATTCTCAAGATAATGAAATTCAAAAACACCCTCAAGCAGCACCCATGGTTGATTACCCTTTAACTTAATGACTGCAGCATACTTGGTGATTTGATCCACAGCAATTAATAAGAACATCAATATAATGTCTGACAACAACAATCTCTTTTTCTTCCTATTCATCCCAATCCTCGTCTGTGAAATAGATTTCATTAATTCCGGCTATAATTTCTTCCTTTGTGACAGTTGTGTCAATCATAGCTTTTCCAACTTTTTTCAGAAGGATAAACTTAATATGACCGCTCTCCATTTTTTTATCAGAAGCAGTCAGTGCATAGATTTCTTCCGGATTAATATTTTCTATTGAGATCGGCAGATTAAACGGCACAAACATATCCCTGATTTCATAATATTCATCTTTCGAAATCAAATCTCTTTTCCATGAAATATATGCTGCCGCAACACTTCCAAGTGCAACACATTCTCCGTGCATCAGTTCAAAGTTTTTTGCTTTTTCAATCGCATGACCGATGGTGTGTCCGAAGTTCAGAATTGCCCGTTCGCCCTTTTCAGTAGGGTCCTTCTCAACAACAAGCTTTTTGTAGGTACAGCTCTTGAGAACCATCTCTTCTAATGTCTCAAGGTCTCTCCCATGAATTTCATACATATTGTCGATAATCCACTCATAAAATTTTGCATTTTTAATAAGCCCGTACTTCATAACCTCTGCCATACCCGAATAATACTGTCTGTCATCAAGAGTTTTCAGCGTTGAAAGATTCATGTAGACAAGCTTGGGCATATAAAATGCTCCGACCATATTCTTGTACTGGTCAAAATCAACACCGGTTTTTCCGCCTACACTGCTGTCAACCTGTGCCAAAAGTGTTGTGGGAATCTGTACAAAATCAATACCGCGAAGATAGGTGGCTGCTGCAAAACCGGTTGTATCGCCTACAACACCTCCGCCTAAAGCCAGCAACATATCCTTACGCTCAAATTTATTTTCTATCAGAAATTTATAGATATTCTGAACTGTATCAAGGTTTTTGCTTTTTTCACCATCCGGAAAATCAAATACTACAATTTTCTTGCACTTATCCCTGAGCAGCTCACATACTTCGTCCGCATAAAAACCCTTTACTCTCGAATCGGTAACAATACACAGCTTTTTCATGCTAATTTCAAACTGCTCTAATTCCTCAGCAAGCCTGCCAAAATCCTGTTCATATACAATATCATAAATAGGCCTGCCGTTTTGGTTGATTGTTAATCGTTGTGACATATAATCCTCCTTTAATACAATTTCTTATATGTTATATATAGTTTGCAAAGCAAAAACTTCCCACCTTAAATCAAAGTGGGAAGCCCATACTATTTTATCCCAAGCAAAATTACACTGCATTATGAGAGATTGGCGGAACATCAAATGTTCCTGAGAAAATTTCCTGAAAATCTCCTGAAATATCAACGCAGGCAGGTGTGATTATAAAAATGTAGTTAGAGATTTTCTGAAGATTTCCATTGATAGCATATGTAGAGCCGCATGCAAAATCAATAATTCTCTGTGCAATTTCTACATCAAGACCTTCTAAGTTTAATATAACAGTGCGATTTGCTAAAAGAGTCTCTGTAATTTCTCTTGCATCTTCAACACTTGCAGGTCTAATTGCACATACCTGCATGCCATTTCCGGGTGCCTTCTTAACTGAGCGGATCGGTGTAACTTTCTGTGATGCTTTTCTGGAATTTTTCTCAACAGGTTCATCATAATTATCCTCATCACGAACAACAGCCATTGGTTTTCTTACTGTATTATCTACGATTTCTCCCTCATCATAGAAATCGTCTTCATCGTAGCCTTCATCTTCATTGTTTAGATGCAATGCATCTAAAAACTTGTCCATTACTCCCATATTATATTTCCTTTCCATTCGGCATTTGATACTGCCTTACTCCAAAGATACCGGTTCCTACCCTGACATATGTAGCACCTTCTGATACTGCTACAGGATAATCACCTGTCATACCCATAGATAAAATTTCCATACTTATATTATCAATGTTTTCTTCCATAATGTCAACCGCTATTTTTTTTAATTTTCGGAAATATTCCCTGTTATCTTCGGCATCTGCCACAAAAGGAGCAATTGTCATCAAACCTTTTACGCGGATATTTGGCAATTTTGCTATATCACGGACAAGCTGTTTGACTTCCTCACAGGTTGTTCCAAACTTGGTATCTTCATTTGCCACATTTACTTCAATTAAAATATTGACACATACATTCTTTTTTTCAGCTTCTTTGTTGATTTCTTCTGCAAGCCGGAAAGAATCAACACTATGAATCAGATACACTTTATCAACAATATATTTTACTTTATTCCGCTGCAAGTGGCCAATCATATGCCATCTGATATCTTTAGGAAGAACCTCATATTTTTCGATAAGCTCCTGAACCTTATTCTCTCCGAAATCCCGGCAGCCATATTCATATGCCTCTTGAAGCATTTCTACAGGCTTGGTCTTACTGACTGCAATCAGGGTTACTTCGTCAACAGCTCGTCCGGCTTTTTCACACTCCGCTGCAATCACAGCTTCAACAGCCTTTATATTCTCCTTTATATACACTTCTTCCATAATGTCTCCTCCTATTGAATGTTCCCTTTAAAGTTTTTATATTATATATTATTAAACAAAATGATTCTTCCGCAGGATTAGCAGCGGTTTATCTCCTTCTAATGCTTAATTATATATAAAATCATCATTATCCACACTTGCTGCATCCAAGACAATCCTATCATACACAGTCAGACCGTATTGGGTATTAGAGCTTACAATAGAATACTCATCATTTTTTGCCAGGACCGTTATCTGTTTAAAATCTGCATAACCTTTATTCATATTATATACGCCAATTAAGGTTCCTGATTGGCTGACTGCCATTTTATCTGTAGAATCGGGTTTACAGATATAATCACCAACACTCAGATTGCTGTCATCAACATAAAATTCATTTTCATCAGAATTGTAGACAGTTGTTTCTACAAACTCATAAACTACATTTCCATTTTCGTCAAAAGCCTCCTTAGAAACACCATAATTTCCGTTTGCACCGCCTTTACACATGTATTCTGCCGGAATGATAAAAAATTCTTTCTCAACGATGGCTGAGTTTGGAACCTTTAATCCTTGTTCATCATCAACTACAAGCTCAATGTCAACAAAACGATCTGTGCAAAAAGAAACACAGGAATTATTAAAGCTAAGCTGTGCATAATCACCGTCTGCAAGATGAAGAATTGCTACCTGTGCCCAGGAAACCTCCTGTGTTTTGATGAACTTGATTTTTACGTATTCTTCCTCTTCCAGTTCAGCGGTTCTGTCTGCATCGATGGGTATGATTAATGACCAGTTTTCGTCTGTTATCAGCTTTCCTATCGTGGCATTTTTTTCTATTAGATCATTATTATTGACTCTGTTTTTTTCATAATTTGACTGGTCAAAAGTCTCCTGTGTTATCTGCTCAGGAGTCAGTGTTTCATATCCATCTGTATTATAGACAATATATCCCGATTTTCCGGCAGTGCACAAGGATACCATTCCGCCAAGGCTGGATTGATTCAACGCCTCCATGCTTTCGTACATGTTAAGGTTCACAAGCTTTACTACAGAGCCTTCTAAGTCATACTTAAAATCGTAAACACTCTTAAAGTCTTTGCTGTCAAAAGTTCTGTCATACTGGATTACTTCGGAGCGAAGCTCGGATAGTTCTTCGTCCGAATACGTATTTTCACCCATGTCACCTGAATTTAAAAGCGAATCCAATTTTCCGCTTTCATCAATAGAGTACACTGTATCTCTTGATGAAACACGCTCTCCTTCTCTTACATAGTAATTTATATATCCTGTATATGGTGAGGTAAGCAGCTCCTCCTGACGAAGCGCAATTCCGGTGTATGTCTTTGATACAGACAAAGAGCCCATTTGAATCTCATATCCTTTTATAGGTTCAGATTTTAAATACATAACGATAACAACAAAAATATAAATGGTCATTGCCCCAAATATTGCAAGCTCAATCCGATTCATTGTTTTCCCCGATTTATTTTGTTGTTTTCTGCGTGCCTGCCTATTCTCAGCTGCCATGGATAATTCTCCATTTCCTTATCATATTCCTGCTAAAAAGCCCCGGAAATATCCTCCGAGGCTTCCTTGTTAACAAATATATATGTTTCCAAATTATAATGAAACAATTACTTTCGATTGCAAAGATTCCGGCAATTCAGCCTCATCCATTGAAATACTGGCTATCATCTTAAATCCATATGTATTACTTATTGAATCCAGCTTGTTAATAATCTCTTCAATCCTGTCAGTACCTTCAAGACAGGATATTTTCAGAAAGCCATCAAAATATACCTGCTCAAGGTCATGATCCTGAGAAACGATGCCGCGAATAAAGCCTACAAATTCGTCTGCATTGGCAACTCCATAGTCCCTTACATTAATAAGCCGCACTTTGTTATTCAGCTCATACATATGATCATTACTCTTGTCAAGATATACAATGTTTCCGGATGCGTTAGAAATTTCTCTGTTAACCATATCCAAAACAATCTTTGTCTTTCCTTTACCTTTTTTTCCAACAATAAGCTGCACCATAAGCAATACCTCCTATAATTCATAAATAAATTTATGATACTTTACTGATATAATTATAGTTGAATACTGAAAAAAAAACAACTCCAATTTATCATCTCTATTATGAAAACTATTAAATTTGTTATTATTCAAATTTCTCCAAGCAGCGCAGTCATTTCCTGATACATCGTTGTCCGGTCGCTGGACTGCAGGATAATAGATATATATGGATTGCCTGAATTATCCCTTGAATATAGAAGGAGGCAGTTTCCTGCTGCACTTGTCGTTCCGGTTTTTCCACCAATAACAGTCACATTATCCGGCGCAAATGCTTCCCCTTTGATATAGGCATTTGTATTTGACAAATCGATACTTTTTTCATTGCCGTTTTGATCATGATACACAGAAGTATAAGACGGCGTATGAATAATTTCTATAAATTTATCATATTTTACAGCTTCATTGCAGATTAAATACAAATCATATGCCGTTGTATAGTGATTGGGATCCGTCAGTCCGTTAGGATTTACAAAATGACTGTTTGTGGCTCCCAGGCTGTTTGCCATCTCGTTCATCATATCAGCAAATCCTTCGACACTTCCTCCTACATGCTCTGCAATCATAATTGCCACATCATTTGCTGATTTTAACAGCAATGCATACAATGCCTGATCCATTGTCATAGTATCGCCTGCCTGAATGCCAAGCTTTACGGCTCCCGATTCGCTTATGTAAACATTTTCCGAAGCTGTCAGCACATCGTCAGGATTGCTGTATTTTAACGCACACAAAGCAGTGAGTATCTTTGTAAGACTTGCAGGATTAAGTTTCTCATGAACATTCTTGGCATATATAACATTCCTTGAAGTAATATCAAACAGACCTGCTGCAGTTGCCTGAGACATGTCTATATCTGTTCCTTTTGAGATATCTCCTGTCGCAACACATAAATCTGATGCAAATGGTTCCAGCGTATAACCCTGTGTGTGTGATGCAACAGAAAAACTGGAATTGTTTCTGTTTCGGTCATATGCAAAGGTATATTCCTTAGCGCCACAGCCTGTCAGATTCACGGTCAATACGACTGCAAGCAATGATGTCCATAAGGTTCTGCCTAATTTATTTATACATTTCACGCCAGTCTAAATCTCCTCTGTCAAGCGACTTTATCAGAAGCTCTGCTGATGCAAGGTTTGTTGCAAGCGGTATATTATGCATATCACAAAGCTTTACGGCATTATTTACATCCGGTTCATGGGATTTGGAATTTAACGGATCCCTTAAAAAAATAACAAGGTCAATTTGGTTATGCTCAATCTGCGCACATATCTGCTGCTCTCCCCCCAAATGTCCTGCCAAATACTTATGAATATTGAGATTGGTTACCTCCTCAATCAGCCTTCCCGTTGTGCCTGTTGCATACAGTTCATTCTTACTCAAGATTCCTCTATATGCAATACAAAAATTCTGCATTAATTTTTTCTTTCCGTCATGAGCGATTAACGCAATGTTCATGATACCTGCACCTTCCTTTGTCCATTATTCATCTAGTATTATTTTAACCCCTTTGCACATAAAAATCTATATCATAAATCATTAATTTTTGCGCAATTTTTTAGTCATTGTTTATCCGGTTGTGAAATATGTCTAATTATTATACTTTCTAACGCATTGCAAACGTACATTTAGCACAAATCCCATTCCAATATATAAGCTCACCAGTGAAGTCAGACCTGAGCTTACAAAAGGCAGCGGCACACCCGTGTTCGGAAAAATTCCTGTGGCAACCGATATATTCACAAAGCTCTGAAATCCTACAAGCGCTGCCATTCCCGCTGCAATACAGGTTCCGGCAATATCTTTCGCTTTCCTCGCAACATTTAAGCATTCCAGTGTTATAAGAAACAACAGAATGATAACCGTACAGCCGCCTACAAATCCAAGCTCTTCCCCTACAATGGTAAAAATAAAATCGGTCTGAGGTTCTGATATAAAGTTACCATTTTTTACAGAGCTGATCATATTGTTGTTAAGCCCTTTTCCCCACAACTGTCCGGAGCCGATTGCCATCATGGCATTTGTCTGCTGATATGCCGTTGTCTGAGCATATTTTTCCGGTTCCAGCCATGCAAGAATACGTTCCTGCTGGTAACTGTTGATAATCGTCTGATCCGGCTGCAGAATCATAATAAAAAGTATCACTGTCATGGGAACTGCGACAGCAAGGGTTCCAAGGATTAATTTGTAGCTAAGCCCCCCAACATACCAAACCACGCAAAAGATTACGACAATTACAACACTTGTGGACATATCCGGCTGTTCATATATTAAATATAATGGAGGCAGCAGCAGAATAATCATTGCTGCAATATTTTTTAGCGAATTCAATTTTTCATGATGTTTCATAATAAATTGGGCGTAAAACAAAATAAGCATAATCTTAGCAATCTCTGAGGGTTGGAACTGGATTCCTCCAAGCTCCAGCCAGCGCTTTGCATTATTTACCTCCTTGCCCAAAAAGACAACCATAAGAAGGAAGATAATATTAAGCGCATAAATCCCCCAATAAAAACGAAGAAAGAAGGAATAATCAAAAAACGAGAGCACAATCATAATGAAAAATCCCATAATAAATCCAAGAATCTGCTTGCTTTGAAGCTCTGCTCTTGCGCTTCCAATTGACAATATTCCAATAATCGTGATTGCAGTCAATAAAAATATCAGTTTAAAATCATAATCTCTTATCCTGTAATTTCTAAACATGATTTTCCTTTCTGTCATTTCATGCTTTTTTATGCTATGCTATATTCAGTATTCGCAATCAGGACTGCCCGCTCCGTGAAACAGTCCTGATTTGAATTACCAGATTTCAGTATATTAGTTCCTCAAATCAAGTATTGGTATATTTGCATATAGGACAGGCATTTTTTTGCCGTTTCCAGCCAGAGAACCTGTCTTGGATATTTGTATCTCCATAGTGGAAGCATCTATTTTCATATATTTAGATATTACCTGTGCAATATCGTTCTTGATCAGCTCCATCATTTCAGGAGAACAATTGACCCTGTCTGATATCAGTAAAATTTTAAGCCTGTCCTTTGCGATCTGGCTTGATGTCTTTCTTTTAAAAACAGAAAATATACTCATGCCCGCTCCTCCTGTAGACTTTTTTTGAATAATCCCGAAAATCTTGACCAAATAGTAGAACTTTTGCCAAAATCTTTAAATGGAACCTCTTTACCTTCCAGACGCTTACAAATGTTGAAAAATGCCTGTCCCGCATCGGAGCTTTTCCCTACCAGCGGTTCTCCCTGATTGGTTGCGATAACCACATTTTCATCATCGGGAACCACTCCCAGAAGCGGTAGACCTAAAATATCAAGGACATCATCAACTGTCATCATCTCTCCGCGGCGCACAAGGTCCTGACGCAGTCTGTTGAGAACCAAATCTACCTTCTTAATCTCATTTGCTTCGAGAAGACCGATAATTCTGTCAGCATCCCTGATTGCCGAAACCTCAGGCGTCGTTACAACGATTGCATGGTCAGCGCCGGCTATGGCATTTTGAAAGCCTTGTTCAATCCCTGCCGGACAGTCTAATATTATGTAATCAAACTGATCCCTGAGACTATCAATCAGCTTTACCATCTGTCCCGGAGTGATACAATTCTTATCCCTTGTCTGTGCTGCCGGCATAAGAAATAAGCCGGCATGTCTTTTGTCCTTTATTAGTGCCTGCTTTAACCGGCAGTTGCCCTCAATCACATCTACAAGGTTATAGACAATACGATTTTCGAGTCCCATAACAACATCCAGATTTCTCAGCCCGATATCTGCATCAATCAAAACAACACTTTTACCCATTTCCGCCAGACCTGTTCCTACGTTTGCAGATGTAGTGGTCTTCCCCACACCGCCTTTTCCTGATGTAACAACAATTACTTCACTCATAGGAATCCTCCATTACAAATAATGATCCTCCGGACCCCTGTCATTACAGGGTAAAATCATCCAGCAATTCTTTTGTAATAGGCGCTATCTGCACTTCACCATTGTAGGTATATGCAATCTTAGGTACTGTCTTGGGTTTTAATCCCCATCTGGTAGTTTTTTGTTTTTGGCCATGATACACAAGGTCCCCAATCTGGAGGGCGTTCGGATTCATATCAAGAGCCGCTACAAAATGATTACAGCTGCCTCCTGCCCCTGCGTAGGCATCTCCAGTCAGTGTGCCAAGAATCACAATGTCTTTTCCTGAATACACACAGCTTCCTTTGCAGACATCACCAAGAATAATAATGCTGTGCTCTGTCTCGATACTGGCTCCATCCTTGAGCGTACCTCTGTAAAATTGTCCGCAATTCTCATCCTTCTGAAATTTCAGGTTATCCTGTATTCCGAGAAACTTAAGGCTTTTCTCTTCATCCTTTCCCATAAGGCATAGTACATTCAAATGCGAATTCTGTGTAATCGCACCCAGAACTTCTCTTTCCTGCTGTTCTGTTAATTCCCTTCCTTCCAAAGAAACCGCCACAGATGCATTTTTAAAAAAAGTGTCGGCCTCTCGAAATTTAGCTGCGATATCCTCCAATAGTTCATCAAATGAAATTGCGCTATCCAAAATAACTGAAATTCCACCGGAAAAACTTTTTAAAATAACTGAATTCTTCACATTTGCTCCCTTTCGTGTATCACATTACATTAATCGCCAGCGCCGCTTACTGATTCAGGAAGCTCCGCTGTACCGGTAAGAAGTTCTTCTTCTTCCGCTAAACCATAGTAATATTTATATACATCCCTTGCAGTCTGTGCCGCGTAATCCGAGCTGTAGCCGTATGCGATACGAACCGTAACAGCTATCTCAGGGTTCTCATAGGGTGCATAACTAAGAAAAAGCGCATGGTTGGTGCGGTTTCTTCCCTCCTGCGCCGTACCTGTCTTTCCGGCAACATTAACCGCTAAATCATTATAATATGCTTTCTTTTCAACCACGTTTCTCATGCCGGCGTGAATCGCACGCCATATGCTGTCATCAATCTCAATGGTATTCCTGACTTCAGGAGTGTAGTCTTCAATCAGTGTGCCCTGGGAATCCGTCAGCTTGTCCAAAATGCTTAAATTATATACTGTTCCGCTGTTTGCAACTGCCGTGAGATACCGGGCAAGTCCGACCGTCGTATAGTTATTGGAGCCCTGACCGATTGCCGTCGGAACAATCGTTTCATCAGAAAATTTCGGTTCGGACTCAGCAATCTCTATCCCCGACTTCTCGGTAAGTCCAAACATATCTGCATATTTTTCCAGCCTTGAAAGACCATACGCACTGTTATATCCATTACTGTCCTGTCCGAGTCGGTAACCTACTTCATAAAAATACATATTGCAGGAATTTGCAATGGCATTTGACAGATTCATTGCGCCATGCGCACCGGGGGCAATCCAGCATCTGTGAATCGTCGGCGCAAGCTTATCAAATACGCCTGTACATGTAATTGTTTCATTCAAGGAGGAAACAACGCCCTCCTCCATGGCGGCAACTGCTGATACCATTTTAAAGGTAGAGCCGGGAGCTGTCTCCTGCTGTGTCGCTGCACTCCATTGAGGCACTGACAAATCCGCCTGCAGCTTCGCAAAATACTCTGCGTCAACTCCGTTTGCGAGTTTATTAATATCATAGCCCGGATAGGAAACCAATGCAAGCACCTCACCGGTATTAACATCTGTCACAACACAGGAACCTGAGCAGGGATCAAGTGCAAGCTGTGCCGGCGTAATTTGAAGATTCTGTATCATCTCAAGCATAAAACTGTACGCACTGATACCTCCGTTTTTCAGAGATGTAACCTTGCTTTCCTCAACACTAATCAAATCCTGTTCCCACAAGAGCATGCAGACCTGCCTGCCTGTGATAGTCTGATCACTGATCATAAACTTGTACATCTTTTTGGCAAATCTCGTATTATCCTTTAAATTGTCAAGGATATAAGCAATTACGCTGTTAAGCACTTCTGATGAATCAGAATACTGTGATTCAACGGAAAGTTTGGTAATGTCAATCCAGTTTTGGGATATGGCATAAGTCAGATACTCATTCAGACTGATGACCTCGTCTGTAGTCCATGCAATATAAGTCGGGTCTTCCCTGTCGATAGCAGAACTTACAAGCACTCCCTTATCCATAAGCATTGTAACGATATAACTTTCATAATTTTTATATTCTTTCGTAAGTTCATTGTAAGGTGTCTTTGCAGCAGAAAGCTCCTCTTCCAGAGTAGTGAGAACATTTGCCTGTTTGTCAAGAAAAATCTGGTAGACTTCCTTCTCCGTATCATAAGCATTATCATCCGTAAAATGACTGATATCAATGACATTATTATTAAAAAGTGCAAAATATACATCATCAATCGGAACAATAATATTTTGGCGCGAAGAAGCTGTTAAGGGGTCATAATTGTAAATATTTTTGATTTTTGACACCAGAATTCCCGCAATTTTCTGTTCCAATATATTGTAAATCGCTACCTGCAGATCTTTATCCAGGGTCAAATAGACATCTTTACCGGCTTGGGATTCCACGACATCTGTTGTTTCGATAACCTTTCCGAGATTATCTACATAAATCGTTTCCGAGCCTTTCACGCCCTGAAGCTCCAGCTCCATTACCTGCTCAATGCCGCCCTTGCCGACCGTATCATTCATAGTATAGCTGTCATTTTTCTCAGACAGCGTAATCAGCTCCTCAGAATCAATCCTGCCTGTATAGCCAAGAATATGAGAAAAATAATACGGATAATTATACTTTCTAATGGTATCTTCCTCTATGGCGACACCCTCAAGCTCTGAAGCATTTTCCATAATAACGGCAACCGTCTCCAGCGATACATCCGTGGCAACAGTAGTCGGAATATATTTTTGATAGCTGTATAAGTTCATCTGATATCGGAGGGCTGCCAGCTGAAGGATTTCTTTTTTCGTATATCCTTCTCCGGGGCTGAACTCTCTTTTTCCGCTTTCTGAGGTGTAATATGTTCCAATCTTGAATTTATTGACAAGATAATCAATAATCTCCTGCGCCGAGGCGTTTTCTTCTGAATAATACAGCTTATCTATCGTAAGGCGCCCGTAGATATCTGCCTTAAACCGCAAAAGCCTTGTTCCCTCTACGGTAAATTCATAATCATTATTTTCATTCAAGATAATATTGAAATCACTGATAATATTGTCTCCATTATCCTCTATCATATGAATCAGCCTGTACAATGTTGTGTTGAGCTGTTCATTTTTGGAAGAACCGGACTCATATACGTCTTCTATCGTCACCGAGTATGCCAGCTCATTATATGCCAGAAGATTTCCGTTTCTGTCATATATTTTCCCACGGGTTCCCTCTATTACTTTTTCCTTTTGTATCATCAGACGGAAGTTATTCAGATAGGATTCTCCGTTTACAATCTGCAAATCAAATAATCTGTATATCAAAATGACTGCCATTCCCACAAAAATGACAAACAACAGCAGTAATCTGGAGGTTATCAGATTGAACAGTCCCTCTCTAAGCTTTCTAAACAACCTTATGGTCACCTCTTTCGGTATCATCTATTGTCCTATTCAGCAGCAAAATACATGGGTATAAAAATATCGTAACGAAAATAGTATAAACGATTTCAGGTAAAATAATAGTTTTCAGGTAAAAGAGAATGTCAAATCTTCCTCTCAAAAGATACAATAGCACATAGCATGTAAAGGAATAGATAAAATCACTTGCCAAAATAAGCACTAACGGAAGTTTGATGTCATCCTGATAAAAGATGCTGTGAAATGCACCGTTTGCAGCTCCTATGTACAGATAAATTAATGCATAAAAGCCAAGGACATTTCCATAAAAAATATCCATCAGCAGTCCGCATAGAAAGCCAACCACCATTCCGCATTTCTTATCATACATAAATCCGTAGGATGCTGTAATGATAATCAGTATGTTGGGTGATATGCCGCCAAAATTCAACGTTTGAAAAAGCGTTGTCTGCAGGACAAATCCAATCAATATTACAAAAAATAATATGATATTTCTCTTCATGAACCTGTTAATCCTCTATCTGCTGCTTGGTTTCAAGTATAACAAGCACCTCCTCAAGATGCTCAAAATCAACTGCCGGCGTAATTTTCCCGGATTTGGTGATGTTGTTGGAATCCTGATTAATTTCACTGATATACCCTACTAAAATACTTGGAAGATATTTGTCACTGATGTTGGAGGTAACTACCTTGTCACCGACTTCGACTTTATTTTGCGAATCAATAAGCTGCTCAAAGCCGATAACGCCTTCCTCCATCAATTGAAGCGAACCGGTCACCATCAGCGTATCAGAGCTTGCAAGCACCATACCGCTGACATTTGAATCATCGTTAATCACAGCATTGACTTTCGCCCAGTTAGAGCCGATATCTACGATTCTTCCAACAAGACCTCCTCCGGCAATTACATTCATATCAATGGCAAGACCATCATCAGTCCCCTTATCAATAGTAAAAGCATGAAACCAATTGCCGCTGTCTCTGGCAATAATTCTGGCTCCAACTTTCTCGTAACCGCTGTACTGCTGATCGAGCTTATACAGCTCACGGAGATTGTTCAGTTCATATTTGTCCTGCTGAAGCTGTGTGTTCTGAACGGTCAGCTCATCAATTTGCTTTTTCAACTCCTGATTTTCCTGAAGTACGATTCTTAGCTCTCCCAGTTCGTCCATTCTTACGGATATCCAGGTACCAATGCGGCTGACTCCGTTCTGAAACGGAACCACGACATAACCGACCAGTTTATTGAAAGGTGATGCGGAATAATCCGTAAAAAAGGTCACTGCCATAAGCGCTACACAGATGCAGGTCAAAATCAACAGCAGATATTTACTTGGAATTGAGAATTTGTCCTTTTTTCTCTTTACCACCGGACTCATGAATACTAGCGCCCCATTCCTTCTAAATAAGCAACTGATTTATAGTTATCGTCCTTTATAATCTTAGCAAGACCAAGTGCAACACCCGATACAGGGTTCTCACTGATATTTACCTTAAGCCCTGTTCCCTTTGCAATCAGCTCTGCAAGATGGGCTACCTGAGACGCGCCTCCTGTCAGATAGATGCCTCGTCTGAAAATATCGGCAGAAAGCTCAGGCGGAGTTCTCTCAAGAATGACTCTTATATTGTCAATGATTACGTTAAAGTTTTCAAGCATGCATTCGCTGACAAGATTCGTTGGAATTTCCTTTTCCATTGGAAGTCCGGTAACGATATCTCTTCCGTATACGACAGCTCCTTTTCCCTCCTGCTCAAGCTCGCGCAGGTCAATCTTTACATTTTCAGCGGTTTTGCTGCCGACAATCAGGCTGAATTCTTTACGAATCGCATTTTTGATGGATTCATCAAACTTCTGACCGCCAACCTTAATTAAGCGGCTGAGCACAATGCCGCCAAGAGAAAGAATGGATATTTCCGTCGTATGGAAGCCGACATTGACTACCAGAATACCCTGCGCATTCTTAACATCGATATCAAGTCCAAGACCGTCTGCGACAGCCTTCTCAACTCTCATGATTTTCTTAGCCTTTATGTTCGCGTCCTTTACAAGGTCGGAAAATGCCCGCTTCTCTACAGCAGTGATATCGGAAGGCACTGCAATATAAAATTCAGCCGGCTTTACAGCTCCTTTGTTGCAGTCAAGTATAAAATTTTTCAGGAGCATCTGCATATTTTTAATATCCGCAATCACTCCGTTGCACAGCGGATAGGAAATTTCAATATTAGATGGTGCCTTCTCAAACATGTCAAATGCAGAATCACCGTATGCAAATAAATTTTTCTTGTCCTCAATGGCGATCATATTTTTTTCAACAATAACATTATCGCTGTGAGCATTGTAAATTTTGATTGTCCTTGTACCTAAATCGATACCAAATGCGTTGTTAGCCAACATAACAACTCCTTTCTGTTTCTTATAAAAGTCCTTTTTGAATAAAACTGGTATATCTGTTATCTCCAATGATGATATGGTCCAGCAATGGAATTTCAACTAAATCGGATACTTCCTTTATCTTCTGAGTCACCAGCACATCCTGTCTGCTCGGGGTCGGGTCACCGCTTGGGTGATTATGCAGGAGCACAATGTAAGATGCCTCATTGCGTATGGCTTTAATGCAGATATCCCTTGGGGATATCAATGTTGCGTTAGAGGTGCCTGTTGACAAAACAGATTCACTCACAATATGCCGCTTGGCATCAAGAAGCACCAGCATAAGCTGCTCGGTATCTCTGTGACGCATACGCTCCATATAGTAGGCTGCTACTGTCTCCGGTTTATCAAAGGTCAAATCCGGTCTTGCCTGCATATTTGATGTTCTTTTTGCAATCTCTGCAATGCATAGCAGTTGAACTGCCTTCACTTCTCCGATTCCCGGTATCTGCATTAAATCCTTGATGCCAAAATGATAGAGTCCCAACAGTCCCCACTTGTTGCCTGCCAGCTTTAGTATGTCCCTGCCAAGCTCAATCGGCGTCTTGTCCTTTGTACCGGTTCTAAGCATAATAGCAAGAAGCTCGGCATCCGAAAGATATTCCGGTCCAAGCCTCATAAATTTGTCATAAGGCAGCTCATCTTTTGCATATATTTCTTTAAAAAGACTCATGAATTATTGTACGCCCTGCTCTCTGTTTTAAGCGTAATCCAATAGTTATATTACCACACCAAACTGCGTCTGTACACAAAAAAGATTAGTTTTTTTTCGACATGTTTTTTATTTCATCAAGATTGCGTCGTTTCGCTGACATTGGTCAGATGGACACAATTCCTGCATCTATCACGCTTTGGAGCGTTTTCATAATGCCAAAGCATGCATGCTCGAAGGTCAGTCCGCCCTGAAAATATACGGCATAGGGAGGCTTGATGGGACCATCGGCACTCAGTTCAATAGAGGAGCCTGACACAAACGCACCTGCTGCCATAATGACCTGACTGTCATATCCGGGCATATCCCAAGGCTCGGGAGTGACAAAGCTGTCAACCGGCGCTGCGGCCTGTATTCCCTTGCAGAAGGCAATCACACCCTCGGCAGTTCCAAATTCAACAGCCTGTATAATATCATGTCTTGATTCGAGACTATTCGGAACAACCCTAAAGCCAAGCTTTTCATATATATTTGCAGCAAAAATCGCCCCTTTCAATGCACTCGCTGTCACTGTAGGCGCAAGGAAAAGACCATGGTAAAAATCCCTTAAAATGCCGAGAGAAGCACCAACCTCTTTTCCCAGTCCGGGAGAAGTAAGCCGGTATGCCGCATTCTCCACACATTCTTTTTTTCCGGCAATATATCCGCCAATCGGCGCAAGTCCCCCTCCCGGGTTTTTGATAAGAGAACCGACAACCATGTCCGCTCCGACATCCGTAGGCTCAAGCCGTTCCACAAACTCACCATAGCAGTTATCAACCATGCATATGACATCAGGCTTTATCTCTTTAATAAATGCTATCAGCTCCCCGATTCTTTTTACAGAAAGCGTGGGTCTTGTCTGATAACCCTTTGAGCGCTGGATTGTGACGAGCTTTGTTTTCTCATTGACTGATTTTTTGATATTTTCATAATCAAAGCTTCCGTCCTCAAGCAAATCTACCTGCCGATAGGAAATGCCGTATTCGGCAAGCGAGCCCTTTGATGGTCTGATGCCGATAACCTCCTCTAAGGTATCATATGGCTTTCCGACGGGCGACAGCAGCTCATCTCCGGGACGGAGGTTGCTCATAAGCGCGAGCGCAAGTGCATGTGTTCCGCAAGTAATCTGAGGTCTTACCAATGCGTCCTCCGTGTGAAAAATCGATGCATATACTGCCTCAAGCGTCTCTCTGCCAAGGTCATTGTAGCCATATCCCGTAGTACCCAAAAGACATGCTTCACTTACCCTGTTATCCTGCATTGCCTTGATTACCTTCAACTGATTATATTCTGTATTCCGGTCAATTTCATCGAAACGCGGTCTGAGATTGTCTAAAATTTCCTTGCTGAAACAATATACCTCATCTGATATGCCAAGCTCCTGATATATATTTGGGGTTGCTGTGTTTATTTCATTTGGTATTTTCATCTTTGTTTTCCTTTACGTCTTTTCATTTTATTTTTTCACACTGTTTTAGCATATAGTTTAACATCTTTTCGTCATCATATGCAAATTGTTCCTTTTCTATCCATATGACATCTCGTTCCCGCCGGAACCATGTAAGCTGTCTCTTGGCAAAATGTCTGGTATCGCGCTTTATCCGGTAAACAGCTTCGTCCAGTGTGATTCCGCCCTCAAGATATTCAATAATTTCCTTGTAGCCAAGCCCCTGCATGGCGGTGGATTCCCGTTTGCAGCCCATATCCATCAGACGCTTGACCTCGTCGACAAGCCCGTCATTCAGCATGATATCAACCCGTTTGTCAATATTGGCATAAAGCTTCTCCCGTTTATCCGTAAGAACAAAATAGCAGGAATTGTATGCTGCTTTTTTTTCTCTCTCTGTTTCATTGTGCTCTGATATCCGTTTGCCTGTCTGTCTGTTAAATTCAATGGCGCGAATTACCCGTTTAATATTGTTGGCGTGGATTGCTTCGGCTGCTTTGGGGTCACATTCCTTCAGCATATCGTGAAGATAACCGGGACCTTTCTCCCTTGCAAGGCTTTCCAGCTCTGCGCGGAGCGCCGTATCCTCGTCACTTTCCTGAAAATCAATATCATACAATACGGACTGGATATAAAATCCCGTTCCTCCGACTATAATCGGAAGCTTCCCTTTGGCATAAATTTCTTCGATTGCCTGTTTTGCATATTCTTGAAACATCACAATATTAAAATCCATGGTCGGTTCCAGTATGTCTATAAGATAATGGCGGATTCCCTGCATTTCCCCGGGACGTATTTTGGCAGAGCCGATATCCATATATCGATATACCTGCATGGAATCAGCAGAAATAATCTCGCCGTTTACAGCCTTTGCAAGCGCTATGGACAGTTTTGTCTTTCCTGCTGCCGTTGGTCCTGTCAATATAATCAGTGGTTTGTTGTTCATGCACTAACCTCCATTACTTTTACACGATTCTCTTGAATTTTTTCTCAATCTCGTATTTTGACATAGAAATAATCGTCGGCCTGCCATGCGGACAATTATATGGATTTTCAAGCTCTAATAGTTGCTCGATCAATTGGTCTGCTTCCTCATAGGTCAGTGAATTATTGCCTTTTACAGCCGCCTTGCATGCCATTGAAGCAATCTTTTCGCGTATAATCTGCGGCACGCCGCGCACCGGACTTTCTGACATCTGTGTCAGTATTTCTTCAAAAAGCTCCTTGATATTGTAGCTGAACAAGTCAAGCGGCACACCTCTGACAGCATATGCGTTCATGCCAAAATCCTCTATGTCAAAGCCCAAGTCTTTAAAATACTGTGTGTAACTGTTAATTAAATCAGCCTCCTTGGGGGTAACGTTGATAATCACCGGCGGAGTCAGTATTTGCGTATAGATTTCATTATTCTCCACCTTCTTAAGTATCTGCTCATATTTTACCTTCTCATGCGCCGCATGCTGGTCAATCATCAGCATTTTATCCCGATACTCGATAATCCAGTATGTGTCAAATACCTGTCCGACAATCCGGTATTCCTGTTTGGCTTCCCTTGTCAGCAGCTTCTCATCAAAGAAATTTAACTGTTCCGGTCTTTCAACAATAATATGCTCTTTTGCTTTAATCACGCCGAGATTCTGTGCATCGCTTTCCTTTGGGGGTGTACCGAGTATTTTCCCAATAGCAGGATTCGGCATTTCAGAATTTGTTTTCTGTTCAAGCTCTGCCAGAGCAGTCTTTGACCTGTTATCTACAAAAAAGTCATTATTGTCAGCATCACTGCCGATTAACGGTTCCTTTCCGTTTTCCTCCCGATTGTAAGACAGCTTATTATGAAACAGAAATTGTCCCGTTCTTTCATGCTGATTGGCGGCTCCTGAGTGGTCATAGCTGCTTCCAGAACTGACAGGTGTGTCACTTTTAGTTCTGTTGTAGCCATTGTCTTCTTTTAAGATATTCGGCACGCGCTCAGCGAGCTTTCGTTCCTTCTCAAAAGGCTCGGGCGCTTCAAGCTTTACTGCTCCTTTTTCTTTTTTGGCAGGCTTTTTTTCCGGACCAGGTGCAGCATTTGGAATCATTTCCTGCCGGGAAAGAAAATCTGCAATATTTTCGGCAATCAGCTTATAGATGCCGTTTTGGTTCGAGAATCGTACCTCCATTTTGGTTGGGTGCACATTGACATCAACGCTCTCTGTCGGAACAGTAATGTGTACCACACAAAATGGATATCTGTGCTGCATCATGTATGACTGATATCCTTCTTCGATTGCCTTTGAGATTATTTTACTTTTGATGTAACGGTTGTTTACAAAATAATTTTCAAAATTTCTGTTTGCACGGTTGAGTGTCGGTTTTCCGAGAAAGCCATCCAGCACGATATCCTCGTCTACAATCTGAAACTCCATCATCTCATTAGCAATGTCCCTGCCAAAAATACGGTAAATAATGGCTTTCATATCACCGTCGCCATTGGTGTAAAACTTCGTCTGACCGTTTATCACATATTTAAAAGAAATCTCCGGTCTTGACAATGCCATATGCTCCAGCAAATCAGTGATGTAGCTTGCCTCTGTCATGGCTGTCTTTAAAAACTTTCGTCTGACAGGGGTGTTAAAAAACAGATTTCTCACGATAAACGTCGTTCCATCCGGTGCGCCGACTTCTTCAAAGTCTGTTTCCTTTGCTCCGTCAAGGCAAAAACGTGTTCCGGTCATATCTCCCTTTGTCTTTGTGACAAGCTCCACCTTTGACACTGCGGCAATACTGGAAAGCGCCTCACCCCGAAAGCCCATACTATGCAGACTCATCAGATCAGCGACAGAGCTGATTTTACTGGTGGCATGTCTCATAAAGGCATTGCGAACCTGATTATGCTCAATGCCTGCCCCGTCGTCTGTCACGCGGATAAACTCGATGCCGCCTTCTTTAATCTCAACAGTAATCGCACGAGCACCCGCATCCATCGCATTTTCAACCAGCTCTTTTACCACGCTTGCCGGGCGCTCCACTACCTCACCGGCTGCGATTTTATCTATCGTAGCATCATCCAGCACATGAATTTGCGCCATATGTAACCTCATTTCTGCGCTGCTTTTATGGAAAGCCTGCAACGGAAGCCTTAAGACTGAATTGTTACAACCTTTGTGCATTGTATCAGGCAGCGCGCCGATACAAAACCTACCACCTGTTGTTTAGTTTATTTTGTAACCGATACAGGGTATTCAGCGCATCAAGCGGTGTCAGGTTTGAGATATCAATTTCCTTGAGTTCCTTTATGATATCTTCGTCCTTGACTGTATCAAAAAGTGACATCTGACCTAAATCTACGTCATCATAATGCTTTGCTTTCTTTTTATCACCCTTTAGATCAACCGTAATGCTCTGAACCTTTTCTGTAATGTCATTATTACTGAGCTGCTCTGCAATCTCTTTGGCGCGGTCAATAACCATATCCGGCACACCGGCAAGCTTGGCAACCTGTATCCCATAGCTTCTGTCCGCTCCGCCCTTAATAATTTTTCTTAAGAATACGATATCATCGCCTTTTTCCTTTACGGCAATGCAATAGTTATTGACATTGCTCATCTTCCCCTCAAGTTCTGTAAGCTCATGATAATGCGTTGCAAACAATGTTTTGGCACCAAGTATTTTTTTGTTGCTGATATGCTCAATCACTGCCCACGCAATGCTCAGACCGTCAAAGGTCGAAGTCCCGCGTCCGATTTCATCAAGCACTAACAAGCTCTTGGATGTGGCATTTCTCAAAATATTGGCAACCTCGTTCATCTCAACCATAAAAGTACTCTGACCGCTTGCAAGGTCATCGGAGGCGCCTACACGCGTAAAAATCCTGTCAACGATACCGATATTGGCACTTTTTGCAGGCACAAAGCTTCCAAGCTGTGCCATAAGCACGATAAGGGCTGACTGGCGCATATAAGTCGATTTTCCTGCCATATTAGGTCCTGTAATCACTGCAATACAGTGATTGCTGTTATTCAAAAAAGTATCATTTGCCACGAACATATCATGGTCAATCATCTTTTCTACGACAGGGTGCCTTCCGTCTTTGATATCAATAATTCCTTTGTCATTCAGAACCGGTCTGACATAGTGATTCTGCTCTGCCACTAAGGAAAGGGAAGCAAACACGTCAAGTCTTGCGATGGCCTTGGCTGTTTTCTGGATGCGCTCAAGCTGTGCTGCGATATCATCTCTGATTTTGCAGAACATGTCGTATTCCAGCGTATTGAGCTTGTCCTCGGCATTTAATATCGTGTCCTCAAGCTCCTTCAGCCGCGGCGTTGTATATCGTTCTGCGTTGACAAGCGTCTGCTTTCTCACATAGTCATCAGGTACAAGATTTTTAAAAGAATTGGTAACCTCAAAATAATAGCCGAATACCTTGTTATATTTAATCTTCAGGTTTTTGATTCCGGTTCTTTCCCGGTCTTCTTCCTCAAGCTGGGCAAGCCAGTTCTTGCCGTCTGTCTTGGCTTTTCTCAGATGGTCTATGTCCTCGTCAAAGCCTTCCTTGATAATCCCACCCTCTCGAATCAAAAGCGGCGGCTCCTCACAGATAGAATTTTGAATTAATTGAAATAAATCCTCAAGTCCGTCAATCTGCTCATCAATTTCCCGCAAAAGCTTGGCATCAAAGTCCTTGAGAACTGTTTTGATATGAGGAAGCATCTCCATAGAGTTTGCAAACGATATCAGGTCTCTTGGATTTGCTGATTTATAGCTTACCTTTCCAAGCAGTCTTTCCATATCATAAATCGGATTCAGGTATTCCCGAAGCTCGTCTCTTGACACTGTATTTTTGCAAAGCTGTTCAATCGTATCAAGCCGGTCATTGATATCTTCCATATTGATAAGCGGCTGTTCGATATCATTTCTGAGCTGTCTGGCGCCCATGGCAGTCTTTGTCTTATCAAGCACCCACAGCAGGGAGCCGCGCTTCTGCTTTTCGCGAAGTGTCTCTGTAAGCTCAAGGTTTCGCCTTGTTGAGCTGTCAAGAAGCATAAAACGGCTTGCCAGATAAGGGGTAATGTGTGTGATATGGGAAAGCGGTGTCTTTTGTGTCTCCAAAAGGTACTGCATCAGTGCACCGGAAGCAATCAAACCGGAGGGAAAATCTTCCAGTCCAAGCCCCGCAAGAGTATTCACCTTAAAATGCTCCATTAAGCATTTCCGGCAGCCGTCTTCGTCAAAGTACCATGGTTCCAGTGAGTAAACTGTCATCTTAAGACGGTTTCTTAAATCGTCTACATCAAATCCACTCATCAAAAATGCATCATTGCAAATGATTTCTGTAGGCATATATTTATAAAGCTCATCCATAAGCTTTGCCAGACTCTCTGCTTCCGTCATGTAAAAGTCGCCGGTTGTGACATCCGCAACGGATATCCCGATTTTGTTCTGAAAATAGGAAATACACATAAGATAATTATTTTTTGATTCTTCAAGAGCCTGAACATTTAGATTTGTGCCGGGCGTTACGATGCGGGTTACTTCCCGTTTCACCAAGCCCTTTGCAAGCTTCGGGTCCTCCACCTGCTCACAGATGGCAACCTTGTAGCCCTTAGAGACAAGCCGGTTCAGATAGGTGTCTACTGCATGATACGGAATACCGCACATAGGCGCCCTTTCCTCAAGTCCGCAATCCTTCCCTGTAAGCGTCAGCTCCAGCTCTTTTGATACCAGCCTGGCATCTTCAAAAAACATCTCATAAAAATCACCGAGTCTGTAGAAAAGTATGCAGTCATTATACTGCTTCTTGGTTTCCACGTACCGTAGCATCATCGGTGTCATTCCAGCCATATATTAACCTTGCCTTTCCGTATTTTATCATGTTTTATCCAATACTTATTGAAACCTGCCCATTCTGCCCGCTTTACCATTGTTACCGAATGTCGGTACGCTGGCATTCATTATCCTTTGATTGCCGACTGTTCAAACGGCAGAAATAATGAAGCTGTCACGGCAGACTGAAAAACGGGCAAAGAAAACCGCTTGCCCGTTTTTGCTCTTTCTTCGCGTAACAGAAAGCCGACGGCTGAACTGTTACCTTTCTTCCATATTCTAACACAATTGCTTTCAAAATCAAAGTGTGCTTTTGGTCTATTGAAAAAATTTATTGAAATTTAATGATTCATTTTTATTTATTTTGCAGCAGCCGCTTTTGCGCGTTCCAAAGCTTCGTCGATATGTGCACAGAAATTCTCCGTTCCAACCTTCTGTGTAAAGCCTGCCTTGTCCATAACCGCCTTGGGCTGCTCATTTACATGGGAAAGGATAATCTGAATATTTTTCTTCTCATAGCTTTCATAAAGCTGCTCCAAAGAATGCATCGCGGTTGCATCGATTGCATTTACGCTTCTCATGCGGAGAATGAGGCATTGTGTGTCTTCTTTTACGGAAATCTTAAGGATTTTGTCCGCTGCGGCGAAGAACATGGGACCTGAAATCTCGTATACCATTGTGTGTGCAGGAACCTCTCTGAGCGTGATGCTGTCAGGGTCGTCTTCCTCATCAACGTATTTCCAGCCTTCCACTTCGGTAACATCGCTCATACGCTTCATAAACAGAATTGCGGCAAGCAGGATGCCAACCTCAATCGCAACAACAAGGTCAAATACGACCGTCAGCACAAAGGTTGTGACAAGTACGATGATATCGCTCTTGGGTGATGACTTGCAGAGATTTACAAAAGCTCTCCAGCCGCACATATTATAAGCAACCATAAAAAGGATTGCGGCGATGCATGGCATCGGAATCAATGCTGCATAGGGCATCAGTACAACGAGAATCAGCACAAGCGTAATCGCATGAACCATACCGGCAATAGGTGTCCGTCCGCCGTTTTTAATGTTGGCAGCAGTTCTGGCGATGGCGCCTGTAGCAGGAATACCGCCAAACAAAGCCGAGCCGACATTACCGATGCCCTGTGCAATCAGCTCCATGTTCGAACGATGCTTTGAGTTAATCATACTGTCTGCAACCACACAGGACAATAAGGACTCAATCGCGGCAAGAATCGCAATTGTAAATGCATCAGGAAGGATTCCGCCGATATCGTTCAGTGTAAAGCTTGGAAAATGGAAGCTTGGAAGCTTATTGCTGATTTCGTACAAGTCACCGATGGTATTGACCTTCATGTTAAGGAGCTGAACCATCAAAATCCCGACAATAACCGCAATCAGGGAGCCTGGAATCGTCTTGTTAATATAAGGCCATACAATCAAAATGGCAAGACACACAAGACCGACAAGCAAGGCCTGCCAATTAATCGTTGCAATATTTTTTACAACCGCTTCTGCCTTCTCCATGGTCTCAATGGTCACTGTGCCTGCCGGATATGTAAGCCCCAAAAAGTCCTTAATCTGACCGATAGCGATGGTCACCGCGATACCTGCGGTAAAGCCTGTCGTAATCGTATATGGAATATACTTAATCAAATTTCCAAGTCTTAGCAAGCCCATGATAATCAATATAATACCTGCCATTACTGTAGCAAGAATCAGTCCGTCCATACCCTTTTGGGCAACAATACCTGCTACAATGGTAGCAAATGCAGCGGTAGGTCCGGCTATCTGCACACGGGAACCGCCAAAAAAGGAAATCAAAAATCCGGCAACAATCGCTGTGTAGATTCCCTGCTCAGGACCAACACCCGAAGCAAGCGCAAGCGCAATTGACAAAGGAAGCGCGATGATTGCCACGATAATACCGGCAACCACATCCTTGGCAAACTGCTGCTTTGTATAGGTTTTCATCACTGAAAACAGCTTTGGTTTTAATTTTTCCATAATCATTCTCCCTCATAGGTAATTATTAAATTTTTATAAAAAACAAACATACTTACTATATACCTATTTTTACCACATTTCAAGAGAATTTTTAGGAATATTACACCATTTCACCCATATAATAAAATCCATGTGCCTCAACGAGCTTCACGTCAACGATTTTTCCGATGAGCGACGCGTCTCCCGGAAAATGCACAATGGTATTGTTGGAAAGTCTGCCCGATACAAGCGATGCATCGTGCTCATTGATTTCCTCTACGAGCGCACTGTGAACCTCTCCTGCCAGACGTCCCACACGGCTTCGTGCTGTCTCCTGAACCACCTTAAGCAATCTGTCAAAGTTATCCTTGATTTCCTCATCACTTGTGGGATTCGGCATAGCGGCAGCAGGTGTTCCGGTACGTTTTGAGTAGATGAAGGTAAAGGCATTGTCATATTGTACCTCTTTTACAACTTCTATCGTCTCGTCCACATCTGCTGCTGTCTCTCCCGGAAATCCCACAATAATATCCGTTGTCAGCGAAATGTCGGGTATCTCACGCCTGATTTTGTGTGCAAGCTCAAGATACTGTTCTTTCGTGTAGCGTCTGTTCATGGCTGTCAGGATTCTGGTAGAACCGGCTTGCAGCGGAAGATGAAGGTGGCGGCAGATTTTCTTAGAGTTTTTCATCACTTCTATCAAATCATCGGATAAATCCTTCGGGTGGGAAGTCATAAAACGAATACGCTCTAAGCCTTCTATCTTTTCCACTTCTTTTAAGAGTTCTGCAAATGTCATAGGCTCCTCTAACGTTTTGCCGTAGGAATTGACATTTTGTCCCAAAAGCATAATCTCCACGACCCCCTCTGAGACGAGCTTTTCGATTTCTCTGATGATATCCTTTGGATTACGGCTTCTCTCCCGGCCTCGCACATAAGGAACAATGCAATAACTGCAGAAATTATTGCAGCCATACATGATATTTACGCCTGATTTGAAGGAATACTTGCGTTCTGCCGGCAAATCCTCAACAATCTTATCCGTGTCCTTCCAAATATCAATAATCATGCTGTCTGAACTGTACATTGCCACAAGCAGCTCCGCAAATTTATAGATATTGTGTGTTCCAAAGATTAAGTTAACAAACGAATAGCTTTTCTGTATCTTTTCAATCACGGATGGCTCCTGCATCATGCAGCCGCAGAGCGCTACCTTTTTATGCGGATTTTTCTTTTTCATGCTATGTACCAGCCCAAGTCTGCCGTATACGCGCTGATTTGCATTGTCACGGACAGTGCAGGTATTATAAAACACTAAATCCGCTGATTCATCGTCAATCATCTCGTACCCGATATTCTCAAGAATACCAATCAGCTTTTCGCTGTCCTTCGCATTCATCTGGCACCCGAATGTTTCCCCGTCTGCCGTAAGGCGCCTGCCAAGTCTTTTGCTCTCGGCATCTACAATCTCACGTGCCTTTTTAATAAAGTAATACTGACGCATCGGCTCCCCGGAAGGGGCATCCTTGGTTAAATCAATTGTCTTCAATATTGCTTCTAATTCTTCGTTCCTTATCATAACTTCTGTCTCTGTTCTCCTGTTGCACTGAAATCATTCAACTGTTTAATCCCACCAAAAATACCACACACTGGAGTCTGGCAATCCGGCAGCTACTTCGGATATCGTTCCGGTTTCCGTTCCCTGATCGACTCTGTCAGGGCAGAATGCATAATGTTCTTTTGCAATCTCAAGCCTTTTCGATGCGTCAATCTGAGAGGGCACATAAAACTCCATAACATCATTCGTAAATACAGCAGGTATTGCGCGGTATTCCTCATACCAATATTTGCAGACTGCAATCATATCCTCAGGGCTTGGACATTCATTCCAGCCGCCGACTGGTATCCAGCCGATTAACTCCCATGGATTTTTGACAGGTATTTTGAGCAATAGTACATCTTCTTCCAGTTTATTATCCCGAAAAGAAATATAGCTGCAAAAATGTTTGTTCGATTCTCCTTCTTCTTCATTGCCGATATATTCGGATAAAGCTTCTTCGTCATAATCCTCCGTGTATTCAGCATATCTCTCGTTTAAAATTTCTTTGCCGTTGCTGCCGCACCCTGCAATAAGACTTTCCCTGTCCGATCCGTCATCGTAAGCATATTCAAGCTGTTCCTTCATGTTTTTATCACATAAAAGAATTGCCGGAACATATCCGTTTTTCGCTCCGTCTGCAAACGCTTCCATATATGCCTGTTCCACCTTTTCCGGGCTGGAGCCTTTCTCAAAAACTGCATATTCACATCCGAATTTCTCTGCGATTTGTTCTGTCAGCATATCCATAAAATCACCTATATCCTTTCTAAAATCCTAATTCTCCGTTAAGTGCCATATCCGCGCAAGCTCGTCCCTTACAGCCATAAGCGAGAAGCCAAGCAGATTGCTGCCTCTCCACTGTGTGATATCACTATGCCGGGCTTCCTCTGCCGACATGCCGATTCCCCATATGGTATCATACGGGCTTGCCTCAACAAGCAGAGCATCTTTCGTGCTTAACAAGTACTTCCGCAAGTTCCCAAGCTGTCCGAACTTATAATAGTTTCCTGTCATTACAATCAATGTCCTGAATTCATTCCAAACGGCTTCATCAAAATTTTTTACCTTTCGTCCAAGGGACTTGATTTTATTTTGTTCCGATTCTTCCATTATTCTTTTTTCTGTTTCCGCATCACCGAAAAGCAGCGCCTTTTTTGCCATCATGTATTGTTCCATACAGCAGTATACCTGATGCCCTACCCGAAAATCCGCCGGATACCACTGGCTGAGCACCTCTTTGCCGTGCGCCCCGCCCTCTTTTGTCCTGTGTCCCCAGAAATAGATGACATCGCGCTGTCTTCCGGCATTTTGCTCTGCTATCATTGATTGTACCGAATAGCGATTGACACATTTCTGCTGCCAGTTGTAAATCCAGAAGGAATCATGCCGTTTGATATTCCATTCGGAGTCGGACCAGCATACCGGCTCCGGATAATATTTCTTATATGCTTCCTGTTCTTCTTTTGTAAGCTTATAATACCATTCGGAAAACTCCATTTCATAAGATTCACCATATCCCATTCGCCAGCCGATGCTGCCCTGTGGAATTTCAGGATATTTCAGCCATATCGGAAGCAGTTTATCCTTTTGATTTTCCTTTGCCATTTCTCTCCCCTCTTTTCTTTGTACCCAATATCATAACTTTTAACAGTATAACACACTTGTATTGCATATGACAATCGTTAGATAATTTTTGTAACAGTTCTGCCTTATATTACCCTCCGTTTACAAGGGCACACACGGTCAGAACAGAGTAAATTTTGCGTCCTTGTAAACGGAGGGTATCTTATGATACTATAATTCATAGATGTTGGAATCAAAAGATATTTTGCCCCTCCGGCTTTTTGACTCCGGCATCACTCATATCAATTCACGAGGAAAGGAGACATGGAGATGTCAGAATCAATGAATAACGAAGCATATTTGAATTACATTTTGGAAGAAACCAAGAAAATCCTGGCAATTGACAGCCCTTCAGGTTTTACTGCAGATGCTGCAGCCTATGTCATGAAAGCCTACACTGCGCTGGGTTACAAGCCTGTCAAAACCGTAAAAGGCGGTGTATTCTGTGAAATCGGAGGAAATGCTGATGCAAACGACGCACTGATGATGGAAGCGCATATAGATACGCTCGGCGCTATGGTATGTGACATTAACGCAAACGGCTATCTCAAGCTTTCTCCGATCGGCGGCATGAACGCCAACAATGCAGAGGCTGAAAACTGCAGGATTTATACACGTGAAGGGAAAGTCTATACCGGAACCTTACAGCTTTGCAATGCCTCAATTCATGTTAATGGAGAATTTGATAAGACCTCACGCTCTTATGATGTTATGGAGGTCGTTCTTGATGAGAATGTCAAATCAAAAGAGGACACGCTTGCTCTGGGCATTATGGCAGGTGATATCGTGTGCTTTGACCCTCGCACGACCATCACAGAAAATGGTTATATCAAAAGCCGTTTCCTTGACGACAAGCTGAGTGTAGGAATCCTTCTCGGGTTTGCAAAATATGTAAAGGAAGAACATATCAAGCTCCCCAGAAAAGTATACCACCACATCACAGTCTACGAGGAGGTCGGACACGGCGGAGCTGCTTCTATCCCATCCGATGTTGCAGAGGTGCTTTCCGTGGACATGGGTTGTATCGGAAATGGTCTTACTTGCACAGAGCATCAGGTGTCTATCTGTGCGAAGGACAGCCGCGGACCTTACAATTATGAGGTAGTGTCAAATCTTATTGCTGCTGCCAAACGCAAAAATCTTGATTTTGCAGTTGATGTATATCCGCACTACGGTTCTGATGCAGATGTAGCGCTTACAGCCGGATACGATGTAAGGCATGGTCTGATTGGAGCCGGTGTGTATGCATCACACGGCTACGAGCGAAGTCATAAAGATGGTGTTTTGAATACATTTCTGCTTCTTACGGAGTATCTGAAATAAGAAACAGCAGAAAACTGCTGCTGTTCACATCTCAATTGTATTTCAAGTACTTATTTAGGAGCTGTTCAAAATTTTTCATGGAGGAAACTGTTTATGACAAAAGAGGCACTATTTGCACCAATCAGAGAAAGATATCATGAATTGAAGCAAACCTTAAAGGGAAACGATATTGATAAAATAAGAGAATTAACACTAGAAGTCCATGCAATGGTTCATCCTGCTGAGATTTCGGGAAGAACCGAAAAGACTATCGCAGATTATGTTCTGGATTATATGTTAAAAGGGAATCAGAATCAATTAGTACCCAGAGAAGATTATGATGTGGATTTGCATTATGCTGGAACCAGAACTGTTCCTATGTGCTGGCAATTTTGGCATACATATAGAATTGAAGACTTAGTAAGTAATATCTTAATGGCAAATCAAAATCAAATCTTTAATGAGCAATGGAAAAGGAAAATAGGTTCGTCTATTACGGATACAGGTAATGCTTTGGAGCTTGATGAAGCAATCGCATTCGGAAAAGGAATAAATATTGAAGCTCTTTGTGAATATATGACTGTCGTCGGAAAAAATACCCGTCATATATTGGAAAGCCTCACATTAGAACAGATTCATTCGATGGTTCCCGAAGAATGGGTAATGAGAATATTAGAAGAAGGCGGTGTAACTACAGACTTCCGTTCTGTATGGTTATTAGTATTTTGGGGAAGGTTAACGGTAGGCGGCATGATATTAACTCCTATGACAGACCACCATATGATGCACTTGCCGCCATGCCTGAATAATTTGCCGATTTTAGATTAGCTTATTAAATACAGCAGCTGCCCTTAATTTTTATGGGCAGCTGCCTTTATGATATGCTTTTCATTCTACAGAGACAACATCTTCTTCAATATATTATAAATATCCGCCCTTGTAGCCTCATCATTGGTATATTCTCTGGTGATTGCAGCTGCATTGTCCCGATAGGGTGAAGCTGCTGTTGAGATACACCGGAACTGTCCCCAAGGCAGCAGGGATACATCTTTATCATAGACTTCCCATATTTCATTCTTGTTCCATGTATATTTTCCAAGAAGCTTATTGTCCTTTTTGGAGTAATAAAATGTCACCGGATTTTCAGAATAATACATCATCACGGAATGGTCATTGTAATAGGTATAGATTTCTTTGCCTGCCGCATCAATAATCTCAGGAATACCGTCACCTGTCACATCAATCAACGCAAATTTTGCGCTATAGCTTTCCATCTGTTCAAGCTGAATGCGGTATGCCTTTGCAAAATCCTCTAAATCGTCCAGTGCTTTCTGCTTTTCAGTCTTTTCTGCCTCTACCTTGGGCACCATGTATGGTCCCGGTATATAGTAAGTTCCATTCAAATCTACCTGAAAAAATCCGTTGTCCGTAATGCCTGTCACTCTCACATTTATAAATCTGTCAAGATATATTACAACAGGTGTATAGACATCCGGAGCTGCATACACGGGCGTTCCTGATGTAGAGTACATTTCCACGCTTATCGGCGTGACATTCAAGGCAAATGATACTGCCGGCTTCTGCCATACTACAGCGGCTATCAAAACTGCCGCCGCCCAAACCGCACATTTCTTAAAACAATTCTTAAATAGACGGTTCTTCTTTATGTCCTTCTTCATTATTGTTCCCCCTTTTTCTTACACCAGCGTATTATTTCAGCAAAGCCGCCCAGTCGTTCTCTTTAAACCCTGTCAAAATCCCATTTTCTGCAACGACAAGCGGACGCTTCACCAGCATTCCGTCTGTTGCCAGAAGTGCCAGTTGTTCCTCCTCGCTCATGGTTTGAAGTTTATCCTTTAATTTCAGCTCTTTGTAAAGATTGCCGCTTGTATTAAAAAATTTTTTCAGAGGCAGGCCGCTTTTCTGATACCATTCTTTCAATTCTTCTTTTGTCGGATTCTGTTCCTTGATAGGGCGAAGCTCATATGCAATATTGTTTTCATCAAGCCATTTCAAAGCTTTTTTGCAAGTACTGCACTTTTCATAACATAGAACTGTTGTTTTCATTGTCCCTCCATATAAATATCCTGATTTTATTTTAAATCTTTAAAATGAAATTCCTTTTTTCCTGACGCGTAATCCTGAACTGTCTGCCCATTTCCGAAAAGCTTATATTTGTATGTGAGAAGCCCTTCGATTCCAACCGGTCCTCTTGCATGAATCTTGCCTGTGCTGATACCGACCTCTGCGCCAAAGCCATAGCGGAAACCATCTGCAAAGCGTGTGGAACAATTTTGGTATACGCCTGCCGAATCTACCATTTTCATAAAATGTTCAGCAGCTTCCCGATTCTCTGTGATAATACAATCTGTATGATGCGAACCATATTTATTGATATGCAAAATCGCTTCATTAATATTTTCAACGGTTTTTGCAGAGATAATCAAATCCAAATATTCCGTTGCAAAATCTTCGTCTGTCACAGGTTTGCTGTCGTATTTATCTGCAATATCAGCAGTCGCGCGAAGCTCGATTTGATGCGCCTTAAATGCTTCTGTGAGTCTTGGCATCAGGGCATCTACAGCCTCCTTATGCACAAGGAGCGTTTCCACTGAATTGCAGGCTGCCGTGTACTGGGTCTTGGCATCAATAATAACAGGGATTGCTTTCTCGATGTCAAAATCTTTGTCAACATAGATATGGCATATTCCGTCGGCGTGTCCCATAACCGGAATCTTTGTATTGTTCATGATATACTGGACAAAAGCATTAGAGCCTCTCGGTATCAGCAAATCCACTGATTCGTGACAGGAAAGCAGCTCTGATATTTCATCTCTTTGCTCTGCCTGAAAGAGACAATTTTCAGGTAATCCACTCTCTACAGCGGCTTGGTAAATCAACGAAAACAACACTTTATTGGTATGCTTTGTCTCACTTCCGCCCTTTAATATGGCGCAATTGCCGCTCTTAATGCAAAGGGAAGCAATCTGCACCAAAGCATCAGGTCTTGCCTCGAAAATAACACCAATTACACCGATGGGACAGCTCTCCCTTACAAGGGTAAGTCCTTCGTCAAGCTCACGTACAAACTGAGTCTCGTACACCTTATCCGGCAAAGCAATCAGGTTTTCAATTCCCTTTGTCACATCTGCAAGCTTTTGCGGACTGAATTTCAGTCTTTTTACAACCGCCTCGGGAATGTTATTCTTTTCTGCTTCTTCCAAATCCAGCTTATTTGCCTTAAAAATCTCATCCTGATTTGCAAGCAGCGCCTTTGCTATATTGGCAAGTGCATGATTTCTTATCTCTGCTGACTTTGAAGCCATCAGCGTACTGTCAAGCTTCATTGCTGCTGCCTTTTCCTTTATTGTCATTTCCCTGCTCCTCCATTCTGATTAATTCGTAAGGTGTCATTTAAATATACTGAAAACTGTAACTTATCATTGCAGTATACTGAAAAGCTGACACATTTTATCTTGCGTCTCCAGGTTTAAGCCATGCAAAACCATTTCATGGCGGTCTGAGTCCCTTCAACGGTTATATTCTTAAAAATGAATAGATAATTTCCTCTGTGACAATCTTATCCATTTTAATATCATGTACATCTTTTGGTATCTCATCAACAATCTGGCAGGCGTATGCTAATGCCATTGTTGAGAGCTGACGCTTATTCACAAGATATCTGTCATAGAATCCTTTTCCATAACCGATACGATATCCCGATGTATCAAAAGCAACGCCCGGCATAATAATCAGCGTGTCTTCCTTCGGATAAAATTTATAGCGTAGCTGCGTATCCTCTCTCGGTTCCGGAATGCCCCTATATCCCTTCTCAAGCTGTCTGACAGACACAACCTGATAAAATTCCATCGTATTTGTCAGATTGTCCGACTTGGGAAAATACACTCTCTTTTTGCGGAGAATCGCATCTTCAAAAATTCCGCGCGTCATGACTTCATGGCAGTAATCCGCATACAATAAAATATTATCTGCCTCCTCGTATTCGGGAGTTTTAATCACCTTCTGTACAATTGCTGCACTTTTCGAAGCGGCCTCCTCGTCCGACAGACCCTTTCTGACTTCCAGTATTCTTTTTCTGATTTCAGCTTTTGTTTCCATGCCTTGCTCCATATTTTTCGCCAAGATTCGTGATGCTTCCATCAAGCTCCCTGATGGACACATTATCAAGCTGCCCTTTAAGGTTTGCCCGCACATTGGCAACATACTCTGCCCTCAGCTTTGCCTGTTCTGCTTTCTCATCCTCGGTCAAGCCCTCATTCTGTGATTTATGATACAGTTCATTAATTCGTTTAATCTTTTCCTCTAAGTTCACATTATCCTCCATATTTATGCGGCAGTACAGTTAAATCAAAACCCTTATATCCCAGTTTCCTGCAATTTTTACCAAAATCTGCTTATCTCCTGCGCAAAAAGCATCAAAGACCTTATATTGGTCTTACATCTCCTAATTTTATACTATATATCTTACTACGATATTCAAGCTGTGGCAACTGCCAGTGTTTCATTTTTCAAAACTCACATAACAGTTCATCCTTCGGCTTTCTGCGATACTGCTATATAAGTTTCTGCCTTTCTGTTTTACGAAGCTGTAACTTACCAGCTTCTAATCATGGCAATTTCTCTTGCATATCCCTCATCGTCATTGGGTGTCTCCAATATAAATGGCTTGTCTGCCAGCAGCGGATGCTTTGTGACTGCCTTCAATGCCTCTAAGCCGATTTCTCCCTCGCCTATTTTCTGGTGGCGGTCTTTATGAGAACCGCAGATATTCATACTGTCATTGAAGTGAACCGCTTTAAGTTTTTCAATCCCGATAATATCATCAAACTCCTTGAGCACGCCGTCGAGATTTCCGGCAATATCATAGCCTCCGTCCCACACATGGCAGGTATCAAAGCATACTCCTACTTTATCCTTTAATTCGACAAGATCAAGGATTGCCTTTAGCTCCTCAAAGCTTCTGCCGACCTCGGACCCTTTTCCTGCCATTGTTTCCAGCAGAACTGTTGTGTGGTGCTCAGGCTTTAACGCGCAGTTAAGCGCATCGGCTATCATGGGAATTGCCGCATCAGCTCCCTGCCCCACATGAGAACCGGGATGAAAGTTGTAGTAGTTGTTCGGCAGGTACTCCATACGGTTCAGGTCGTCTGCCAGCATCTCTCTGGAAAAGTTTCTGATATTCTCCTTTTCCGCACAAACATTCATTGTATACGGTGCATGTGCCACAAGTGTGCCGAAATGATGCTCCTCCATCAAGCGGCGAAGTTTTAATGCATCTTCAGGGTCGATTGCTTTTGCGGAACCGCCTCTGGGATTTCTTGTAAAAAACGCAAATGTATTCGCATTTAACTTTAGCGCTTCTTTTCCCATATGTTCAAAGCCCTTTGACGATGATAAGTGATTTCCTATATACATAAATATAACGCTCCTTTGCTCTCAGCTTTTTCTTTTTAATCTGCTAAATTTTAGATATTGTAAGAAATAATCATTTTTACAAAAATATATTAACACATTCTCTTCCAAACTGCATCTCTAAAATTTCTCTGACTAACAGCGCAAATATTCGCCGGCCTATGCAGCCCCTCCTGCAAGGCGCACTCTCTGCTTACTTTCATTGTTGCCCAAAGTCCTATTTCAAGTCACAAATGGTCAGCGCACTGGTATAATCCGTTTTCATTACCTATATGTTTGGCGCAGGATAAATTTCAGTCTGCAAGGCGGAGGAATGTACGGACACATGACTTTTATAGTCAATGTTGACTAGTATAGATAAACCAAACCAGTTAATAAGAAAGCTGTTTTTTCAACGTATAAAGTCGTCAAACAAGGCGTTTTTTAACAGTAACTGTAATGTATTGACCCATGTATTTTATATTGACTGACTCGGTAAGTCAGCATAAAGGTGTTATCTGCCGCTTTTTCTTACACTTTTCACTTCTACAATCTGAATCCCCCAATTTTGTCTAATGCATTTTTCATATCTTCAGGAAGCGGTGCTGTCAGCTCCATTTTCGTTCCGGTAATCGGATGCCGAAAGCTTAGCCGGTAAGAATGAAGTGCCTGTCTTTTTATATAGTCCATTTCCGGATAATATAAAAAGTCTCCAATCAGCGGATATCCCAAATGTTTCATGTGCACACGTATCTGGTGGGTTCGCCCTGTTTCAAGCTTCATGGATACTAAGCTGTGTCCATTTGCTGCCTGAAGTACATGGTAATGTGTTACAGCTCGCTCTCCTTTCTCAAAGTCTACCGCCCTCTCAAGCACAGAACCTTCTCTCCGGGCAATCGGTGCGTCAATCACGCCGGATTGTGATTCGGGAATTCCCTTTACAATCGCAAGATATTCCCTCTCAATTCCACCTTCCTCGCTGTACAACGATTTCTTTGCTGCCATTGTTCCAAGGATTCCTGCGCTTACCTTGTGCTTTGCAACAATCGTAAGACCCGAAGTGTCTCTGTCAAGACGATTAATGCAGCGGAATACGAATGCTTTTCCCTGCTGTTGATAGTACCATGCCAATGCATTTGCCATAGAATTATCATAATTATCCATTGATGGGTGTATTGGCATATCCGCTGGCTTATTCATTACTATTAAATCCTCGTCCTCATATACAATGTCAATCGTAAGCTTTACCGGTATGATATTTGGGGAGTGCTCGTTTTCAATAATTTGTATGGTGAGTGTATCTCCTGATTGCAGTATGTTATTTTGATACGCAAAGACTTTATTCAATAATATGCTCTCCTTATGCTTTTTTAAATCGATTAGATTTTGTGCTGAAAATCCTTTTTGCCTTAAAAACGCATTGATTGTCATTCCTTGTAAATTCTCGGGAATATTATAAGTAAGTGTACGATTCATTGCACTGTCGTCCTCCTTATATTTGACTGTATGTGTTTCACAAGCTGCAAACACCTTGGTTACATTTGTGTAAGCTGTTGCATTAAGACAGGCATTTATATGTATTTTATTCTCTCATCATATTATACATCAATTACAAAAGCTGCAAAGCTTTTTAAAAATTTTTGCCGTACAAATACATTGAAAAGTTGTTGCAAATAGATTTCGATTATGCTACAATGGCGTCAGTGTCCATTGACGCTAAGCAAATTGGGGAATGAAGTTCTCCCTTTGGAAACCTAAACCGCATGTAATGCTGATGACTTCTGCGAGTAAAAGCTACGCAGAAATTGTCAGCTTTTTTATTTCTGTGATGCTTTAGGTTGAACAAATTTAAAAATTGCTTCAGGAGGAAAAAAGATGTTAATGAGTATTGCTTTCATTCTATTGTTGGGATTGCTTCTGGGAAGTTTATTTCAGAAGCTAAAATTACCAAGCCTATTGGGTATGATTATTGTTGGCATTGTCTTAAGCCCTTATGCCCTCAACTTGATCGATGAATCTATTCTAACTATTTCTGCTGATTTAAGACAGATTGCATTGGTAATTATCCTTACCAGGGCAGGCTTATCATTGAATTTATCAGATTTGAAGAAAGTAGGACGACCGGCAATTTTAATGTGTTTTGTTCCTGCATGTGTTGAAATCGGGGGAACTGTCATACTGGCTCCGATATTATTCGGAATAACCCTTTTAGAAGCGGCTATTATGGGGAGCGTCATCGCGGCTGTATCGCCTGCAGTTATTGTTCCGCGAATGATTCGTCTGATGAATGAAGGATATGGAACTGACAAAGGGATTCCTGAGCTGATATTGGCAGGTGCATCGGTTGATGATGTTTTTGTCATTGTCATCTTTACTGTATTTATGTCTCTGGCTTCAACAGGAACAATATCAGTAATCAGCTTTTTGCAAATTCCTGTTTCAATTGTTCTGGGAATTATCACAGGAATTATTACAGGAACACTGCTTATAAAATTTTTCAAAAGATTTCATATGCGGGACTCTGTAAAAATATTAATTATCCTTAGCCTTTCATTCTTGCTCATTGAATTACAGAACCGTTTAGAGGGTATCATCCCCATTTCAGGGCTTCTGGCAATTATGAGTATGGGAATTGTCATAAATCAGCGCTATCACGTTTTAGCACAAAGACTTTCTGCTAAATATAACAAATTATGGATTGCTGCCGAAGTGTTTCTGTTTGTGCTGGTAGGCGCAACCGTGGATTTACAATATGCGGTTGCTTCCGGAATATGTGCTGTATTATTGGTATTGGGGGCATTGGTATTTAGAATGACAGGCGTCGCACTATGTTTGATGAAAACAAACTTAAATCGAAAGGAACGATTCTTCTGTATGCTTGCATATGTGCCCAAGGCAACTGTGCAGGCAGCAATAGGCGCACTTCCTCTCTCGATGGGATTGGAATGTGGTCAAATCGTTTTGACAGTCGCAGTATTATCTATCCTTATCACAGCGCCCTTAGGAGCAATTTGTGTTGATAATCTATACAAAAAATTGCTGAAGAAATCTGAAGCTCTGTCATAAACAGCAATTCAGTGTTGTTTATGACAGAGCCGCATCCCCAATTATATGTTACCGATGCAGATTATCTACAAACTCTGCGAAGTCAAACTTCTCATTTTTATTTGCCTTAAAAATCGTTCCATAGTTTCTTCCTTCCATGATGCGGTGAATGACACGCACATCCGCACCGTTTGCAATAATCATATCCGCGCCGGAATAAGTTGCAATCTTTGCTGCAGTAAGCTTTGTCTCCATACCGCCTGTCCCTACACTGCTTCCTGTAGAACCCTTCCCCATGCTGATCAGTTCATCTGTGAGACTGTCAACCCGTTCGATAAATTTTGCATCAGGATTCTGCCTGGGATCATCCGAGTAAAGACCATCGATATCAGACAGCAATATCAACAAATCCGCTCCGGTAAGTGCAGTAACAATCGCCGAAAGCGTATCGTTGTCTCCTATTACGTCCTCCACCTCAAAGGTTGAAATCGTATCGTTCTCATTAACGATAGGAATTACTTCCATGGAAAGCAGCTCGTTAAAGGTATTCTGTGCATTCCTTCTGTTCAGGTCAGCAACAATTGTATTTCTGGTCATCAATATCTGTGCTGCCTGATGGCTGTACTCCGAAAAGATTCGCTGATATGTAGTCATTAATCTGGCCTGGCCTATCGCCGCACATGCCTGCTTCTGCGCTATGGTAAGGGGCGGTTTCATGTGAAGCGCCTTTCTGCCGCAGCCTATTGCTCCCGAAGTAACAAGTATGACATCCTTTCCCTGATTTCTGATATTGCAAAGCTCTCTTACAAGGATGTCCATCTTGGTATAATCAAGGTCTCCTGTCTCAGCATGCTGCAGAGAGGACGAACCAATCTTTACCACTACCCTTTTTTTATCCTTTAATTTTGCACGTAAATCTTCCACTGTTTTTTCCTCCGCTATTCTTGTTTTATCTATTTTATAAGCTTGTGTGACCCGTGATAATTCCCGTTTTGAGATATCCTTTCTTCTGAAGTTCCACTGTTATTGCCTTTATCGTTCGCCCCGATTTTCCGATGACTTTTGCATGAAATCGTTCCAAGCGGGCGAAACTGCATTGCAATCCGCTCTGCAATCAAGATTCCGTCCATTGCTGCGGAGGTGATGCCGCCTGCATATCCTGCTCCCTCTCCGCATGGATATAACCCTTTTATGGAAGGGCTTTGCAATGTTTCATCTCTGTGAATACGGACAGGTGATGAGGTACGGCTTTCAATGCCGGACAAAATTGCATCATCCGCAGCATAACCGTGGATTGTTCTTTCAAACCGCTCCATTCCCTCCATGAAAGCAATCTCACATTCCTTTGGCAACAGTCCTCTCAGATTCGTCAGTGTATAAGCTCCTTTGATGCAGGGCTTGTTACGCCCTGTCGTATCATTTTCAGCAGAGCTTATATTTTTTACATAGTCACCATAATATTGAACAGGAACATTGCCTTTTCCAAGTGCATATGCCCTTTGTTCAAGCTGTCTCTGAAAACTGACGCCTGCAAGCGGTCCGTCTGCTCCGTAATCCTTCGGTGTCACCTGTACGATAATAGCACTGTTGGCATTGCGGCCTGCCCTGTCGGAATAGCTCATGCCATTTACTGCCAGACGTTCCGGCTCGCTTGCTGCATTGACCACATAACCGCCCGGGCACATGCAGAAGGAATATACTCCGCGCCCCACACTTGTCTGAGCAGTCAGCTTATATGGAGCTGCCGGAAGTTCCCTGCCATGTTCCCTGCCGTACATGCTCTCGTTAATAAGATTCTGCGGATGCTCCACGCGCATGCCCACTGCAAACGCCTTTGCCTCCATTGATACTTGTATTTTATCCAGATATTCAAAGGTATCCCGGGCACTGTGTCCTATCGCCAGCACAGCCTGCGTTGTTGCTATGACATCTTTGTCATTTACGACAACGGCACGCAAAGCGCCATTTTGAACCTCAAGTCCTGTTACCTTTGCGCCAAATCGGACTTCACCGCCGTTTTGCAGGATATATCTTCGCATATTCGCTACAATGTTTTTCAGTACATCTGTCCCAATATGCGGTTTGCTTTCATATAAAATCTGTTCCGGCGCGCCAAATTCCGTAAAGATACGAAGCACCTCTTTGTTTCTGCCGTTTTTGTCTTTAACCAGAGTATTGAGTTTACCGTCCGAAAAGGTTCCGGCTCCTCCCTCGCCAAACTGTACATTGGACTCCGGATTGAGACTGCCGCCTTTCCAGTAATTCTCTACATCTTTTGTCCTGGTATCTACATCATACCCCCGCTCCAGCAGAATCGGCTGATATCCATATTTGGCAAGCATATATCCGCAAAATAGTCCGGCAGGTCCCATTCCGATAATGACAGGTTTTTCCTTCAAAGCTTCCTGCCCTGATACCTGAAATACATACGGATTCTGTGAGGAAAGCGTCACATGATTGTTTTTGCAGCGCTTTGCTGCCTTTTCCTCCAGAGTTTTATTTTTCAGTTCGATGCCTAATGTATATACCTGAAAAATCTGCGGCTTTTTCCTTGCATCAATAGAGTGCTTTATTATAGAAATCTTAGATATTTCTGCAGGAGTGACGCCTAATATTTTAGCCGCTTTTTTGCACAAGATGTCTGTACTGTCCAGCATGTCATTCAATTCCAGCTTTTTCCCCGTTTTATCAAAGGTAATCTCTGTTTTTATCTGATTGATTGTAATCATTTATGTGTCCTCATTTCTTAATCGCTGCAGATGTCCCTGCTATCGCTCCTGTCGCCCAAGCCCATTGCAGGTTATAGCCGCCGCAGATACCGTCACAGTCCAAAAGCTCGCCCACGATATACACATTGCTGCATCGAAGTGATTGAAACTCCTTATCAACCTCGGAGAGCGGAACGCCGCCGCAGCAGACCTGCGCATTTTCAAAGGAATTGGCTTCAGTTACCTGAACTCTGAAATCCGAAAGCAGTCTGATGCAGCCGCAAACCTTTTGAAGTCCTGCCTGACTAACTGTTGTGCCGAAAGCAATTCCCTCTTTTTTACAGACAACTGCTGCCAGCTTCTTATGTACCAATCCGGCTAAAAGTTCTTCAACAGGCTTTTCGCTGTGCCTTTTCATCAAAGCATCTGAAAATTCCTGCTCCGGTTCTGACAAGCAGGAGATAAAATTAATGCCAACCTCACATTTTCTGCCGCAATACAGCGCTCTTGATGCGAGCCTGCTGAATTGAAATACCGGAATGCCTGAAATTCCATAGTCCGTAAGCTGAAGCTCTCCCGTCTCAGCAGCGGCAGGCTTACCGTCAATATAAAGTGTCAAATCACTCTGTGCCCTTACGCCGGAAACAGCCTTGAAATAATCTCCTGAACACTTTAGCTGCACTAATGCCGGAAGCGGTTCAATGATACTGTGTCCAAGCATTTTTGCAAGCCGATAGCCGGAACCGTCCGAACCGGAAGCCGGAGCTGCCTTTCCCCCGGTCGCAAGAATGAGCCGGTCATATCTCATGGTTTCTTTTTTCTCTGAGATGATTTCACTCTTTTTGTTTTTCGCCTTATCCTTCTTATTGGCGGCAGTTAATTTCTTTTGTTCTTCTGCCTGTCGGATATAGTGAACAAGCCGGAGGCTTCCGCCATGCCTGTCCGGCTCAACCGCTGTAAGCGCACAGTCTGTTATTGTCTTCACTTCAAGCCGGGCACATTCACTTCTAAGTACATCTAAAACAATTGCCGCCTGCTCCGAAACCGGATAGATGCCTCCGTCCCTTTTTTCTTTTGTATATAAGCCGAGCTTTTGAAAAAATGCTCTTGTCTTTGCTGCGTCAAATCTGACAAGTGTGTCATAAATTTTCTCAAGGGAAACGTCATCGCTGCTGTAATATTTCCCATGCACATCACTCATATTGGTAAGATTACATCTGCCGTTCCCTGTCATCAGTATTTTCTTTCCCACTCTGTCCTTGTGCTCAAGTATTGTGACTTCAGCCCCGTTTTCCGCCGCAAAAACCGCTGCTATCAGACCGCTTGCTCCACCGCCTGCCACAACAACTTTATTTGCCATCTGCTCATTTCCTTTCCTAATAAATGTACGGACGCATTAACTGCTATAAGATTCTATAAAATGGTATACCTGAAGTTCCGTATCCATATACTTTCCCTTCTGCACTTCATACCTTACATCTGCCGGCAGATTTTCCGGAGTTAAGCCGGTTCTGAAATACAATGTTGTTTTATCCTGCTCATATACACAGATTTCACCATCAACTTCCATAATATAAAATCCGGTCAACTCTTTTGTGGTATCATATATTCTCAATATTTTTATCTTTTCTGCCGAAAACAGCTCAAGATGCTGTGATTTGAAGCATTTTTCCCGTTCCTCAAGCGTCGGCACAAGACTATCCTCTGCAAGCGCTGCTTCCAGTTCCTCTCGCTTTAAGCCGATATATTTCGCCGGAATCCTTGCCTCCTCCATAGAAATCGAACCGTCTTTTTTATCAATGTTTTCATAGATACAGATAGTGTCGCACGTTGTAATAACCTCCATCTGCTGAACCTGAGAGGCATCATCTGTAATTCCGGAAGATTTCTGATTTGAGCCGGATTCGGACAAGGAGAGATTTTGCGTGGAATTTTCGTATCCGGTGTTATCTCCTTCATTTGGAAATCCCGAAAGCGTATGCCTTTTCCATAGCAGCACCGCGACCAGTCCTATGATTAGTATCAATATAAAAAATAAGCCAATCTTATATCTTTTCTCCATCATCAGCCTCCATTTCAAAAGTTAATCACTTTGGCGTCTTTGATATAGTATCAGCTTATTTTTATTTTTTATACGTCTTTTTCCACCGGATTTATTACATCAGCCGGAGTTTTTTTGCAATCACAAGCACCTTTCTTCCGCCCGGCATGTTTCTCAAATCATGTTCATTTACTCCCTTTAGAAGAATTAAAGTTACAAAATATATAATGACACCGAGTCCAATGCCTAGGAATACGGTAATCACGTTTCCGACAAGCTTTGAAAGCAGCATATTGATGAGCCATAGCACGATACCCATGACAAGAGATGCAACTGCAGGAACCGCAAAGGTACGTATCAATTCCTGATTATATCTGAGATATTTGCGTATTGCAAGCGCATTTAAGATACATACAATAAGCGCAAACAAAATATTGGCATAAACTACTGCATTGATTCCCATTCCTATCTGCAGCGCTGCATACAGAAATACAATATGAATCACCAGAGAAATTGCAGCATTTCTGACAGGCACCTTCATTTTATTGATGCCCTGAAGCACACCGTTTGTGAGCGTTGACATCGTATAAAATACAACAGAAATCGAACCGATATGAAGCATGTCAACAGCCATATCCACTTCTCCCCTAAACAGCATTGAGATAATCGGTCTGGCAAGAACAGCCAGTCCTACAGCGCTTGGAATTGCCACAAGCATTGTAAATCTCATTGCCTGTCCGATTTTGGCTTTTACCTGCGTATATTCCTCACGAACCATCAGTCCGGTAAGCACTGGAACAATTGAGGAGCACATTGCATTGGCAAGCGCTATGGGAACATTGACCAATACCTTGTATTTTCCGGAGTATACACCCCAGTTATATGCTTTTACGTCCTCCAACCCCTTTTGAATCATAACGCTGTTATATATTCTGATATCAAGTACATTGCTGATATTATATACTGTAGTACTCAAAAGGACAGGAAGAATGGTCAAAAGTATCAGCCTGAAAATCTGAGGGTAGCTGTCAGCCACACCGCCTGCGTCGCGCGCACGGCGTCTTTTTGTCCCTTTCCTGTATACCACAAAGACAAATGCCAGGAATAAAAGTCCGATGACCGACCCGATCACCGGTCCAAGTGATGCACCTGCTGCGCCATATGCCGGCCCATAGTCTTCATCGTGAAGCAGTGCCCCTACTTTGCTGCCATAGTCAAATAAGAAGTACGCTCCTAAAATACTGCCGATTAATACAAAAACCTGCTCTAATACCTGAGAGACGGCAGTTGGCATCATCGTACCAAGCCCTTGGAAATATCCCCGGAATACTCCCATCACCGATACAATCAGAAGCGCTGGTCCAAGTACCTTTAACGCCATGGCGCTCATCGGTTCCAGCATCACATCGGCTGCCAGAAAATCCCCGAAAAGTTCACAAATCAGGAATGTCAGACCACCTGCCCCCACAGCAAAAAACATGGCGCACTGAAATGCTCTTTCCGCACTTTTATATTGCCTTTTGCTTATTTTGGAGGATACCACCTTTGAGACAGCAAGCGGAAGGCTGTAACAGGATATGATAAGCATCATGGCATATACCTCATATGCCGCCGAATAAAAACCGTTTCCCTTATCTCCTATAATATGCTCCATAGGGAAACGTCTTGCGATACCTATAATTCTCGAAAGGATTCCCGCCATAGCAAGGATGCTTCCCTGGACGATAAAATTAGACTTCTTTTTCTTCATTGAACTGCTCTCCTCAGACCAAACTACTCATTTCTTGTGATTCCAAGTCTGTCCAGGATTTCCTCCTGTCTGCGTTCCATTACGGCTGCCTCCTCCGGCTCCATGTGGTCATATCCCAGCAAATGCAGCATACTGTGTGCAATCAGAAAAGCATATTCTCTCTTAGGAGAATGTCCATACTCATCTGCCTGTTCCAATATCTTGTCTATGGATATCACAATATCTCCAAGACATAATTCACCGCTCTCAGGATCAAAATAATCTTCTGTTCTGTCTTCAATCCCTGAAAAATCAGCAGGCTTTTCATAGTCTACATTCGGAAAGGACAGCACATCTGTCGGTCTGTCTATCCCCCGGAACTCATGGTTCATGGCATGAATCCCTTTATTGTCTGTAAGAAGCACATCTACAATCACTTCATAGGGGCATTTCTCGTACTCTAATGCTTCCTCAATTACCCTTCCTGCAATCTCCTCCGCATCAAATGGGAGTTCTCGTCCAGTCTCATTCTCTACGCAAAAAGTCATAATATCATTTCTCTCCCGTATTTATTTTTCTATTCTGTCTACTTACGAAACGATGCACCGGATTTTTTAGTATAAACTCCGCTCCGGCGCAGATTTCTGACATGTGTGTCATTTACTTTGCTTTCGTAATCTTCATATGCCTTGACAATTTTCTGCACCAGAGGATGTCTTACTACATCTTTGCTTGTCATTCTGATAAAGGCAATATCACTGATCCTGCCAAGCACCTTCTCCGCTACATCAAGTCCTGACTGTGCTCCTACAGCCAAATCCTTCTGCGAAGCATCGCCTGTGATAATGACCTTTGAGCCGAACCCGATACGTGTCAGAAACATTTTCATCTGTGCCGGCGTCGTGTTCTGAGCCTCGTCCAAAATAATATATGCATTGTCAAGCGTCCGTCCGCGCATATAGGCAAGCGGCGCCACCTCTATCAATCCTTTTTCCATATTTTTCTGAAAGCTTTCAGCGCCCATAATTTGATAAAGTGCATCATACAGAGGTCTCAGATAAGGATCAACCTTACTTTGCAGGTCGCCCGGCAGAAATCCCAGCTTCTCACCGGCTTCTATTGCCGGACGTGTCAGTATGATACGCTCCACCTCATGATTTTTAAAGGCTGTAATCGCCATTGCCATTGCAAGATAAGTCTTTCCCGTACCTGCCGGACCTAAACCAAATACGATCATTTTATCCCTGATGGCATCAATATATTTTTTCTGTCCCAATGTCTTTGGCTTAATCGGCTTTCCTGATATTGTGTGACAGATACATTCGGAATCAATCTCCAGAAGCGCATCTTCCTCTCCCTCCTTAGAAAGCTCCAAAGCATAGGATACATTCTGCTCTTGTATTGCATTTCCTCTTTTGGAAAGCTCTACCAGTTCCTTTACCAGCTTTGCCGCCTTATTCACCTCGGACTGCCCGCCGGAAATCCTGACCTCTCCATTCCGGTCTGTAATGATTACATTCAAATCATTCTCTATCTTTTTGATATGTGCATCATTTCCGCCAAACACATTCTGCATATGTTCCGCGTCAATCTGCATACTAATCTGAAAATCTGCCAATACCTTACTCCTTTATCGCTTTCCGGTAGCTGTTTCGGGCTTCCGGTTACTCTTCATCAATATGATTTGTCGTGATTTCTGCAGTCTCTCCTGTCGGCTTTATCACTAACAAATCGCCATATAATTCCATACCACTTCTATTTTGTACCATTTTAACATTTTTTTCAACAATTTGTATCCCTTTTTCCTGTAATCCTGAAATAAATTTTTCAAAATTATCTGACAATATTAGTTTCATTTCATCTTCTGTATATGTAAGATACTTAATATAGTACTCTTTTCTGTTAATTTTCCCATAATAAACCGGAAGATAGATATTATCAAGCAGAACAACCTGATGCTTTTCTGTTATGGTTTCGTACAAGTGTTCTCCCGTTCCCTTCCATAAGTCATAAAGAAACATGCCGTCAATGTGATATCCGCATACCTCGGCAAAAGCCATTTTAACGTTGTTATTCGTATAGTTTATCACAGGATAACTGCTTTTGACAGCAAATTGGTAAGTAACAGGCGTTCTGATGTAGATATCTGCATCTGCATCATATATCTGATAATCAATGATACTCTGGCTTTCATCATACACAGGAACTCCTCCGCCTACAAGTATCTGCCCTTTCTCAACTGCATCTCCCGCTTTTACTTTCGGCACGCCGTTTCTTGTTACGATAGACGTGATAGTACCTGCCTCATTTGCGACAATGTCCGTTCCTTTGGTTTCTGCAGATACAGGCTCGGATTTCTCATTTTCCTTAATTTCAATATAAAGCTTTGTGCCCTCAAAATAAATGGAGGTCCAGGTTACATTTTGGAATGTCTCTCTCAGCTTTTTTTCTTTATCCTCACAGTTGATGCTGCTCTTTTTCATTCCATAATGTATCGACTCCTGTTCCAGAAAATCCGACAGCTCATCATCGCTCACCTGAAGATTTCCTACATATTCAATTGCCCATACATAGTCTGTAACATAGTTGAGCATTGTCAGACAGATGAAAACACCTGCAAAAAAAATAATCCTTTTCTTAATAAAAGGAAAATAAAAGGGAAGTCCTCTCTTTTTTACCACGCTTGCCTTTGTACCTGTTTTCTTCAATAAAGGATGCATTTTCAAAAAGTCAGAAGCGTATGCCTCACACATACATATATCATTCTCTCTTTTGATATCCCACAGATCAATATCATGCATCCGGCACATATTAAAAAAGCGTTCCATATAATCTCCGCCAAGCCTGATGACCAGACACCCTCTGACCAACCGTATCCATTTATTCTGCAAGAGCTTCACCTCAAGCTTCCCTTATCACCTTTACCTCCTTGATGCTTCCTGATATCTTCATGTCTTCATTGGAATAATGCTCTATCATGAGACAATCTCCGCAGACACAATATTTGACATGATTCCCTTTGATAATAATATCGTGGCAGGTATAAGATATAATCCCTTTAAAGTTCTCTACAAAAAGCTCAGATGTTCCCACCATGTGAAACAGCGTGGCATTCACCACCATATCCTTAGGCAGCGAAAATGCATCTGCAAAGCGTTCCCCTGCACTGATCATATCCTGCTTAAATATATCGCGTCTATTCATATCAGCACCCAAAAATGAAGTATAGGTTTTCTATACTTCATTCTATGTCTTTTATTTCATTACTATTCCCCTGATTAAGGGCTTTTTTTCCACAGGCTGCCCGCCTATGGTATATGCATTTAAAAAACGTTCCTTTGCCATCTCCAGCTTAGTCTGATCATTTGCATGGATTGTAGCAAGGGAGTCTCCCTTCTTCACCTGATCGCCTGCCTTTTTATGAAGGACAAGACCTACCGAAAGGTCTATCCGGCTCTCTTTTGTCTCCCGTCCTCCGCCTAATATCAGTGAACAAATACCAATCTCATCACAAACGATTTTCTGTACATAGCCATCAGCCGGCGATTTTATCTCCTGTACATAAGAGGCTTTCGGAAGTCTTTCCGGATGATATACAAGCTCCTTATCGCCGCCCTGTGCCTCCACAAATTCCGCAAGCTTATCCAACGCACTTCCGTTTTGAATCACATTTGCAAGGATTTGTTCCGCTTCCTTCCTGTCTGCCGCCTTTCCTCCTGCGACAAGCATATAAGAGCCTAATGTCATGCAAAGCTCGACAAAATCCTTTGGTCCGCTGCCTTTCAAGGTATCAATAGCTTCCTGCACCTCCAGTGCATTGCCAACCGCATATCCAAGCGGCTGATCCATATCAGATATTACCGCAATTGTCTTTCTGCCTGCACCATTTCCAAGCTTTACCATTTCACGCGCCAGCGCAAAGGAATCCTCCTCCTTTTTCATAAAGGCTCCGCTTCCGGTCTTTACGTCCAATACAATCGCATCTGCTCCTGCTGCAAGCTTTTTGCTCATAATAGAGGACGCAATCAGCGACATATTATCTACAGTGGCAGTCACGTCCCTGAGTGCATACAGCTTTTTGTCTGCCGGTGCCAAATCTGCAGTCTGTCCCATGATTGCGATGCCAATACGATTCACATTATCCTTAAACTGCCGTTCTGAAATTGCTGTTGAAAATCCGGTAAAGCTTTCCAGTTTATCAATCGTTCCGCCTGTGTGTCCAAGACCTCTCCCACTCATCTTAGCCACCGGAACGCCTGCTGCTGCAACCATAGGGGTCAATGCCAGCGAAGTCTTGTCACCCACTCCTCCTGTAGAGTGCTTATCGACCTTTATGCCATGAATGTCACTTAAATCCAGCATATCGCCGCTTTCTGCCATTGCCATAGTGAGTGCAAACGTTTCCTCTTCACTCATTCCCTGAAAGTAAATTGCCATCATCATGGCAGACATCTGATAATCAGGAATCTTCCCTGCCGTATAGCCCTCAATCATATAGTTGATTTCTTCTTTGCTCAGTGCTGTCCCGTTGCGCTTTTTCATGATTAAATCGTACATTCGCATAGCAATACCTCCTATCACTGCAGTTCTGTGCTTTTATTCGTTTATAATAGGGGGAATCTGGGAAATCATATTGTCCATATCCTCAAATATGGCGCTTTTCATGGTTCCCAGATTGTTAACACTTTCAATATGCTCCAAAACATCTTGATACTGCTGCCTGATCTTGTCAAAAAAGCTGCTCAGCGTTTGGAGATTTCTCTCTGATTCATCAATAGTCCGGTTTATTTCTGACTGAAGTGTTGTTGCGCCCTCTGCTGCCTGTGTTATTTTATCAAACATTTCATAGGTTTCATTCACCTTTTCGACACTATGTTTCAATGCCTGCTGCGAAGTATCAATACTGGTGTTCATCATCTCGGTTCCCTGTTCGACATCACTGATGCTGCTGTTTACTGCGATAACCAGATTTTTAATCTCCTCTGCCAGCTTTTTTACTTCTACTGCCACGACTGCAAAACCTTTTCCCTGTTCACCGGCTCTTGCCGCTTCAATGGAAGCATTCAGTGCAAGCATATTGGTCTGGTTGGCAATTGACACGATTGCTGCCGTACATTCTTTAATTTTCTGCACTGAGGCTTCAAAATCTTTAAAGGTATTTGCAATCTCATCAAAATAACTGTTTACCTGAAGAGAACTGTTTTTTAAATCTTCGACACCAGTCTGCGCGCAGGTTACTGCCTGTGCAATCTCACTTTTCACCACTGCAAACTGACCTGAGACCTGACCAATATTGGAGAACGAATTTCCGAAATCCAAAAGTCCTTCCTGAAAGCTGTCTGCTTCATTCAATACGCTGTCAAACGATTTGCTCATTTTACGCAGCTCCTGCAGAGAATCCACTTCCCTTTGCGACAGCTCACTTTGATATTCCTTTAGCTGATCCACCACATAAAGTACCGGGTACAAATTTTTTTCCTCTGCTGCCGCCTGCTGAACTTCCGTCTGATTCGCTTTTCTCTTAAACATTTATTTTCCCCCTTACTCAAATACCACGCATGTCATTGACTGGTTTACAAATCTGTTATTATAGTGCTCTCCGTACCCCACCAGTCCGGCGTGACTGCCCAAAGCACTCATCTCACGCAGATATTCCTGCATATAGTGATTTTCATTGAAGAGCAAATACCGAAACAGACAGTTCACAGAGAATACTGCCGATATCTTGGGAAAATCATTCTTTATCTGTTGAATGGTATTCTTAACCGTTTCCTTATAATCTGCAAGCTCCAGCATAATAAGCACATCGGAATCATTTACCTGCCGGAAACATGCAAGTGCATTTCCATTTACCTCTTTAATTGATATAATACAGGTATCATCACCGTTTATTTTTCCAAAGGGATTTTTAAAGGTCTGTGTCAGTATTTCTTTTTCTGTCACATGAAGAATATCCTGATATACATTTTTTGCAGGCTTGCCATTCAACTCTCCAATTATATACTTTGATCTGTCTGTCTTGGACGCAATAAAACGGTAATCGCCCATCTGGCGATAGATGTTCTCTTTGTATGCCTTTACTTTTCCGCCCTGATTCTTCACAAGGGCATAAACTACGGCATCTTCATATACTTTGCCATTTACGGATACCTTACCGGCATCTCCTGTTCCTCCTACCAGCGAAATATTTCTGCGCTTTAATACACTATAGATTGTAGTCAGGGCGCAGGCATCATTGCCGGTACAGAAATCAATGCATACGGTATCCTTCTGGGAACCGTTTATTTTCTTCACATCAGCTTCCAGCCGCTCTATGTACTTCACAGGCATAGCAGACACATGCTCCAACACATTAGCGGTCGCGCTGACACCATTTGAAAAAGCTGCTACACCAACTCCTTTTTCAACTACTCCAGTATCATAGCTCATTCCAATACAGCCAATGCTGGGCACTTGCGGATAAAGCGCCTCCAACTCCTGCACATGTGATTCAAATTGTTCGCTGTTAGACATCAGCATAATGAGACTTGGTCTTTCCAACCCGCGAACAGCTTCTTTCAGGTTACCATTTTGACTCTTACCAAAAAACTGTTTCACTGTTATCCCCTCTTTCTTTTATTATCGTTACTCTATGTTTCCTTTGCAACAGTTCCTCCTTACAGCTTCCTGTTACCGACTTCAAGCCATGCAGAAAATACAATATTTATAATACAGACAAGGCAGAACACTTTATATGCTCTGCCTATGATGCATGAAATTCTTAATCATTCTCCAAGCGTCTCTGCACATTGCAATTTCTCCTGTTCTCCGTCCGGTTAATTGCACTATGGATAATGTCTGTCCGCTGATTTTAAATCGATTCATCACCATTCATTTGCCTTCTATAAATATAAGCTCAAAACAAGCACTCATAACAAGCTTTCATACAGTTTTCTCCCGCATTACATAGTCATACATGCAGCATGACTGTCTTGTTTCATGCAATATATTTAAGTATACATAACTCAAAAATTATATACAATTTATATAAAAATAGTAAATTTATAATGCTATTATACACAATAATGCCAAAAAATACAATAGAACGCCGCCAATAAAGGAGGGAATTTGTAATGGTTCAGTCTTGCAAAAAAATTGTACAATATGCCTGTGCTTATCAGGTCATATTGTACAATCCTTTCTATGGGGCTGCTTATTTAATAAGTAAACAATTGTGTCCAGTAATTTGTTCCTGCAGCATTCTGATAATATCCTACTCCTATTTTTGTATAATTCGGATTCAGAATATTTGCCCTGTGTCCCTCGCTGTTCATCCAGCCATTCATAACCTGTTCCGGTGAACGCTGTCCCCATGCGATATTTTCTCCTGCACCGCGGAAATTAATTCCAATGTCGCTTAATGCTGTGCTGAAGTGTCTGCCGTCTGGTCTGGTGTGAGAAAAGGAAATCTCTGTTTCTTTCGCACGGACTAATGCTGCAGACGCTATTTCTGTATCTAAAGTGAGTGCATTTAAGCCTGCTTTGGCGCGCTCTGCATTCACCAGCGCGACTACCTGCTCTGCATAAGAAAGAGCCTCTGTGTCAGGCACATCATTGTCTGTTCCCGGCTGATTTGTGTCCGGTGTATTATTGTCGGCTCCCGGCTGATTTGTGTCCGGTGTATTATTGTCGGTTCCCGGCTGATTGATTTCCGGAATATTTGGAAGCTTATCGCATATTCCAGCCAGTATATCTTTCAGGTCTTCCGGACTGCATACCTGTCCGCCGACAACCACATAAGCACCACCATTCCATTTTCCGCTGGAAAGAATGCTTTGTTCCGCTGCCTGAACCGGAAGTACTGTGCTTCCTGCAACGCCTACTGCTGTCATCAGTGCCAATAATGATAATTTGTTCATGATAACCTCCTGTCATGCTTAATTATTACAAAATTGTTTCATAATAATTTCATTTCTGTTGCAAGACGTATCATAACATGAATCTTTACAAAATAAAACCGGAAATCGCTGGCAGTTTTAGAAACGATTGACAAAATCTTAAGCTAATATCGCAGCCTGCGGATTTTTATAGTTTCTTTGTAAAACATATAATCCGATTCGTTTCAAGAAATCCTATTTTTAAGTGAAACGCATAACCGGCTTTGTTATCTAATTCACAATCACTTGCAAATTCAGCACAGCCCTTGTCTTTCGCCCACGCTTCACACCTTTGGAGAAGCGCTCCGGCATATCCTTGCTTTCGATATTCCGGTTCTACATAAATCCCCTCCAAATAGCCTGCAGGACTGCTGCTTGTTCCCTCCACATAATCATGCCGCAATTGGCATTGTGCGAACCCTGCCGGCTGATTTTTTATGGATAGAATATATATGACACTCTCATCACTGTCAATGATTTCCTCAAATTCATCTGCCAGCTCCTCTATTGTATGATGATTCCACATTTTGACAGCCATTTGAGCGATAGCCGAAGCGTCGTTTCGAGCAGCCTGATAAAATGCAGCATATGAATTTTCAGATTCAGAATTTACAATCTCATAAAAACGATACATTGTCTTTTCGTCATCATTTAAATCCTGATACAGTCTTTTTTCTAACAATTGAAAACCTGATTTCTCAATGACCTTCCAAGAGCATCTGTTTTCCTCTCTAACGGCTGCTATTAATTTTGGAATACTATAGTGACTGAAAAAATATTTTATATAAGCTTTCACTGCTTCCGCAGCATAACCATTTCCTCTGTATTTTGCTCCGACAAAATATGTAATCCCCGTTTCCTGCAAATCCTCATAATAAGAGCAGCCGACAGAGCCTATAGCCATTTCCGTTTCTCTCAGTACAATTGTATATGCCAAATAGTCAGAAGACGGACAATCTGTCTCTGCAAGCGCTACGGCTTCCGTTATCCAGTTTTCCATCCAACGGCTGCAATTTTTATCAAATCCGATATCATTCAGACTTCCGTCGGATGCCATTTCAACAAATGGCACTTCATCTTCCGGCTTCACATTTCGGATAATTAACCGCTCTGTTTCTAAATACATCATGCGCTCTCCTTCTCTGACTTATTTCAGCGCAAGCTCCCGAATCACGCTTGTTTTGATACAAGATGTGATGTTTTTTTACTGTTATTTATTCTCTTACTGCCCACAATTTACAAGAGCTTATGAACACGCTTTAATTAACATACTATCCCTTTTATGTTTGTCATCTAAGCAATGAAGGTTAAGACACACTGCTTTTCTTCTGCTGCCTTTTGGAAAAATTCTTTTACCTCATCGAAACATGCCCATACATAAGTGAAAAAATCTTCATCATCTTCACCGCTCATTACAGGATAAATATCATGTTCCAGCATATCTGCTGTATTAAAATTTTCATGAAAAGCTGTTTTATCCCATTTTTTCAAGGCTTCTGAAATCTGAGCTGTTTCCTCTTTTGTAAGGAGCCTGGCAGGTCCATAGCCCATGTCTTCTTCATTAACCGGTCTTCCTCCGAAAACTAAACTGCTTAAAATATCATATTCTTCACCGCCATATGCACAGCCTGTCAAAGTAAAATGAATCGCATGCCAGCTTTTATCAATATCCAACAGGTTATCTTTGTTTTCCTCCTCATAGACAAGACCCATACCTTCCTCGCAAATCTTCTGAACAGTATCTTCCCCTGTTCTAAAATAATAACATGTCATTCCCATAGTAGTTCTCCCTTTCATTGAATCGTATTGTTAGTCAGTACACTGGCTCATTGCTCGTAGGAATAAACCATTATCGCCTGCTATCCAATCATTTCCTCTACAGCCTTTGCCCAATACTGCTCTGGTACATCAGGCCAATGACAGCTCCCCTCCTGTTCACTGCACAGGACCATTGCTCTTGCCAACACAGCCCCATGGGAGCCATTGCCGGTTCTCAATAAATGTTCTGTTACTTTACACCAATGCGGCGCCCTTTCACTTAAACCGGATGCGTGCAGCTCAGAAATCACCTTTTCCACATCATAATCTAAACTTATAAATTCGTGGCTCCACACTCCTTTTGTACCGCTTAGTATCATAAACTGAGCTTTTCCGCCACTGTTCAGAGGCACTCCGACTGCGCCTGCATTGAATACCTTTTTGCCATTATGTTCTATGATACCCTGAATGTGTGTATGACCGCATATGATATGACAGTTCCTCTCACACTCCATAATCGAAAAAGTTCTTTCATCGTCAGGCAATAATTTCTCATTTGTTCTGTTAGGAGAGCCATGACAAATTGTCAAAAGCGGTAAATTCTCAAAGCAAAGTTCCGCCTTATGACTTAATGTTTCAAAAAAAGCCATATCCTCTGCCGTTAAGTGATAATATGTATAGAAGAGCGCTCCTGTAGTCGAATCAATCTCCTTCCAGCCTGTTTCTCCGTTCTTTTTATAATTCATCCAATAATCTTCTTTGTTTCCTTTGATAAAATAACAAGTGTATTTTTCTTTCAGGAAAAACAAAAACTGCATTGTTTTCTGAGGATATGGTAATTCTCCCAAATAATCCCCAAGGAACACAAATGTTTCGATGCCTCTGTCCAATGAATATTCTACGCATTTTTTAAATGCTTCATAATTGCTATGAATATCAGATAACACTGCAATTTCCACGCACATCTCTCCTCTTATCCTTTTTGCTGAATACTAATGATATATCCCCAAAAAAGAGGTTATTTTTCCATATGTATATTCACCATCAATTAATCCAAATTCAGGGTCGTAATATTTATCGTCATAAAATAATGCCCAATGCGTATATCCTGCATTTGTATGAACAGTTAATATAGAGCATTCATGCGGAAACGGATTTTTCTTTGAAATTCGGGTATTCCTTTCGGCGTGGCTTATTCCATAAAAATCTAATGCTTCCATCAACTGACCGATACTTGTTGGTCCATCTGTTTTCATATCTTTTATAACTTCTTCAATCTCTTTTCCTGTAATCATGGCTATACACGCCTGACCGCAGGTTGTACCTGTCGGCTGCATAACAAGTTTCATAATATCTCTCCATTCTGTGCAATATATTTGCTTTTTCGTATACACGTCCAAAAATGTGCCAGAAATTTCTAACTTAACTTGATTATAGCACTTTCACATTCTGCTTGCCACCATAAAATATAGAACACAGTGACTGCCAGCCATACCAACATTTATGCGCAGAAATGCATATATCTTTTTCAACGGCACATACTATATGAGACATAAAATATCATAGTCAAAAACAATCTGAAAGGTATCAATGAAATTATGAAAGATATAGACAAAAATACGCTTGGCGAAGCTCTCGCAAGAAACACGCTGGACGAAATTCCTCAGGCTAAAAGCAATGCCAGGGAAATCGTCGGGCTGGTTAAAAGCAGTGGGCGGATTACCGGTTATCAATTATCCGATGGTTCCACAGTATCAAAAGAAGAAGGGGTTGCGCTTGCCAAAAACGGGGAAATAAAGAATGTAGGTATCGCTCACAGAAATGATACAGAATATCTAAAATCCATTCCTGACGGCACAGAGAGCAACAATCTTGGAAATCTGCCCTCCATCTCAGGCTAGCCGCAATTCAATTCATGCGCATTTATGAGCTGCTGAATTTTAATGCTGAATGCAGTAACAGTTCAAATTTCTCCGAACGGCTGCTGCATTCAGCTTATAATAAAAATCTTTGGATTATTCAATTCATTTGTTTCATAGTTCAAGATCAATTTGATATTCATCATCAATCAAAAGATAGTCTGTCTTGTAAATCTGACACTGCTTTAATATTTCAGCATTATCTTTTAACACTGTTTCTATCGTACACCCCTCATCATCCATTCTGTTTTCCACAACACTTGCATACTTTTTTATATCGTTGAAATGATTTATAATATATTTTTTACTCATAACCAAACAATAATATTTTATGTTAACCAAATATTCCTGTTCAAAATCTTTCGACCATTCCAATGGAATATAACATCCTTCAACAATAAGATTCTGCTTATTCTCAATAGCTGTTTTTATCATTTCACGCACAATCGGCCATAAATAATCGGTTAGTGCGCTATCATCACTCAAAGGTGTAAGTGCGGTATTTCCACTACGAATAAGTCCCATCTTTAGATGGTCTATGGACAGATACGGATATTTATATTTTTCAAGCAGCCTTTGAGCAAGTGCTGTCTTCCCTGTGTGAGACGCTCCCGTTATCAAAATAATCATTTGCTTCCTCCAAACTCATTGAATAAATTATGTATAAATGTTAATTGATACATCACATGTAACTAATGTGCTTACTTGATTACTTGTAACCAAATAAGCTATTTCCCTCATTCAATGCTCATATGATTGACTCCTATTAGGAAAACACTCTGTCAAAGTGGTGTGCAGCGGGCTCAACCCGCTGCGGCGGGGCTTGCGGTGTTGATTTCAATGTATTCGGCTATACGCTTAAACTCGTCCGCAAACTTAAACTTTACGCTAATGTTTCCATTTTCATAAATCTTGATAAGATCGATCAGCTCAACGAGAAGTTCTCGGGAAAGCTGGTCGATATTTTGATGTTTGGAAAAGGCCACCAGCGCCGGGTGCTCACTATTCACACCGTTTGCCAGTTCAGCCCGTTCAGCGGCCAGCCGGGTCAGCACATCAGAAAGAGCAATGCTTTGCCGCTCATAATCCGCTTTCATATCCCGGTAGTCCTGCTGGGTAATTTCCCCATCTTTCCAGTCTTGATAAAGGGACTGTTTATAGCGGGTGATTTTTGCCAGTTCCCGCTCCTTTGCGGCAATCAATTCATCCACACGGATGGACTGGCTTTTTTTAACCGGGGCCGTGTTGATCCGGGTAATGATAGCCGAGTACGAAACGGCCAGATGTACCTGGTGCTGTACCGCGAACAGTACGGCGGCCTCAAGTCGCTCATGCTTGATTGAGTGCATGGAGCAGGCTGTCCGGGAACGGTTTTTATAGGTGGAGCAGGCATAATACACATTGTTGTTTTTGCCAACGCACCGGGTAATTGCCCGCCCACAGTCCGCACATTTCAGAAAACCGCTGAACAAGTGGACTTCCCGTCCTTTGGGAGAAGTGCGGGTGTCGCGTTGTAAAAGGCCCTGCACCTTATCAAAAGTTTCATAGTCAATGATTGCCTCGTGCGTTCCAGCCACTTCCACCCATTCCTCGCGCGGTACGGTTTCAATCTGGTGTACTTTGTAACTCTTTACCCGGCTGCGGCCTTGGGCTAAATCACCGGTGTAGGTGGGGTTTGTGAGTATTGCGTGGATCATTCGTCCGCCCCACATGGGATCGTCATAGCCTCTTGTGGAAACAGGCAAGCCCTTGAGCTGCTTATATGCAGAGGGACTCGGTACACCATGCTCATTCAGATATAAAGCGATGGCCCGTTTCGAGGTTCCTTTAAGAAACAAGGAAAAAATGAGCTTAACTGTTTCGGCGGCATCGGGATCGACAATCAGCTTGTGCTTGTCTTTCGGGTGCTTCACATAGCCATAAGGGGCAAAAGCGCCGATGTATTGGCCGTTGCGCCGCTTGTAGTCAAATACCTGCCGGATCTTTTTTGAAGTCTGATAGCAATAGTTATCGTTCATTACATTGGTAATCGGAACGATAATATTTGAAACGCTGTCCGGGTTACGGTAGCTATCCACATTCTCAGCAAGACTGATAAAGCGGACACCCATTTGAACAAACAAGTTATCAATCAGACTTCCCGCATCGCTGTAATTGCGGGCGAACCGGGAAAGGTCTTTGACAATTACGCAGTTGATTTTACCGCTCATAACATCGGCCAGAAGCCGCTGAAAGTTTTCACGATTGGCGTCCGTTCCCGTGTGTCCGTCGTCCACATATTCGGTGATACTTTCAAACTCGTCTATGTTCCGCTGGTAGTAATCGCCTAATAAGTCACGCTGATTTTTTACGCTGTTGCTGTCATCCTTACCTTTTTTCAAATCCTCTTTGGAAAGTCTGATATAAGAGCCCAGCCGCCAGCGCCGGATCGTATAAGAGGGAGAGAAACTCTGCTGATACCCTCTGTTTTTTGCTCGTGCCATTGTTCCTCCTTCCCTATCACATTACACTTATATTATAACTCTGTCCGGGTGGGACAACAAGGATGCCTCCGCCTCGGGACACAATGTCTCGAAGTGACAAACAGGCTGTAACCGAAGTTACAGCCCGCTTTTCTGCCGGATTAGGAAGTCGGTTAAGGTGTCCTGGAGGGACGGCCCACTTTCCGCAAATTCAATTTTCACACCCACGCCGCCGATGCAAAAGCAGTACGGGTTTTTGACGATCTGCAAAAATCGGATGATGCGCTCCTCGCAGGAGAGGGAGCTATTAAAGGTCATACCGCTCACATCGGGCAAAGACTCGGCATCCACCGCGCCAATGTCAACGCTTTTCATTTTTTCAAGTTCCTGTGCAGATAATCTCACGGTAAAACCTCCTTTTCAGATTGATAAACGCCTCCCGCTTGTCTGTGGGGAAACGCAAGAGGACGGCACCGCCACGGTGCCGCCCTCTTGCCTAACTCCACCTCGGGACACAATGTCTCGAAGTTAGTAGGGGCTTTTTTGGTAATGAGCCTCGGCCTCTTCCAAGGTCTTAAAGTCAAACAGTTCGTAAAGCTCTGCCATGACATGGCGAATATCTTTGTCAGAAAAACCGCAGTTTTCCATCGCCATGATGACATAGCCGCGACACGCACCATTGCTCCACGGCTCGGAGAGCATGGCCGCAAGTTCGGAATCAAAGCTCATAATTTTCCCTCCTATCAGAAATTAGGGAACGCCGCGCCCGTTTCCTTGACCTGTCCAAAGACAACAATACTCGGCGCGGCGCTCCCAACGCAAAGGAGACGGCATCCCGGAGGGACAGGCGGCCAGCCTGTCCTGTGGCGGATCGTGGCCGTGGGATAGCCCGGCCCATTTGCGGCGCTGGTGTTTGTCGCTCGTTCTCCGTGGAGAGAAGTCACCGCGCACCCGCCGCCCGGCTCCCCGCGCTATGCTCAGGGCCGCCGCCGTTCCGTTGCGGAGAGGTTTATATTTCCCTCTCTAATAACCAAGACATTTTTGCATCAATTCCAAGTGAGGGAACAGCAAAAATCAAAAAGTTTTTTTCATGCGTTCCAAGCCCCGCTTGATAGACTGCCGGACGGACTCCTCATGCACACCCTCGGCCTCGGCAATCTCTTTGATGCTTTTGCCAAGAATGATGTGAGCATCGATCCGGCGGCCCTGGATCTCCGGCAGGGAGTTGAGGGCGTTCCAAAGCCGGACAAACCGCTCCTTGAGCTCCAGGACTTCCTGGGGAGTGGGCTCGTGCAGGCAGGCGGAGTATTCGATCCCGTCCTCGCAGTCCAGAGAATACTGCGCCTTGTGCCGGGTGAGCCGCCGCTGGTAGGCCGCTTCATAGCGGACGCTGGCCCGAAGCGCCTCGGCCACTTCCTCGGAAACCTCGATAAACTGATCCTGGATGTACCAATAATAAAAATCTTTCAGATTGATGATAGTCATTATAAACCTCCGTTTCGGTGTTGGGTGAACGAGTGACCGAAACGGGGGCTGGCGGAGAGCGGCACCCAGGGAAGCCGCCCCGCACCTCTGGACAAAGTGTCCAGAAGTCGGACAAACAAAATGTGCCTGCGCGACACAAGGCCACACAAGCGCATGAAACGACAAATTCATTTATGTACTGCCAAATTTCGCATCCATCGCCGGACTGATCCTGTTCGGGGGATGAGCTTTTTTTGACAGGTTAGGGGGATGGAAAAAGAAAAAGGACACGGCGATACCTCCCGGACACCGCCGTATCCTTAAAAAAGGGCGACTTTAATACACCCCCCGCAATCTCTTTTTTGAAAAGAAAACGGCGGTTGAAAAATATATTTCAAACCGCCGTTTTAATTTGTTCACGCAAGATCGTCATTTGATGGCGGTTTTGTGTGTAATGAAAAACAGAGCCGATAACCGCATTTTGATCTGCGTGTTATCGGCTCTGCGTCTGTGCGTCTGGCTCTTTGACAACTGATATATTTAGGTGTTGTACATTGATAAGTGTTTCCTGTTTGCATTTTGGACAAAAGAGTGGAAAGTTTTCCAGTACGGTATCTTCTCGGATCTTGTTCCGTGTTTTATTGCCGCAAACAGGACATCGTATCCATTCCGGCTGTGTTTGTATCCATACACTACCTCCTGTAAATCAGCGTTCATAGCTGTCTCTTTTTTTGCTTTTGGCGTATCCAGAGAGCTTGTCAACAGCAAGGGAAGCAGTAGGCTGAAAGTAAATATCCTTTCCTTTATTGCTCTCATACATAAAATCCTTTAACGGCTTACTCGTATATTTTGAAAAATCCCCGTATATGGCAAACCTCACGCCATAGTTGATGAATTTCTGCAATATTTCTCCTGCCAGGCAAGTACTCAATACAAAGAAATCATTTATGATAGCACCCTTGTTTACAGCAATATTTGTGCAGCCCGTTTCGTATTTTACTGTCATAATCAAGTCTAACGCCGACTGAACATCTGTAATCAGCAGTTCATTACTGCTCACAACGGCAACCTCTGTATTATTTTTCTTTATAACTTCTATTTTCATTTTATACCTCCATCAATTTTAACAACAGCTTTCGATTGCCACTTATTCCCCTTGTATCTCAGAACCACAATAGCACTTGCTACACACCATCCCAAGCAAGAAGCAATAGCAATCGAAAGAAGTCCTAATTTTCCTATCAGCAATACAGTGACAAGCAATTTCGTGAGTATGGATGCCAGTGAATGAATCCCTGCAATCAGTGTATCTCCAACACCAGAAAGCACACCGCCCAATCCGTATATCAAGGCATTTATCGGGTAAAACCATAGGCAGACATGAAAATAGCTATAACCGCTTAATATCATTTCTTCGTTATTGCCGATGATTAGCCCCAATATTCCTTTTCCCCAAAACAGCAGAATCACGGAAAGCAGAGCTGTGATAGCGACTGCAAGCATTATGCCAAACCGTGTGCCTTGCTTCATACGGTCTTTTTCATTTGCTCCGATATTTTGTCCTGCAAATATGCTCAGAGCATTGCCGAGTGCTTGAACAGGCAGCAAAATAAATGCTTCAATTCGGCTTGCTGCTGTCATTCCACCAATGCTTGCATTTCCTAATTGATTGATAAAACCTTGCACAATCAGCATACCGAGAAAAACTGCCAGTTGCTGTATAATAATTGGCGTACAGATTTTTAAGGAAAGTCCTAATAATTTTCTGTCGAAAACAATCTCGCTTCGCTTTGGAATTACCATTGGAAATTTCTTTCGGAGTTGTATCAACAGGTATATGCCAGAGATTGCCTGCGCAATAATTGTTGAAGCGGCAATTCCAATGACGCCCCCGCCATTTATAACAAAGACGATATTAAGCACTAAGTTGATAATGGACGATACAACCAACGCATATAACGGCATTTTTGTTTCGCCGAGACTTCTCATAACTGCGCCGAGCATGTTATACAGCATTGAAAATGGAATACCTAAAAATACCATTCTTAAATATGCCGTTGCAGGCTCTAAAAGCTCAGCGGGGGTCTGTGTAACCTGTAATAGCATTTTTGCTAAAATTAACCCGATAAACGCCATCACCAATCCTAAAGCCAACAGAAATATGGACATCGTGGAAATTAAGCTTTTAATCTGACCGAATTGCTTTGCTCCAAAAAATTGGGCAAGAAGTATCGTGATACCAATAGCCAAACCCAAAATAACGGAAACAAACAACAGATAAATTGGAACAGATACACCGATTGCAGACAGCGCATCTTCATTCACCAAACGCCCCGCAACAACTGCATCAATAACATTATAAAGTTGTTGTAATAAAGTTCCTAAAAAAATTGGAATAGAAAACAGCACTAACTGTTTCTTTATGCTCCCAGAAGTCAGTGTCGTAGACTGACCTCTGCTTTCTGCCTTTTGCACTTCTTTTCTACCTCCTGTTATTCATATATACTTTCAATCAAATGGTCAACCATAAAATCAAAGGTTTCCATGTGATTGTAAGGAAGAATATCCTTATTTTTAATATTCACAATCAAAGAATAAATAACTGACATCGCCAAATCTGTATCAATCTTGAATTTCAAATACGCTTGCCTTAAAAAAAGCTGTTGGCTCATATAATTGGATTCCTCGATTTTTTTTGCCTGTTCCTCCGATAGCTTGTTCATTAAAATTGTAAAATCCATACTGTTCGAATCGTACAAAAAATTGTTTTTATCAAATTCCCGATAAATGAGCTTTAAGGCTTCTGCAACGCCATATTTATCTTTGTGTTGTTCCATTACCTCTGATGCCATATTGCAGATTTGTTCTTGCACTGAACACAACACTTCACAAAAGAGTGCCTCTTTCGATTCAAAGAAAAGGTAAAATGCCCCCTTTGAGATGCCTACCTGTTTGCAAACTTCATCGACACTTGTTTTTTTATAGCCATACTGTGTCCAACTCTGCTTACAGGTTTCCTGTAAACTTCTTTTGATCTTTTCTTTTTCTCGTTCCGTAAAACTTCTTGGCATAATTGTTTCCTCCTATGTGACTGAATATATGATTTTAGTCATATAGTACCACAAACGCATTGGAGTGTCAACCGATTCCCCCGAAATATGAAATTAAATAGTCAGTAGTATGAAATACACACTCGTTCAAATAATGACACCTGAAATGTAAAATTACATTAGGTGATATTATGAAGATAGAGCGAGATGAACGACGATTTGATTTTCACGACATAGGACGCGCCATCAAAAAGGCGCGCGAGGCCAGCGGGATGACACAGGAACAGGTGGCTTTTATTGTTGACCGTTCTCCACGCACGATCATGTACCATGAGAACGATGGCCAGCACCCCAGCCTCAACACCTTTTATCAACTGGTCACGATGTTCGATATATCCGTAGACCAATATTTTTATCCGTCCAAAAATGCGGGGAGCGAGTGCAGGAAACGGATTGATGCTATGCTGGGCTCCCTGGACGAAAAAGAGTTGAAAATTGTAGAAGCCACTATACAAGCGATGAAAGCCGCCAAAGAAACGGAGGATGCGTAAGAAGAACACGCGCCTTCGTTTTTTGCGCCATTTTAAGGGTTGCGCGGTTTCGACAAGCAATTCGAGTGTGGACACACTCGAAATTTTTGCTGGGCCGCAGGCCCGCAAAAATGCTTGTTGGGGAGCCTCCCCAAACCCGGCGGACTTCGGGACAAAATGTCCCAAAGTCCCGGCGCTATGCGCCGATTGTCTGCGGCCTTTCGCTATCGCTCCTGGGCCTTATTTTCCCGCTCGTCCGTCACGCCGAGCAGATGATCAATGTTCGCCTTGACCGCCACGGCCTCCCGCATCCGCGCCTGGGCCTCACGGTACTCAGCATAAAGAGCCTTTTTCTTTCCCGCCAATTCCTGGCGGGATTTTTTCAGCGCGTCGATCTTCGGGAGCTTTGCACCGTTCAATAGTTCATTCATGGCAACCTTTGCCGCCCGGTAGGTGGCAAGCTCCGCCTCGTGCTGGGCCAGATATTTTTTACTGTACCGGGCCGCCTTATAGCCGTCAAATACGGGTCGGGTCTTTGCATAGTCCACCACAGCCCCCATGAGCTCAGAGGTTTTAGCGAGGGCGGTTTCGGTGTCCCGGAGCTCCCCGGCCAGCTTGTGAAAGCGATCCACCGCCGCCTCAGTGCTGGCCTCCAGCTCCGCATAGTCAGTAAGATCGTGCTCCTGGAGGAATTGAAGCGCGGCGGCCATCTGTTTGAGGTTATAGACCTTGGCCCACCGCTCATAGGCCGGGCCCTTGCCCTGGGCCATGCGCTGCTGGATGTCGATAATCAGATTGACGCGCCGGGGCGGAGCCGAAGCCTCCCGGGGGATCTCCGGGATAGGCCGCTCCCCGACAATCACCGCCCGGATGTTCTCGGGATCAAAACCGTTCCCCAGGGTGGATGCCCGCAGGCGGGTGGGCTTATCTTGTCCCGGAGCCAGAAATGAGATCACACCGCCCCGGCCATGCTTTACCGTAAAGCCGGACTCCTCCATGAGCCCCAGGAACGCCTCGAAGTCGGCGGGCTTTTTCTCCAATGCTGCCACGATAGCCAGCCGCACCCGCTGTTTTGCGGACGGCGGTTTTTCTCCAATCCATTGACCGTAGTGGAGAAAGCGGCCCTTGCTGTGCAGCTTCGGTTTTTGGATATAGGACAGTTCATGCTCAATACACACCCGGTCAGACAGCCGCCGCAGAGCAAAGGATGAGCCGATAAAGTTATGGAACTTCCGCGAGCGGTCAAAGGCCGTGGCGTTATAATAAATGTGATTATGAATGTGGCCCTTGTCGATGTGGGTACAGACGAAAAACTGGTACTTGCCTTTTGTCCAGCGCATGGCAGTTTCATAACCGAGTTTGTTTGCCTCCTCCGCCGTAACCTCGCCGGGCGGAAACGCCTGCCGGATCTGAAAGAACAGGGCCCCGCGTTCCACGGCCCGGCCCGTTTCCGCCTGGTACTGGCTTTTCACCAGCAGAAACTCAGCGTGGGCCGTGGCCGAATCGCAGAGGTAGGAGGACACGGCTCCCAGCTTTTCCGGGTTGAGCCCATAGGCAAACCGATCCTCCATTGTCTGAATTGCGCTGCTCCCAGCCGCTACTTTGTAGGGCCGGATGTAGGTTGTAGCCGTGTCCGCACCTCCTTTTCAAAAGACAACGGCGGCTGTGCTGGACAGCCGCCGCATGGGACTTCGGGACAAATTGTCCCAAAGTGTCAGCCTGTGATAAAGCTCTTTAACGAGTAGTTGAGATCGTCCAGCCTGTCGATCAGCCACTCGGCCACGGCGGGCAGGCCAAAGGGAGAAACGACAAAAGCCACCACCAGACAGTAAAGCCCCTGGGCAGTATCGCCCCGGAATAAATCAAACACGCCGCACACCGCAGCAATCAGAGAGAGGATGCCCAGCATCCAAGACGCAAGAGAAATGCTAAAGTTTAATACCGCTACCATGAGCGTAAGGGCCAGCACAAAGGGGGCCGCGATAAGTTTGAGAAGAATCCGCATAGCTTGATACCTCCTTGAAAATTGTGGGTAGGTATTCCCTACAAGATAATTATACCTCTGTCCAGGTGGGACAACAAGGATGCCCCCAGCTTTCAGCACCTCGGGACAAATTGTCCCGAAGTAGTGAAAACCGGGGAGCGGCACAGAGCCACTCCCCGGAGGATCAGAGCTCCACCAATGCGGAGAGCTTTTTAAGCAAATCGGACAGCGGGCCCCACAGGGCCGCATAATCCCGTTTCAGAGCGGCAATCTCCTCGGGATAAATCCCGCCGTAGGTATTCGCCTGGATCGCCACTTGATTGAGATTGTTTGAGCACCGCCGCTGGAGCGAAACAAGCTCCCGGACGGGCGAGAGATCAACATGGAGCACATAGCCATTGAGAGCCATTTTCCGCATATAGGCCCCCATGTTGCGGATGCCCGCCTCGGCCATACGTTCATAGATCAGCGCCTGCTCCTCCTCAGACACCATCACATGGAGGTGGATAGGGCGGCGGCGTTTCTTTGTCATCGTTCCTCCCGTTCCCGGCTCCGGCGCTGGTTCGGGGGCTCCAGCACCTTATCCGGCTGTTTCTCCTTTGCCAGCGTCCCGGCCTCCCGCATTTGTTCCGCTATGGGCCGTCGAACCTCACGCACCCCATAGCGCCGCTGATAATCGGAGACACGGCTTAAAAAGTCTTTTTCAGCGGCGGCCCCGTCATTGTGATAATGCCCCCAGTAATAATCCCGGTTGCCCTGTTCCTCGGTAAACTGCCATGTGACAAAGGGGCTCGGCGCTTTCGGGTTTTCACCCAATGCAAAGCCCCGGCCATTGTCGAACAGGACAGACTGCCGGATCACATATCCTTGAATTTCCTCCACGATTCTTTCACCTCCAAAATGTTGACAGCATTTGGGCCAAACCGGGGCGGGCCATAGAAAGATACGGCCCGCCCCAAAAAGGGCCCGAAAAAGCCTTGATACAAGCGGGTTTTGCGGGGCCTAATTGTCAACACCCCAGCCCCGTTTTTTACGCATATATTCCCGCTGTTGTTTCCTATGGGCGGCCTTTGCACAGGCCCCCGAGCAGTATGCCTGCCGCCGATCCGGGGCCACGGCCCCGCCGCAGACCGGGCAGACCTTGAAATCCGGGCGCGGGCCCTCGGCGGTAAGGGCGGCCTCCAGAGCCGGATCGAGGGGCAGGACGGCCTCCCGGAAGTAGCGGCAAAAGCTCCCCGTCCAGCACTTGCCGAACATATAGCACTCACAGTCCAGCGGCAGACACCCGCATCCCCGGTCATAGTTTGCACACCATTTTGTGACCAGGGAGCGGATCGCCGCTTTTTCCTGCCGTGTCAGTTCCCGGCTCAAAGGCTCACCTCCCGCCAGCCGGGGACTTCAAAAGCTCCTTATAGCAGGACACACATTTGATCCCCCGCCAGTAGGCACAGCCTCGGCAAACGGAGCCACGGGGCGGCTTACACACAGCGGGAGCCTGGGGACGGGGCCGTTCTTTCATCATTCGTTCAAAGGGGCTGCTTGTGAAATTCATTCCTCGTCCTCCATTTCCTCGTTTTCGTCCTCGTCCCACGGGGGCCCATCGTCCTCGGGATCGTCATAGTCCTCCAGCTCCTCGCCGTAGTCCTCCTCGGGCCCGGCGGCTTTTTCCTGTTTGGGGCGGTAAATCTTGAAATACCAGCCAGCACCACCGCCTACTACCGCCAGAGCCAAAATCAGCAGGAGCGTTCCGACGTTGCTTTTCTGTTCGGGCTCCGGCTCGGGTTCGTCTACGGGCTCGTCAACAGGCTCCGGCTCAGGCACCGTCCCTTCGCACTCGGTCATATTGACAGAGCAGATGGCGCAATCCATATTGACCGCACCCGCCACGCATTTTTCCGTGCAGGAGCAGGACGCCAGTTCCACCCCGGCGGCTTCGGCAGCAGCCAGAAGATCAGCCTCGTCCACCGTGTTCAAGAAATAGGTCTGATACTGTTCGCCGTCCTCGTCCACGGGCTTGTCATAGTCAATGACGATGTAAAAGGTGGCCCCGCCGCTGGTCTGGACAGTAATAAACTGCTTGTTGGTGTGCTTGTCGTAGAGCAGATCACGGGTGACAAGGTTTCCCTCTTCGGAAAAGCCCTCGCCGGGTTCAATAGTAGATTCCACGACAACCGGCTCCTCCGTAGGTTCAAGCCCCTCCCATTCCTCGCCGCCCCCGGCGTAGGCCGTTGTGGTGGTAAAGCCGCACAAAAGAAAAGCGGCGCAGAGCGCCGCCGTCAAAGACTTCCATCGTTTCATATTCAGTTTTCCTCCTTTCCCTCGGGAGCGGACTTCGGGACACTTTGTCCCAAAGTCCCATCGCCCCGGAGCTTTTCAAACAGCAGGGGGAGCTCGGTAAGGGGGATGCTCATACCCCGTACAATGTCCACGATCTCGCTGTTTTCCGCCTCCAGCTTTTTCTGCTCCAGCTCCTTGAGCCGGGCCTGCTGTTCGGAAATTTTAGCCTTGACCTTATCAATCTCGGCCTGGATTTTCATGCTTTTGGTTATTGCCATTCAAACCTCCAATCATGGTAAACGCCCGTAGGCGTAAAAATGAGACTGCCAGTAGCTTGTATTCAAATTCGCGTAACCGATGGGATCTCCACAATGCAACATTTTCCCGTCACCCACATAAATCCCCACATGGGACACCCCGGGGGTATCATAGGTGCCTTTGAAAAAGACAAGATCTCCGGGCTGTGGGGAGCTGGTGCGGGTGCAGATGTTATAGAGCCCTTGGGCCCCCAGGCGGCCCACGTTCCAGCCGGAATGATTGATCACCCACGACACATAGCCGGAGCAGTCAAAGGAAGTGGACGGGGAGCTGCCGCCCCACACATACGGATAACCGATATATTTCTCCGCCTCGGAGAGAATGGCCGCAAAGGTTTCATCGCCCAGATATTCGCTGGGCACCTCATAGCCATCGGGCGGGTTGGTGATGTATCTGTCCACATAGGCGGAGCCGGGGAACAGGTCAGGGCGGTTTCCCAGCGTTGCCATGTAGATGGCATACCGGGACATCTGATCCTCACCCATGAGATACACGGGCAGATGAGATAAATCAAAGTTTTCCAGCGTGACATAGCAGATGTAATAATTGTAAGGTACATCCACATCGTAGTCGTTGCCCTCGCTGTCTGTCCGGGTTTCCGTCCGATACCGCACCTCCACCACCACATCCTCGGTGAGAATGTACTGGCGGTCAAAGAGCATTTGGAGCGTCCCCTCCACCTGGGCCTGCGTCCATTGTCCCTCGTGAAGCGCACAAAGGAGCGAGATCAGCACATAGGGATCGTGCTCGATGTCGTCCAGATCGAAATGGTACTCGTCATAGTCGTGTGTGCTCTCGTAGGTATCAAGGTAGTGTTGGAGCTCCGATTCTAAATCACAGTAGGCGGCCTCGGCCCCCAGCATATCCCGATCCTCGCAAGGGTAGGTGCTGGCCCCAACCGCGCCAATGCCGCTGTTTCCCAGCATCACCAGCGAGGACGAACAGGACTGCACCGTGAAAATGAGCAGGACACAGGCCAGCGCCAGCAGACAGCCAGAGGGATGCCGCTTGACGAAATCCACCGCCTGGGCCGTCAGCTTTTCCGTGGCGGAAACGGTTTTCTCGGCGGCTGCGGCTCCCTGTTTCGCGGCCTCCTTTGCCCGCTTTTGGTACTGCCTGCGAAGCCGCCGTTTCTGCCAGTAGCGGGACAGGGCATTTTGTGAAAGCTCCGGGTGTTCCTGGGCGGCGGTGTGAAAGTGATAATCCGCCGTGGCCTTGATATACTTGGACTCGGCCCGCTGGACAGCTTTTGCCGGGTGCTCACGGATTTTCCGTTTGAGAAAATGAGAGCCATGCCGGAGCGCCGACTCACCCACAAGCTCGGACTGATGAGCTCCCTCGGTGCCGACATTTTCATGCTCCACCTCGTAGATTTTCCCATGCACAAAGCTATGGACAGAGCCGCCAGCTACCCGGCCCACCCGTTTCACCGGGCCGGGCTTTTTGGGCGGTTTTTGTTTTGCCAGCTTGCCCTTTGCTTTTTCCAGCTTTTCACCCCGTTTTTCCATGCGGAGCTTTGACTCGGCGGCCTGTTCCTGCTGGCTCTTTTGCCGGAATTTGGACTTTGGGACACTTTGTCCCGAAGTGGCCTCGGCCTGTTTTCGGGAGCCGGCCCCGGCCTCCGGGCGGGGCTTATTCGGTTTTCGCTTCATTTCTCATATCCTCCGGGCGTGTGGTCAGCAGGTCATAGATTTCCCCACGGGGGAACCGATCCACAAACGGGATGGTCACATTCCCATAGAACAGCAGGCCCTCGCCGGAATTAGAATGGGTGATATAGGAAAGCTGGTGCTCCGAGATACCAAGCTGTTTTGCCAGAATCGCCCGGTCACTCTGCGCCTGGGACAACAGGATCATAAAATCCGTATTGTCCAGAATGTTCTCAATCTCCCGGCTGGCCAAAAGGTCTTTCACATTTTGAGTTAAGGCACTCGGAACACAGCCCTTTTTACGGAGCATTTTCCAGACCGCCACAAAGTAGCTGGCCGTGAGCGCGTCCCGGAGCAAAATGTGAAACTCGTCAAAGTAGCACCATGTCGCCACGCCGTCCCGGAAGTTGCCGTCTACCGTTTGGGAGACAAACTCATTTGTGATGTGCATGGCGATCTTGCGGAGATTTTCACCCATGTTTTTCAGCACGATGCACACCACCCGGCTGTCCGTTTTTACATTCGTGGGATGGTTGAACAGATTGAGGGAGCCTGTGCAGTAGAGCTCCAGCGCCGTTGCCACCCGACGGGCCTCGGGCTCCGGCTGTTTCAGCAGTTCCTCGTATAAGTCCTGCAACAGCGGGGGTTTCGCCGTTTCAAGCCCAAGGGCCTGCTCCCGGTACACCAGCCGCACACAGCGGTCAATCACGGTTTTCTCAATGGGCTGCAAGCCGTCCTTGCCGCCCACCACCAGCTCGCACAGGGAGAGCAAAAAGTCCGCTTTCATGGAGAGCGGGCTTTCCCCGGCGGTCATATTGAGCTCCACATCCATCGGGTTTAAGTGATGGGGGCTGTCCGGGGCAATCTCAATCACCTGGCCGCCCAGCCGCCGCACCAGCGGGGCATATTCGCCCATCGGGTCTACAATCAGAATCCGATCCTGCGGGATCGTGAGAAACACGTTCAGCAGTTCGCGCTTCGCGGCAAAGGATTTTCCCGAGCCTGTGGAGCCCAGGTACATCCCGTTTGCCGACTTCAGCTTTTTTCGGTCAGCCATGATGACATTATGAGAAAGGGCGTTCATGCCGTAATAGAGGGCCTGTCCGTCCATGCGGAGCTCCCTGGTCATAAAGGGAATGAAAATCGCCGTGGAGCTGGTGGTCATGCCCCGCTGGATCTCCACCTCGTTATAGCCAAGAGCCAGAGAGGACACAAAGCCCTGCTCCTGTTGCCAGTCCAGCCGCTTCAATGCACAGTTATATTTCTGCGCGATGCCGCCCACGGTAAACACATCGTTTTCCAGCCGCTGGCGGGTAGGGGCCAGATTAACCACCGTAAAGGTCAGAAGAAACATCCGCTCGTTGCGGGACTGGAGGTCAGACAGAAGCTCCGCCGCATCCTTGCTGAATGTAATGAGATCGGGCGGGAGAATGTCGGGATCGTACCCGGCCCGCACCGCCTTGCGCTGTTCCTCCACTTTCATTTTTCCAATGTCGGAGATTTTCCCCTTGATGGTCTTAATGGCCTTTAGCTGATCCACTGTCTGAATGTGGAGCGTGACGATCATTTCCGCGTCAAGCTCCAGCACTTCGGCCAGCAGCTTGTCAGAGAGCTCAGACGCCAAAATCTGCAAGTAGGACACCGCGCCCCAATACTGGCCCATGCGGAACGTGCGGGACTGCCGAAAGTCAAAGCTGTCCGGGGCGATAAAGTCCTTTGTTCCCAGCCTGGTCTGCGGGATGTCCTTCCACGAAAAGCGGAACGCCTCCCGGCTGCCGGGATGCATCTGGGCATGGAGCAGGGCCAGACGCGCCCGCCCGTCCATGGGCTCGGAGGGAACGCCCAGCCTCTTAAAGTTGCTCATGACATCGGCCTCCACCCGTTCCAGCCGGGGCCGGGCCTCCGCAATTCCCTCGGCGGGGATGCCGAAAGTGATATATTTGGAGCGTTCAATCCCGTTGTTAGACCGAGCGATCTGATTTTTCAGCATCCCGGTAAATTCCTCCCGGACGCTGTTGAAATCGTCATCGGCCCGGGGGATATTCACCTTGTAGCGGCTCCGGGAGTGGGATCGACGGTTGATAAAGGAAAGCTGGAACGGCAAGGAGCTGTCAAAGTAATTGAGGAACGAGCTCCACCCGCCAAAGATGGCCGTCTGATCCTCGGTGGACGCGACCGAGTAATTGATGTCCTCATACTCCACGGTTTTCGTATAGAATCCGCCGGGGAGCTTGCACACGCCGTCCGGGTGCATCGCCAGATAGGGGATCGTCTGCTGAACAGACAGGGCCGCCCGGCCCTTACCCTTTGCGGCGGGGCCGCGCTTGTTTCGTTGCTTTTCGGTCTGCAATCGCATCCTCCTTTCCTGCATCGCCCCGCCCGGTAAACGGGGCGTAAATGTTCTGTGTCTGATAGGGCCTCACGCCGGGCCGCAAAAACCGGGCCCGGATGATATTTCTCACGACCTTTTCAAAAGGCAGGCCGTCTTTTTCATACATCGCCAGCAGGAACGCCGGGAGCATGACGGCCAGCATCAGAAACATGGCCCAGGTGTTGCCGATGGCGCTGCGGGCCAGCAGATAAGACGGGATGCCCACCGCCGCCGCGCCGCCGAAGCAAATAAGCTGGCGCTTCGTCAAGTTAAAGGCCATCTTCGTTTTGATTTTGGATAAGTCGTTGGGTACATTCACATAGGGCATGAAAAACCTCCTTCCTCGCCCTGGACTTTGGGACAAAGTGTCCCGAAGTCCGGGACGGTGCTTGTGACCTCGTTTCCCCACACATCCCAGCCGGGCGGGTGTTGTCTGGCAAAGAGCTCCACTCTGGGCAGATCGCCCATGAGGGAAACGATCTTGTCGCGGGCCTCGTCCGGCTTTTTGCTGTGGGCCTCAATGGGGGAAATGATAAACTGGTGGACATTCGCCGCCTGCCGTTTGGGATGGCCCCTCGTTGCCAGCAGACACACTTCCGCGTTGCCCCGTGTCCAGAAGCCCAGGCCGTAAAACCAGCTATCCGCCTTTTTATTTTTCTTCAGCCAGACAAAGGCCACGCTTTTGTAGGTAAAGCCCCATGCCTTAATCAGCAGCAGGGCCTCCGGGAGTTGCGGGAACGTGGCCCATAAAAAAAGTGCGCTGTCCGGGGCCGCCAGATCAGCCACCGGGAGCGCACATAACTCGTCAATCCCCATTGTGGGGTAATGGTGCTCCGCCGCGCCCTGTAAGCCCTTTTGAGCATACCGCCAGGGCGGATCAGCATAAATGATAGAATATTTTCCGATAGTTATACTCCTTTCTTCCCAACCTCCACCGCCGCCCGCGCCAGACGGATGCGCTCCGTGGCCGGGGCATAAAAGGCCGGGGCGGTTTCAAAACAGACAAAGCGGCGGCCTGCGTTGAGGGCGGCAACCGCCGTTGTCCCGGAGCCCGCGCAGATGTCCGCCACCACCTCGCCGGGGCGGGTGTAGGTCTTGATCAGATACTCGCAAAGCTCCACGGGCTTTTGTGTGGGATGGATGCCGCCTGTCACCGTGGGGACAAACAGCACATTTCCCGGATAGCGCCGCCCATCGCTGGACTCAGAGCTCTGCCGCCCGAATTTCCCATAGTTGGGGCTGGTGCCGCTGCGGGCATGAGTACGGCTATACGGCTTGCCGTAAGTAAACTGCGGATTGTAGAGCGGGGCCTTCTGATAGAACACCAGAATGTTCTCCGACTTTTTCAGCGGGGCCCGGTTTGCGTTGAGAAATCCCGTCCCGCGCTCCTTATACCATATCCACTCATAGCGGAGCATGGGGAGGTTGGAGGCCCCCAGTACCTTGTCATAGGGGCATTGAGCAAAGAACAGCACCGCGCCCTCGGGCTTGACCGCCCACCGCACCGCCTCCCATAGCTCCGGGAGGGGCAAGGGCACATCCCAATAATTCCGGGTTGTGCCGTAAGGCGGATCGGTCAAGAGCATATCCACCGAATGCTGCGGGAGAGAGCGCAGGCCCTCGATGCCGTCCATAAGAAACAGGCCCTCCCGGAGCTCCGGGGACTTCGGGACACTTTGTCTCGAAGTCACGCTACCTGGCATCCCGCGCCTCCTTGCCCTTTGCCGGGGCAGGCCGGGCCGCGTTTTCCTTTTGGGCCTCCTTTGCCGCGTTTGCCATCTGTTCCCGGATCGGGGCGGGCCTTACCGCCTCGGCCCGGGCGATGAGCTTTTCCACCGCCATTGAGTAGCCCTGGGCCGCCGCCTTGTCAAGCTGAGCCTGCAGCGCCCGGTCAGTTACTCGCGCCGTGGCCCGGTAGCCTGTCCGGCTGGTGGGATCTGGCTTGCTGGGTGCTCCCAGGAATACCCCGTTTTTCCCGTCCACCACCTTGAAATCATCTACCACCACGCCCCCGAAGTTTACGCTGGCAAAGCCGATCAGCTTGCCCTGGGGCTCAATGGGCCGCACCGTCACCTGGGGCGTGGTGGCCTCCGCTACCGCCTGCTCTACCCGGAGTTGTACTGCCTCGTCAATGCTGATTCCTTGATGTTCCGCCAGCTCCGCAATCGGAGCCTCAAACAACAGGCGGCGGAAATCCTCCTGCGCCGCCATGTCCACAGCGGGGGCTCCCTGGCCCGCCGCCTCCTGCATTTTCGCCATAATTCAATCGTCCTTTCTCAATGTGCGCCAAAGATACGCTGGGCGATACTGCCCGTTTTGAACAGCATGAAACACAAAAGAACCGTATAGCCTACGGTGCCCCATATCGCCCCGATGGGATCTCCGCCAGTTGCGATCCCTTGAACAAGTACCGCATATATCGCCACGCACACCAGTATCAACAGCCCTTGAAAGCCCACAGCGAACAGGGATTTTAAGTAGTTCTGCCCGGTGCCGCCCAGCTCCCGGTTGGAGAGTGTGGCAACGGGGATGGGCGCTAAACTGGTGAGCAAATATATTTCAATCATTCTGCCATACACCAACACGAATATGATGATCCCCATGGCTTTCATCGTAAAGCCAATGAGGGAGGACTGGAGCCACAGGCCCAACAGCGGGCCCAAGTCCATCCCCTCCAGCGTGCTTTCAAGCTGTGTCAGCATATCCGGCGTGATGCTGGTGGAGCCCTGGATCAGACCGCCAGCCCTGGCAATCACACTTTGGGACACATCAAACACTGCCATCACGATATTAAAGGTGTTGGACAGAATGAGGATTGCACAAGCCGTTTTGAACATCCACTTGTAGATGTTCGCCACATCAACCTCGTGCATATTGTTCTTTTCCAAAAGCATCTGGATCAGCTCATAAGTGGCAACAAAGGTCAGCACCATCCCGGCAATCGGTAAGATCACCGTTTCGGAAAGCTGTCGGATCAGGGAGAAAACCCCGGCGTGCCACGCCGCCGGGGTAGTCCCTACCTGTGCCGCAATCTCTCCGACCTGGGTGTTGACGGTATCAAAGAGCCCCTCCAGGTTCCCCATGATACCGCCAATCAGTAGCTCCTTGAGCCAGTTTGTGAGCCAGTCGGTGAGAAAATCCATAAGCTACCGCCCTTAAAACAGGCCGGACAGCAGAGGGATCAGCGTGGTGCCAATAACGATGATGCCGCCGCCCGCCATGAGCTGCTTCATACCCTGGGACTTAGAGCCAGGGTTGTCCGAGCCGTAGCCCTCCAGCAGATTGACCACGCCCCACACGCCAAGGCCAGCGCCGAGAGCGATCACGAGGGTCTGTAAAGTGTTAATAGCAGATGCAAAAAAAGCCATATAAGCCTCTCTTTCTCCGGGGTTTACCCGGCCATGAAAAAAGCCGCCATCTCTGGCGGCAGGTTACGACCTCGGGACACTTTGTCCCGAAGTTTGATTTATGCAAAGGCGTCTGGATCGTCGATGTCGTCATAGTTGAGGATGTCCTCGTCCTCGTCTGTGAGCGCATCGTCCGGCACAGATACCTCATACATCTCGCAGGACTCCGAAAGCCCGGGCCGCCTGCGGCGGTTTATGAGCTTGTCGATGTCAAAAGCGTTTTTCTGTTTGTCGGCTTCAGCCGTGTATTTATAGTTCGGATGCTTTTTCAGATCGTACTTGGGCGAAAAGAATGGGGGCAGGCCCCGCAACTGCAAAATGCACTTGTCGCCCGGCATAGTAGCAAGCTCGGCGGGGGTCATCAGTTCCCGGCCCAGCCGCTGGGTATTTTGACTGTAACTTTCCGACTGGCCACGGGAGCGGCTGTCGGTCTGCATGGAGATCGTGGCCTTCCCCAGCCAGTTCTCGGAAATTTCCTTGATGGTGCTGGCTTCCCGGCCACCGAGGAACACCACGCTGTCCATGTTGCCGAGTATCGTTTCCGCGTGTTTGTCATAAATCGCCTTGCATTGAGCCAACTGCTGATACAAAAGGCACAGGCTCACCTCGCGGGAGCGGATGACCGCCACCAGCTTTTCGAGCTGGGGCACCTGGCCCGTGTTTGCGGCCTCGTCCCACAGCACCCGCACATGATGGGGCAAGCGGCCTCCGTGAACATTGTCCGCCCGCTCACACAGGAGGTTAAACATCTGGGAAAAGGCCAGGGCTACAAGGAAGTTATAGGTCTGCGTGGTGTCCGAGATAATGAAGAACACCGCGGTTTTCCGATCCCCGATGCGGTCAAGCTCCAGTTCGTCATAGCTCATAATCTCCCGGAGCTGGGGGATGTCAAAGGGAGCCAGACGAGCGCCGCAGGAAATAAGAATCGACTTTGCCGTTTTGCCGCTGGCCAGCTTGTATTTTTTGTACTGCTTGACCGCGAAACAATCCGGCTTTCTCTTTTCCAGCCCAGCGAACATATAGTCCACCGCGTTCATAAAGTTTTCGTCATCCTCCTTGACCTCCATGCCGGAAATCATATCCACCAGCGTGTTCATGTTCCGATCCTCAGCGGGGCCCTCGAAGATGATATAAGCAATCAAAGCGCAGTAGAGCAAAGTCTCTGATTTTGTCCAGAACGGATCGCCCTCCTTGCCCTCGCCTTTGGTGTTGGAAATAAGGGCATCCACGAATTTGAGGATGTCGGCCTCGTTGCGGATATAGGCCAGGGGGTTATAGTGCATGGACTTGGAAAATTCAATGCTGTTGAAAACCTTGATTTTATAATTCTGCGGCTTGCGTTGCAGAAAAGAGCCCACCTGGGACAATACTCCGCCCTTGGGATCGACCACCACAAAAGAGCTGTGCGCCTGGAGCAGCTGGGGTGTCAGCCAGAACCGGGTTTTGCCGGAGCCGGACGAGCCGATGACACAGCAATTCAGATTGCGGGCGTTTGCCGGGATTTTAGGCCGGGTGTTCATGGTAAGAAACTCCGTCCCGGTCAAGATCACGTTGTTTTCAAACTTGGGATCGACAAAGGGCTTGATGTCCTTTTCCGTCCCCCACCGGGCGGAGCCGTACTCCGCATCCCGTCTGTATTTTTTCGCGTTCTTGCTTTTCATGTAGATCAGCAGACGGAACGCCACAGCGCCCACGATGCCCACCAGCCAGTCAAAGGGATTAAGCCCCGGCGCAAAGTCGGCAAAGGCCGGGCCGATGGTCTGGCCCAGCCCGATGAGCTTGTGAGCGAAATCCGCGCCTGCCGCCAGACGGTAAGCCGTCCCCAGCTTCAGACAGGCCCACAGGATAAACAGGTATGGAATGTTGGGTATGAGATGTTTTTTGATGTTATCTGTCCTCACGAACCGCCTCCTTTACCCGCTCTTTCCTGCGGGGCTTTTCTTTCGCAAGCTGATCCGCCGCCTGTTTAAGCTGTTCCCGAATGGGGACGCGGCGGGTTTTGGATTTGTTCAGCACCTTCCGGGAGTATTCCGAAAAACAGGCGGTGATTGCATCCGCCTGCCCAGCCTTGAAAAACAACAGGTATTTGTCCGGCCCGGTTTTATAAAAGGCATAGTCCACATTCCACTTTCGGGCCACCCGGTCAAAGGACTTGGTGTCCCCGGACAGTTCAATGCTGTTGGTGGATGCGCCGTGGGCCATGAGCTTTTTTACGCTCTGCCTGCCGTGGGGTGTCTTGTGTTCCCGGTGGGCCTTTTGGATTTTCCTCCCCACGGCCCCCAGCACATAGGCAAGCCCCCGGGCCGTCAGCTTACTGGCCCGGACGGAAACGGCTATGGTGCGCCGGGAAGTATCTTCATTGATCAGTTAAACCGCCTCCTTTCCAGGGCATTCCTCGGGACAAAGTGTCTCGAAGTACCGCTACCGTTCCTCGTGCTCCTTTTGGGAAATCTGCCTGTATCCCTCCAGCGATGAGCTGTCAATCACTTCCTTGTAGGCGGCCATCTGTTCCCGAATGGAGAGCTTGGGAAAAGAAAAGACCTTGTGTTCCGGGGGGATGTCCTGGATGCCGTGGTATATCTCCCGAAAATCTGTGCTCATCTTGGTTACATAGCCGCCCGGCGCGAAATGCCCGTTTTCGTTGATAGAAACATCCCGCCCATAGGCCGCATAATCAAAGTACGGTTTCACATCCTCCGGCACCTCGAGGGCTCCCATATCCTCCACATAGATGCGTCCCAGCGTTTCTTCATCCGTCACGCCGGGATGGAAGTCATAACAGTCAAGGTTATGGACGAGGTTTATAATGTCAGCTACGCTGGAGGTATGATCGCCGCTGTCCAGCACCGCCTCCAGCGTTTCCAATTCGCTCTGGTCAAGCTCAGAAAGCAGACGGGCCAGATGGTTGAGTTCGTCAAGATTTTCATACTCACTCAGATAGTCATAAAGGCCAAGTACATCACCGTCAAAACTGGTAATGAAAAACTCCTCGTACCGTATGCCGTCCACGCCAATATTTTTCAGCAGCGCCTGTACCTCCTGGGGACTGGTAGGGAATTTCAGCGTTTGCCCTACCAGCTCGCCCTCGTTGTATTTCCCCAGGTTGGTAATGTACGCCTCGAACAGAGCCGCCATATCAGCGGCGGCCCTGGCCCTTGACGGTCAAGATGCCCTCAAGGGTGGTAGCGGTGATCCCCAGCCGCTGGGCTACGGCAATATCATTTTTCATAGCCTCGGTCATGGTATGGCCACATACCACCAGCACATGGGAGCGCCGGAGCAGATCGCGGGACATATCAATTCCGCTCTTGTGTTCCTCGGGAACCGCGTCATTGAGAAACAGGGGCAGATACAGAGAGGGACAGATGGGCGAAAAGCCCGCCTCATACACAGCCCGGCAGTAACGGGCGGCCTGTTCCGCGTTTTCGTTGTCACCGCTCAGCCATGCGGCGGTGATATAAGCAAGGGGTCGTTTCATAGTCAACACCTCCGATATTTTAATAAGAAACTTCAGCCCAATCCCCCCGCCCTTTCCCATTCATGGGAAAGGGGGCGGCTCTGGAGGATATATACCCCCGCCGCGCCGCTGGAAATAGCACAGCCGGGGCAGACCGTCAAGGGCAAGCCGCCGCAAAAGCGGCGGTGCGCTGCACCCTTGACGGCCCACTCCCGACTGTGCTTTCTAACAGGCGGCGACGGGGGATATATCTCCACAGAGCCCATCCAGACGAGGGGCGGGGCCCCTCGGGACAAAGTGTCTCGAAGTGTGGGCAGGTTATTTGTCTTTCTCCATCTTTTTGGGAGCCTTCGCCAGCTCGGGCGGCTGTTTCTCTTTCCAGTCATCCAGCAGGGCCATGATCTGCTCCTTCATCTTGGCAGGAGTGACCTCCTTGCCGAAATACTTTTCCAGTTCAGCAGTAGAAATAATCACACCGCGATCCTCCTTTTTCTTTTCGCTTAAAATGCCGTCAATCACATCGCCGTTGAGCTTGCCCTCCTTATCCAGCTCTCGAAGCCGCTTTGCCTGGGCCAGAGAGGGGGAGGACTGCTCACCGTCAATGGACACGGCGATCAGCCTCTGATTTTTGGGCTTGATGTACGAGATCTCCACCGCAGGCATAAAGCCCAGGCCCTTCTCGTCCACCTTATTTAACAGTTCGGGCACAAGAGAATTGAGCCGGATATACCGCATGACCTTTTTATAGTTCATGCCGTTGTTTTCTCCGACAATCTCAACCGAGCGTTTTCCCACATCGCCAGCGGCCACGCCGTCCAGGCGGCCTCCCTGGTGCTTGATAGCCTCAACCTCCAGATCGAGCAGCTTTGCAAGTTCACTGGGGAGGGGTTCCCCACGCTGTTTATTGCTGTTTTTCATTTCCCGGACAGCCTCAATGTCCGTCATGTTGCGGACAATACAAGGCATTTCATCCAGTCCAGCCAGGGCGCTGCCGTGGTGGCGGCGGTGGCCCGCGATAATCTCATAGCCCTGGCCGTCCTTTTCCGGGCGGACGGTGGCGGGGGTCATAACGCCATGCTCCTTGATCGTTCCCACCAGCTCCGTCATCTTGTCATCGTCCTTTACCTGGAACGGATGATCCCGGAATGTATGGAACGCATGGAGCTCGGAAAGTTTCAGATAGACCAGCTTGCCCTCCTCAATGGGACGGGGCGGAGGTGTCGGCTCCGGGGCAGGCTGTTCCGGTGGAGCGGACTCCTTGACGGATGGTTCCTTTTTTGCCGCCGGGGGCTTTTTAGCTTTATCTCCATTTCGGGACACTTTGTCTCGTTGTGACGGCTGGGCCTCGCCGGGGGCCGCCTTATCCGCCTTGGGTGGGCGGCCCTTGCGGGGCCCTGGCGTTTTCGGCTCTTTCTTATCCCCCGGCGCGGCCTGCTCCGTTTTTTCCGCTTTGGGCGGACGGCCCCGGCGCGGCTTTTTGGGCTCCTCAGCGCCAGCAGGCGGACGTTCCGCCGCAGGAGCTCCGGCCTCCTTTGCAGGAGGATCGCCCTCTTTCTCAATTTCAGCCCTGGCCGCCTGCCGCTTTTTCGCCATAAGCTCGTCAATCTGATCGGCGGATATAACCACATCACCGGGAGCAGGCTGGGCGGGCCCGGCCTGTTCCTGCGCGGGTGCAGGTTCAGCGGTAATCTCGGGAGCAGGAGCCAGATCAGCCGTAACAGACTCGGCAGCTTTCTGCCCCTCGGGGCCTGTGTTCAACTTTTCATCTGCCATTCACTAACCTCCTTTTCGTAAAAGTTGCACAATTTTTGAGACTAATTTTCTGTAATTATTTTTTCGTCCTCCTTCCGTCTATCCACGCAAAAAGGCCGCCCGAAGTCTCAGCCGGGCGGCCTTTTGCGTAATGTGATAGATCAAATATTATTTTTTGTTGTTTGTAGGCTTTGAAAAGCCTTGTATTTACAGGGTTCCTAATAGGAGATAATCATATGCTATTGTTCTTTTATTCATATTGAATCGGCATCAAATAACAACCATTTTATTTCTTCTAACATATAGTTAATCGACTTACTTCTATACCACACAGCCAAGCCAGATTAGATATCTCTAGACCAGATTGTAGATAAATACTTGTGTTTCCTCATGATAAATATTCTTCATATTTTCCCAATATTGAAAACCATATTTCTCATATAACCCAACCTCATCGGAAGAAATATACACATTGCTATAACCGGCGTTTCTTGCTGCCTCTAATGCATACTTTATTATTTTTTCAGAGTATCGGTTACCTCTGTATTCCGGAAATGTGTATACAAATCCAATCCATGGTTTTAAATCTCTTGCTGCTATCTCATCCTGTTCTGCTAATGTGCAGAATGACACCAAATTTTTACCTTGAATAAGCAATAATAATTTCGTGTCATTTCCACACAATTCACACAATCTGTTTTCATCTAATAAGCAATATAAATACTTTGCAGCTCTCCAGTCACACTTTTTTATTTCAGATTTCCAATACTCTCTCTCTTCTTTTGTTTGGTCAAAATAATTGATAATTTTCATAATATTCCTTTTCGTCTTTATTATTTTTAAGTGCTATATATGCTTTTTCACCTTCACTTGTGGTAAGGTTTTCCATCATAAGAGATGCATACCTGATATTAACTTCTTTTGCTTCAGAAATAATATATCGAATAAGTTCTGTTCCGATTAAATATCCGTAACTTTCAAGAATGCTCAGTCAAAGCATGAAAAGACAGCTCAATTTTCTGCGATAAATAACACACCAAGTGTTCCTGGTCCACAATGACTAGATATCACTCCTCCGGCTCTGGTGACCAGGATTTCCTCAAAGACATTTAAACTCTGCAGATAAACACGAACCATTTCAATCATCTCAGGAGCACATCCGGAATGCGTAATAAATACCCGGTCCTTCTTTGCAGTTTTCAAGTCATACTCCATCTCTTTGACATAATCCATAAGAACCTTGTTCATCCTTCCGCGATACTTTTTGGAAGGACTCATTCTGCCATCTTCGACGACAATTTTGGGATGAAGCTTCAACGCTCCTCCTGCCATAGCAGCAAGACCGCTGCACCGCCCTCCCCTATGAAGATAAACCAATGTATCTACTACGAAACTTGCCCGGACAAGAGGTTTTAATTCCTCTATCTTTTGGGAAATCTCCCTGGCATTCTTTCCTTCCTGTGCCATAATGGCTGCTTCGATTACCAGCAGTCCGATACCGGTAGAAAGATTTGCTGAATTGATCACAGTGACCAAATGATTTCCATTTAATTCTTCTGCAGCAAGACGCATGACATTCGATGATGTGGACATATCTTCTGATATAGAAAAGCACACTACTTCTCTGCCTGCTTCTACATAAGGTCTCAGCAATTCCATGGTTTTATCCAACGCCGGTGCGGAGGTTTTCGGTGTTGTCCTATGCTCATCTGACCATTGATAGATGTCATCCGGCGAAATATCCTGACCGTCTTCACACTCCCTTTCCCCTAAAATAACGTGTAAGGGCAAAATTGATACCTCATACTTTTCCAACAGCTCTCTGGACAAATCACAAGTACTGTCTGAAATGATTTTTACCATCTCCATCTACTCCTTCCTGTTTTAATCATGCTTAGAGTCAGACTCCTTTAATCCAATTTCAAACGTACAAATATATCGTCAATCATATCATGAAGCAGCTCAGCTCCATTTATTATCTGATTTCCTGCCAACTGCCTGGCTCTAACCGAACATAGCATTTTTTCTAATATAGAATATTGTTTACCATTAAGAGTTACTTCGTATACTTTCATTCTTTTCTCTTCAAGCTTTCCAGTTAAGTCTATTCATTCTAAAGTTATCTTTACATATCCAATATAATTTTTCTTGCAATGTCCTCTTCTATTGGAGCAGCATACACCCCATCGGCAAATTCCACAACATTGCCAATACCTTTTTGTATTACAAATCGCAGTTGACCGTTTTTTGCCTTTTTATCTGTATATAATTTTTTGACTAAAGCCTCTCTGTCAATATAATCAGGAATTGCAATCGGCAAATGAGCCTTAGCAAGCAATGCTATCACATCATCTCTTTGGTTCTTGGTCATATATCCAAGTTTACATGCCAGTTTAACCTCAGCGACAAGTCCGATTGATAATGCCTCTCCATGAAGCAGTTTGTAATCACTTACTGTTTCGATTGCTCTTCCAACAGTATGTCCAAGATTTAGTATTTCACGAAGTCCGTTTTCCTTTTCATCCTTCATTACGACTTCATATTTTATTTTACAGTTCTGATTTGCTATATGTTCACATGTCCCTTTGTCAATACTGAATATTTCATTCATATATGTATCCAGATAACGAAACAGTTCTTCGCTTGCAATACATGCATGTTTTATTGTTTCTGCCAATCCGCTGGATATCTGCCTTGCGGGTAATGTTTTCCATGTTGCAATATCCAGATACACTTTCCGGGGCTGATTAAATAAACCGATTAAATTTGTGGCTAACGGTGTATCAACTGCAGTCTTTCCTCCTACGGAAGCATCTGCTGCTGCCAAAAGGGTCGTAGCATAGTTAATAAATGGAATCCCCCTGCAAAAAGTACCTGCAACAAACCCTGCCAAATCCGTTACTACACCTCCGCCAATCGCAATGATACAGCAATCTCTGCGATATCTCTTTTCCAACATAGCATCTTCGATCAGCTCTTTTGTTTTTCTTGTCTTTTGCTTTTCTCCTGCTTCAAATACAAATAAATCCGCCTGATAGCCTACGCATTTCAATTTAGTCAAAACAGGCTCCGCATACAAATCTTTTACGATGCTGTCTGTAACAACTGCAAACTTGGTAATACTACCAATCAAGCCATTCTTGATATCCGCAATTAACTTGTCCTCCAGTCTGTATCCTATTTCAATTTCATAACTATCATCGATTGTCTTCTTTAGTTCAACATTAAAAATTCCCATGAGTTCCCTCCTAAATTCCCACAGCACCCAAATGATTCAGCCAGCTTAATTGTTCCTCATACAGATTCCTTTTTCGGCAATTCCTGTAATTCTCTGTTCATAAATTCATAATCATCACTAATATTAAGGCATATGTCTATTATTTTGACTGCATAAAAAGTAAGTTCATTCTATCACCACATAATTTTTATCTGGTATTCAGTGTTCTAAGTAAATTGCAATTATGTTCATAATGCAATGACTGAACTTGATGCCGCACTAATCATATCATCTGCAATCCTTTTTATATCATCACCTGACATTATATAATCCATTACATTCGTTAATGGTAAAGACTTGCGAAGCAGTCCTATATAATAGTCTGCTTTATCATCCTCAACTGAAATCATACAATCTTTTATTACCGCTATTATTTCTTCAATTTCAGTTTTAGTTAAATCATGTATACATGGTGGTTCAGGAGTTAAAGTAATCCTTGCTAAAGATTCCAAATCTGTCCAGCCCCAATATTCGGCAAACTCTACCGCAGTATGTTCTTTCCCGGTTATGCCATTAAGCCTGTTCAATTCGCCCCTGCAATCCTCGTCCACCTTTTCTGCAATACTATCTATCAATTCTTGAACAAATTCCAATTTCTGTTCGTCTATTTGTGGAAACTCCAACACCTTTCTCACAATTTTCATTTTCCTTTCTTACATTTTTCATGGGCAATTCTAATTTTAACGCAATCTTTGTACTTCAATATCTTCCTACCCAACTATACATTTATCCCCTTATGCTTTCCCGTTCAAAAGTAGTAGGGCATTGCGTCAAACAGAATCACTGCTTTTATTACCGATTGTTTGCTCCTGCAAATTAAAAGTTATCGTCTTCTTCCTATATAACGGCAAACCTTTCTCTTGTAATTCAAATACTCATCTCCGAATATTTCAAGCAAAAAAACCTCTTCCACATTTACAATCTGCAAATGGAACATAATCATTGCAAAAATTGAAATTATGAAAAGCAGCCAGTTAAAAAACATCAGTACAATCCCAATATATACAAGGTCAAAGCCTAAGAATGCCGGGTTACGGCTAATCTGATATATTCCTCTTGTTACAAGTTCTGTTTTATCAGTCTTTGATACACCTGCACGCCAACTGTCCTGCATTGTCAATACAGAAATTACAAATACAGTTACACCAATAAAACTTATGCAAGCACCCATGATTCTCACCGGACCGGAAAAATGGGTTATATTAAAAATTATGCTCACAATTTCAACCATAGGAACTATGTAGGTAGCTATTTTCATTGTGATCTCAATAAATTTTTCAAAACCGGATTTGCCTTGTCCGATTTGATCCGTTTTTATCCCTTTATAATGTTGATTTATCATTTTAATAAAATAGCAGCCATAGAATATCAATAAAGCAGCAATGCCAATTACCTGAAAATTCATTACACAATTCTCCTTACAAATCCAGTTTATATATCGCCTTTAATACGATATGAAAAAACACTTTTAACTCAATGTTCTATATCAAATTTTATTTACTTATAGGTTTCATAAGCATAGAAATTTCGCAGTAAATACGGGAGCTCCATACTCTTTCAAATTCTTCTCCAGCCATTAGGCATGCATTAAATTCTTCCCCATACATATCCGAGTTAAACTCTTCTATTGTAGGTATCGGCACTATTTCTATTGCTCCTTCATAAAAATTATCAATATTTTTTGTTTTTCCATCTGCAAAAATATCAATAGATCTAGTTGCTAATCGTTCATTTTCTAAATCTACTTCATAAAAAATTACTACAGGTTCATCGCAAAAATTATGTTTCCAAAAGAGCTTTATATATTCCATTTTGTTTGTCATAAAAGTTCCGCTGCCGCCTCCTGTTTTCGGACAAGCTTCCTTAATTCTGTCTCTGAACCCAAATAAATATACTTGTGTTCCGGCGTGTATAACGGTTTAGGCTCAGTAATTTCAAACAGCTCACTTATTATGGACGGAATCCCCCCACCAAACTGTATCAGACTAAGCTCATGGTGTCCGCGCATAGCGTGGTCAGCAGGCCGTGTTCTGAAAGCGGTAAAAAAGCATAAAACTTTTGACGGACATTTTTGTATTGAGGCAGGCTGTATTTTCCGGTTCTTGCTGTATGCAATTGCTTCGTATTCCTGACCTGTTGGAATATCTTTCTCTGCATAATCATGATGAAAATAGAAACTGTTCTCTTCAAATTTATTTTTTTGGAAAGTGTCATAGGCTGTTTGTGAAAATATCCCAAACTCTGTACAGTTTTTCTCAATCTCAGGGATTAACTCCTGCTTCACGAATGCCGGGCTGAACCGCGCCAGCAAAACTAAATATTCGCCCATATTTTATCTCTTTCTGCTTTCAAACTAATATTGATGCGTCATTAACCTTTTTAAGTATCATTAAACCGTCAGTCGTTATGGATTTGCTTTTTTATGTTCCCCATGTATAAGGAAATAGACGACTTCATCTAAAGAAAATGGCGACTCCCAATATTCGTAGCACATCATTTTTATATCTTCTGCATCCCAGTCTATATCACATAATTCCACTATTGAACGAACCTGTTCTTCGTTTAACTCATCACAATCGGCTATTGCATTGACAAGCAATTTCAATTTTTCAGTTTTTTCCTGTTCCGACATTACATACTTCCTCCATCAATTCCAATCTTAACCTTACTCAGCTTTCTGATAAATTTATTATTCCAACCCATAACAACAGTGTCCGTATCTTTTCCCACCTGACCAGGATACATTATGTAAACTTCCTACATATCCCACTCAGTCCATCCTTTCAACCATGCCATACCAGAATAAAGCTTTCCGGTTCGCACAAAATACTCCACACATTTGGCAGCTAACTCCATATCCTGCATGGTATATCTCATCAGAATTATAGACTGTCCATCAGAACATTCTATGGGTGCTTCCGTCTCGGAATCCAGATAGTCAGGATCAAAGGAAGAATAGAAACACGCGTCTTTCATTCCGTCATTTCTAACATACTGCAAAAAGATTCTGCCATTATCAGCTTCAATCTGCATATAATCGCCTTCCAAATCGCAATCCTGAGACAAATAAATGCCTAATTTTTTGCCTTTATGAATTTTATCGTTCAGTTGTTTCAGACCGTCCTCAGTGATTTCTTTTTCATCTCCAAAGATAGCAATTGCATATTTCATATACAATCCAGATGGCATCTCCTCTGGATTGTCATTCTTCGGGATAATCTTTTCATGTTTCGTAGGCATTGTAATACACTCCTTGTCTGCAATTCTTAATTTATCTTATCCGCTAAATTCCACATACACATAGCCAACACTTCTACATTCAAAACTAAAAAGTTACTCTATTGCAATTTTCACTATATGTGAAAGTTTTTGCAATTCCAATAAAGCTTATCAGCACCCAGCCTATCTCCATCCAACTTTCGCCCTCACTTATGATACGGTTCTCCATATCATATCCAAGTGCGAAAACCAAGTAAATATTATTTTGAAAAGCAGACAATGCAGAACACTTTCTATGCTCTGCCTATGACTGTTCTTCTCTTAAATAATGTGATACTCCTCATAAAGTTCCTGACGATACTCTTTATCTTCTTTGATTCTGTTTATATCATCAAATCTTTTATCAGCTATTAACAGTTGAATTAAGTCAAGCATCATATCCTCTCCGCGCTCTCTGCCTTTTTTTGGTTTACTTCATCTCTCATCAACAATGTCATATATTCACGCCTCCATTCTCTGTTCTTCTTTACTTCCTTCACAGCTCCTCTAACTTCTCTACAAAGGAATCCTCCGGCTTTTTCCCTGCCACATAGTCCAGAAATAGCTCCGGATTCTGCATGATTTTTCCAAAAAGGAAATCGTTGGAAATACTTAGCTCTTCCCAGTTTGTCTGTTTTGTTTCTGTGTTTTCCATTTATCTGCCTGCTTTCTTTCACTATTACTATCGGAACCCCCTGTATGCTTTATAACATCTGTCATCTTCTGATTTTATTATATACGGTAATCCTGCAAATTACAATAAACGTTCTTGAATCCCATGTTTTGCCTCATTGAACTGAAAATTTATCTCGGTATAATCAATTCATACTGATATTCAAAAGTATCATGTGATGCAGATTTATTTCTTCTTCCACCCCACTTGCCGGTTCTAACCATGCCCAGTTTTTCCATCACTTTATACGAAGCAGCATTTTCCGTATCGCAATGAGCGATAAAATGAGTAGTTTCCATGTTATCTATGAAATATGTAACAAGGGCTTCTGCAGCTTCATATGCAAATCCATTTCCCCAGTATTTTTTATTCACAATCCACCCTAACTCTCCGATTCCATTTTCAAAATGAATGCTGACTGCACCTATATGCTGATTTCTATAAAGAATTGCAAACTCATAATACTCAGGTTTTTCTTTTAACCACTCTGCTTCAGCATTTTCCAAAAAATTTATTGTTTCTTCTATATTTTTGTTAGGCAAATTACACATATATTTTGTGTTTTCGTAATCCAAAGCGTAGTCATTTACTGTCTGAACATATTCGCTTCCCAACGGTTTCAATAGTAAACGTCTTGTAATAATTTCTATACTTTTCACAGTAATTCTCCTTTCACAAATTCCTATTTGGCATAACCGGCAATGCGTCTTTATTAATGATACCTCCGAAACTTCTGCTTAAACTCATCAATCTTATTGCTATGTTATTTTACACCAGTTTACAACTTTTTGAATAAAAAATATCGTACAGGGACTTTCTGATGTATAATAAGTTTGCGACAACTATTACAAAGGAAAGTGATCCCGTACGATAAACTCATTATATAACGAAAAGAACCTGATTGGTAGACT
>JAGAQJ010000030.1 GCA_017622845.1 Lachnospiraceae bacterium | reverse complement strand
TAAAAAATGATACCGAGGGCTGGCTTGTAACCCGGAAAAACGGGACACAGCAGGTGATAAAGGTATTTTCGCGTCAGGCATATGAAAATGTGGTGAGACCGGCTATCGTGAAGGGCGGTGGAGTAAATGAGTAGAGTATTAAAGCACCATGACATAAAGATTCTGCCGAAATTCTTTGAGGATGTCTACAGCGACAGAAAAGCATTTGAGATCCGCAAGGATGACAGGGACTATCAAATAGGTGATTCTGTTACATTTCGAGAATGGGATCTGGAACATGGATATACCGGAAGTGAAATAACCGTAGGAATAATCTATGTCTTGCGGAACTGTCCCGAATATGGCCTGATGGACGGATATTGTATATTTGGATGGTAAATTTTGAGGAGAAAGCAATGATAAAATCATATAACGCAAAACAATGGGAAATACCGTTGTTGTTGGACGGGAGAAAAACGGTTACAAGGCGGTTGGTTAAGCCGCAACATTTAAAGGTATTAGATAGCCCATATCATAAAGAACATCCAGAAGTGCCGGATGATGTGCTGATTAAAAGGCTTTGTGAACCTCCGTATCAGTCAGGCGATATCCTGTATGTCCGGGAAACGTGGGATAGCATGGTCGGAATCTCTTATGGAGATTTGTCTGCGGATACAGTTTATTTTTACAAGGCAGAAGGAGATTTCCGACCTGCAGCACAGCGCGGGAAATGGCGCCCTTCCATCCACATGCCAAAAGAAGCCGCCCGTATCTGGTTAAAGGTTACGGATGTGAGAGTGGGGCGGTTGCGGGATATTGACGGAATAGGAATACTTGCAGAAGGTGTTAATAATGGGAAAAGCAATCCAGCCATGGGAATCCGCTGGGAAAATATGCAGAGGATAGCTTTTCAAAATTTGTGGAACTCCACCATCAAGAAATCAGACCTTGACCGATACGGCTGGGATGCAAATCCATACGTTTTTGTGATAGAATTTGAACGGTGTGAGAAGCCGGAAAGTGAGGGATAGAAAATGTATGGATACATAAGCGGTTATACCGACACAGGAAGTATATTTTATTGTCCTGCTTGTGGCGAACGTGTTACTGAATCATTTTCAGACGGGACGTGTAAATGTGGCGAATGCGGGATGAGATTTGGTGTGATTGAGACGGATAGGGAGGATGAAGATGAGCGATAGACATTTATACAAGGCAAAGCGTACAGATAACGGGGAATGGGTGGAAGGATATTATATGCCGCGCCCTAATTTTCCAAAAGGTGGAATACATTATATTGTAAGCGTCGGAGACACAAGATGGCATGAGGTAGACCCTTTCACCCTCTGCCAGTGCATCTGGCATAAGGACAAGAACGGTAAGCTGATCTGGGAGAATGATATTTGTATCATTCACAACAGTTCCATTGATGAAGAGGATGGATATTTTTTGGTTAAATGGGATGATGATAGCGCGAGGTTCATTCTTTGCGGAGAGGGATTAATCGTTGATTTTGATAATTTTTGGAGCAGTGATTTAGAGATTATCGGAAACGCAATCGACAATCCCTCTTTACTGGAAGGAGGTACAGAATGAGTAAATGGAACGCCTGTATAGACGTAATAAGCAGTTAGTATATCACAGTAACCATAGACACGGCAGCAGGCGAGGACTGTAAAAAGGTCTCATGGCAGCAGTCCTCGCCGGAAAGGAGAAGAAAATGATGTATAACGAATATCAACATAATGCAAAGTTTAGAAAGTATGTTGATAAATACTGTAAAAGCCATAAAATTACGGTTAAAGAAGCATTAAAACATGAAATTGTTAGGCAGGCATATCTGTATTACACGGATGTATAAGGAATACTGCGGCAGCAGGCATGACAAAATCTGGAAAGGAATAATGAAATGGCAGAAATGAGAATTGAAAAAGAAACCTGGAAAATCATAGAACTTGTTATTCGCAGATATCCTGATAAAAAAAGAGAATATGAGCAGTACATTTCTGAAATTATGGCATCATCCGCGGCAGCAGGCGTAATAAAAAGTGAGTTGGAAGAATATAGTAAGCCACAGTCTGTAACCGAAGCAAAAGCCATGAAAATGACTTCTGTGTATGCCGATCGGTTGAAGAAACAGATCGAAGCGGTAGAGTTTGTTTATAATAATCTCAGACCGGAAGAACAAAAATTGATGCGTATTAGATTCTGGACCGATAGGAGACGTAATATTCCATATCTTAAGATAAAGGATGTAAGTTATTCAGAAAGGCAGATGAAAAGAATTGTATATAGAATTATTGTTCAGATTGGTAAGTATTTAGGTGAAATAAAATAATGTGTAAAAAATGTGTATTCTATATTGACAAATGTGTAAAAAATGTGTATTATATATACATAAGGAGAGCAAAATGAAACAAAGAGATTTAGTAAAACGATTGGAAAAAGCAGGATTTGAATTTGCTAGACATGGAGGAAACCATGATGTATATGTCAGAGGTTCCGACATAGAGCAGATACCCAGACACAAAGAAGTGAATGAGCAGCTTGCGAAAGCAATTATCCGGAAATGGGGATTGTAAAATCCCCAGCTCCAATCAAAAGTAGAGAGAAAGAGGGCTTTGAAATGAGAAATGTATATCCAGTAATATTTACACCGTTACATGATGAAAAAGACACTGTATTAGTGGAAGTGCCGGACATGGAAATTATAACAGAAGGATACGGAATGGTAGACGCAGTATATATGGCAAGGGACGCTATAGGCTTAAAGGGAATCAGCTATGAGGATGAAGGAAGAGAAATACCGGCAGCCAGCGAGTTGAGCACTGTTGATGTTTCTAAAGGAACCTTCGCGGAATCCGGGACAGGAAGCGTATCTTTGGTAGATATTGATTTTACTGAATATCGCCGGAAGGTGGATAACAGAACGGTACGCAGGAACGTTACGCTTCCGAGCTGGCTGAATCAGGAAGCAGAGAAAGCGCATATCAATGTATCAAGAGTGCTGCAGGAAGCGCTTATGGCGAAATTAAATGTATCAAGATAAAAGATGGCACGATTTTTAATGTCAAATGTGATATTATGATAGCATGATATAATAAATCAAAGGGAAAGCATCAGTTAAAAGCTGGTGCTTTTTTATATTGAAATTATAAATTATTGAGAGCAAAAATACAGAAATAAAGCACTTGACTTCTTGGGCTACGTAAATTATATTATTTATAGGGCTACAAAAAGTGAGGTGATAATATGAGCCCACGTACGGGTAGACCGAAATCTGACAATCCAAAATCTAATCCTATTCATGTTCGGCTTGATGATGAGACAAAAGAAATACTTGAATCTTATTGCAAACAAGAAAATGTAGCAAAGACAGAGGGAATACGGAGAGGAATACACAGATTGAAGTCGGAAATAAAAAAATAGGAGTAATCGTCAACCTAGCAAGTAAACCGATTACTCCGAACCAAGAAGCTAAAGCAACTTGATAAATATATCATATCAAAGGCTTTGACTTCTTTCAAGAATTATTTGAAAGGAGAATGATCATGCAAGAAGTAAAGCAAACGTTAGAAAGCCGTGAAGTGGCTGAAATGATTGGTAAAGAGCATAATAAATTATTAAGAGATATTCGTAGATATTTAGAGCAACTTAACGAAGCCAATTGGATTCAATGAAGTAACGAAATCAATTTTGAATTGGTTAAAAAACACTTGACTTTTGAGCGTGCATTTAATACAATTTATGTGTGCTAAAAAGTGAGGTGATGAATGTGAGTCCACGCACAGGACGTCCAAAAGTAGAGAATCCTATAAATATAAGGACAAGTGTTCGCTTGGATAAAGAAACCGATGATAAGTTAAATGAGTATTGCTTAAAAAACGGAATGACCAAAGGAGAAGCAATAAGAAAAGGCGTACACCTTCTTTTGGAGAATGAAAACAAAAAATAAGAAACAGGCTGCAGACTACCAATCACACAAACCTGTTTCCACAGAAGTTTTCTTCTGCAAATATTATAATGCAGATGGAGACTTCTTTCAAGAGAAATTTTGAAAGGGAGATGTCAGTATGCAGAAAATTGAGAAAACATTATCTTCCGTTGAAGTATCTGAGATGATAGAAAAAACGCATGCTAATCTGATGAGGGATTTACGGAGATATACTGATCAATTCAACCAGTGCAAGATTGCACCCGTTGATTTCTTTGTAGAAAGCACGTACAAAGACGCTAAAGGCGAAACACGTCCATGTTACGAAGTGACCAAGAAAGGCTGCGAATTTATAGCTAATAAGCTAACTGGAATAAAAGGCACTATATTTACAGCCCGATACATTAACAAATTTCATGAAATGGAGTCAACTCTTTTAGATCAGCAGGCAAGGTTGATATCAGCACCGACACAACTGGAGTTAATGGAAACGATTACACAAGAATATGACGAGCTGAGGAAAGAGATTAAAGGGATAAAGGCTGACATAAAGCGGATTCATAGAAACGCACCTGATTTTTGTGGTGGTATTTATTCGTATAAGGGACAGGTTTTGTATATGCTCGAAGAAATTAGAGAGAGCGAAGATGCTATATTTCTCGGACAAATATATACTCTAATGAAAAAGCATCTACAGACAAAATATTCATAAGACAGAAAGCATCAGTTAAAAGCTGATGCTTTTTATTTATGAAATGCTCCTGGAGATTATTAAGGTACTACTTGATCATATTTGGGGTACGGGGCGGGGAAGGCCCGGCATTTTCCAGTTTTTGAGAAAAAATTTCAAGGCACTTCCTTCCTCTTTTGAGAACAGGATGGGGATGGTAAAACAAATGGAAGTGAACCAAAAACAGTTGTCGCAATATTTGGGTATATCAACGCGCAGAATCCGCCAATTACGCGAGGATGGGGTGTTTCAGAAGAAGGATAATACAGCAACGGGATATAACCTGGAACAATGCATTCAGGAATATATTGACTATAAGGTAAATGCGGAAACGGGAAGGAGGACATCTGCGTCGAAGGAAATTGTGCAGGCGGAACATGAGGAAGTGAAGAAACAAATTTCTGTTTTGAAACTTAGGAAGCTCAGAAGGGAACTGCACGAGGCGGCAGACGTGGAGAGCTATTTATCGGATATGCTGGTAAGATTCCGAAATAAGCTGCTTAATGTTCCGGTTAGAGTGGCTTTTAGGTTAATAGGCGAAACAGATATTAACAGAGTAACGGAAATATTGGAAACGGAAATGTTGAATGCATTACGTGAGTTATCTGCCTATGATCCTGATGAGATAGACGGACTAAGTGGGATTGAAAGCGATTATGAGAATGAGGAAGATGATATACAGTGAGCCAGAGAGAAAGGTCGAAGAAAAAGACAGCAAAGCTTTTTAAGCGCGTAATAGAGATGTCGCTTACGTTGCCGGAAAAGCTAACGGTCTCGCAATGGGCTGAAAAATACAGAATTTTGGATGCATCAAGCAATATAGAAGGGCATTGGTCTAATGATATCACGCCGTATCTGGTGGGCATCATGGATACATATCTTGAACAGAATGTAAGGGAAATATATTTCTGTAAGTCCACACAAATAGGAGGGACCGAAGCGCTTATTAATATATTGGGATATATCATAATGATGTCTCCGGCACCGACTATGATAGTATACCCGAACGATGAATTAGCTAAAGATATATCCAGCAAGCGGCTTCGACCGGCCATGAGACTGATACCGGAAATTCGGAAAAACTTTCAGGAAACGAGATCCAAGGAGCTTTTATTGCAATTCCGTAATATGCCATTGTATCTGCGCGGAGCTGGTTCGCCGGCGAAATTAGCTTCTGTGGCAATTAAATATCTGTTTTTTGACGAGATTGATAAGATGGGTGGAGCATCCAAGAAAGAAGCTTCGCCGTACAGCCTTGCTATGGAACGTATTAAAACTTACAAAAATCAAAGTAAGGTTTATGCTTGTTCTACACCAACGCTCAGGGATAACTACATATGGAAATTACATGATAATGCCGATGAAGTACGGCATTTTTTTGTACCATGCCCGCATTGCGGGAAATATATAGAATTGATATTCAAGCAGATCTTATATGACAAAGACCCGGAGAAGAAGCTTAGTCCATATGAGAGGGCGCAGACGTCCAAGTATGTCTGCCCGGAATGCGGATGTGTCATACAGGATGCAGATAAACCCAATATGCTCAGGCAGGGAGAATGGAGAGCCGTCAAGAAGAGAGGAATAGGAAAACCCAAAACGGTAGGATTCTGGATTAATTCTCTTTACAGCGTCTTTGTTACATGGGCAGATGTTGCGGAACAGTTTTTAAAATCCAAGGATGACCCGGAAGAACTACAGAATTTTTCCAATAGCTGGCTGGCAGAGCCATGGGAAGATACCAAGTTGAAGACTTCGGCAGACTTAGTGATGGAGCGCCAGACGGAATGCGAGGAATATGAGTTACCTGAATGGACAAAACTTATTACCGGCGGCGTAGACGTCCAGGAAAATTGTTTTTACTGGACAATACGTGCCTGGGGTACTTATATGACAAGCCAGAATATTGCCCATGGACAGGCATATACGTTTAAAGAAATTGAGCAGATTATGAATCTGGAGTTCAGGATGCCGGATGGAACACAGATGATTGTAGCAATGACACTGATTGATTCCGGTAACGATGCGGATTTGGTGTATGATTTCTGTGCAAACAATTCAGAATGGGCGCTGCCATGCAAGGGTTCGTCCAACCCGATGCTGTCGCATTATAAGTTGTCTAAGGTCAACAAGATAAACAGCAGCGCTTACGGTATGCCGCTTGTGTTGGTTGACGGAGGAAAATACAAAGACATGATTGCAGGCAGAATGCGGCGCCCAAACGGAACCGGAGCATGGATGGTATATAAAAACTGTGACTTGGAATATGCAGAACAGGTAACAGCAGAGCATAAAGTCAATGTAAGGACAGGAAACGGCAAGAAAAAATTGGCGTGGGTTTTGAAGAGTTCTCACAAAGATAATCATTACCTGGATTGTGAAGTATATGCAGCGGCAGCGGCTGATATGATGGGAGTCAGAACGCTTCATCTGATAGAAACAGAGGAAACCGGCAATACGGAACCTGCAGAAGAGCAAGTAAATTCAGAAGAAAATTGGATTAAAACAAATGAAAACTGGATATAGGAGAATAGTTGATATGACAGTGCAGGAAGAGCTTATTGAAGTAAACAATGCAATATCAAAAATATTGGTCGGCGGTCAAAGTTACAAAATTGGTTCAAGAAGCCTGACGAGGGCAGATTTGAATATACTTTTAGACATGCAGCGTGATTTACAGGCGCAGCTTGCTAATCAGGAAACCCATTTAATGCCCAATACCTATCTGGGAATATTTGAAGGGAGATAATTATGAACTGGCTTGACAATATAATAACATTCTTTTCACCGGAATGGGGTGCCAGGCGGGAAGCGTGGCGGCAATATGGGGAAAATATCAGGAATTATGATGCTGCAGGATATGGGAATGGAAGCGCGAACTGGCATGTGACGAATCAGTCGGCGGAAATGACAGACAGGTATAGCAGGGATACGGTACGGGCGAGGACGCGGGATTTGGAAAGAAATTCCGATATGCTAAATTCTGTGATAGGGGCCTATAAGCGGAACGTTTTCGGCAGCGGGTTCTCGATCAGGGCGAAAACCGGAGACGAGAAGATGGATGAAATTCTGATGCAGGCGTGGAAAAAGTGGTGTAAAAAGCAGAACTGTGATGTGACAGGGGCACAGAGTTTCAATCAGATTATGCGGATGTGCGTACAGCGCAAGAAGGTTGACGGAGGCGTTCTGATTTTGAAGCGGTATACTAATCAGGGATTCATACCGTTCCAGATCCAGATCATTGAAGTAGACGAACTGGATATGGCACAGATTAAGCCCAAAAGTGTTGGGAATAAGGTAGTCGGAGGAATTGAATATAATAAATGGAACCGTCCGCAGGGTTATTGGTTCCGGCAATATGACATTGATGGATCACTTCAATTGGAATCTGCTTATGTAGATGCAAAGGATGTGATTTTTTATTTTACCAAGAAAAGGCCAACACAAATCAGAGAAATATCTGACTTAAGTTCAACTGTTACAAGAATCCGTGATGTCAACGAGTTTATGACGGCAGTTTCCGTAAAAGAAAGGATTGCGGCATGTCTTTCTGTATTCATTACAAAAACAAGCCCGCCTACAAATATGGGAAGAGAAGCCGTGTCTGGAAAAGGAAACAAAGCAAGCTATGACGGGAAGACAATTGCTCCCGGAATGATTCGCGAACTTTCTCCGGGAGACAGTGTGGAAGTGGTAAATCCTAACGGGCAGAGCACAGATGCAGCCACGTATATCAAATTAATGCAGCATATGATTGGCGCAGGCCAGGGAATATCCTATGAAGCAACAAGCCGGGATATGTCAGAGACCAATTATTCATCGGCAAGGCAGGGCATGATAGAGGACGACTTAACCTATGACGAGGAAAGAGAACTTCTTATCGAGGTTATGGATGAGATTTATGAGACTTTTGTGATTTCCTGTGCGCTGGCTGGAATCATTGAAAAAGAGGATTTTTGGGAAAATAAAGAAAAATATTTTTGTCATATCTGGACAGCAGCGCCGAAACGATGGATTGACCCGGCGAAAGAAGCATCTGCAAATAAGATTGCACTGAATACCGGGCAGAAAACATATCAGCAGATAGCGGCTGAAAATGGCCGTGACTGGAAAGAACAGATTGACGAGACAATAGAAGTTTTAGAGTATGCAGGCAGCAAAGGGCTGGATATGGGAGGTGTGATTTTTGGGAACGATTACCGGAACCAACAAAAACAAAGCGTTCAGGGAAATGACAGGCGGTGAAATCCGTGCCGTAGAGGGAGCGGGCAATGAAAGAAAGTTTCTGATTTCCTTCTCCAGCGAATTGCCTTATAGAAGATTTTGGGGCAGTGAAATTTTAGATCATACGGAAGGCTGTGCAGATCTGACAAGGATCAATGAAATAGGCTGTGTATTATTCAACCATAAAAGAGATGTTGTTGTAGGAAAAGTCAACAAGGCGTGGATTGAAAATGGCCGGGGTATGGCAGAAATTGAATTTGATACAGATGAAGAATCAGAGAAAATTTATGCCAAAGTGAAATCTGGTACCTTAAAAGGGGTATCAGTCGGCTATGCGGTGAGCGTGTGGGAAGAGGTAGGCGCTAATAAGCTATCTGAGGATGGAAGATTCAAAGGCCCGGTATCCATTGCGAAACGATGGGAACCGATGGAAATATCAGTTGTGAGCGTACCGGCGGATCCTTCGGTGGGTGTTGGCAGGCAGGAGATGTCCAATATGGAATGGGTACTTTCAGGGTATGAAAGGCAGCTCATTATCAATAAAAATAAAGCATTATAGGAGGAAAAGGAGAAATGAAAAGGAAAAAGAGACAGGAGAAAATCACCAGACAGCAGGAAATCTGCGATAAGGCAAAGATGGAGCACCGCGACTTAAGCGAAGAAGAAAAAGCGGAATTTGACCAGTTACAGCGGGAAATCGATACGCTGACAGCGGAAATTAATGCTGACGAAAACAGAGAAGCTCATCCCCCTGTTGCGACGTCGCAAAACGAGAATGAGAGGGAGGGACAGGAAGAAGCCCAGAGGGTGCGGCAGCAGGAACGGACGCGTATCTCGGCAATCAATGATTTATGCAGGGAATTTGGCTTGGAAGAGCAGATGAGAGAGTTTATTGATGGCGGCCATACGGTTGATGATGTAAGGACAGCGGTCATTGAACATATGCGTGAAAAAGGCGCTCCGCTTGCTACTGGCGTTACGGTGGAGTCAGATGCTCAGGACAAGTTCCGGCGTGCCGCGGAAGACGCTATTTTGCTGCGCGGCGGCATACGGTTGGATAATCCGGCGGAAGGAGCAAGAGAGTTGATGGGCATGTCGCTGCGTGACCTGGCAATTGAATGTCTTGCAGAAGAAGGGCAGGCAGGCATGAACCGGAGGAGCGCGGACGAATTATTCGCCTTGTTACAGAGACAGTTTTTGAACCCTACAGCGGCGTTCCCGACAATTCTGGACAATGCAATTAATAAAGCATATGTGGAAGGACACAGGACAGCTCCGGTAACCTTCGACAGATGGGTGAAGCGTGGGACGCTGAAAGACTTCAAGACACATGATAATAATTACCTGTCCGGCCCTGCTGGGGAACTGTTAGAAGTAAGTGAGGGCGGAGAACTTAAACACGATGTATGGAGTGACGAGAAGCGTCCGACCAGAAAGTTAAAGACTTACGGCAGACAGTTCACACTCACCCGTCAGGCGTTTATCAATGACGATATCGACATGATTGTGAAGATGCCCTCTAAGTATGCCGTATCTGCCAGAAAGACCCAGAATAAGCAGGCATATCAGAAGCTGATAAATAATGAGGCTATATATGACGGAATCAAATTATTTGACAAAGCGCATAAAAATGTCATGGCGAAAGGAACCGGAATTACACGGGAAGCCACGCAGGGCATGATTATGGCATTATCCAACCAGCAGGATGAATTTGGAGATGCGTGTATCATTCGCCCGGCGACCATCGTTGTTCCCAGCGGATATGCATTTGACATGTATACGTTGTTTTACAGTCCCACAATCAACACAGAAGGGAATACACAGGCGGTGAATCCGCTGTATCAGTATCGTGAGCGGATTGAAGTGGTAGAGGATCCTACAATCAACATTCTCTGCGGGGGCTTTGGCAATCAGATGCCGTGGTGGCTGATCGGAGCCAGAGAAGACACTGATTTTATTGAGATTGATTATCTGAATGGACAGGATGTGCCGAATATCAGGCGTTCAGAGGTGCCCGGCGTACTCGGATATGTATGGGATGTATATCTGGATTGGGGATTTTCTGTTATGGATTACAGAGGAGCTGTTAAGAATCCGGGCGTTGTTGTCAAAAACCCGATAGAACTTGCTTAAGGAGGTATAAGGATGAAAGCGGCATATTGGCAGAAAGGCGAAGCCCTTGACTATGTTAATAATACTAAGAAAAAGATTGAAAATGGAGAAGTCGTGATTCTTGGAAACAGAATCGGAATTGCCGGTGACGATATGCAGCCCGGCTCTGCCGGGGTGATGCACGTTACCGGCGTCTTTTCGTTTGATAAAGACGGACAGGAAGCAATCACTTTGGGAACGGACGTGTATTTGTCTGATGCAGGAATTACGGCAACAGCAGGAGGTGTAAAAGCAGGTTATGCGGCTGCTGATTCTCCCGCAGAGAGTTCCAAAGTGTATGTGAAAATCAATGCGTAAGGAGAAAAAAGGTGAGCTTCAAAGATGTAATCAGACAGGATATTAAAAGCGTTTTCCTCAATTTTGATGAATTTGGGGAAATGCATAAGCTCAATGGCAAAGAGCGGCTTGTTATCGTAGATGAGAATGAACTGACGGAACGGGAGAAGAGAGTGAAAGATGAAGGAAACGGGCTGTTTGCCAAGCAGCTCCTTTTCTATATCGCAGCCGAAGACTTCGGGGCACTTCCATCTCCCGGTAAAGTCCTCAATTTTGATGGCAAACAGTATCTCATTACAGATGCCAATAACGAAGATGGTATCTATTCTATCAGTTTGGAGGCGACGAGATCATGATGGTTACGATAGAGCCGGATGAGGCGTTATTTAAAGAACTGATGGAACGGCTGGATGGCAAGAAAGAAGGTAATTCTTCGAAAGCTTCGAGGGAAGCAATGAAGAAAGCAATTAATGAATTCGCGGCCAATACAAAAAACCGTTTACATAGCGAAACAAGGGAAAGATATACGATTAAAGCGCGGGCATTTAATAAATCAGATATCAAGATAGAAAATGCAACAGCAAGGCATCTCAAAGCGTTTCTCAGAGTATCTGGCCCTACGGTGGGAATTTATAAATATGCGACCAGAAAAAACGGTAAACGTAAAGGCGCCAGCGCAATGGTTCTTTCGTCAGGCTCGATGGAGGAATTAAAAATTGATAAAGACGGAAAAACTTACAAGGCCTTTTTGGCGACTATGAAAACTGGTCACAAAGGATTCTTTCAACGTGTTCCAGGTGAATATGCAAGAACAAAAACGAATCGTCCTAAGATTAAAGAGATTATGAGTTTGTCGGAAGCCAAAGCATTGGAGATGGTATATAGGCAGCAGGACGCAGCAGAGATGCAGGAGCAATTGTACACCTGTCTTCACAATCATATTAATGCGATGCTCGGAGGAGAGTAAGTATGACACCTTATGAATTACAGGAAGAATTAGCGGGAGAAGTTGAGTATATTCTGAAAGACATGGTATTCAAGGATGTGAACGGCAGCAGCGTTACGATCAAAGCGTTTGCACAGAGCCTGCCGAAGAGGATTCAGAATGTGGCGGAACGGAGTGTGGATGATTCAGGCGATGTGATTATGCCTGACGAGGATGTCATGCAGGAAGAGAAACCGGCGGATGACCCTTACCCATACTGTATTGTTATGCTGGATTCAGGCAGCATGTCTATGACGCAGAATGTTCAGCAGATTAGGACAATATTATTGTTTGGGATTTATGACGATGATATCCGGTGTCTGGGGCATCAGGCCGTTGTCAACATTCTGCACAGAATCGCGGAAAGATTTGCGGCGAATCCAGTGCTGAACAATCGATATCAGTTAGATTATGAAGCCGGAATCAGTTGGACACTGGATGACGAGGACAGATACCCTTATTATTTCGGGGCTATGGAAATGGCCTGGAATACACTTTTTGTATCAAGAGAGGAGGACAAATATGCCTGAAAAGAAAAAGACTGCATCGCAGTCAAACAAAACAGAAGCTGTGATTTATCTCGGGCCGGAAATACCGGGAACAGTTTCAAGAGGAGTGGTTTTCAACAATGGATTAACAGCGCGAATGGAAAATGCGGTGAAAGAGCTGCCTGCTCTTGCAGCGCTGCTTGTTCCTGTCCATGATGTGGTGAAAGCCAAAAAGGAACTGAAAGAGGAAGTGTCCGCTATCAGGATCTGTTATAGGAAAGCAGAAGAATATGCGGCACAGAAAGGAGCTAAGGGATGAAAGAATATTATCATGGCGTCAGGGTGAAGGAAGAAGGAAGCGACACAGCGTCGCCGGTTGTCGGTACCGCCGGATTACAGGTGATTTTGGGAACCGCACCAATCAATCTGGTAGAGAACCCTGCCTTGGCGGTTAATACGCCGGTTAGCTGTCAGACGTTTCAGGAAGCGCAGGAGAAACTGGGATATAGTGATGATTTTGAATCATACACGTTATGTCAGTCTATGTACGCTTGCTTTAAGGCTTTTGCGGTTGCGCCGGTGGTATTTATTAACGTTTTAGACCCTGCGAAGCATAAGAAAGAAAACACGGCAAAGGAGTATGCGGTTATTAACGGACAGGTTTTCCCGGAAGAAAACGGAATCCTGAAAAAAAGTGTTGTGATTCAGAATGGTGAGGAGACACTGGCAGAAGATACAGACTACTTGCTGGCGTTTGACAGCAAGGGCATGCTGGTAATTACAATGATTTCAGAAAAAGCGGCGGCATTGACGACCGTAAAAGTATCTTCTGACAGCATCGCGCCGGAGTTAGTAACGGCGGACGATATTATCGGAGGATATGACGCGGCGACAGGCAAGGAGACAGGCCTGGAAGTCATCAGACAGGTATATCCGCGTACTGGCATGGCGCCGGGGCTGCTGTTAGCGCCTGGCTGGAGTCATAATCCTGACGTGGCGGCGGTCATGATTACGAAATGTGAAGGAATCAACGGCGTATTTATGGCGGAATGCGTTCTGGATTTGGATACTGCAGTAGTCAGAAAATATACCGATGTAGAATCCTACAAGGAAGAGAATGGCTATACAGACCCGCACGCTATTGTCGTATGGCCTAAAACAATGGCAGAGTCCTTGCAGATTTATTACTCGGCAATCTACGGGGCAATGACGGCCTATAGGGATGCGGAGAACGATGATGTACCTAATATATCACCTTCCAATCTGCTTGCGCGTGTAACGGCCGCAGTGCTTGAAGATGGTACGGAAGTATTTATGGACAGGCAGCAGGCCAGTATGTTAAACGGTATCGGCGTAGTGACGCTTCTTTATGAAGCCGGATGGCGGGCATGGGGCAATAATACGTCCGCGTATCCAGCGACCAAAGAATTAAAAGACCGCTGGATATGCTGCCGAAGAATGTTCTCCTGGGTGGCCAATTCCCTGATTGTGACATATCAGGAGAAGGTGGACAGTCCTGCCAATTACAGACTGATTGAAAGTATCTGTGATTCAGAGAACATCCGGCTGAACAGCTATGTGTCCGCAGGAAAACTGGCAGGAGGCAGAATTGAATATAACGAAGAAGAGAACAGCGTGGAGAATGTACTGAATGGGCAGGTGATTTTCCACATCTACATCGCGGTATTTACGCCGGCAGAAGATATCGTATTTGTTCTTAAGTTTGACCCGTCATTGCTTGAAGAGAGCCTGACGGGCACAGGAGGTGCATCATAATGGATAATAACAATTTGATTTTCCCGGAAGTGGTAAATCATTTCAACGTATATAACAGAGCTGACAAATTAGTTGGAATTACAGGTGAAATCAGTCTGGCCGAGTTAAGCGCGATGACGGCCACCATCAGCGGAGCGGGTATCCTGGGGGAATATACGACTGCGGTAATTGGTATGTTTCAGAGCATGTCGCAGGAAATTCCGTTCAGGATGGTAAACAAGGAATACTTTGAACTTATTGACGCGAGCCAGCAGGCGGAAATTGTTCTGCGTTCTTCGGTACAGAATGTCAATAAGTCCACGGGCGGGACCCTGAGCACTCAGGCAATGCGTATTGTATTCAGGGGACGGCCGTCCGCAATTAAGCTTGGTCAGTTAAAGCAGGCGGACTTGATGAATGCATCTGTCACGCTGGAGCTGACTTATATGCTGCTTGAACTTGGCGGGGAGAAGAAGCTCGAACTGGACAAGTTAAATGAAATCTATGTTGTAAATGGAAAAGACCTGCTTGCCGATATTCGGAAACAGTGTTAGCAGAAAGGAGATTGCATAATGGATATAAGAGAAAATGAAACTGGGAAAACGACGGCAGCAGCCACGGGAAATGAAAAATACATAATTCATCTCAAGGAGCCGGTTACCTTTGAAGGGAAAAAATACGACACAATAGATTTAACGGGACTTGATCGTATTTGCGCCAGAGATATGATCGCCGTCAACAGGAGATTGTCGGACAGCGGCAACATGGACACGATACAGGAAAATACTTTAGAATACGCCTTAAATCTGGCGGCTGTGGCGGCGGAAATGCCGATTGAGTTCTTCGAACAGTTGAAGCCGAGCGTAGCAATACGCGTCAAGAGGTGCGTCGTGGGTTTTATCTACAAGCAGGGGTAAGGCCGGAAGATGTGTCGGGACTGCGCGAACTATGCATCAGGCTGAACCTGTTTACCAGAACGGGGCTGGATTACTTCATGAATCTGCCCCTCTGGGAACTGAAACAGACTGTCAGAGAGGTGAATAAAATTGTCAAACAGCAAAGAATACAGGCTGGCAATAAAAATCGCCGGTGAAATTGATAAATCCCTTCAGGATAGTACTGGGCTTACGAAGAAAGAATTGAGGGAAATAGCCAAGCAGGCGGCACTTGCATCTGATGCTTCCGGCTCTGCTATGAAAAGTTTCCGCAAAGGTTTGGTGGATTCAGAACCATTTTTCACAGGACTGGAAGGCGTGGCCAGATCAACTTTCAAGGCCATGACAGAAATGGCGGCTGTAGCAGGTGCAGGTATTATGACAGGACTGGGCGCGTCTATAGCGGTTGGCTCAGAGTTTGAATCTGCTTTCGCAGGCGTTAAGAAGACTGTCAACGCGACAGACGCTGAATTACTGCAGATGCGGGATGATATACGCCAGATGGCAAAGGAGATGCCGGTATCTGCGGCGGAACTGTCAGAGATTGCGGAAGCCGCCGGACAGTTGGGCATCCATAACGAGAATATCGCGGAATTTACAAAGACAATGGCCAATATGAACGTGGCCACTGATTTAGGCAGCGACGAAGCAGCCACAGAATTTGCGCAGTTTGCCAATATTGTGCGGATGTCTCAGGATGATTTCGGAAGGCTGGGAAGTACGGTGGTTGCGCTTGGCAATAATATGGCCACTACAGAGTCGCAGACTATGTCTATGGGAATGCGTATTGCTGCAGCAGGCGACCAGGTAGGCTTGTCAGAAGCGGATATCATGGCATATTCCGCAGCCCTTTCTTCGGTAGGCATAGAGGCGGAAGCAGGCGGTACAGCTTTCTCGAAGATGCTTGTGAATATGCAGTTGGCATCTGAAACCGAAAAGGATCTGCAGAAATATGCTAAAGTAGCGGGAATGACCGGGCAGGAGTTCAAAAAGGCATTTCAGGAGGATGCCAGCACGGCAATCAACTCTTTTTTATCAGGATTAAATAATGCGGAACAGAACGGAAAAAGCGCGATTGCAGTCCTGACGGATATGGGAATTACGGAGAGCCGTTTACGGGATACTCTGATCAGGGCGGCAAATGCCAGTGATTTGTTTGACGATGCGCTGGACTTATCCAATGAAGCATGGCAGGAAAACGTTGCCTTAACCAATGAAGCGGCACAACGGTATGAAACGCTGGAAAGCCAGAGCGGTATTCTGAAAAACAATATTAAGGACCTCGGAATCAGCATCTATGATGATTTAAGGCCGGGGCTGACAGATGCAATTACATTGGCAAATGAGTTTGTGGACGGTATGGCGGGGCAGCAGGATGCCTTAAGCAATATGATTAAATCTGCTGTCAAAGATATGCCCACAATGGCAAGGGAAATGCAAGAGACCGGGAAAGCCATAAGGGAGTTCTCAGAACCGTTTCTGGAAGTAGGAGGCTGGCTGGCGGATAATCCGGGAGTAATCGTGGGAACTATTTCGGGAATTGGAACCGCATTGGCAGGCTATAAAGTCGCGTCGGGGGTCGCGTCCCTTGCATCGGCGCTGGGTGCACTAAATCCGGTAGGAATGGGGATAATGGCACTGGGCGGCGCGGCAGGCGTGATTGCCGGAATTGGTACGGCGGTGAAGAAAAGCGCTGCGGAAGCCAAGCGGGCGAATCTGGACAGACATTTCGGCAACATTGCGCTGTCCATGAAGGAGTTGCAGGAAGCTGCGTCATTTATCGTGCAGAGCGAGAGTCTTGACCAAGTCCGGGAATCTATCGCTGAAATGAACGAACTGGAAGGAATAGCAGATACGATTGACGATACAGTCTCGGAACTGAATAAGGCAAACTGGAAAATCTCTATCGGTATGGAACTGACAGAAGATGAACGGCAGGCATACATCGAGCAGGCAAAGCTGCTGGCGGACGAAACGCAGGAATATTTAACACAGCGTGAATATACGACCAATCTTTCACTCAACTCTTTGCTGGGAGACGATTTGGAGAAAAGCAATGTAGTTACACAACTTCATGATTTCTATCAGGATAAAAAAGGGGAACTGGCACGCATAGGAACAGAACTGAATCAAGTCATAACAGATGCGTTCGCAGACGGTTTGCTGGATATGGATGAGCTGAAAGAAATTACGGAACTGCAGGAGCAGATGGCGAATATCAAGCAAGGGCTTGCTGACAGTAACTTCGAGTCTGGTCTTGACCTGATCGGGATGAAATATGCAGGAGTGGATTTAAATGCAGATTCTTTTATTAATTTGCAGGCGGAAATACGGGAACAAAAGGAAGAAGCATTGGGATTATATGATGAAGCTTATGTAGCTGCCATGTCAGAATATCGGCTAATGCTTTCGGAAGGAGAATGGAGTCAGGAAGAATTTGATGCCGCAAAGGCTGAACTTGATATGGGATATCTGGAACAAAAGGCAGGAATACAGATACGATCCTCACAATTCATGACGAATACGATCAAACAGGCTTATGGTGAAGAAATAAGCGATCTGATGCAACAACTGCAGCAGGAAACAGGATTGGAACTTCATGAGATGTTGAACCGTGTCGCTAATGGAGTGAGTCCAAATGTCCATCTGGATTTTGTAGCAGAAGATGTTATAGATTCCATTGATATCGACCAATCCACAAGGGATGCCATGGCAGATTTGTATGAACAAATGCAACCAGATTTATCCTTGACGCAAGCAATTGCAAAAAGCTATAAAGATGCAGGAGAAAGAATTCCAGATGAGATAAGACAGAGCCTTACCGATATGAGCACAATTGGCGCACTTGCCGGTGATGTGGATGCTATGTGGGAAATGATCGAATTAACCGCGGAATCAGCAGAGTATCAGAAAGCTCTTAACGCAATAAACGATGCAGGCGGATATATGCCGGAAGCACTTGCAAATGCAATAAGAGACAACCAAGATCTTGTTACCGAAGCGGTCATGCAGTCTTTTGCGGATACGGTTTCAGTATTTAATCAAACATACGGTTCCTGGCCAATCAGCAGTATGTCCTTAGCATCTGTTGTGTCCGAAACAAACAAAATGGTGACAACAGGACATGCAGACGGCGGTATCTTCACGGTACCTCATATTGCATGGTTCGCGGAGGAAGGACCAGAAGCCGCAATCCCTATTGACGGTTCAAGGAACGCCATTGATTTGTGGTTAAAGACCGGAGAATTGTTAGGAATGGATGGAATTATCAGCGACGGCAATGAAATAATAGCTGCTCCGGTAAGTAAGGAATATTCAGGCGGCAGTGGAACGGTTCAGATCGACTATAATCCAACGCTGCAATTTTATGGTAATGCGCCTGGACGTGATGAAATCGAGGATGCATTGGAAACGGCACAGGAAAGGTTTGCACAGATGATGGAACAGTGGATGAAGGATAATAAGAGGATTAAATTTTATTAGGAGATGGCTTGATGTATGTGACAGTACAAGGAGAATGCTGGGATGAAGTGGCAAAGGCAGTATATGGAAACGAGAAATATACCGGTTATCTTATGCAGAGTAATATGAAACTGCTTGATATCGTAGTTTTTTCGGCTGGAACAAGGATTAATACACCGCAGCTTCCGGCAGATGAAAGTGCCCTGCCGGTATGGAGGAGAAAAGCATGAGCAAAGCAAGAAGAGTGGAATTACATATTGCTTATGAGCATGTAGATATTACAGATGATATTACCGGAGACGTTAATTCATTTTCTTATAAAGACAAGGCTTCGGGAGAAAGTGATGAAATTTCACTTTCCATACAGGACAGAGAAAAGAAATGGATGAGTGGTTTGATACCGTCAAAAGGAGACCATATCAGCGCCGTTCCACGGTTCTTTGACTGGCTGGGAGACGGAGACTGCTGGGAGATGTACTGCGGAGAGTTTGAAGTAGATGACGTATCCATATCCGGGCCGCCTGCGGTATGCGGCATCAATGCGGTTTCCATTCCAAGGTCAAAGGCGTTTAATGAAGAGGAACGCACAAAGAACTGGGAGAATGTTACGGTGCAGGAGGTGGCAGAGGAAATTGCAAACCGGGCAGGTATATCTCTTTACTATGAAGCAGATGAGATACCTATACAATCGCTGGAACAGGATAAGCAGACGGATTGCAAATTTCTTTATTCTGTTTGTGAACAATATGGGCTTGCCATGAAAGTATTCGCTGAGAAAATTGTCATTTTCAATGAAGCTGAATATGAAGAAGCAGAGCCGGTGGCTGTATTACGATATGAGGAATTTAAGAAATATACTTATAATTCAACACTTGCGGGTACTTATACCGGAGCCAAAATATCTTATACAGATCCGGGGACGGGCGAAGACCATATTGTTATGGTGGGAGATGGAAACAGAATCATGGAAATCAATCAGGAGGCTGACAGCGCTGCGGATGCGCAGCGGAAAGCGGTGGCTGAATTGAACAACGCGAATAAGAAAGCGGTAACCTTTTCCGGTACGTTAATGGCGAGAAAGGAATTGATTGCAGGCAGTTGTATTAACCTCGAAGGATTCGGAATCCCTGACGGCAAGTATTATATCGATGAGGTGGTGACGAAAATCGGAGCCAATGGGACTACACAGCAATCCATAGAGACGCATAAGACGGGATACCGGATGGATAATGCAACCGTGCTCATAGAGGAACAATCCGCTGCCGAGAGTACCGGAGCAGGCAGTGCTTATACAGTTGCCAGAGGCGATACCCTTTGGACTATTGCAGATAAGCTATTGGGTACGCCGCTGCGCTACGCAGAGATCTACGAATTGAATCAGGAAGTGATTGAAAATGCAGCCAGGAGCCGTGGAAAGCAGAGCTCCAGTAACGGGCACTGGCTGTATGCGGGAACAAATCTACAGATTCCGGCAGCGGAAGGAGATGAAGAAAATGCCTGATAGTGAGATACGGGTTGGCAAAGTATCATCAATCAATTATGAGTCGGGAATGGCGCGCGTGACATATCGTGATAAGGATGATTCGGTAACGGCGGAATTTCCCATCCTTACAAATAACGATGAATACAGGATGCCGCAGATAGGACAGGAGGTAATTGTTGCACATCTTTCCAACGGAAGCAGCCGTGGTGCAATCATCGGTTCGATATGGAATAAGAAATATGAACCATACGAGGCCGGGGAAGGACTTTACAGAAAAGAACTGTCCAGGAAGAAAGATGCCGCATATATTAGATATTCTGATGAAACGGGTGAATATCTGATAAAAGTTGCGAATCTGCATTTAAATGGCATTCACAGAACAATACTGGATGGTCCGCGCGTGGAAATTTCGGCTAATATTTCCATGCTGCTTGAGTCGGAGAATGTACATATAGATACGACTGAATTGTTATTAACCGGTGGGGATGATGCAGCCGTGAATGCGCAGATCAGCGCAGATATCAATATATCTCAGGAAGAAAATGTATTGGAAGCAGTTATCAGAGAAGCAGTAGTAGAATTGATAGAAGATCTGGAAATAAAAGCAGGAACCAGTATCAAGGCGGAAGCAGATGAAAAGATAGAACTGTTGGCGGGCGGCAGCATGCGTCTCAAAGATAACGCTTATGATGTAACGTTGACAGAAATTATGAAGCGTTTAGAAGCTTTGGAAGGATAACAGTATGGGAACAATCGGGAATTTTGGCAGCAGGATTATATTTGAGACATCAGACCGACGTATTCTGACCTTTTCAGGAATGACGCAGAAAATATCCGGTAAATATGCAAAACACAGCATTATAGGGCAAAAGGATCGTGCAGAATTTACGGGTCCCGGAAACCGCAGCGTATCCTTCAAAATCATACTGGATGTATCCATGGGAATACGCCCGCGTGAGATAATGGACAGCATAGAAACCGCTGTTGAGACTGGAGAGGTGGAATATCTCGTAATTGGTGGAAGACCCGTTGGCAGCAATAAATATTATATATCGTCGGTGTCAGAAGCAATGGACGTGGTGATGGGCAGGGGAGAAATCGTGCGTGCAACATTAAATATAAGCATGGAGGAATACGTATGATAGATGTCAGAAGAGCAGTCATTAAATTAGACGGATTTGCCGAGGACGACGCAGAAGACATCCGGCGCTGCCTTATGACCTTGTATTCTGTTCGTGTTGGCGAACAGCCATTAGACAGAGATTTCGGAATAGACAATTCTTTTCTTGACCGTCCTGTTAATATAGCGAAAAATTTGTTCGCACTGGAAGTAATTGAAAAGACAAAGAAATATGAAAAACGGGCAGAAGTTGATAAGGTGGAATATGAGTTTCAGAAAACAGGGCAGATGATCCCGATAATTTACCTGAAAAAGAGAGGTGATGAGGCATGAGCTTTAAACAATTACTTTCCGACTATCCGGATGTCAGTTTTATAGATAATCTTACGATGGAGGATGTACAGGAATTTTATATAAATGCGATGAAAGAGAAATACCGGGAATTGACAGGCACGGAGCTGGTTATGGAGCAAGCTGATCCATTACGGTTGATTGCATATGCGGACTGCCTGCTGTTATATCAGATTCTTCAATATGCGGACAGAGCCGGTAAGATGTCGCTGCTAAAATACAGCTATGGGGATTATCTGGAGAATATAGGAGCGTTAAAAGGCGTCAGCCGGATGGAAGGTGCATCTGCGATGACACGTATGCGGTTTACGCTTTCCATGCGCAGAAATAATGTGACGATTATCCCGGCTGGTACAAGAGTAACGTCCGGCGACAGGACATATTTTGAAACGTCAGATATCTTGGAGATACCGGCAGGGCAATTATCGGGGGAAGTGAACGCTGTTTGTAAAGAAAAAGGGATCGTCGGAAACGGTTATAAGGCTGGAGAACTGAATATATTGGTTGACCCCATTCCGTATATTGGGAAGGCAGAGAATATTGCGTTGACGGAGGGCGGCGCTGATATTGAAGCAGATGAGAATCTTGCGGAACGTATTTATCTTGCACCGTCTTCGTGGTCTACCGCGGGACCGGATGATGCCTATAAATACTGGGTCATGACATTTGATCCGGCGATTACAGATGTGTGCGTAGACTCAGAAACACCGGGGGTTGTCAATATCTGTTTTATCTTGCAGGACGGACAAATACCAGAAGTAACAATGATAGATGAGCTGGAATCTTATCTGCAAAATGAGAAAGTGCGCCCTCTTACAGATAAGGTCGTTGTTGGATTGCCGGATATTAAGGAATATGAGGTAGATATAACCTATTACGTGAATAAAAGTGATCGGATGAAAGCCGCCGCTATTCAGGAACAGGTGCAGGAGGCGGTGAGAGAGTACATTGCCTGGCAAAAGGAAAGGATTGGAAGAGATATTAATCCAGATCAGTTACGTAAGCGGATTATTTCTGCTGGGGCAAAACGTGTGGAAATCAGGAGCCCGGATTTTGTGAGAATATCTCGAAACAGCATCGCATTGTTGGTTGCTGAGGAAAAGGTGCTGTACGGGGGTGTAGAAGATGATTAATCTGCAGGAATGTACCACATTACAGATCATGCCGGAAGTCTTAAGAAAAGACATCGGTGTGCAAGCGGCGAGTTATGCGTTGTGGGAAACCGCTCATATGATGTTGGAAAAAATTGACCGGGCAGGGGTGTATGGAGATATCGATGTACTTCCTGAACAAGTCGTCGATCTCCTGGCAGAAGAATTGCGCGCTCAGTACTATGATACTACGTTAAAACTTAAAAATAAGAAGAAAGCGGTAAAGAAAGCATTGCCTTGGCATTGTAAGGCCGGAACCGTATCTGCTGTAGAGGAATTAACTGATTTGGTATGGGAAAGCGATTCTGTTCAGGTACAGGAATGGTTTCAATATGAATCGGCGCCGTATTTGTTTCGGATTTTATTGGAAACCAATATGAGTATTGATGAAGATAAGATAGAAATGTTTCTGGTCGCATTATGGAAAGTAAAGAACACCCGATCGCATCTGGAGTCGATTACTTTTAAAAGGAAACTGAATCAAACTTTATATTATGGCACGATGACAAGAAATATTGGACATATCATTATTACTGATGTTTGGAAAGGACAATATCTTATGGACAGCAGGCTGCATAATGGAACAGGTATAGGGCAGAGATTAAGATTACAGATAAGGGAGGTGTGACGATGGCAGAATTTTATGCGGCGGCAACAACCAATTTGGGTATAGAATTTTCAACCGATTTGCTTGTAGGAGAAAGAATAGAATTTACGAAGCTGGTAACAGGTTCAGGAGTATATTCTGAGGAAGAAATAAACAGAAGCAGTCTTCAAAAGGCACAGGCATTGCGGAATCCAATGCAGGAATTTGGTTTTAGCAATATTGAGAAGGTAACGGACACTTGCGTATTGCTCAAATCCTTATTGTCAAACAGGCAATTGACAGAAGGGTATCGGATGACTGAAATCGGTATATATGCAAGAAAACCGGGCGAAGAGGGTGACGGAATCTTATATTCGATTGCAGTCGCCAAAGACGCAGACTACTTTCCAGCTTATAATGGTATCGCGGCGGTAGAGATTATTGAGGAGTACTATATTACCGTATCTGATACGGCCGAGGTATCAATCCAGACAGGGAAAGGCGCATCTGTTCTTCTGGAGGATTTTGAGAGGTTCAAGGAAGAAATAAGAAATGAACTTCATAGTGGGCTTGACAAAGAGATATCCGACCTGCAAAAACAGATTGGCGACCTGTCCAAGCTGATTACTGAAAACAAGTGTTGCCTTGTAGACGCTATTAATGAGATAGCTGAGGTTATAAGGCCATTGGTTGAATACAGCATAGCAACCGATCAGGACATCGAAGATATTATAGCAGGAATTTATGCAGATGATATCGACTGGATAACTATGCTTGATATCGCATCCGACAGGGATATTGAACTTATCATATCCGAAGCATATGTGGATAGCGAAGATGATGAATCAGATGCGGCAACTGACCAGGATATCGACGACATCATCGCAGGGACATATATTGATGAAATAGAAAGCGAAGAAGTCGATATGACAGAAAAAGAAATTGAACAAATCATAGAAAACACTTTTAAGGAGGAGTAAAAGATGGCATGGTTGACAACAACACATTTAGAGAGGTTCGCAAACGGGTTTGCGGAAAAAGTGACGGAGCTTTTCGCGAAAAAGACTGATATTCCCAAAAGTCTTCCGGCAAATGGGGGCGACGCGGAAACTGTAAATGGCCACACAGTTGAAGCAAATGTGCCGCAGGGAGCAAAATTCACGGATACAACTTATTCTGCCATGACGGCGGCCACGGCTTCGGCAGCAGGCAAATCCGGCTTAGTACCCGCGCCTGCGGCTGGGAAGCAGGCCGCATTTTTGAGGGGTGACGGCACTTGGGCTGTTCCGACGAATACGACATACAGCGCCATGACGGCGGCCACGGCTTCGGCAGCAGGCAAATCCGGCTTAGTACCCGCGCCTGCGGCTGGGAAGCAGGCCGCGTTTTTAAGGGGTGACGGTACTTGGGCCGAAATGGCGGAAGCGACAAATGCGGAAATTGACGCGATTATAGCAGGCACATTTAGTTAAGGGAGGATACACGCATGAAATTAATTACGGCAAACAAGTTAAACAGATTATGGAAAAACGGGGTACTCCCGGCACTGACAAAGAAAATTGACAGTACGAAAGTGCTTAAGACTATGGAGCAGGTAGAAGCAAATACGAATGCAGAAAATATTCCGTCAGCAGTAGTCGCTGCTGAAATGTATAATAAGTTAGGCGGATTATCCTTCTATGAAGATTCCGATGGAAATAAATATGTGGTAGGTGCCGATGCAGTACCAAAAAAATTGGGTGAAGGTGAATATACTGTTCAAACCGTAACCGTTAATGGTGCTACTACCGCAACGCTTTCATTGGTAGAGTATGCACCAAACAATTATATGAATCTGGAAGTAGGCAAAAATATATTTATAGTAAGTATGACTAAAAAACGTAGCGGTACTAAAGATAATAGCAGTACAGTTACTATTACAACATCTATGTCGTTGAGCTATAATCAATCCAATGGTACATTATCAATATCCTGTCCAATGGGAATTACCGGAAGCGGCACTGGAGGCACTCACAGTTTTTCTGCCGATATTGCTATTGTTGACGGAAAATGATTAGCATTTAATGAGGAAAATATGAAACTATTAACCAGAGCCAAAAGGCTCTATTTTTTATCCTTATTATAGGGAGAAAGGGAGATTTAATGATCAAATTAATGTATGTTGGTGAGGAAACCAGCTATAACATTTCCTTTAAAAAAATCAGTAACAATATTATCCAGATCACAGGGGATTTCCCGGCTAAATCAAATGGATTTATCTGTTTTCGCGAGGAAGATGAAGAAGATATCTGGCATTATGATGATTTTATCACTGTGTACAGAGAAATTAATGGAGGAGTGCAGTTTTCCAATGATGGCTCTGTATATGTGGCTCCTGCAATACCGGGGCCTGTGGAACCTTATGTACCGACCTTGGAAGAAATCAAGGAATTGAAAAAGCAGGAGATAAAATTAACATATCAAATGGCAAAGTCGGAAGGTGTTGATGTAGAGTTATCCGCCGGAACGGAGCATTTCCCCTTGTCAGACGAAGATATTACCTTTCTTATGGGGAAACAGTTTGAGATGGCGTCTTCCAGCAGCGAGACAGTATCTTATCAGGATTCGGAGAACCATTGTAAGTTCTATTCACGTGATGATATGCAGGCCATCATCCAGGGAGCTTTGTTATTCGTGAACTATCAGACTACATACAGGAATAATCTGTGTGAATGGGTAGATTCCTGTGAGACAAAAGAGGAAGTGGAAAGCATATACTACGGCGTAGAGATTCCCGTGCAGCGTCAGAATGATGTGTATAAACATTATCTGGAACAGAGTAAAGCAGGTGAATGATGGAAGTGATTCTTTTTATGATAGGAGGACGCCTGTACACATGGATAGAGTTGTTGTGGCGCGGCTGGACGCACTGGACTATGTTTATTCTCGGGGGTGTGTGTTTTGTGATTATGGGACTGCTGAACGAGTATAAATTTGTCTGGCAGCAGTCTTTGATTGCACAATCGTTCATAAGCGCGGCCGTTATTACGGTATTTGAATTCATAACAGGCTGTATTGTAAATCTGTGGCTTGGCTGGCAGGTGTGGGATTATTCCGGCCTGCCGTTTAATTTGCTCGGCCAGATATGCTTATACTATTTCCTTTTATGGATACCGCTCTCTATAGCAGGAATCATTCTGGATGATTGGTTGCGGTATCTGCTCTACGTAGTTTTGCATAGGGCTTTCCCAAAGATGCAGAAAAGGGAAAAGCCACATTATACGCTGCTTGTATGCGGGACAGTATAAGCAATATGAGTCGTCAGGCTCTATTATTTTACCCAATGGGAGGAAGGAGATGTGACCTAGTGTATATTGATGCAAAAGCAATTATCACGGCTGCAAGTGTGTTTACTGCCATGATAACGCTGATTGGAGCAGTAGTCGCTGCCTATAAGTGGTACGACAGGCAGAACAAGCAGGATAAAGATATTGCCAAGATGAAGGAAGAACAGTGTCTTCTGATCTATGGTGTTTTGGCGTGCCTTGATGGCCTGCAGCAGCTTGGATGCAATCATTCAGTACCGGAAACAAGGGCAAAAATCGAAAAGCATATCAATAAAGCAGCCCATGAACAGGGGGAATAAATTATGTGGAGATAAAAATGGAAAACAAGGACAGACAAAGAGACAGGCCCAGAAGATTCAATACATATACGAAACGAATGATGAACCGCATCGTCCATGTGGCGCTGGTCGATATGCAGTTTCCGTTTCTGCTGGCTTTTCTGGGAAAAGATGATATCGCGGAGACTTTGGGCGGACTGATCGTGACAGAAATCGTAGGGGTATTCCTTGTCTATTGTGCCAAATCTTTCTTTGAGACCAGGGAAGAAGAGAAAGTGCGCCTGCAGGAACAGATAATGAGCAATGAAACAGAGAACGATGAAGTTGCGCTGGTGCAACTGGAAAGAGAGGAAAATGAATTATGACAATTACAGTATTTTTAATCCTATTAACTATCTGCGCGGCGGCAACGTCGCTCCTGACGCAAGGAATCAAGAAGCTGCTTGACGATGCCAAGGTTACATACGCATCCAACATTCTGGTTCTGATCGTAGCGGTAATCGTAGGCTGCGGTGCAACGGCATTGTATTATGTGAATTACCAGATTCCTTTCAACGCGCTTAACAGCGTTTATCTTGCCCTGATGGGCGTGGCTAACTGGCTGGGTGCAATGCTGGGATATGACAAAGTGAAGCAGGCGGTTTCGCAGATCGGCGCCAAATATGAGTAGGACATATCTTTTCATAATGGTTGCGGTTTTGGCAGTTATAGCATCAGGCTGTAACTGCCGCCCTGTCGATAACGGGCAGTTGGACGTCAGGGAACAGATAAAAAGTGAAAGCATGATACAGTAGGAGGACGTATGGCGACACAAAAACAGGTAAATAACTTTATTAACATGATTGCTCCGATTGCACAGGCAAAAGCGGCAGGCAGGGGAAAGTGGTCTTTGCCGTCTGTCTGCATTGCGCAGGCTTGCTGCGAAAGTGCATATGGGACAAGCGCTAAGATGGTCAATGCGAACGCGGTTTTCGGGATCAAGGTTGGCCGCAGCAGGGCACATTTCGGGACGGCGTGGAAAGATAAAGCGTATTCTACGGCTACGAAAGAATGCTATGATGGCAAGACCTATACAAATATCACAGATATGTTCCGGGCATATGACAGCATAGGAGATGCTGTGGAAGATTATTATGATATGCTGGCAGGCTGCAGCAGATATAAGGGATGCCTGAACCAGATAGATGCTAAAGCCTGCATTACAGCAATCAAAAACGGCGGATACGCGACCAGCCCTACTTATATTACGACCATCATGAGCATTATAGATAAGTATAAGCTGACGCAGTATGACAGTGTGGTTACAGGTGTAAGAGCGACTGTTAAATACGGCAGCCGCGGCACCGATGTCACTTATCTGCAGCAGCGTCTTACCGCGAAGGGATATGGCGTAGGTGCTATCGATGGCATTTTCGGTAATAAGACTCTGGAAGCGGTGAAAGCGTTCCAGGCTGAGAACGGTCTTACGATTGACGGAGTTGTCGGTAAAAAGACATGGAGCTGTTTACAATCCTAATAATATGTGGTAGTTTTAGAGGTGCAGTAAATAGACTCTCACTAC
>JAGAQJ010000029.1 GCA_017622845.1 Lachnospiraceae bacterium | reverse complement strand
GTTTTCTATAAGACATCATCCTTTGTAGGTTATTGTTTTCTTAGCAGATACAGTATACACCCACAGAGGCCTGATGTCTTTAGTTTTATGCTATTTGAGGCAGCTTTGGTAAAATTTCAAATTTGCTCATTTATAGTATATTTTATATGATACAGCAGATTTATGCCGAAAACAACCTTTATTTTTGTTTTATTTTTGTGCAAATATTATTCTCCGTTTACAAAGCCGCAAAATAATGGCAATATTGACCGTCGGTCTTCTGATCGTCGCAATTCTGAATTTGAAAAATAAAAAATAGCCGTCCTGCTCCTGAGAAAAGTAGACAGCTATTTTTAACTTAATTTCTTTTCGCCGGGTCGGGTGACTCGCACTCACCTTCCGGCTCCCTTGTTAAGTATATTATAAACGAATGGACTGACATTTGTCAATAATCTGTCTTGCGACGTCGCAACCCCAATATTGAAAAACCGTCCGATGCCGGAACACCGAACGGTTTTAAAGATACCATTAACCGGATGCACCGGCTATATTATCTCTGAACAAGATAAATATAGTGTAATCATTTGTGTGTATTGTCTGAAACGGTAAACGTAAGAATGTTGTAAAATCAAGTTTTTCATGGGCATGAAAATTTTTGTAAAAATAAAATTTTAAGGTAATCGTAAGGTACACATCATTTCTGCTTAAGGTAAATTCTGTATGATTTCATCAAATAAATGCAGCAGAAAGGAACGATTATTTAAGATGAATGCAAATGTTATTGAAACCAACGGTCTGACAAAGGGCACTGGCAGCCAGATGCGCGTAAACCACATCGACCTGCGTATTCCTGAAGGGTGCGTATACGGTTTTCTTGGTCCGAACGGAGCCGGCAAAACGACTACTCTAAAGCTTTTACTTGGACTGTTAAAACCAACCGCAGGCGATGTTATATTCTTTGGTCAGCAGATGACAGACAAGAACAGGCTCTCCATACTAAGACACACTGGAAGCCTCATTGAGAGTCCCAGCTTCTACGGGCATCTCACCGGCTTGGAAAATCTTCAGATTGCCGCAAAGCTGAAAAAGGCGCCTGCCTCCGAAATAGCAAAAGTACTTCAGACTGTCCGCTTATACGAGCAAAAAGATAAAAAGGTAAAGCAGTACTCACTTGGCATGAAACAGAGGCTTGGTATCGCTATGGCTCTGCTTGGAAATCCAAGAGTGCTCATACTTGATGAACCGACAAATGGCCTGGATCCGGCAGGCATACAGGAAATACGCGAATTTATCAAAAATCTTCCGGTTACACATCAGATGACGGTTATCGTCTCAAGTCATCTTTTAAGCGAAATAGAACTGATGGCTGATATGGTCGGCATTATTAATCACGGTGAGCTGATTTTTCAGGGTACTATGGCAGCGCTTGAAGCACAAGGAGACGGTCTTGAGGATATTTTCCTGAAATTGACAGGGGGCAGTGAAAGTTTATGAATTATTTATCAATCGAATTGAAAAAAACAAAACGACGCGGCATCTGGCTGGTACTGGCAGCTTTTTTGCTTGTCATTGGCGCATGGATGACATACAGTCTGAAAGATGACCGGTATCTTGATTTTGGCTGGATGATGATTTTATATGATGCACCGCTTTTAAATGCTATCCTGATTCCTACCGCAGCAGCCGTATTTGCAAGCCGAATAATTGATATGGAGCATAAGGGAAATACCTGGAAGCTGCTTGAGACAATGCAGAGTAAAGCTGCCATCTACTTTTCAAAAATACTCTATGGGTTTATTGGTATCCTTATTTTCTGCATATCGGAGCTTCTTTTACTCCTGCTTATCGGCGCCGGAATCGGATTTCACGGAATGCCTGATGCATGGGCGTATCTGTTATTTTTTGTTCAAACCCTGGTGATTACCTTTAATCTTTTCCTGCTGCAGATGATTGTTTCACTCGTATTTCACAATCAGGCTGCTGCACTGTGCACGGGGCTTTGCGGAAGCATGGCAGGACTTTTCCTGATGTATATGCCCCAGTGGCCGCTTTTACGCTACATCATACCTTGGGGGCATTATGGAGCTTCTATGTTTGTCGGCATGGACTGGAGCAAGGAAACACGCATTATGGGATTTTACTACTTTTATCAGGAAAACAGCGCGGCATTTTTTATTATCGGGTGGCTGGCTTATCTGCTCATTGGCGGATGGCTTATCTTTGAACATATGGACACGGACGGATACAGCTTTTCTAACTTTCGCATCGCTTTCAGCCGTGCCGGGCGAAAAACACCGCCTGCCAAGGCTGTGAAAATCCCTGTTCTTCCGGTTGAAATGCTTAAGGTGAAGCGCACTCCCATATGGCTGGCGTTTATTCTCCTGCCCTCCATCTCCGCCTTTATCGGAACCTTTAATTATCTCAGCAACTTAGATGTGCTGCAAAGCACATGGCACTCCCTGTGGACGCAGCATTCCCTGTTTTTCTGCTACTTCTTCCTGCCACCGCTTATTGGCGTTTATGCAAGTTATCTGTGGAGGCTGGAGCATAACGGCGTCAACTGGAACATGGTCATGGTAAACACCCCGGCATGGAGGATTGTCTTCAACAAAGTTGCTATGTGCTCCGCTATTACATTTCTCACACTGGCATGGCTTGGATTTTTGTTTATCGTATGCGGAAAATATGCAGGCATCACGGAGCCAATTCCCACAGAGCTTATAGACTGGCTTGCTTGCGGTTTTGCAGGCGGTATCGCCGTATGTACCATACAGTGCTTTCTGTCGCTGATTATCAGAAGCTTCGCAGTGCCGATTGGCATCGCGCTTTTGGGCGGCATCGCCGGTCTTATGGTCACTGCAAAGGGCTGGTTCTATATCCTTCCCTACTCCCTGCTGAGTGTCGGTATGCGCGCCAATAATCCGGAGCGGGCTTTAGACAGGACTGCGTTTGGAGTTTCGTGTGTATTGTTTATTACAGGATTTTATTTGTTAAGTGTGTGGTATATCAGACGGCATGATGTAAGGACGCAGGAATAGAGGCGCTACCATAAAACCGGACAGTAATTATGCATCTAAAATTATTTTTAGTTGCATAATTACTGTCTTGCATTTGTAATTTAATTATGAAATACACTATTTTCAATTATAAATAAGGTTCATTAGGATTCTTGCAGACTGCCAGCTAAGCTGTATGCCTGCAGCATACCATCACCAGATTCGCCTGCTGGCACTGACTGTACGCTATGATCTGTTTCTCTTGAATATGGATACAATGGAATACAAAACATTTGATATCCCGATTTTAAAGAAAAATATGGCACAGCTTTCCTGTTTGTGGAAAAACCTTGTTTTCTCAGAAAATGCTGAAATGCTTTTTCTGACTGATGACAAATTTTTATTGGGGTGGAACCTGAAAACCGGAAACTATGCCGGCCTTCTGACGACACGCTTTACCCCGAAAATATTTTTAAGGCGGAAAATACTGCGTACAGCATCCATATTAATGATAACGGGCAAAAAGCAGAATGGCGGGAAAATAATAATATCATATCAGCTTTTTATACCCTGCCTTATAAAAAATTAAACAGTGTTTACGCAGCAGATAAAGGCAAGACTTTTATTATCCTATTATACAATGACAATACCGTGCAAATACTTGAAAAAAGCGCAGGAACTGTCTATTGGGAAAATGTATCTGTTGATAAGCTGAAAACCGGCTTGGATTTCCCGGAAGCTTATTGCCCGGCAGTATTATGGCAGGGAGAGCTGTGGCACATAAGATTCCGTCAGATTCAAAAATCATTTGGCTATGAAAATGGAAATTATTTATCCGGGAAAACAGTTATGTACCATGGAATTTCCGCTGCAGCAGGTAAGGAAAGGAAAAAAATAGCAGTATATCGCGAAAACGGACAGCTATTGGCTGAAAAGACAGTATGCATGAAGCAGCAGCCTAAGATGCTTTCTGATGAAGAAATGAATCTTGCGCCCGGGCAATCAACAAGTGCGTTATTGAGAAAATATATAAGCCAAAGCAAGGATCAGGAAATCTACGAATGTAATACATATGAATTTATTGATGAAGGCAATTTATTAATTGGCTGTACAAAAGGATACTTATATCTGTGGGATATTGAACATGATATCTTAACAAAAATAGACAATATCCATCAAAAAGATATTATCAGCCTTCAAATATACCGGCAATGGGATACTGTCATTACCGCCGACCGCGAAGGCGTTGTTTTGGTATGGCAGTATAGGAAGGAGCCTGGCAAAATTTTCATGGAATCTGCTTTTGCTCTCCATACGCAAAAAACAAACATGATGCTGCAGTTTTTACTGGGAAACGGAGTGGCGATTTTCTGCAATGATACAGGTGAATTGAAGCTTTACACTGCATTAAACAAAGATGATACTAAAATACAGACCCTTTTATCTGCGGAAACAGCAAAGAGAAACAATATTTGCCATGTCTTATCCATGTATGTAACATCTGACCTGTCAAGGCTTATCATCTGCCGGCAGAACCGGATTGACTTTATTCAGATTCCCGACGGCAGAGTCGTTTTGGAATCAGAAATGCATGGCGAATTAAAAGAGCTGAAGGTTTATGATAATGAAAAAAAGCTTGAATTGTCAATCAAGGACCAGCCAGGATATCATTATGAGGAAATCTATGATATCACAAATCTGACGGAGCAGGAGTATGACAGGCTTCTGGCGGACAGACGGATGCAGTTCTTTTCCCACAGCACATATTAAACCCTTACGAACAAAAAGGAGATACCGATGGAAGAACCTAAGATGAGATATTTGGAAATGATACAGGAAGTTATAAGCAGAATGGCAAACAATTCTTTTGCTTTAAAGGGCTGGACAGTCACTTTGACAGCCGGAATATTTACATTGTCAGGAGATGCCATTGGAACAAATTTCTGGATTTTGTTTCTTCCGATTATCATTTTCTGGGGATTAGATGCCTTTTATTTATCAAAGGAACGCTCTTACAGGTCATTATACAAGCACGTATGCGGATTAAGCGAAAATCAAATTGATTTTAACATGGACATCAGGGCTTTTTCCGGCATCAAAAAAAATAAACTATGGTACTGTCTGATATCTCCAACAGAATTGTTCTTTTATCTCCCGTTGTCTGCCTTGTCGGCAGTGATTATTTTTATTATTGGATGACTGATAACTGGAGGCGAATTGTAAAAATCCGCAGCCAGTTATTTTTAAGATACCGCATTTCATCCAGACCACCAGCCAAAACCGGCATTTTGTATTAAGCAGTTCTAAAGCAAAAACCCTGCCCATATGCATCTCTATTGAATATATGACATCTCAGGAATACCTTCTGCCAATATCAAAATTAATCTGCTGAATATTGAAGGAACCAGAAATTCATATCCTCTTTTAATGTTAAGTATATCATAGAATCGTAAAGTGCCCTGTTTAGAACGTAAACTTTGCAATTTTGAGCGTAAAGCGTATTTTTACGCTCTATTTTATTTATTATTCTACTACAAAAGTACTTCATCCGCAACCTTCTGCGCGCCTTGACGGCGTCTGCAGTATTTTATTGTCAAAATTTTATCAAACAGAGAAATACTGCATTTCCCGGTTCAAATCAGCAGAAGCAATATGCAGCGCCTCTGTTCCCTTTCGAATCCTGTCGCTTTTCACTTTTGTTTTGTCCACCAGCTCATCGACACTGAGAGTAGTAGACAACACATATTCGCTGCTTGCTGCCTGCTCCTGCGTGACAGCCGCCATATCAACTGCAATATCATTTACTTTTGTAATCTGTTTAGTCAGTTCATTCAATGCACTTCCTGAATCCTCCGCAATATTCATAATAGAGTGAAAAGTATTGGAAGCGCCTCCTAACAATGCTGAGCTTTCTTTGATGTCATCCCTGCTCCGCTTCGTTGACTGCTCGGTTTGGGATATCAGAGACGAAATATTCGTAATCAGCTCCTCAATGGCAACGGCATTCTTTGCAGAAGTATCCGCCAGTGTTTTTATCTCCGTTGCAACGACTGCAAAGCCCTTGCCGCTGTCACCGGCTCTTGCCGCCTCTATCGAAGCATTAAGAGAAAGCAGGTTCGTCTGATTTGCGATTTCTTTGATGATTTCCGTAATAGAATTGATTTTTTCTGCTGCATCGCTGACATTTCCTACCAGCTTTGTCAAATCATTCATGGAATTATCCAATTTCTGCATAGAGAGATTCACACTGTCTATGTCCTCTCCTGTTTTCCTCGAAACTGCCACCATATCCTGTATTTTTCGGTTAGTTTCCACGCCGGAAGTATGCGTAGACTGCGCAATGGACGCCAGCTGGTTTGCGTTTTCTGCAAGTGCCTGAATACATTTTGTCATGTCTCCCATGGAAACTGTCAAATCGTCCAATGACTTGCTTTGCGTCGCTGCATCTTCATTTAATTCGTGTGCCATAACAGAAAATTCTTCTGAATGGTCGGATAATTTATGTGTCGTAATCTCAATTTCCCTTAGCAGTCTGTCCATCTTGTCAATAAAATCGTTTAAATTTCCATTGATATCTGTTATTTCATTGCTCCAGCCTGTCTCTTTCACCGACACATGGATGGTAAAGTCGCCATTCATCATTGCCACAAGATTTTTCCTGGTTTCCTCAAGCCCCTTCATATGCCGTCCAATCACGATAACGCTGACCGCAGCAGCCAATACCAGCATCAACACAATACTTGTAATCTGAATCGACCAGGTACGGTTTAGGGCTTCTATCACGCTGTCTGATGCCACATACCCCACGGCATTCTGCTTATGCGACACCTTGTCAATAATTGTGCGGTTCATCAAAAAATGCGTAGAACCGAAAATAACGATTGTGATGACGCTTATCATTGGGATAATCGTAAAGGTAATTCTCCATTTTAATGCCAGGTAGCGTTTTTTCTTTTCCATATTATTTTATCCTTTCTGACTTTTTAGTATTTCTTCCACAGGAAAAAGACGCCTCCTACAAATCCGATGAAAAAGCCTGCGTATCCGCTGAAGCATAACGCTCCTGTAATTCCGTTGCAGATATAAAACTGCAGCATTGCCCACACCCAATAGCCCACGACTGCCCAGAGCACAATGTTAATGCACAAAAACAGTCCGATTTTTTTATTTTCCGAAATGTTTTCACTTTCAACAAGCTTCCATACATACTCCATATCAATAACCTCACCTTTCCTGAACTGTGAATATTTATACTGCTTCTCGTCTTGATATTTTTATTGTAAGCAGTCCAGGTAAAATCTGTTACCGTATTTATGTAAAACATTTGAAAAATGTAATTGTTCAGTACAGCACTGCGACTTGCTGCGGAGTGCGTAAAAATACGTAAATTGCGTTAGGTATGAAGTCACCACGAAGTGGTTTTGCATGACTTGATGCTCATAACTATGAGGGTACTGAATCGTTACTCAAAAATATACTTTTCGTGCTATATTGCACAAATCGGACTGTTTCTGACTCTAGTGTGCTGATTTCCATAAATTACAAGTGGTCAGTACACTAGGTATATGCAGGTACAAAAATCTGCATTATTTTCTTAATGCATTCTCACTTTTTGGCATATGCAATACTTTCAATTCAGCATATTAAAAGCCATATTGAAAGCATATTAATAGAAATGGTGCAAATGAACAATGCTAATAGAACCGTATTTCTGCTTATAGCTGCCTTTGCGCTGTTTATATTAAAACTCTTTCTTCTCCACAATCCTGCATGAAATTTGATAAGATATCCACATCAAAATCACAAATACTGCTGCTCCAATTATTGCAGCAGCACCTTTTCCAAAACTTAAAAATCTGATTAACACAAGGTCCTCGATGCCTGTGATATCCTTCAGGTAACCCAATAAAAGAATCATGCAGGCAATGCCTCCTGCTGAAACAAATACCATCATTCTGCTCTTTGCCTGCCCAAATTTGAGCTGAAGAGGGATTTCCAATGCCAGCAGCAAATATGCTGCCAGCAATGTGCCAACGCTGCCTGCCAAAACTGACACGATATCCGTTTCCGTCCCTTTCACTGCCGTCACCAGATAAGAAGCGGCAGTGGCAAGAATACACGGTACCGTGCTCATCAGGAATCCAAACAGGTATTTTTCCCGGGCATAATCCCTTCGCGTTATCGGCAGCGTAAACAGATAAGACGCACCATTCTCATATTCGTCATAGCTGAGCGTACTCAGTGTAAAAAATGCACAGATTATTGTCACATATCCTACGGTGAAGAACGAACCGGAATACGCCGGGAACAGCAGCACACACGCCAGTATAATTACGATAAAAAATGTCTTCTGCCCTTTCATCAAATTCAAATCCTTTATCAGCAATCCTTTTATTGAACGATTCATCCCTGCTTCCTCCTCGTATTGTCTGTCATCATCATGATTACATCATCGATACTGCCCTTTTCAATCACAAGCGACGGATAATTGTCCTGATAAAACTGTTTTTGGTTCGTCAGACAGCTATAACCGAAGCTCTCTTTTTTTGTTTTTAATAAATATGATTGGTCCAGCCTGTCAAACTGTTCATCTGTCGCCTTAATCAAACCGTACTCGCTTAGAAGCACATCGGTCTCCTCATGAAGAATGATTTTTCCGCCCTCAATCATGTAAATATCATCACAAAGTCCCTCCAGGTCACTGGAAATATGCGAACTGACAACAATGCTTCTCTCTCCGTCCTCGGCATACTCACGCAAGAGGTTCAGCAGCTCATCCCTTGCCACCACATCAAGTCCGGCTGTCGGCTCATCCAATATCAGAAGCCTTGCATTATGTGACAGCGCTGTCAGTATTTGCAGCTTTCGCTTCATTCCGGTAGAAAATTCCTTGATTTTCTTATTGAATGGCAGCTCCATGCGCTTACAGCCCTCTATAAATTGTTCTTTCGAAAAATCTGCGTACATCGCATGCAGCATCGGTATCAGGTCCTTGATGCTGAGATATCCGCTAAAGCCGGAATCCGCAAGCACCACTCCAATCTGCTCCTTATCCTTCGGCGTAAGGCTGCCGGGTTCTTTTCCGAATACCTCAATTCTTCCTCCGTCCGTTCTGATTAATCCCAATATGGACTTAAAAGCTGTACTTTTTCCAGCGCCATTTCTGCCAATGAGTCCGGTAATCTGCCCCACGGGAACCTCCATAGAGCACTCCAGACAGAAGCTATCATATTTTTTTATTACATTGTCCAGCTTAATCATCGAAAACACTTCCTTCCCTGTTTTTCCTGCGCATAGTAAAAGTCAACATCGAAACCTGTAACTGCTTCATATGCTCTAGCTCTCCTCCAGAACAATTTCAAACAGCTCCCGTATCTCCTGCTCTTCCATGCCGCAGCTCCTTGCTTTTCTGATGCTCTGTTCAAACTCTGCCTCTACTTCCTTTTTCTTTTCCTCGAGCATCTGCGCCTGATTTGCACATGCCACAAAGCTTCCCTTACCATGCACCGTGATAACAAAGCCTTCCTCCTCGAGGCGGTCATATGCCTTCTTGACAGTCAGTGCACTGACCTTCAAATCCTTTGCCAGTGTCCTCACGGACGGCAGCATTGTCTCCTCCAGCAGCTCGCCATGCATGATTTTATCCTTTATCTGATTTACGATCTGGTCATAAATCGGCTGCATTGATGTATGGTTTATTATTATATTCATATTGTGATATCATCCCTTTTATCAGTATCTTTATCATGACCGCATTTTCATGGAACAGTTCCAAGCCTTCCCTGTATCTGTCAGACTATTGAATCTGCTTTTGCAAAAAAGCACCGTATATCCTGTTCATGAACTACTCAAAAGCTTTTCTTGTTGCAAACAGTATATAACAGTACTTAACTGTTGTCAACTGTTTTATGGTGTTTATTTAAATGAGTTGTAACAGTTCAGCCTTTTATGCACTCATATCCGGACAAAGGGCGGCAGATAGTATCCTGTAGGCTGCCCGGTGGAGAATGGTAATATTTCCTTATACGATGATTGATACTCCGGTTGGAGACGGAGGCATGGATGCCGACTCCGTCCTCATTCGTGCAAGGCACTGACGCTAAAAATCCCCCAAAACAATCGATGCATCACTCTGCACCACTGCTTTGGGGGAAACTGATAGTATTGCTATTTCTTTGCTACAGTTCCGTATGGCTTGAATCTTTACAGCCGCTGCACTTTGTTACGGACCATTACCTTTCTTTTAAGCTTCCAAATACTTCTCCACTGATGCAAGCTTCACGCAAAGCACAAATACCTCGCACGCCTGCTTTAGCTCCTCAGGTGTAGGAAGTGTGGGCGCAATACGAATGCTGGTATCGGCCGGGTCATTTTTGTACGGATATGTGGAGCCTGCCGGTGTCATCACCACTCCTGCTTCCTTGCATAAGCCTACTACACGCTTTGCACAGCCCTCTAATGTATCAAAGGCGATAAAGTATCCGCCAAGCGGTTTAATCCAGCTTCCGATTTCCAGGCTGCCAAGCTCCTGCTCAAGACAGTCAAGCACTGCCTCGAATTTTGGCTTTAAGATTGCTGCATGCTTCTCCATATGCGCATGGATGCCTGCTGCATTTTTAAAGAACATGACATGACGCATCTGATTCAGCTTATCATGTCCGATTGTCTGTATGGTCACAGTCTTCTTAATCTCAGCAATATTGGCAGGTGAAGTGATGAGTGCGGCTACGCCTGCCCCCGGAAATGTAATCTTTGATGTAGAGCACAGCTCATAATACATATCCGGATTTCCTGCCTTCTCGCATTCCTCTACAATATTTAATATTTGTGCTTTATTGTCAATATATAAATGATGAACGGCATATGCATTGTCCCAATAAATTCTAAAGTCAGGCGCTGCAGGCTTTAAGTTTGCAAATCTTCTGACTACCTCGTCAGAGTATACAATTCCCGTCGGATTGCTGTACTTCGGAATATTCCAGATACCCTTGACAGCAGCGTCATGATTGACATACTCCTCAACCATATCCATGTCAGGACCATTCTCATCCATTGGGATGGTTATCATCTCGATGCCAAAGCTCTCTGTAATCGCAAAGTGCCTGTCGTATCCCGGCACGGGACACAGGAACTTAACCTTATCCTGTCTGCACCAGGGTGTGTTTCCGCCGATACCATGCACCATAGCTCTTGAAATCAAATCATACATAATCGTTAAGCTGGAATTTCCAAATACCATAACGTGGTCTGCCGGACACTCCATCAGCTCGGCAAACAGCTCCTTTGCCTCCTTGATGCCATCAAGCACCCCATAGTTTCTAAGGTCCACATTGTCTGCACCCTTAAATGCCGATTTGCTGTTGAGCACATCAAGCATCGGCGCTGACAAATCAAGCTGGTCCGTCCCCGGCTTTCCCCTCGACATATCAAGCTTAATGCCTGCTTCCTTTAACTTATCATACTGTGCCTGAAGCTCTGTCTGAACTGCCTGCAGCTCTTCCCTGCTTAAATCCTTGTATGCTTTCATTTCTCATAACCTCCATCATTCATACACAGACCTGCGGAATCTTATTGCCGGTCCGCCGCCCGACTGTGTATGGAACTCAATGCTTTTGCACGTTAAATTTATTTTATCTATCATAATATATAACATATCCTCCGTATCTGTCAATAACTTGTATACATGTATATATGTATAAATGTATCAGCTCAGCCCTTTATGCATTCATATCCGCCCTGCTTTTGCCCCCTGTACACTGACGCTATTGAAATACCGGATATATCATATTATAATTAGGAGTAAGATGCCGCAGCTATTATGATAAAACATTCTACAAGGAGCGCCCTATGAAAAATAAAGAAAAAGTACTCTATATAACAGACCTGGACGGAACACTGCTCCGCCGCAATGAACGAATCTCTGCATGGAGCTGCAGCACGATAAATCGTCTTATTGAAAAGGGAATGCTGTTTTCCTATGCAACTGCAAGGTCCATCTATACTGCAAGCGTGGTATCCGAAGGGCTGGTTCCAAGGCTCCCTGTTATCGTGAACAACGGAAGCTTCATCACCGACAGCGTTTCCAGGAAACGAATCCTTGTCAATCAGTTTCGTGACGAGGAAGCACAGGATATCTACAAAATACTTCGAAAGCATGATATAGCGCCTCTTGTAGATGCCATCATTCATGACCGTGAGAAATTTTCCTATGATGAACATGCTATCAATCCTGCCCTTGCCGACTTTGTGTCTTCACGGAAAAATGACGGCAGGGATAATCCATTAAATGACACAAGTGTCATATTGCAGGGTACTGTGTTTTACTTTACCTGCATTGGAGAGGCAGACAAGCTTAAGGCAGCATACGAAGAATTAAAACCGGTATACAACTGCATTTTTCAATACGATATTTACACGAACGAGCCATGGCTTGAGGTCATGCCGCATACCGCGTCCAAATCACATGCAATTCTGCAGCTGAAGGAGCTGTATCATTGTGACAAGGTTGTCGTTTTTGGCGACGGCATCAATGATATTCCTATGTTTGAAATTGCCGACGAGTGTTATGCGATGGCAAATGCCATTGAGGAGCTGAAGCAGATAGCAACCGCTGTCATAGACAGTAATGAAAATGACGGGGTAGCCAAATGGCTTAATGAAAACAAAGGCTGAACTGTTACGACACTGCCTTAAGTTAGCCAAAATGATTTGACTGCCCATGTAAAAATCAGTATAATAAAACGTAATGGCAAATTACTATAGAACATATATGGACTGTTCTAACGATAAAGCAGCATTATAATAAGCTGTTTACAGGTGGAGGTAAGGATATGGGTTATCTGGACGTGTTACAGAAAATGTCTTTGGAACAGATTCGATCCGTAATAGAGGTAATACAGCAGGCTTCGGATTCCTATCTGTTTATATTGGATTTAGCAACAAATACTTACATGATTTCGGAACGCACTACGGAACGTTTTCCTTTTGATTCAACAATTATAGAAGACTGCACGGAAGTCTTAAAGAAAGTGATTCACCCTTCCGATTATGCCATGGTGGCGGCGGATATCGCCAAGTGCGCTTCGGGAGAGCAGGATACACATGCACTGGAGTACAGGTGGCTTGACCGCAAGGGCAAAGTTGTCTGGATTAACTGCAAAGGAACTGTCGTTGTGGGAACGGAAGGACACCGCATGTTAGTCGGCAGGGTCAGTGAGCTGGGCAAAAAGGCAAAGGCGGACAACGTAACAGGACTCCGGCGCGAGACACGGTTCCGCCTGAATGCAGAGACACTGCTGAGGGACAGACCCGAATCCATCCGCTATATGATGCGTATCGGCGTTGACAATTTCCCGGAAATCAATGAGAAGGAAGGCATTGAAGCCGGAGATGATGTGCTTCGTGAACTGGCGGAATGCATTACCTCATCTGTGAACGAAAGTGTTGATGTGTACCGTCTGCTGGCAGACGAATTTATACTTGTTGATGCAGAAGGGGCTTGCGCTTCCCAGCCTGAAGAAATCTATAATGAAATCAAAAGAAAGGTTGCAGCCACCGTCAGGTTAAAAGAATACAACCGCTTCTATACCATTTCCGCAGGTATCCTGACCGGCGACTTCCGTTACAAGACAGCAGAAGAAACACTCCGCCTGACGGAATTTGCACTGAATCAGGCGAAACGCACCGGAAAGAATCAGGCAGTGCGTTTTGACCAGACAAGCTATAACCGGTATCTGCACAGGCTGAATATGCGCAAGGCGCTGCGGCGCGACATTAATAATCAATTTCATGGCTTTCAGGTATTTTATCAGCCTATCGTAGCCGCATCTGATTACAGTCTCGTCGGAGCGGAGGCACTGCTCCGCTGGAGCAATGAACAGTTCGGCAGTGTATCACCTGCTGAATTTATACCGGTTCTGGAAGAAAGCGGTCTGATTATTCCTGTAGGCAGATATGTATTATGGGAGGCAGCAAGAACCTGTAAGAAATGGCGGGACGTTCTTCCCAATTTCCGCATCCACGTAAATCTTTCTTACGTACAGGTGCACAGAAGCGATTTAATGAAAGATTTGGACACCTGCATGGAAGAAGTAGGAATCAGCCCTGACGGTCTGGTGCTGGAAGTTACGGAAAGCGGATATATCGAGACTGACGCACGGATTAAAGAGCTGTTCCAAAACCTCAAAGACAAAAATATCGATTTGGCGCTGGATGATTTCGGCACCGGGTATTCCAACATGCGGTATCTCAAGGAAATCGAGGCACAGACTATCAAGATTGACAGAAGCTTTGTCGTGCAGGCTCTCCAGAATGACCATGATTATAACCTGATCAGCCATATTATTGACATGGCGCACAGTCTGGGTTCTGCTGTCTGTATGGAGGGGATTGAACAGGCGGAGGACCTTCAGAAGATGATGGCCATTAAGCCCGATTTGATACAAGGCTACTACTTTGGCAAGCCATCTTCGGCAGACCAGTTTGAGGAAAAGTTCCTGAAAACCGAAAATTCCCTCGCCAACGCATAATTTTTGCCACGCCAATCTCCTTACAGGCGGCATATTCCTGTGCATGTGTCTGCACATAAAAATGAGGCTGCTGCAGCCTCATTTTTATATTCATGATTTATTCTTTTCGAATAACTGTACCTCATATGGCTTTAAAAATTCTTCCTTTTCGCCCTCTAACAGCGTATATCTGTCATGCAAATGATATACCTGCTCATCATTTGTATGGTTAATAACAAACAGCCATATCTTATCTTCGCTTTCACGCGTCATCATTTCGACTCCATCTGCTGCCGCGCCAAGCGTTTCGATATCGCTTTCCTGGGTAAAGTAAGACATCAAATCCTCCATAAGCTCCTCCCCCGGTTCCGTGCCAACATACCATGCAATGCCGTTTCCATAGTTATTTTCTGTTACGGCAGGAGACTGCTTATAGAAGCCCGTCGCATACTCTGCAATCTGCTTCGCCCCCTTAAGCTCTATGATATCACACCATTTCTGAATCTCATACTCCTTCTTACCATAAAGCACGCCGCCTGTCGTTTCAATCAGGCAGTCATACTCGGGAACCTCGATGCCGCAAATCTCTCCAAGCCTTCCCGGAAGCTCCCGGTCTGTCATACACAGGTTTGCTGCGTCTTTCACTCCCGTGCGCATTGTCAATACCAGATGACCGCCATTTTCCACATAATCCATGTAATGCTGCTCGAGCCGGGGCGTCATCAAATATTGAAGCGGTGCAATGACCAGCTTATATTTTGACAAGTCATCCATATCCTGAACGAAATCCACAGGAATTTTCTTTTCATACAAAGCCTTATAATATTTATAAAGCTGTTCTACATACCGAAGCTCAGGGTGATTGGGCTGAATGTCAAAAGCATAATTCTGCCTGAAGTTATGCACGATAGCAACCTCGGGATTCGGCATGCTTCCCTCAAACTCGTCCATATACTTTGCAAAGGTATGCGTAAGCTGCTTTGCTTCACGATAAATCCGTCCGGGATTTCCGCTGTGTCCCAGTATACCGTGCCAGTACTGCTCCGTACCCATTGCACAGGTTCTCCAACGGAAAAAGACAACTGCATCTGCGCCATGCGCCACTGACTGCATCGCCCATGCCGACATTTGTCCCGGCTCCAGCGCTCTGCCCATGATTTCCCAGCCTGCCATACCCGACTGCTGCTCCATCATCCAAAACGGCTTTTTCTTGTAGCCCCGTATCACATCATGCGACGCTGCAAGCTCGCTTTCCGGCTGGTGCGGCTGCTTCTGCCAGTGACCGGCAGGGTAAATATCATTGGACACAAAATCAAGAAGTTCCCCTAAATCATAATAATCAACCTTATTGTCAAAACACATGTAATTGTGCGTAATAAAATGCTTCGGACAATTTTCCCTGATAATATCTGCCTGCCACTTTGCGAAATCCACAATCAAATCGGAACAAAAGCACTTCCAGTCCAGCATTGCGGAAGGGTTCTCTCCGACTGCCGTAATCAAAGGCGTGCTCACCTGTGAGAAGCTGTTGTAGCCCTGACTCCAAAACGCCGTACCCCATGCGTCGTTTAAAGCCTCTATCGTCTTATATTTCTCCTCCAGCCATTTCTGAAATCGCGCCTTGCAGGAATCACACATACACAGGTCGCCATGCGAATTTCCAAGCTCATTGTCTATCTGCCATCCTATAACACCCGGATTATCGGCAAATTTTTGTGACATTGCTGTCACAAATCGTTTTATATGCGCACGATATGTCTGATTGGACTGGCAGTCGTGATGCCTTCCTCCAAAATGCCTGCGCCTTCCCTGCCTGTCTATTGGCTGAATCTCAGGATTTTTCTCTATAATCCATGCAGGCGGCGCTGCTGTCGGCGTGCCGAGTATCGACTTGATGCCATACTTGTCAAGCAATGCCACGGCTTCCTCAAGCCATTCAAAGTGAAACTCTCCTTCAGCAGGCTCCATTTTAAACCAGGAAAACTCTGCCATTCTTACGACCTGTACACCCATTTCCTGCATGAGCTTTGCATCTGTCTCCCAGCGCTCTCTGGGCCAATGCTCCGGATAATAATCAACGCCAAAATGTATTCCCATATAATCCTCCTTCTACGATATCAATCCCATATATTCCCGGGCTTGTACCAATATGTCGCACAAACCCGCTTTCAGCAGCCTAAACCCCGTTTAGAGCCTATGGAATTACCGCTGCCTGTTTCAACAACTGCATACTATATTTACAGCCTTGCCACCAGATTTTCCACAAGCTTCGCGCAATGTGCTGCCGCTGCGCGCTCAAATTCAGGATAATCCATATGCGCACTGCCGTCCGCCTTATCAGAAATCGCACGGAGCACCACATAAGGAAGCTTGTTTAAAAATGCCGCATGTGCAATTGCTGCCCCTTCCATCTCAGCACAGGAAGCGTCAAACTGCCTGATTAATCTGTCCTTCACAGCACCGTCTGATATGAACTGGTCTCCGCTGACCACCCTGCCCTCAAACACACCTATCTCAGGGTTCACTTCTCTGCAGACTTCAATCGCTTCCTCGACAAGCCTTCTGTCCGCTTTGAAAAAGGAGGTTTCCATCTGCGGAATAATGCCCGGTTCATAGCCAAGTCCGCTCACATCCATATCATGCTCACACGCATCCGTAGATACGACAATATCACCGATATTGATTTCCGCCCTGAGCGAGCCTGCCACGCCTGTGTTTATCACGGCATCCGCCTGAAATAAATCTGCTAAAATCTGCACACAGATGCCTGCATTCACTTTGCCGATACCGCATTGTACGATGACGGCCTCCTTTCCGTTTAGAACACCCTCATGAAACTTCATTCCTGCCTTCTCTACGACATTTTTTACATTCATCTTTGATTTCAGCTCTGCAACTTCAAGCTCCATAGCTCCGATAATCCCTATTTTGTTCATTTTTTAATATTCCTTTCTTTGTTACTCTAAATCATTTTTTCTTTGCACGCATTATATATTCTATCATACTGCTCATACATTTTCTGCACTTCATTTTCCAAGGTATAGTAATGCGCGATGTATGGAACAAGCAGTATCATAAGCATTACAATCAATATCAGAATCGGCATATACTCTGCAATACAATATACCGCCAGTGCAATCATTGTTAATATTGCAAATGTAACTGTGACGATGAGATGTACAATACGTTCATGCTGAAAAATGACACTTGTGTCAGATGTTCCTGTAAGACAAGCTCCCAGTCTGTTCCAGAAGCTCGTCTATTCTTTTGCGGTATCCTACAATTCTTTTCTTCATTGTGTCTGCTCATCCTTCTGCTTATCAATGTTTTCCGTCATTTGTTTTCTATAGTGACACTTGTGTCACATATTATTATCATACAGCCTTCCGCCTGATTCTCTCCTGCAGTTATGTCATAGACTTGTTATGAACTAATGATTATAGTATAACAATTTGCATAACAACTTGCAATTACCCTGACCAATTCTATTGCAATAATTTGTTGCTCTGTTTGCCATTCTATATCCTCTCAACTTACACGCATATCGTGATAATATATTCCTCATCATAATCATAATCATCATCCTTGTCATCATATGTGAAACGGATTTGGTCTTCGGACAGCCATTCTACGATAATTTGTATATCGATGCTTCATTCTTGAAACCTTTCATATCGCAAACTTTAACAACCGCTGTGCAATATCGCAGCTCCCCGGAACCTTATCATTATTTCGCACTTATCGGGCTAATTAAATGTAGTAGCCTAAAAGCTCATATATCCACTCTTTCAGTATGGTGAAACGAAATCCTAACGCTTTCGTTCCTGTTTTCATATCAATTTCTCTCCCTTTGAACTTCTGATTTGCACAAAACCGCCGAAATGCTTTCTGTTTGGTTAATTATTCCAGATTTAATTTATCAGGAAAGTTCTATATTCCATCCAAATTTATTATTAAAATCATCTGCTGCATCTGAAATGTAAAATCTATATTTTACATTACTATTCCATTCTCTATAAATTACCTGCTGTACCTTATCCTTATCAAATAAATTTTCTTCCGCATTCAATAATGCCAATCCTAAAATTGCATATGCCCGCACATGGGGGTTGCAGTGTTCGCACAAATTTATCAGAAGATTATACGAATACTTATATTCTTCTGAAGATTCTGCGTCCCTTCCAAGACTATAAATAACCCCATAGATTTCTCTTGGAATATCATTATCATTCCTACAGAATTCTGATTTATTAATAATCTGTTCAATCTCTGTTATATTAAAATTATTCATAATCTATGCTTCTACACCATACCAGTTTTATTGTTTGTATCATTAATTCTCTGGTGAACTTTCCTTCTCATATTGCACCTAATCTATATATTCCTCAACGGAATCCCCATCAAACCACATTGCTTCCTTATCCATATGATACAATTCTTCATAACTATACGAATTAATTAAGAAATTCCATCCCTCTTTTGTAATCAATCCCTCCGCAACTCCACAATATCCAAACAATTCAATGACCTTATCACATTTTTTCAGTTCCCCTTCTGTATATTCCGTTCCCTTTGGTAATGGATATATATAAAATCCTAATGCCATTTTTTCTCTCCATCTTTCGGTTTATCACTTTTGCTAATATATTTACCTTTACCAAGGCATAACCCATCTGCCAAAGAAAGACTTTTTTGACACCATAAAGCCGGACATGGATTCATACAGCAGGACACCACGAGTTTTTCATTATCACACTCACAAAAAGTAATTCCATCTATCGCAAGTTTTTCTGTTCTCCACTTAACATTCCCATTTTCCTGAAAACAAACAACTTCTGAATCTGATGATACAAATAACAAGCTCTGGTATTCAAAAAAATATCCAAAGTATAGTGTAAATTGGATTATCCGATACTCAAGTGTACTCAAATCTACGATAATCAACATATCACCATTTCCAATATAAAACACTTTTCCAAAAATATATGCAACATTAAACGGATTCCAAAAAGCCGCTTCTACTGACACCACTGTATAAGGCTCCTCACCAATCCAAATGCCATAATTTTTGCCTTTACCAAGCTCTATTTTCTTGCTAAAACGAGCATTGCTAATCTTATATAAATCATCTGTTACACAATAAACACCTTTGTATTGTGTCATATATGTATCACCGCCTTTTATCCGGTTCATTCCATTTTGCATGATTATTCTTTCACATTTCTGCAAACAAGTTGTTATTTTACTAAAAAAGTAAATCAATAGCATACTTGCATCCGGTAATGAAACTTAAGTATCCATTTTCATTTCTCTTTGTTAACAATATATTGGAATTTACGAAATCAGCTTGAAATGCCTTGCAATAATATCACAAACTTCTTCACGAGTATCTTTCCCGTCATTTTGACGTACCAGCGTAAAAAATCCGCTGTTTGCGTACTCGTCATAATGGTCTTTGCTATTAATAAGCGCAAGTCACTTTCGGTAATTTTCCATAACCGCTTCCGGGTTGTCACAACCGTCAATTATGCTAAGGATAAACTGTTTCTCAGGGTCATTGCGGTCAAAAAACCGTTCCACGCTCATAGCTTGCGGCGAAAGCATAACAACGACACGGTGATAATCCGAAATCTCCTTTAAAACTTCGACAGGAATATTTGTATCAACAATGACTTTCTTATCCCTTGAAATTGAAATAAGCTCGGCAATCTCAAACTCTGCCGCTTCTTTTCCCACGCTGTAGATCCAGCGTTCGTATTCTTCAGGTGTCTAGTACATTAAATAATTAATAACTGATACATTAAACGATTGCTTCCTCAACTGAAATTTCTTCCATCTTGTATGTCCAGTGATATACGACTGGCTCCCTGTTTATTTCATCAAAATACAGATATATTCTGTTTGCCAGTTCCTCTTTGGAGGTTACCCTGATCCCCCTCAACATCTGCTTTGTCATTTTACTGAAGAAACTTTCGATTAGGTTTAACCATGAACCATGTGTTGGCGTAAACACAAAAACAAACCGTTCTTCTGGTCTGGATGCAAGATAATTCCTGACTTCTTTTGACTTATGTGCGGAATGGTTGTCACAAATGATTCTTATGATATCACCCTCCGGATACTTTTCATCTAGTTTTTTAAGGAGACATATGAAGTCTGAACTTTTATGGCTTTCGCTTACTACAGGGATTGCTTCTCCTGTAAGGAGGTCAATCCCTGCGATCAGCGAAAGCGTTCCAAGACGCTTATATTCATAATCACGGTACACACAGCCGTTATCGTGTCTTGGACGCAGATCATCACTTGTTGTAGCGATCGCCTGAATACTGGGTTTTTCATCGCATGATATTGTATGAATCATAGGTTTGTCATCCGGAATAATAATCCTGCCTTCTTCATCAAACTGCAGGGAAACCTGTTTGTAAACCACCAGGACATCATGCATTTTATTTTCAAAATCAGGATCGCGTTTCTCACAATAATACTTGACCTTGAAGGGTTTGATTTCGGATCTTTTAAGTATCTTCTGTAACATGGGTCTGGTCAGCGTTTTCAATCTCGGATAACCGGCTGCCTCCGCATTATTTTGAATATGCTGATGCAGGTTCTTCAGTGTCCATAACTCTTGTGAATAGCCAAGATCAGCAGGACGCTGGCAGGCAGTATCAGTTATCCAGGCAACAGCATCATCTGTAATTTCAATCGGACGGCCTTTTCGCTGGTCATCAAAAAGAGCCCTGTCTGTACCGCCTTCTTTATATTTATCAATGCAGAGCCTGACTGTGTTGGTGCTGAGGTCATAAATTCTGGCAATATCACGAATAGTAATACCATTTGCCTTATCCAACAGGATGTGTGCACGGATTACGACCTGTGCCTGTATTGTTCGCTGCTTAATTAATGAACGGAGATATTCATAATCTCCATCGTTGAGTATGAGTGTTGATGATTTTCTTGGCATAATGGCAACC
>JAGAQJ010000028.1 GCA_017622845.1 Lachnospiraceae bacterium | reverse complement strand
GCATTTTTTCGTTCACGGGCTTCGCCCTATCCGTCTGCTGCATGGCAAAAACGTCTGCAGGCAGCCGTTTTGCCATTCAACAGACAGCACTGCTCATTGCTTTCGTGTACATTATATCATAAAAAGAACAGGAAACCTTAAACTATGAAGAAGAAAATAACAGCTCTTGTCCTATTGCTCATACTCTGCATTTTTTTTGGCATTCTCCTGGGAAGCGTTCCTCTGTCTCCCAAAAGCGTGCTCCGGTGTCTGATGGGCTATGACAAAGATACTGCCACTTATACGCTAATCCATACAGTGCGGCTTGCGCGTGTCACCGGGGCCTGCCTCGCAGGAATAGGACTTGCCACAGCAGGCGTTATCTTACAGAGCGTGATGAACAATGCGCTTGCAAGCCCTAACACCATCGGGGTAAATTCGGGTGCCGGATTCGCGGTAATGCTTGCATTGATGCTTGGCAGCAATTATGCAGCGCTGATTCCCACAGCCGCTTTTATCGGTGCGCTTCTCACAACACTCACAATTTTTGGACTTGCCTGTATGGCAGACAGCTCACGCACCACCATCATACTGGCAGGCATCACCGTATCCAGCTTTTTAAATGCAGGCATCAACACAATGAAACTCCTTGACACGGATATTTCTGTCAATCTTACAACCTTTATGATTGGCTCACTGTCAGGTCTTACGTTTGACACGCTGCGGATTCCTGCATCCGCCATCCTGGCTGCATTCTTTTTATCACTCTTTTTTGCAAGATCCGTCAATGTTCTCAGTCTTGGCGACGACATTGCACGCTCGCTTGGCTTAAATGTAACTGTTTCTCGTTTAATCCTGTTGGTTTTGTCCAGTATTCTGTCGGGATGTGTGGTAAGCTATGCCGGACTTCTCAGCTTTGTGGGACTTATCATACCGCATATCTGCCGCAGACTGTTTGGAAATGATGCAAGATATCTGCTTCCCTGCTCTGCCTTGCTCGGCGCATGCTTTGTGCTAATCTGTGATGTGCTGGGGCGCGTTCTGTTCTCACCGTTTGAGCTTCCAGCCGGTATCCTGATGTCCTTTATCGGAGGACCATTTTTCCTGTATCTTCTATTAAAGAAAAAAGGAGGCCGCAGAGTCAATGCTTGAATTTTGCCATGTGAATGCAGGCTATGGCAGCACTGCAGTTTTAAATGACATATCCGTATGTTTTCATAAAGGGAAAATTACAACCATCATAGGTCCAAACGGATGCGGCAAAACCACACTTTTACAATGCCTGAACGGTTCCTCTAAGGTTACTGCCGGAAGCATACGGCTGGATGAAGCAGACTTTCTTGCCATGCCGCTTAAAGAGCGTGCACGCCGGTTGTCCCTGCTGCCGCAGGTACGCACAATTATTCCTGCCCTCCCCGTGAAGACGCTTGTGGAGCATGGACGGTTTCCTCACTTGGGTTTTTCGCGCCGAAAATCAGAACGAGATATTGCGCTTGTCAATGATGCCATGGAATTTGCACATGTCAGCCCATATGCTGCACAATATGCAGACACCTTATCGGGCGGAATCCGGCAGCGTGCCTTCTTTGCGATGACCCTTGCACAGGACTGCGAATATATCGTGCTTGATGAGCCTACCACCTATCTTGATTTGAAGGGGCAGCGTGAATTTATGGAAATGATACAGCAGCTAAAAGCTCAGGGAAGAACCGTTATCCTCGTCCTTCACGACCTTGGACAAGCGCTTAAAATTTCTGACACACTTGTCATAATGGAAAATAGAAGAATCGCTGCGGCAGTCACTCCGGAAGAATGTCTGCGGCAGCATATCATTGAAAAAGTGTTTGATGTACAGCTAAAGGTATTTCATGATGCTGATGGATTCTATTATTTCTTTCATTAATGGATAAGCTAAAGCGCCCAATGTGCAGTACGGCTGACAGCAGCTATCGCATGGTGTATCTTATCCGTACCGGTGTACTGTCCTTGCCTTACTCCTCACCATAAAGAATCTGTGCAAGCTTCTCATATGCCTCCCCCCATCTGGCATTCGGCTTCAGATTGTACAGTTCCTTTTCCAGCATAAAATATTTACCGTTTTTTACGGCTGTAAGCTTATTCCATGCCGGGTTGTTGAGCAGGGTATCCTCGACATTCTGCTGCACAGCCTGCGCATCGCTTCCCTGTGTCGTCACGAAAATAAAATCCGGGTCGGCAGCGATAATAGCTTCCATGCTGAGGTTATCAAGCAGACTATCATCATCATCTGCAATATTGATGCAGCCCAGGTCCGCAAGCATCTCTCCGCCGACATTGCCGTAGCTTCCTTTTGCCTTGATGCCTGCAGCGCTTGCTCTTAGAAATACAACCGTGGGGGCTTCTTTTCCCTCAAGCTTTCTCTGGGTCGCCTGTTCTCTTACCGCATCAATCTGCGCTTTCACGTCATATCCGTTTTTCTGCATCAGGTCTTTTCTTCCTGTGATGTCAGTGCATATCTCAAGCATATTCATATATTCATTAAAATTTGATACCGAGAAAAAGGCTGTCGTAATACCGGCATTCTCCAGTATCTTTTCCATATCCAAATCCGCCTCAGTATTGGCGCTTGCTATCACCAAATCCGGCTTTGCTGCGATAATCTTTTCAATATCCGGCTCTACGTGCGAGCCGATATTGACCACATCTTCCCCAAGCTTCAAATCAAAGCTGGTGAAGGAATCGCTTGCAGCGCCCACAACCTCTCCTCCGGCAAGCAGCCATATATCTGTAAAGCTTCCTATCATAGTCACTACCCTGTCATGGCTTTCCACAGTTACGGTTCTGCCGATATCATCCATAAAGGTTACTCCTGTTTTCTCTGTTTTGGACTCTTCTGCCTCCTGTTGTTCTGCCTCTTTCTCAAGCTTCTCCTCAAGGATGGTGCTTTTTGACGCTTCCTCACTGTGCGTCTCTTCAGCGGACTCCACGGTATCTGCTTTTGTCTCTTTTGTTTTGTCCGCGCAGCCCTGAAGCAGTACTGCCGCTGAAAGCATCACTGCGGCAGCCGCTAAATGGCTCCTTTTCACAAATTTTTTCATAACCCTTCCTTTACTCCTATACAAACTGGTTCCTCTCCTCATCATAGTGATAATCAATCTGAGCCAGCCGTTCTATTATTTTTTCCATATCCTCATCAGTATCCTCACAGAATGCCTTCAGGCTCGGGTAGAAATCCCTAAGCTTCAGATTCACATAGCTTAAAAGCATAACCGGGTCATTTGGTATCATATAATATTCACTCCTTTCAAACTGCCTTGCTGTTCCCGTTTTATGTGCTCAGACTTACAATAATCAGCTCCACGCTTAAAATATCTGTCATACGTCCTGTCTTTACACTTTCCTCCGCCTCAACACAGGCTCTAAGCGCCGCCTCAAGCTGCAAAAGCTTGAATTGTGCTGCCTGTGGAATATATTTTTTCTTAAGAAAGTATGGATTTAATCCTGTCCGGCCTGCAATCTCACTTTCCGGATATCCTTTCAGTTTCATCTCTTTTACCTGTAACAGCATATGAAACTGACGTGCTATCAATGCCAGTATTTTCATAGGCGCTTCCTTGAGCGCCAGCAGATTATAGTACAAGTCAAGTGCCTGTTTCCGGTTTTTTTGGGCTACTGCCTCCACCATATCAAAAATCCTGTTTTGCATCTGCACAATACAAAGCTCCTCCACATCCTCGGCAGTAATTCCTTCCTCGTAGTATTTATAGCAGACCAGCTTCTCCACCTCCCGCCTGATATTTTCCATGTTTGTACCTGTTTTGTCAAGCAGAAGATTGAGGGCATCGGGAGTAATCAGCTTATTTTCCTTCTTAAGCAGTCCCATAATCCATTTCTTAAGCGTCGCTTCGTCCTGCATTTCACACACCGCTGCATAGCCCTTGGCAGTCACCGCTTTAAACAGCTTGCTGCGCTTGTCGACCTCCTCCTCCACAAAAATCAAAAAAGTCGTAGCCGGAAGCGTTTTTACAAGCTCTGTCATTTTCTCATTCCCACTCTTAAACCATCCACTGTTCTCAACAATAATCACACGCCGCTCTGCAAAAAACGGCATTGTTCCTGCCGTGTCAGCAACTTCATTTGCATTGATATCCTTTCCCGAATAAATGCTGCAATTCATGCTGTCCCCATCCGGCACCAACGCTTTTTTCAGATTATCGCGGTACTGTCTGCGAAGATATGCCTCCTCTCCATAAAGGAGATACAGGTTGCCCAGCTGACCGCTTTTGATGTCCTGTATGATACGTTTCATAGTCTGCGATACCTCTTTTTCTGTAACAGTTCAGCCCTACAGCTTCCTCATAAATTTAACATACCTAAGAGATTTTTACAACGGCTTCATCATTTATTTATATGTCTCTGCCTCACACTCCCCTCCCTTTACTTTTATCATAATGGCTCCTGTGTCCTTTGTAATCAGTATCTCACTTCCCACGCGCTCAAAATTCTCCACCGCTTCCATATGCGGATGCCCATAGCTGTTATCTGCTCCGCAGGAAATCACTGCAAGCTTGGGAGATGCCTGTTCGATCAGCTCCAGGGTGTTTGAATATTTTGAACCATGATGGGCTGCCTTATAAATATCAATTCCGGCAGAATCAGATGTTTTTGCCAGCTCACACGCTGCTGCATGTTCTCCGTCAGCCTCCACATCTCCGGTAAACAATGCTGTAATGCTGCGGTTTTCCTCGCCCTGAATCGTAAGCTTCATAACCAGAGAGGACGCATTTCTGGACGAAGCCTCATATGCTCCCTGTGGGTGGAGCACCTCAAAGCACAAACCATATGCCTCTATCCGGTCTCCTGTCCTCAGACGGTAAATCGGCACCTCCCGCTTCCTGCAAAGCTCCGCTAACTCTTCATATGCCTGATCCCCGGGGACTGCATCAGATATGCAGATTCTGCCAATCTCCACTCCGTCAGCGCCTCCCGGGCTGCCTTCAAGCATCTCTGCCACTCCTGATATATGATCGTTATCAAGATGCGTCAGAAACACCGCATCCAGATGCGAAACTCCCATATATTTCAGATACGGAACAATTGTGTAAGTCCCTACATTACTCTGCGAGGTGCTTCCGCCGTCTATCAGGAAGTGTTCTCCTTTTGCGCTTTCAATCCAGATACAATCGCCCTGCCCTACATCCAGAAAAGTTACTCTGACTCCGTCAGCCGATGGGCTGCTGATGCAGACAACGGCTGCAAGCACTGTAATCAGCCTGACAAAAAACGGCAGACCAATGTTAATGCCTTTTCTTTCACTCTCTGCTTCCTTTGACAAGCGTCTGCCATAATGGTGCATGACATATAAGAATACAACAGCAAATCCAAAAACTCCTATCCGCCAGTTATCCGGTCTGCCTACAATCCAGTTGGCAAAGGGGAGCTTCAAAGACAACCTGCAAAGCTGTTCAAATAACAATAGCAGCAGATGGCAGACTGCCCCGGCAAGTTTAGCCGCCCCAAGACCCGTCACTGCCAAAAGACCTCCCGACGCTCCAAAGCCCATTGCTGCTGAAAGGCTTCCAAATCCAAGGCACAATAATCCTGCCAGCATTACAATGCTCATTGCCGGAATAATGACAAGATTTAGCAAAAAGGAATAGATTGGAAACTCATAATATACGCACAGCATGATTGGAAAATGAATCAGAAAGATGCCAAGGCTTGCGCTCAGGGAGGATTTAATCCTGCCAATTACAGTATTTTGCAGGTCATGCTTTGCAGGCTCCACTGCCTCAGCCATGCATCCCAATCCAAGAATAGCGCCAAAGGAAAGCAGGAATCCCGTATGGTTGATATATAACGGCTGCTCTATCAAAATCAACGCTGCTGCTGCCGCCATTGCCGTGAGCATGTCGTATGTCCGCTTAAACAACTTTGCCGTAAGCTGCATTCCAAACATGAATACCGCTCTGTATGCCGAACTGCTCATTCCCACCATACTGCCATAAGCTGTCATGATACAGACTGCTGTTACCGCACAAAGAACCTGCGGAAGACGTATCTTTTTCAGAAGCTTATAAAGTCCCATGCCAAGCAGTGTGATATGAAGCCCCGAGATGGCAAAAATATGCGAAATGCCGCTTTTTTGATAAAGCTGCCTGCTCTCCTTATCAAGCTCCGATTTATTTCCAAGCACCATCGCTTTCATGACCGCAGCATCTTTCTCCGACAGCGCTTTGTCAAAAACTCCCTCCAGGAAGCACCGAATCCGGTATAATGTCTCGCGGTATCCAGAATATTCCTTGCTCTCTGCCAATATTTGAGCCTTGTAAAGCTTGAAATCCATGCCAAGTATCCGGTAATAGCTTCTAACGTCAAATTCTCCCGGATTCCGTGCTTCATCAAAATACGATACGGTCCCTTTGACAGCAATCGTGCTTCCGATTTTAGGCTCTGTTTGATTTTCCTCCTGTTTGATATAACATATGACTCCGCTTATTTCGGATTGTTCTGTTTTGGAATGATATACTTTGATATGTTTTAGATGAAGCACCAGCTGTTCTCTGCTGTACTCCTTCTGATATACTTCTCCTAAAAGTGTGACCTCGCTGCCTTCTGCCTGATCATACAGCGCTTCCGGCAGCGGATTCAGCTTTAAGTATAAGAACACAGTCGCCACAAATACTGCACAGATGCAGTATAGCGGCCTTCTCATCGATTGTTGTTCCTCCTATTGGACTAAGGACAAATTTCTCTCAAATATCGTTGAAAGCTCATATTTGTCCCTGAATTTTCCATCTTTATTTCCATCGATGGATATCTGTACTTTATTGATATTGCTAAGCTCTACCAGTGAATTGACAATCGAATAGATTGTCACGTCGGTTGTCACATTATTTACAGCAGTGATAAGAGAACTGTCAAATGTCAGATAGCACACTCCGTCTCTCACTGTAATATTTACCAGCTTAGTTGCCGGATTAATGGTCGGATACGTTTCATCATTTGCCGGTCCGCTGATTAGCTGCTCTACCACCAGCTTCTCCATTGGCACATTGGATACATCAGCATTGTGGCTAAGCTCTCTGTTTACAGCAATCAAACCATCTCCTGCTTCGTTCGCAAAGTACAGCCTCAGGTTTACCTTGCTCTCCACTTCTTCTACCTTTGTGCCTGCATTATCCACAAACATATCAGCTGTCATAATCCCTACCGCATTGCCCGACACGTCAGTCAAAGGCTCGCCGTTTATGGTAATCATCACATAATTTACACCCTCTATGTTCGTCAGGCTCCTGACTAGTGCGGCTCTGGTCAGTACCTCTGTTGTTTTGGAAAGCTCCTTGTATTTCTCACCAAGCGAAACAATGACCTGTTCTCCGTCATAAGAGTATGTCATAATGTTGATTCCGCTTGTCAGTGTCGCCTTAAGCTCTTTGTTATCCGGTACGGAACACAGCAGCGTGAGAACCTCTACAATCATGTCTTTCGTATCTGTACTCTCAAGATAATGCGTCTCCTTCACAAGCTTTGTTTCATTCTTGTTCAGATAAGAGATATCAATCGCCGTTCCATGCTCCTCTTTTTTGCTGCATCCGGCTGCCAGCACAACTGTCAGGCATGCCAGCAGACACAATTTTTTTATGGACAATTTCATAAGCTGCGCCTTTCACTATTGTTTCTATTGAGCGATATAGGTCAATGGTATCTTTACTGTAAAAACGGTTCCTACACCTTCCTCACTTCTTACATTGATGGAACCTCTGTGCATCACGACAGCGCTTCTGGTAATGGCAAGTCCAAGACCCGTTCCTCCGATTTCCTTTGAATGAGATTTATCCACCCGGTAAAAACGCTCATAAATATGCTCTATGGACTCCTGTGGTATTCCAATGCCGGAATCTGATACTTCAACAGTAAAATACTGATGATCTGCATCAAGAATGACCTTGACCCACCCTCCGTCAATGTTATATTTGATTGCATTCTCCACTAAGTTTGACAATGCGAGTGTCAGTTTGACCTCATCTACCTCTGCGCTGACCGGTCTGCGGCTCTCGAAAATCAGCTTGACATTTGCCCTTGTCGCAATCGGACCCAAACGTTTCAGCATCAGCTCAAGAATCGAGTTGATATCCATAGTCTCCACATTCATATCCGCTGATGTCCTTGTCATCTTTACAAGCGACAGCAAATCCGTGATAATTTTATTTTCCCTGTCGATTTCCGCTGCGATATCTGTCATAAATTCGCGGTAAAGCTCTGACGGCACATCTTCCTGCGTAAGCAGAGAATCCGCCAAAACCTTCATTGAAGCAAGCGGCGTCTTTAACTCATGCGATACATTAGACACAAATTCCTGTCTCGATTCGTCGAGCACCTTCATCCTGCCCATCATCTGATTAAAAGCATCTCCGATCTGCTCTGTCTCGGTATAATCTGTCACACTGATTTCCTCATCGGTAAATCCGTTTTTAACCTCATTGATGGCATCTGTAATTTTCTCAAAAGGCTTCAGCAGCTTCCTGCTCAGGAAATAAGCAATCCCCACAATAACTACCATCGCCAGCATCTCCAGCAGAAACGCCCTGCTTTGTATGTACTCATAACTGGTTCTGATGCTGTCGGTCGATACGCTGATCTGCATCACGCCTACGGTCCGCGCCTTGTCCTCTATCTTTTCCTCTATCGGCACTACAATTTCGATATAGCCGTTCTCCTCAAGATGGTTTGAGGCTCCGCCTTCCTTGAAGCACTTAATGATATTCTCAGAAATAATCGTTTTTCCTTCACTGATACCATACGTATCCTTGATGATTTTCATATTGCTGTCCATAATCAGGACACGTCCGTCATAAAGATTTGACAGCTGCGACAGCTCCGCATTGACTACATCACTGCTGTTGTCAAGAAGATAGTTGTAAGTAATCAGATGATCTGCTATAATTCTGACCTGTGTCTGCACTTCACTGGTCCTGACTGACACTGCATTGTCCAGATACCTGTCAAGAACACCGTAATGGAGCATGACGCAGGGAATCATTCCTGCCACAATAATGATGCAGAAAATTCTCATCTTAAGACTTTTAAAACTCCTGAAAAGTTTTCCGTTCTTCATTTTTACCAAAAGATTTGCCACTGTTCTCTCCTATTTGTAGTAATATCCCACTCCCCACTTGGTGTGCACATACTTTGGCTCGCTTGGATTGGACTCAATCTTTTCACGCAGTCTTCTGATGTGGACATCTACCGTCCGCACATCACCCGGATAATCTGCTCCCCATACAAGCTTGAGCAGATTTTCACGGCTGTAAACCTTATTCGGATTCAATACCAAAAGCTCTAATACATCAAACTCCTTGGCAGTCAGGTTAACCTCCCTGCCGCTGATATACAGGCGTCTTCCCTCACAGTCAAGTCTTAAGTCGCCTGCTTCTATAATCTGGGTTTTCTTGTCCGGCGTTTCCTTTGCCTTTCCTCCGGCTCTCCGCATGATTGCCTTAATTCTTGCCTTAACCTCAAGAATGTTAAACGGCTTGGTGATATAATCGTCCGCTCCGTATTCCAGTCCGAGTATCTTATCCATGTCCTCTCCCTTTGCCGTCAGCATAATAATCGGTACATCTGAAAATTCCCTGATCTGCTGGCATACCTCTAAGCCTGTCAGCTTCGGGAGCATGATATCAAGCAGTATTATGTCATATTTATTGTTTTGAGCCAGTTCTAATGCCTCCTCGCCGTCATAGGCGCACGTAACCTCCATGTCATCCTGCTCTAAGCTAAAGCGAAGTCCCTTCACGATATGCTTCTCGTCATCTACCACCAAAACCTTTTTTCCCATTGTTCCCTATCTCCCTGATTGATAATGAAATCTGTTCACACTGGTTTAAACAGTAATTTTATCCTTTATCTTCGAAAAAAGCCCCTCCTTAATCCCTTCTACCTTTTTGATGTCCTCAATACAGCGGAAGCCGCCGTTCGCTTCCCGATAAGCTATAATCGCCTGTGCCCTGCTCTCACCGATACCTGACACCGTTGTCAGTTCTGATACGGAGGCTGTATTAATATTGACAAGACCTGACGGCGTATTTGATGCTGTTGCAGCATTTTCCTGTCCAAAAGCGTACTTTCCTTCTTGTTTTAACTGCTCCGCTTCTTCACAGGTCAGTATCACAATCTGTTCTCCATCTGTAATCTGTCTTGCCAGATTGAGACAAGCTGCATCCGCCTCCCGGGTCAGTCCGCCTGCCAGTTCCACTGCTTCATACAAACGGCTTCCCTGCTTAAGCTGGTAAACACCCGGACTTGCAACTGCGCCGCATAGATAAACATAGACGGTCTGCGTATCCTCTGCGCCTGTATTCACTGTACCCGTATTCTTTTCACCTGTATTTATTCCATCTGTATTCTTTTGCTCTGCCTCTTTTTCCGAACCCTCTGCTGTCTCATCCGAAAGCAGCAGATGCGCTTCTGTATCTGCCTGTATCTTTTCCTGATTCTCTGCGCCTGATGCCGCTTCCCGTGAAAGCTCCAGAATAATCCCGTCAGAAGCCTTATCTGCTCCGCATCCGCTCAGCATCAATGAGCCGCAGAGCACTGAAAAAAGTACATACAGACTGCACATTGTTAAATTTTTATAATTGTATTTTATTTGTTTCATTTGGATACCACATACTCCTTTTCAGGACCCCTTTATGCATATCCATTCCTTATTTTATGCTAAATCCGGTTTTAATACAAGTGCTATTTTTTACATTTCATACTCCCGTTTTTTCGGTTCCCAGAAATTGAATCAGAACCCGGCGAAGCTCATCGACATCAATTGGCTTTGACAAAAAATCGTCAAAGCCCTTTTCAAGCATTTCCTCCCGCACTCCTGCCAATGCATTTGCCGTAAGCAGAATAACCGGAATGCTGCCTGTCTCCTCCCGCATTTCCGTTATTTTTTTCATGGTTTCAACGCCGTCCATCTCCGGCATCATATGATCCATAAATATCAGGTCAAAGTGCTCTTTCTTTTGCAGAAGCTCGAGGCATTGGAAGCCGGAGGTCACTGACATTGTTTCCATTCCTAACATCTCCATAATTCCCGATGCGACCTCACAGTTCAGCTCATTGTCATCTACGATCAGAATTCTGCCGTTATGAATAGCAGCTTCTCCACTATCTGCTGCCTCTTGCGCCTCAGCAGCGCTTCTGTCATCCTGCCCGATATTTACGATAAATTTTGTTCCTTTTCCATATTCACTGTCAAAGGTAACAGTTCCGCCCATCATGCCCGTAAAATTCTTGACAATGGAAAGCCCCAGACCGCTCCCTTCCACATAGTAATTCTCCAGCTTGTCAAGACGCTCGAACTTATTAAATACCTTTCCATAGTCTTCTTCTCTGATCCCAATGCCGGTGTCTTCCACCTCAATCTGCAGAAGCACTCTCCTTTCCTCTGCAGTTTTTATCCGTACCCTCAGTGTGACACTGCCTTCTTTCGTGTATTTGATTCCGTTGTTAATGAGGTTGACCATTATCTCCTGAATCTTCACACGGTCGCCGTAAAGATACTCCGGTATCCTTTCGTCAAGCTCTACTATAAAGGCAATCTGCGACCTCCCTACCTGTGTCTCCATCATGAGCTGAAGTTCACGAATCAGCTTTCGAAAATGATAGTTAATTTTAGTAATTTCCATCTTTCCCGTCTCTATCCGGGATATGTCAAGAATCTCATTAATCAAATGCAGAAGCGTGCGCGAGGATTCCCTGATATTTCTGATATGCCCCTTCACCGCTGCCGGATCCTCTGCTCTCAATGCCATCTCAGCATACCCTACAATAGAATTCATGGGCGTACGTATTTCATGGGACATATGTGCCAGAAAGTTTGTTTTTGCCATGTTCGCCTTTTTTGAATTTTCTTTGAGCTTGATCATCTCACTTGTATATTCATCAATAAAAGTCATGTCAAAAATCCAGGCGACATAGCCCTGTATATCATTACTCCCCACTGCCTGCCTGATTTCTGATATTCGAATCTCATAATGCCTTCCGTCAACCTCATATACCGATTCCGTGCTGCCCGTAAGCTGCTCAAGATTTATCTCGCCGTTCAGCTCACGAACCCTTTTTAAGAAATTGTCTGCAACCGGATTAATGTATAATATGTCACTTTTGGTATTATCAATAACTACCAGACCATCCTTCGTATCTTCTATAATACGCTCCTGCGCCAGCTCCATCGTATCAAAAAGACCATATTTTTTTATGGCAATCAAAAAGCAGATTTCAGATATGGTTATGGCAAGTGTTGCCGGGTCAAAATAAACAGGCTTAAAAATAACAAATGCCGATGCTGCCACCATCGGTAATGCCACTGCAAGAAAAAGCAGGTTCATACGCATCTTGGCAACACGGGAGCCGCGCTTTTTCTCTCTCCATGCGATGATAATGTACAGCAGCGCCGTCAGCATCAAAAGCCCCATCCAAAGAATATAGAAGGGACCTTTTCCCAAAAACATGGCTACCCTGCCGCCAGGTCTGATTTCATAGGTTATCGAGCTGTAATACAAATGATGATTTTCGCAGGTCATAACCGTACCAAGGATAATCGTATTGGTTATCATCAGAAATTGAATCAGATACTTCGGCAGCTTCACGCTGCTGTAGCTGCTTACAAACATGACGCCGAACGTCATGATATAGCACTTGCCTATGTATGCCACTCTTATCGCTGCCATTGCCTCGGAGGGATTCGCAGCAAAAACCTCCATTGCATTTCCCACGGAAGCGATAAAACCGCAAAGACATGTCATCAGCAGGTTTCTCTGATTCATGGAAGGCTTTGCCTTCATCAAAATAACACAGCATGTAAAACAGATAAACATTCCAAATAGTTCAAATGCTTTATAAAATATTTCCATATACACCTCATTTGTAGCTGCTGCCGCTCCGTCTCCGGAAGCGCTTAAGTAGAACATACATTCGCGTTATACTTCGGACTGTAATGAAGCCTATCCATATTTTAACATATATTGTAAATATTTAGAAGCCGATATGTGCATTTTGGCAGCAGTATTGATATGCTCTTTCTGCTGTCTCCTGATTATCTGCATATAATCTGACAGCAGCCCTGACTGCAATATCTGTTGTCCATGAGGCCGGCTTCTCGTCTGCCTGCGTGCTCTCCTTCGCTTCCATTGTCTTTGCATACTCTGTTTTCCGTACTGCACTCTGATGACCGGCATCCACTGCCCTGACTGCTCTGGCTGCAAAGCTGTTCAATTTTCTGAAATAGCCGATCACAGCGCTGTAATCATTGATTTTCTCAAGAAAGCAGCTGCCGTACGCCGCAAGCTCCAAATTTGCCGTCGACACTGCCTGCAGGCACAATTTGCACTCTCCGTTGATGTCAGACGCTTCCATTAAAATATCAGGTCTTTTCTTTAAAATTTCCTCAAAATACGCTTTTGCTCCGACAGCGTCCCTTTTGTTAAAAAACTCCGCCATCTTCATGGTCACCTCATTGGTTTCCTTTTTCTCTCCTATAATGGCAACTCTGCATTCATATGCTCTAAACTTTCTTACTGTCACCCACACATACAGCAGAAATTCTGATATGAAGCCGAACACCCGCTTGTGGTAATCATCGGCAAAGGTCAAATCTATCCGCTTCTGAAGCTCGAAAAATATCGTAAACAGCCATTTGCAGTATTCATCATACAGTTCTTTTTCCGCCACCATGATGTTGCCGAAATACGTTCTGTTTTGATGTACCAGTTTGATAAAGGCATCATGATACTCCGGATACAGCTCTGCTATAATATTTCCTGTCTCATCAAGCACCGCCGCATTGTGATGGGCGGCAAAGCCATTTCTGTAGGAACCGGGCAGTTCAAGCTGCTTTGTGGTAATAATGTCATACTGCTTTAAAATCTGCTCATACTCGGACTCCGAAAATGCATAGCCTTCCTCGCTGATAAGAAAACGCCGGTAATGACAGATTCCTACATAATCCGCATCAGAATAATTTTTCCATACCCAGTAGACACCGGAAAGCTCTGCATAATAACAGTTCAGCTCTGAAATATTATCCCCTGTGTCATCTCCCATATATCCGAAATCCTCCTTCGCATTGCAGTGTCCGACATGAAGCGGTATGTACATCGGATTGTCCGGCACCGCAAACTGCTTGTGCGTCATCGCAAATATTTTTACTGACATCTTTGTAGTCTCCTTCCATTAAAATTCTGCAATAATCCATAAGACTGAACTGTTACAGAATTCCTGCCATCTGTCTTTATATTATGTTATCATAAAAGGAAGGAAAAGTAATGAAAGATTTATGGAAAACCAAAGGAGAAAACAGATATGGATTTTTTATAAAGCGGGCGCATCAGATTGTTGCAATACATTTTTATAGTGCTGTCTGAATAGCCCTTACCTCCGGGCTGAACTGATACCTAAGACCTACTGACAGCGCTTCCTTTTCATTGACGAATACAGAAATAATATATATAATAATTGAAACACCCTAGAGCGTGTTTGAAAAATAAAAAATGCACAAAAAATATGTTCATCTCTCTTTTTTATGGTAAAATAAAGAAAAAGGGGTGTTGATTATGTTGAGGCGTTATGAATTGACTGATCAGGAATGGGAACAGATAGCTCCAT
>JAGAQJ010000001.1 GCA_017622845.1 Lachnospiraceae bacterium | reverse complement strand
ACTGGCAAACAGAATATATCTGTATTTTGATGAAATAAACAGGGAGCCAGTCGTATATCACTGGACATACAAGATGGAAGAAATTTCAGTTGAGGAAGCAATCGTTTAATGTATCAGTTATTAATTATTTAATGTACTAGTAACAATGAGGGTACTGAATCGTTACGATAGATTAAAGAACTAGGAGATGAAACGGACATGGGCGGCTTTTTTGGAGTAGCATCACAGCAGGACTGTGTATTTGATTTGTTTTTTGGTATTGACTACCACTCACATCTGGGTACCAGACGGGGCGGTATGGCAGTTTATGGAAAAGATGGCTTTAACAGAGCCATACACAACATTGAGAACGCACCCTTTCGAACCAAATTTGATAAGGATGTCAATGAGATGCATGGAAATTATGGCATTGGCTGTATCTCGGATTATGAGCCGCAGCCATTGATAATCCGCTCGCATCACGGCACATATGCGATTACAACTGTAGGCAAAATTAACAACACCGATGAATTGATTCAACGCCTGTTTGATGTGGGACATGCTCATTTTCAGGAGATGAGCGGAGGCGAAGTCAATGCCACGGAGCTTGTGGCGGCGCTGATTAACCGCAGGGAAAATCTGATAGAGGGCATTAACTTTGCATTAGATGTCATAGATGGTTCTCTTTCGATTCTGCTGATGAATAAGGCAGGAATTTATGCTGCAAGAGATAAGTACGGCAGGACGCCTGTCGTGATTGGCAGAAAAGAGGACGGATTCTGTGCTTCCTTTGAAAATTTTGCTTACAGGAATCTGGGATATACGGATTACAAGGAGCTGGGACCGGGAGAGGTTGTGGTGATGACAGAGAAAAACTGCATTACACTTGTAAATCCCGGAAATGATATGAAAATCTGCACCTTTCTCTGGGTGTATTATGGTTATCCGGCAAGTTCTTACGAGGGGTTAAGCGTAGAGCAGATGCGTTATAACTGTGGGGCAAAGATGGCACAGCGTGATAATGTACAGCCTGATATTGTGGCCGGCGTGCCGGATTCCGGTACGGCACACGCAGTCGGATATGCTAATGAATCCGGCATACCGTTCTCCAGACCATTTATCAAATATACACCTACGTGGCCGCGCTCCTTTATGCCGACAATCCAGAGCAAAAGAAATCTGATTGCCAAGATGAAGCTGCTGGCAGTAGATGACTTAATCAAGGATAAGAGCCTGCTGCTGATTGATGATTCTATCGTCCGCGGTACACAGCTTAGAGAGACGACGGAATTTCTGTACCAGAGCGGAGCGAAGGAGGTTCACATCAGACCTGCCTGTCCGCCGCTTTTGTATGGCTGCAAGTATCTGAACTTCTCTCGTTCTTCGTCAGAGATGGATTTGATAACAAGACGTGTGATTGAGCGGCTTGAAAACGGAAATGTGACAAAGGAGATATTACAGGAGTATGCGGACCCTGAGTCAGAGAAGTATGAGAGAATGGTAGAGGAAATCAGAAAAGAGCTGAATTTCACCTCACTTCGATTTAACCGGTTAGATGATATGCTGGACGCTACAGGATTGGACCGCTGTAAACTCTGCACATATTGCTGGGATGGAAAGGAATAACAGAATACAAAACAGGTGCTTGGCAAATTTCTGCCGGCACCTGTTTTTGTGATTCATGACAATAGAAAGTTCGCAAAGCGTGCTTTCTATTGTTTTGGGAATCAACAGAACGATGAAAGGTACTTTCGCATATTTTTACTGTTGTTCCTCACGGTAATCCGTGACACGCTTTGTCTTTTTCTCGCTTCTTGGAAGCGTCTCAACCGGTACGACGGTAATCTTAGGCGTGACGCCGATGCGTGATTTGAACAGTTCTTTAATTCTTTGTGCCGTAGCCTCAAAGTTAACGCGTCCTTCTGCTTCAACGGTCACAATCATAATATCACGGTTTTTCTCATCATCATGCGCAATCGTAATGCTGTATTCACTGGATACGCCGTCTACATTCTGCAAAAGGTCCTCTACCTGACTTGGGAACATGTTGACACCATGTACCTTGAACATGTCATCGCTTCTGCCCTTGATGATGTCGATGCGTGGATAACATCTGCCGCAAGAACATTTTTCGGGGATAATTCTTGAGATGTCATGTGTGCGGAAGCGGATAAGCGGAGCACCTTCTTTGACTAATGTAGTGATTACGATTTCACCCTCCTCGCCGTCGGGAACGGGCTGTCCCGTTTTAGAGTCAATAATCTCTATATAAATATAGTCATCCCAATAATGAATACCGGTTTCCTTTTCACAGTTAATACCGATACCGGGACCGTACACCTCGGTCAGACCATAGATATCGTACAGTTCGATGCCAAGGTTTTCGCGGATATAGGCTCTCATCTTTTCGCTCCAGCGTTCTGAGCCGATGACCCCTTTTTTCAGATGGATTTTATCCTTTAATCCGCGCTTGTTGATTTCTTCTGCAAGCAGCAGCGCATAGGAGGAGGTAGCTGTTATGACGGTTGACTTTAAATCCATCATCATCTGGAGCTGCTTGTCGGTGTTTCCGGGTCCCATAGGGATTGCCATAGCGCCGAGCTTCTCACAGCCTGCCTGGAAACCGATGCCGGCAGTCCACAGACCATAGCCGGGAGTAATCTGGATACGGTCCTTGTTGGTGATGCCTGCCGTCTCATAGCAGCGGGCAAACATAGCAGCCCAGTCGTCGACATCTTTTGTCGTATAGGGAATGATGACAGGCTTGCCTGTAGTACCTGATGACGAGTGAATCCGGACAACCTCCTCGTCCGGGACTGCCTGTATGCCAAGCGGATAGGCATTTCTTAAGTCGTCCTTGCTGGAAAAAGGAAGCTTTTCAAAATCCTCCTGACTGCTGATGCCGTCAATGCCAAGCTCCTGATAGATTTTGCCATAGTAGCTTTCGGTGTTGATAAGACGCTTGATCTGAGCGTTGACCTGTGATAATTGTGTTTGATTTAACTGCATTTTGATATCCTCCAATTCTTAATGCACATTCATGATTTACGGTTATTTTATACATTTAGAACATTCAAGACCTGCAAGAAAGGCCTTCTTGTTTGTATCAATAAATTTGGCAGGAACTCTTGCTTCGATTTCCTGCATCAACGCCTCAGCAGTCAGTCCAAGCTTTCCGCTTCCGACAGCAGCTCCAAGGATTGCAACATTGAAATAGCGGGAGGAACCAAACGGCTCACAGATTTTTTCTGCATCAATAATCAGACAGCCGCATTTCTTTTTTAGGTATTCAAGCATTTCTGCGCCATCATAGCCGGTATCATTCAAAGATTCCGTAGTTGGCTTGACAGGAACGCTGTTTACGATGATCGTTCCGTCTTTTTTGAGATAAGGCAGATTTCGTACTGCCTCCGCCGGCTCAAATGCCAATACAATGTCAGCGCTTCCTTTAGGGATAAGCGGAGAGTAAGCATTGCTGCCGATACGGACATGGCTTGTAACGGAACCGCCGCGCTGCGCCATGCCGATTGTTTCAGCGGAATGTACGGCATGACCGCAATTCATGGCAGCCGCCGCGATAAGCTTTGAGGCGAGTACGGTTCCCTGACCGCCTACGCCGCATATCAGAATATCTTTATTCATGGCAGTCACCTCCTATTGCCGATACCGGACAGACTTTGCTGCATAAACCGCAGCCTGTGCACAATCCCTCATCGATGGTTACTTTTCCATCGACTGTGATGAGTGCAGGGCAGCCGATTTCACGGATACATTTTTTACACTGGATACATTTTTCTGATATTTTCATCTTACCGGAAGGCTTACTGATGGCAATACAGGGTGATTTAAAGATAATTGCTTTCACACCGGAAAGCGCAGCACATTCTTTTACAGTATTGACAGCCTTCTCAAGGTCGAGAGGGTCGACAACCTCGATTTTTTTGACACCCATTCCTTCAAGAATGCGAACAATACTTACTTTATCAACGATATTTCCCATCATATTTTTTCCGGTGCCGGGGTGTGGCTGGTGGCCTGTCATAGCGGTGGTAGAGTTGTCAAGCACACACAGAACCATATCAGCTTCATTGTAGATGGCGTTTACGACGCCAGTCATTCCTGACGCGAAGAACGTAGAATCGCCCACAAAAGCAAAGCATACAGAGCCGGGGTCCGTCCAGTGGAAGCCCTGTGCCATCGTGATGCCGGCGCCCATGCATAGGCAGGTGTCGACCATATCAAGCGGCATGGCGTTTCCAAGCGTATAGCAGCCGATATCGCCGCAGAAGTAGCTTTTTTTGTCAGGCATTGACTGCATCGCTTTCTTTACGGCATAGAAGGAGGCTCTGTGAGGACAGCCGGCGCACAATACAGGCGGACGCATGGGCAGCGCGGGCATATCAGAGAGGTCGATGCCGTCTTCTCTTGACGGAGTACCCAAAAAGCTGCTTAGGATTTTTGCAGCCGAGTCTGCTGAATTTTCGCCGCTGAGACAAACATGACCTGTGAGCTTGCCATAAACCTTTATCGGTAACTGATTGGCTCCGATAACCTTTAACAGTGCATTTTCTATGTAGGGGCTGAGTTCCTCAATACAAAGTACCTCCTCGACACCCTCAAGCGCTTTTAATACGAGCTGTTCGGGGAAAGGATAAGGAGTGGCAATCTTGCATAGACGGACCTCCTCATAGTTTTTTAAATATTCCTTTACATATGCGTAGCTGACACCGGACGTAAAAACTGCCTTTTTGCTGCTTCCGGTTATGACATTCCTGTCATAATTTGAAAAGTCGCTGCCGATTTCGGGATTTCTCTTTTCAATCATGGCATGATTGGCAAAGGAGAGACGAGGGAAGATGACCCAGCGTCCGGAATCTTTTATGAAGCCTTCAAATGCATGAGGGACAAAGGATTCAGCAATTTCTATGGAAGCATATGCATGACAGACGCGTGTGGTTGGCCTGAAAAGTACAGGAGTCTTATATTTTTCAGAATAGGAAAAGGCATCCTGTATCATCTGATACGCTTCTTCAGGTGAGGTCGGGTCAAAGACGGGTATCCTGCAAAATTCTGCAAACATTCTGGTATCCTGTTCTGTCTGGGAGGAGATAGGACCGGGGTCGTCGGCTGATACGATGACCATGCCGCCTTTTACACCAACGTAGGCAAGGGACATAATCGGGTCGGAGGCTACATTTAAGCCTACCTGCTTCATGGTAACGAGCGTTCTTGCTCCGGCGTAGGCAGCGCTGGCAGCAACCTCCATTGCGGCTTTCTCATTGACAGACCACTCAAGATGAAGACCGTCATGAGGATATTTGCTGATGGTTTCGATGATTTCTGATGACGGTGTGCCCGGGTAGCCCGACACAACATTGACACCGGCCGCCAGAGCGCCAAGCGCGATAGCACCGTTACCCATTACATATTCTTTTTTCATGGCTGAACTCCTTTCGCTGTTGTTTATTTCTGCCGTTATTCTTATTTATTAAAACATTTTCAGGGTGTAAAGTAAATACAATTTAGAGAAAAGTGTGGGATATGCCGGGACTTTATGGTAAGATAAAGATGTTGAAAATTCGACAAATCAATATTTAGTAAGGAGAGATTCGTTTTGAGCTTAAACCCTATATGCAATATAAAAATTGCTTTATTGCAGATTGCCCCTTGTAAAACATTGCAGGAAAATCTCGAAAAGGGAATCCAATACTGCAGGAAAGCCAGAGAAAGCGGTGCTGATATCGCATTGTTTCCTGAAATGTGGAGCAACGGATATCACATTTATGATCGACCTGTCAATGAATGGAAATTGGAAGCTATTCCTGTTAATAGTGATTTTATCAATACTTTTGGCAGCCTTGCGAAGAAGCTGAATATGGCTATTGGTATAACCCTGCTTGAAAAGTACGAAAATGCTCCTCGCAATTCGCTCGTCCTTTTTGACAGATTAGGAGAACGAAAATTGATATATGCGAAAGTACATACCTGTGACTTTGATGTAGAACATCATTTAACGCCCGGCGAGGATTTTTATGTTACTGCGCTTGATACAGCATGCGGCGAGGTAAAGGTCGGCGCTATGATTTGCTATGACAGGGAATTTCCTGAAAGTGCAAGAATTTTAATGTTGAAAGGCGCCGAACTTATTCTTGTTCCCAATGCCTGCCCGATGGAAATAAACCGTCTTTCACAGCTCCGTGCCAGAGCTTATGAAAATATGACAGCGATTGCCACCTGCAATTATCCTGGAACAGTACCGGAGTGTAATGGCGGATCAAGTGTTTTTGACGGAGTGGCTTATCTTCCTGAGTTGGCTGGTTCGCGGGATACATGTATTTTACAGGCGGATGGGCAGGAAGGAATTTATATGGCTGAACTTGATTTAGCACAACTTCGTAATTATCGTAAAAAAGAAGTGCACGGGAATGCATATCGACATCCGAAGAAGTATGAACTTTTAACAGATACCAGAATTGACGAGCCGTTTGTTAGAAGTGATTATCGACAGTAGCGCAAATTCGGACGTTTCTGACCGGATTGGTCCTGTATACTGACGCTGGATGATGATAATAAATTGGGCGGCATAGGACTGCCGCCCTTCGTTACGGCTAAAATAATTCATAAGGCTGGATTGGAACTGTAATTTCTCGTAAAACAACAGTTGAAAAAACTGTCGAATCCGTTATAATAAAATTGTTGGAAACGATTATTTATGATATACGGAGGACTCATTCGATGGGAAATGTGAAGCGTATCTACGTTGAGAAAAAGGATTCCTTTGCAGTAAAGGCAAGGGAGCTTGAGGAGGAGTTAAAGAGCTATTTGGGGATTGCCGGACTGGAAAAGGTCAGAATCTTTATCCGCTATGATGTGGAAAATCTTTCTGACGCGACTTTTGAAAAGGCCTGCAGAAGTGTATTTTCAGAGCCGCCGGTTGATGACTTGTATTTAGAGAGCATTGAAATCCCTCAAAACGCAAGATGCTTTTCCGTGGAGTATCTGCCTGGTCAGTTTGACCAGAGAGCGGATTCTGCGGTACAGTGCGTACAGTTTTTAAAGGAAGATGAGCAGCCAATCATCAAAACTGCCACCACCTACCTTTTGATAGGAACAATTTCCGACAGTGAGTTTGATAAGATAAAGAATTACTGTATTAACCCTGTGGATTCCAGAGAGACAGATATGGTAAAACCGGAAACCCTTGTTACAGAGTTCGAGGAGCCTGCTGATGTGGCAAGCTTTGATGGCTTTGCGGATATGGCTGAGGATAAACTAAAGGAGCTTTATGACTCCTTAGGGCTTGCAATGACCTTTAAGGATTTTCTTCATATTCAGAATTATTTCAGAAATGAGGAACACAGGGACCCGACCGTAACGGAAATCAGAGTGCTGGATACCTATTGGTCTGACCATTGCCGTCACACGACCTTCTCAACAGAGTTAAAAGATGTAACCTTTGAGGAGGGCTATTACACAGAGCCGATTAAGACGACTTACGAGCAGTATCTTGCGACGAGAGAGGAAATCTTTGCAGGCAGGAAGGACAAGTATGTCTGCCTGATGGATTTGGCGCTCATGGCGATGAGAAAGCTGAAAAAGGACGGCAAGCTTGAGGACATGGAAAAGTCTGATGAGATTAACGCATGCTCGATTGTCGTTCCCGTAGAGATAGACAAAGAGGACGGTAAAGGCGTTATCACAGAGGAGTGGCTTGTAAACTTCAAGAATGAAACACATAACCATCCAACAGAGATTGAGCCGTTTGGCGGTGCTGCTACGTGTCTTGGCGGTGCAATCCGTGACCCATTGTCAGGACGTACTTATGTTTATCAGGCAATGCGCGTTACCGGAGCGGCAGACCCTACGGTTCCCGTAGAGGAAACCATGAAAGGAAAGCTTTCCCAGAAGAAGCTGGTGCGCGGTGCAGCAAGCGGATATTCTTCATACGGCAACCAGATTGGTCTTGCAACAGGGTTTGTCAAGGAAGTATATCATCCCAATTATGTAGCAAAGAGAATGGAAATCGGCGCTGTCATGGCGGCAGCTCCAAGAGCAAGCGTTATCCGCGAAAACTCTGACCCTGATGATATCATTATTTTACTTGGCGGACGTACCGGACGTGACGGATGCGGCGGTGCGACCGGTTCTTCCAAGGTGCACACGACAGCATCACTTACAACCTGCGGAGCTGAGGTTCAGAAGGGTAATGCGCCTACAGAGCGTAAGCTTCAGAGACTGTTCCGACGCCCTGAAGTAAGCAGGCTGATAAAGAAATGCAATGACTTTGGTGCAGGCGGGGTATCTGTCGCCATCGGAGAGCTTGCAGACGGTCTTATCGTTGATATGGATAAGGTGCCGAAAAAGTATGCAGGTCTTGACGGTACAGAGCTTGCTATCTCAGAGTCACAGGAGAGAATGGCAGTTGTGGTTGACCCGAAGGACGCTGACAAGTTCCTTGATTATGCGGCAGAGGAAAATCTTGAGGCTGTGAAGGTTGCAACGGTCACAAGAGAACCCAGACTTGTGCTGCTGTGGAGAGGCAAGAAGGTTGTTGACATTGCAAGGGCTTTCCTTGATACAAACGGTGCGCATCAGGAGACAGGAGTCTATGTTGATACGCCTGTAAAGGAGAATAATTATTTTAACCAATATGCAATTCCGGCCGTAGCAGACGAGCTTGGAGTCGGTGACGTAAAGAGCGCGATTTTAACGACTCTAAATGATTTAAATGTGTGCTCGCAAAAAGGTCTTGTGGAGATGTTTGATGCATCGATCGGTGCAGGCAGTGTCTTTATGCCTTATGGCGGCAAGTACCAGCTTACAGAGACACAGACCATGGTAGCAAAACTTCCTGTTTTAAAGGGAAAGACAGATGTTGTTACCATGATGGCATACGGCTTTGACCCTTATTTGTCAAGCTGGAGCCCATATCACGGCGCAGTCTATGCTGTTACGGAATCCATGGCTAAGATTGTGGCAGCAGGCGGGGATTATAAGAAGATACGATTTACCTTCCAGGAGTATTTCAGACGTATGACGGAGGAGCCTTCCCGTTGGAGCCAGCCTTTTGCAGCATTGCTTGGTGCATATGATGCACAGATTGGTTACGGACTTCCTTCTATCGGAGGCAAGGACTCCATGTCCGGTACTTTTAATGAAATCGATGTACCGCCTACACTTGTTTCCTTTGCAGTAGATGTTGCAAAGAAGCAGGATATTATTACGCCGGAGTTAAAGAAGGAAGGAGATGCACTTGTTGTATTTGACCTTCCGAAGAATGCGTATGACCTTCCGGAGTATGAGAAAGTCATGGAGCTTTACAGCGGTATCGCAAAGCTGATTGCAGACAGAGTGATTGTAGCAGCTTATGCATTGGATTCAAAGGGAATTGTGGCATCAGCGGCAAAGATGGCATTTGGCAACAAAATGGGTGTGGCATTTGACAGCACACTTGCGCCGGAGGCGCTTTTTGCAAACGGCATGGGAAGCATTCTTGCCGAGGTTTCCGCTGACAAGCTTGATGCACTTGCAGCAAGCGGTGTGGCTTACAGAACCGTTGGTACTGTACTTGCTGAAAATGCAGGCTTTACCTATCAGGATACGGCTGTAACGATGGATGAGGCAATCAAGGCGTGGACTTCTAAGCTTGAGAAGGTATTCCCGACGAAGGCGGTAAAGGGAACCGATGCGATTGAGACGAAGCTCTATGATACAAAGGATATCTATGTCTGCAAGAATAAGGTTGCAAAACCGACCGTATTTATACCGGTATTCCCCGGTACAAACTGCGAGTATGATTCGACCATTGCATTTGAGCGCGCAGGAGCCAATGTAGTGACAAAGGTATTCCGAAATATGTCAGCTTCCGATATCAGAGATTCGGTTGATGAGTTTGAAAAGGCAATTTCCCAGGCACAGATTATCATGTTCCCGGGTGGCTTCTCAGCAGGAGATGAGCCGGACGGAAGTGCGAAGTTCTTTGCGACAGCATTCCAGAATGCCAAGATGAAGGAGGCTGTGAATAAGCTTTTGAATGAGAGAGACGGCTTGGCACTTGGTATTTGTAACGGATTCCAGGCAATCATTAAGCTCGGACTGGTGCCTTATGGTGAAATCGTAGGACAGAAGGAGGATTCTCCGACACTGACCTACAACACTATCAACCGCCATATTTCAAAGATGGTATACACAAAGGTTGTCACAAACAAGTCGCCCTGGTTACAGCTTGCAGAGCTTGGAAAGACTTATGTCACACCTGCTTCTCATGGTGAGGGACGTTTCGTAGCGCCGAAGGAGTGGATTGATAAGCTCTTTGCAAATGGACAGGTTGCGACACAATATGCCGACTTCAACGGCAATATCTCCATGGACGAGGAGTGGAATGTAAACGGCTCGTATGCGGCAATCGAGGGTATTACATCTCCTGACGGAAGATGCCTTGGTAAGATGGCACATGTAGAGCGCCGCGGCGATGCCGTAGCCATGAACATCTACGGAGAGCAGGATATGAAGATATTTGAATCAGGTGTGAAGTATTTTCAATAGATAAATTGGGTTATTCAGAGGCAACCTCAATTATCCTGAAAAGGCAAAAGAGGGCATTCTGAGGCATACAGAAGACATAGTAAAAAGCGAGAAAAAGAAAGACCTTGTAGAGATGGAAAGTACATCTCTATGAGGTCTTTTGTAATTTACGCGAGCAACAAGCTTGGTAGTGGAATCTGCTCTGTCAAAGGGGCAGAGAGACGTTTTAGGAGAATTTTGTAAACCTGCTCTTTCGCATTTTGTGCGCATAAATGTTGCTGTTGACGCCTCTTACAAATAAAATTGACTCAAAATCAGATAGGGCGTGACAGTAACGAACTCTGGTCTTGTAATGTTACAGTTCAGTCTTTTATGCATTCTTATCTGCCGCCCTTCGTCCCGGCTAAAATAATTCATAAGGCTGAACTGTTACCTTGTAATCAGGGTTCCTTACTGAAATGATTGACAATGTAAAGCAAAACGAATATAATTAGCATAAGAAGAGATACTATAATCAAAGTCAAAAATTTTGGAGAGTGATATTATGGCAACAGTACCGACACAGGTAAGGATAGATGAAGATTTAAAAAAACAGGCAGTAGAATTATTCAATCAGCTTGGAATGGATATGTCCAGTGCAATGAATATCTTTCTAAGACAGTGTGTTATGAGAGGAGGACTTCCCTTTGCAGTAGAAGTGCCGCAGTATAAGCCTGAAGTCATAGAAGCGATGGAAGAGGCAAAAAGAATAAGCAGGGACCCAAGTGTAAAAGGATATACTGACTTGAAAGAAATGTTTAGGGAGCTGGATACATGATATATGAAGTTAAGTGGTCCAGCAAATTTAAAAAGGGATATAGGCTGGCAAAGTATAGAAACTCTGGTCTTAGGGCTGGTGTTTTTTGTTCCATTCAGATGTTATTTTATGGCAAATTGCCTCTCTATGAAAAGACAGCCCCTGTCTTTGAAAAAATGTGTCACAAATGCAGTAAATACAAGGGGGTGAAGCAATTTTCTGTGCGTAAAAAAGTTGGGAAATTATTTCTTTAAAAAAGAAATAGATATGATATTCTTAACTTGGGTGTAGTTGTTTGTCAGAAGAAAATATTTTATTTAGCATGAAGCAGTTATTCAACCAAAGAAGATGATTCTTTTTTTCTTTTAGAGGCTGCTATTTTTTACTCTTATTATTTAAGGGAAAAATTAGATATTTCTGTAACATGGAAAATGGCTGTAACCATTGATTTTATTGTGAACAGTAACAAACTCTGGTATTATAATCAGAGTTTCATAATATTTTAGCTAAAATCATTGAAAAAATCGTACGAAATAAGTATAATAATAGTACGAAGAAAGGAAGTGGTGATATGTCAATTACAGCAACAGAGTTAAAGAATAACCTTGGTAAATACCTGCTGTTATCAGCAACAGAGGATATCTTTATTACCAAAAACGGAAAAATAATTGCGAAGCTGACCAATCCGCATCAGGACAGGGTAGAGACAGCAAAATCTTTGTTTGGCATTTTGCCAAAGGAAGCAGATATGGAAGAAGCAAGGGCAGAGAGGCTTGGCGCAAAATAAATGAAAATACTGATAGATACCAATGTAGTAATTGATGCACTGACTTCAAGAGAGTCTTGGAGTGAAAGTGCAGAAAAAATATTTCTTATGGCTGCCAACCACACTATTGACATGTACATTACTGCAAGCTCTGCAACTGATATTTACTATCTTGTAAGAAAAAATCTGCATAGCACAGAAAAAGCAAAGCAGATCATGGGAAAGCTGTATTCGCTGACCGGAATATTGGAGGTAACAGGAACTGACTGTATGGAAGCCCTGGCATCACCGGTTCATGATTATGAGGATGCTGTCGTGGAAAAAGTGGCATCAAGGAAAGATATAGATTATATCGTTACCCACAACATAAAGGACTATCAGGAAGGAAGTACAAAAGCTATTTTGCCTGATGATTTTGTAAACATGGTTGAACAGGAGTAAAGCAGATGGAATAGATTGCTTTTTAATTGGAATTATCGCACTGGACAATGAATGTTTGGAGGAATTTTATGGCAATCGATATGAAAAAAAACATAGTGGAGGCTGCCAAAAGGCTTCTCTTTGAAAAAAATGTAAAAAAGCTGACAGTAACGAATATTGTGGAGGAATGCCAGATTACAAGGCAGGCATTTTATTATCATTTTGAAGATGTTCCGGATATGGTCCGGTGGTCTTTAGAGCAGGATACGGAACAATTTCTTCAGGAAATACAAGCCCAGGGAGATGCAGAAAAAGGGCTTCGGTATTTTTTCCTGACAGCAGTAAATGCCATTTCCCATGTGAAAAAAGGAATACAGACAAATTACAGGGATGAAATAGAAAAGCTTCTGGAGCAGTACATTTATCACTTTTTTGAAGCGGCAGCAGAGAACAGAAAGATGCATCAGATATACAGCCGTTCGGAGTTGCAGTTTATCCTGCGTTATCATAGTCAGGCTGTCATGGGACTTCTCCGTGGCTGGACAAGTGATGATACGGAAAATTTAAATGAAATTGTCCATATGGTTTATCTTCTGATGACAGGGGAACGGTTTCATATCGAAAAGCCCTAAAATACTGAACAGTACATTAATTATCATTGAAAAAAGTGTTTAACAGAATTGCCGGAGTGTAAAAATCTTTACATTCCGGTAATTTTGTCTATACACATAAGAAATTGTGTCAATTGAAAGGGCAAAGAAAAAAGAGTATCATGCAATTTAATAAGGTTCATGTTTCGTACACTGGCAGGAGCACAAATCGGACTATTTCTGACTCTTCAACCTCCGCCATCGGCGAGATTACATGGTCTGAAGCGTGTTGTCCCCTGTATACTGACCCTAATAAAGGAAGGAGGAATTCAGATGTCTCATGAAATTCTTACTGTGAAATTATGCCAGCTTGATGAAAAAATCGGAAAGCTTCATAGCCGGATACACTTAACCGAGTATGCAGAACATGCTCAGGTAAAGAGTGAGATAGCAAAAATCCGTAAAGAGTGTGAAGAAACTGAGATGATGCTCCATAAGAATCTTAGGTTTTCAAAAGCAGAGATGCTCGCCATGCTTTCCGATACCTTTAGCGAGGTAGAGCAAGTGATAGGGAAGGCAAAGGAAAAAATGAACAAGTGCGTTTCTGAGGATGAGAACGAAGAACTTTATCCGGAAGAGAAAATCCTCATGGCGGAATATGCTCTGGATTTCGCCATGCTGGCGGCTGACCATGCATTGTTAATGTCTCTGGAGGCTATTGATGCACAGATGGAGCAGCAGGAAAAATAGATTTCCGCCAATATCTGCATGACAGAGTGAAGGTACAAAAGTCTGATTACGATTTATGCCGCAGGGAAAAGGCGGCGGAATGGAGGGTACGATGAAAGAAGTCAAATCACCAAAAAAATCGTTGCTTTATTATTATGGAATTGCAATGCTGGTAATCTTTTTGTTCAATATTATTGTAACGCCGCTGCTTCTGCAGGGACAGGTGGAAGAAGTGGATTACGGCACTTTTATGGAAATGATTGAAGACAAGAATATCGGCAGTGTGCAGGTGGAAAATTCCCAAATTGTCTTTACGGACAAGGAGAATACGGCAGTTTACAAGACCGGCGCCATGGAGGACCCGACACTGACACAGCGGCTTTATGATTCGGGTGCGAAATTCGCAAAAAATATCGAAAAAACCATGTCGCCGTTACTGAGTATATTTCTGACAGTAATCCTCCCGATGCTGATTTTTGTCGGAATCGGGCAGTATATGAACAAAAAGCTGATGCAGAATCTCGACGGACCAAATGCCATGGCTTTCGGTATGGGAAAGAGCAATGCGAAGGTCTACGTCCAGTCGACAGAGGGGATTTACTTTGATGATGTGGCAGGTGAGGATGAGGCGAAAGAAAACCTTGCTGAAATTGTAGATTACCTGCACAACCCGAATAAATATTCCGAGGTCGGCGCATCCATGCCGAAGGGAGTGCTTTTAGTGGGACCTCCCGGAACCGGAAAAACCATGCTGGCAAAGGCAGTGGCAGGTGAGGCAGGCGTACCGTTCTTTTCGATGTCCGGTTCTGAGTTTGTGGAAATGTTTGTAGGCATGGGAGCTTCCAAGGTCCGCGACCTGTTCCGGCAGGCTAAGGAAAAAGCGCCATGCATTGTCTTTATTGATGAGATTGATGCCATTGGTAAAAAGCGTGACGGGCAAATCGGCGGCAATGATGAGCGGGAGCAGACGTTGAACCAGCTCCTTACGGAGATGGACGGCTTTGAAGGCAACAATGGCGTTATCATTCTGGCAGCCACCAACCGGCCGGAGTCCTTAGACCCTGCCCTGACAAGACCGGGACGGTTTGACCGCCGTGTACCGGTGGAGCTTCCGGACCTTGCCGGACGCGAGGCGATATTGAAGGTTCATGCAAAGAAGATTAAAGTAGCAGATGATGTGGATTTCCATACGATTGCCCGTATGGCTTCCGGCACCTCCGGCGCAGAGCTTGCCAATATCGTGAATGAGGCGGCGCTGCGGGCAGTCAGAAATGAACGCAGCTTCGTGAGACAGGCAGATTTGGAAGAAAGCATTGAAGTCGTTCTTGCAGGATATCAGAAGAAAAATGCGATTCTTTCTGACAGTGAAAAGAAAGTGGTGGCATATCATGAGATAGGACATGCGCTTGTGGCAGCGATGCAGACGGATTCTGCTCCTGTACAGAAGATTACGATTATTCCCCGTACCTCCGGCGCGCTGGGATATACCATGCAGGTAGAGCAGGGCGATAAAGTGCTGATGACGAAAAAGGAGCTTGAAAATAAGATTGCAACCTATACCGGAGGACGGGCAGCAGAAGAAATTGTATTCGGAGAAATCACAACAGGCGCCTCCAATGACATTGAGCAGGCGACCAAATTAGCACGTGCCATGATTACCCGTTATGGCATGAGCGACGAATTTGATATGGTGGCAATGGAAAATGTGAATAATCAATATCTTGGCGGTGATACGACGCTGACCTGCTCCGCCGAGACCCAAAAAGAGATTGATAAAAAAGTGGTGGAAATTGTAAGAGTGCAGCATCAAAAGGCAAAACAGATATTGGAAGAAAACCGCGGAAAGTTAGATGAGCTGGCAAAGTTCCTTTATGAACAGGAAACCATTACCGGTATGGAATTTATGGAAATTCTGAATGGAAAGGAAGGTGCATAGAAATGAAGAGAAACTTCAAATTTGACTGGATGGAGCTTGTCATGGGAATCCTTCTGGTACTGCTTGGAATTTTTACCTTTATCCGTCCGGGAGGCATGCTGACCGGCATTGTTGTGATTTATGGCATGATTGCTGTTGTCACGGGAATCGTTGATATTGTAACCTACGTAAGGGTAGAAAAATACACGGGCTTTGGTCCTACCATATCGCTGATTTCCGGTATCTTAAGCGTGATGTGCGGAATCATGCTCCTGATTTATCCTAATGCGGGAAAATGGATTATATCGCTGCTGTTTCCGGTGTGGTTTATTGCCCACTGCATCTCACGGCTTTCTCATATGAATCCCAATGGTATGAGAGGAGGAAAAGTTTTCTATTACTTTATGCTGATTATGAATGTAATAGGAGTTGTTTTAGGTTTTTTGATGGTTTTCCGTCCTTTCCTTACTTTTATGACGATGAGGGCTATCGGATATGTAGTGGCAGTTTATCTGGTATTGATGGGAATCGACAGTATCATGGAAGCTTTTGGCAGAAGGGATTCCAAATGGAACTGATGAAGGAGCAGCGGACAGGGGGGAACCGGATATAAAAGAAAACGGGTTAAACAGCAAAGGCAGAATTTTAAAAGGGGCAGGAATTTTCGTAGTTCTGTTTTTACTCTACGTTGTCATCAGCGGTATCGTTCCGCCTCTTTTTCACAAAGAAGCAGACTTGAAAACCTCTCTTTCCGGTGAAACGAACGCAGATACGCAGGAACGAATTTTATGTGTTGATGACAACAGGGAGGCGCTCATCTGGCGCTTGCGGATGATTGAAGCGGCAGAGGAAGAAATTGTGCTGTCAACATTTGATTTCCGCGCCGACAACAGCGGACAGGATATGATGGCAGCACTGCTGAATGCCGCACAGCGCGGAGTAAATGTCCGTGTTATCATCGATGGTATTTCAGGAACCTTTTATTTACAATGCAACAGGATTTTTCAGGCATTTGCGTCTCACCCCAATATACAGGTACGGTTTTACAATCCGATAAATCTTTTGACCCCGTGGAAGCTGAACTATCGTCTGCATGACAAATATTTGATTGTTGATGATGCGTTTTACATTCTGGGCGGAAGGAATACGAATGACCTTTTTTTGGGGGAATACCAGGAGAAGTACAATGTGGACAGAGATGTGCTGGTCTGCTCGGGGAAAGGCAGCGGCTCAGTCAGCCAGGTAAAGGATTATTTCACACAGATATGGGGGCTGCCCTGCTGCAAACAGCTTGCCTTCTGCAGTGAAAAATATGGAAAAGAGCTGAAAAGGCTCGAAGAACATTATGAGGAGCTTCTGAAGCAGTATCCGGAGACCTCTTTGCCGATTGACTGGCAGACAGAAACAATAGAGGCAGAGAGCGTGCATCTTCTTACCAATCCGATAGAGCCGGAAAATAAAAAGCCAAAGCTGTGGGAACAGCTTTGCCTGGTTATGCGGCAGGGAAAACAGATAATCATAGAAACTCCCTATATTATATGCGATGATGCAATGTATGACGCATTGACCGGATTGTGTGATGAAGGCAGGCAGATACAGATCATTGTCAATGCGGTCGAAAGCGGAGCAAATCCCTTTGGCTGCACGGATTATCTGAATGAAAAGGATAATATCCTCCGGACAGGGAGTGAGGTTTTTGAACTGATGGCAGGACAATCGCTGCATACAAAAACCGTCTTGGCAGATGACCGCATCAGCGTCATCGGTTCTTATAATCTGGATATCAGAAGCACGTATCTTGATACGGAATTAATGCTGGTGATTGATTGCCCCCAACTGAATGACATGCTGCGCAAAGATGCCGCCGCGAAGATGGACATGAGCAGACATGTGATGCCGGATGGGACAGAAAGTCCCGGGATAAATTTTAGGGAAAAGGAAATGCCCTTTTTCAGACAGATTAGTTCGGAAATGCTGAAGATTTTCTCCGGCTTGTTCCGGCATTTATTGTAAACACCAGTGCAGAATTTTGTAAAATACGCCAGCCTTTATCGTGAAAGCTGGCGTATTTCATATAGGATATTTGTTATATGTTCTAGCTGTTCATCAGAATAGTGATCAAGCATTTCTATAGCCAAATCTTTATCAAAGCCCGATTTATGCCCTGAAATAATATAATCAGCCGAGATATTGCAGGCATCACAAATTTTATAAATTGTTTTTGCCGTAAGGCTTTTATTTCCTCTCTCTATATCGGCAAGGAAACTTGGAGATATATCACATTTTTCACTAAATTTTTCTCTTGTAAGATGAAAAGATTCTCTAACTTCACGAATTCTTAGGCCTACCATTAAATTGTATTCCCTATCTGATTTCATAAATTCACTCCAAACATGATTAAATACTACCTATAAGTAAGTATAGCAACATATATCATAATTAAATATACTCTATAGAGTATTAAAATATACTCTATAGAGTTGACAAAAGAAAATGATAAATATATAATAAATTTATTAAATTTCTGGAAAAAGATGTAAGACATCTATTGGAGGCTGAACATGAATATAAAAATAGCCATATTGGATAAAGATAGAAATTATTTGGAGCGTTTGTCAGGTGTTTTGCAGCAGTATGATGAGCTTTCCGTTTCCATTTTTTCAAGAAAAGAGACTTTTGAGCAGGCTATGGAGCAAAATTCGTTCCAAATTGTTCTTTTTCAGCCTGACATATCAGAAAATCCAATAAACTTTTCAACAGGGTCAATGCCAATATGCCTTTGCAGCGAAGAAACAAAAAACAGAAAGATATATCCATCAGTAGCAGCAATTCAAAAGTATCAGCGTATCAGTAATATTTATAAGGAAATATTAAAAAACTATGCAGAGTACGTTGGGGAAGATGATTTGGAGTTTTTCAGGGAGGAAAGTACAAAAGTCATATCAGTTTACTCGCCAATTGGTGGGAGTGGGAAGACAACAATTGCATTAGCAATTGCGAGGAAACTTCATGAGGTAAATAAAAAAGTGCTGTTTTTATCAACAGAGCAGATTAGTAGTTCATCTTCCTGCTTTAAAGTGCAGGATGAGGGAATCACCCGATTGGTAGAGACCTTGAATGGAACCGGCAATTTTCAACTGACTCTGAAAGGAATCTTAAAAGAAAATGAGATGGGATTTCTATATCTTGAAGGTTTTCGCAGGCTTGTAGATTATGATGATGTAAACTCGGAGGAAATGGAAACGGTTATCAGTAAAATTAAGCAGTGCGGCGTGTGCGACTTTATGGTGATTGATACAGGGAGTTGTCTTGATAAATTGACGAAAGCAGTATTGGAGACTTCTGACAAAATTGTCGTAGTTCAAAGAAACAGTGAAAATGCAGATGCGAAAATGAAAAATTTTGACGAACAGATTTGGACTACTGAGCATAGAGAACGCATGGTTCTGGTCAAAAATTTTGCGGAATCAAATAAAAAGAATTATGAGCTTCAGCTTCCGGTAATTGGTGTTGTCCACAGTTATGGAAGTATTTTAAATAATGACCTTTTGAATTCCATTGGACAGGAAAATGGCATTTATATAAATGACCTTTTGCAATAAGAAGATCAAAGGAAAGGTACAGTTACAAAAATGGAAAAGAATTTATTTATGCAGGAGGTAGCAGTCTTAAAACAAGCTGTTCAGGAAGCAAGCAGAATCAGGGAATATAATGCAGAGGAATTTGAAAAGCTGATTAATGACAAGCTTACTGAGCGTGAACAGTGGGCACATGCGAATGATATCGAGGTATACAGGTATTATCAGGGTTTGAGCTTTAAGGAAAAGAGCATGCTCAGATATACGATTAATGAGTCTGTAGAGGGACTTGGAATTTTAGGAAAAATTATCACAGATTCTGATATTACCGAGGTTATGATAAACGGCTATGATACGATATTTGTTGAAAAGGCAGGCAAACTGATGCGGTTGGATGAGCACTTTCAGGACAATGACGAGTTGATAAGAATTGTACAGAAGTTTGTAAGCGCTATGGACAGGACAGTAGATGCCAGTAATCCAATCGTAGATGCCAGACTGGACGATGGCTCGCGTGTGCATGTTGTATTTCCGCCGGTAGCTTTAAATGGTGCGACGGTAACGATAAGAAGATTTTCCAAGAATCCCATGACCATTGAGAAACTGTTACAGTATGGCTCAATTACGACAGAGGCGGCAGAGTTTTTGGAAAAGGTTGTCCGGTCAAGGCATAATGTATTTGTATGCGGAGGAACAGGAAGCGGTAAAACAACTTTTTTAAACGCATTGTCAAATTATATACAGCCGTGGGAACGTGTGATAACGATAGAGGACTCTGCGGAGCTTCAGATTAAAAACATTCCCAATTTAGTAAGAATGGAGACAAAAAAAGCAAATTCCAAAGAAGCAAATGAAATTACAATACGTGATTTGATTAAGGCATCTCTTAGAATGCGTCCTGACAGAATTGTTGTAGGAGAAGTGCGGGGGGAGGAGGCGCTTGACATGCTTCAGGCAATGAATACCGGACATGACGGAAGTCTCTCGACAGGTCATGCTAATTCACCGGAGGGTATGATAAGCCGTTTGGAGACAATGGTTCTAACTGGAAGCGCGGACCTGCCGCTGGAAGCGATACGTATGCAGATTGCCTCGGCGGTTGATTATATTGTGCATCTTTCGAGACTCAGGGACTTTTCGAGAAAAGTTATGGAGATTTGCGAGGTTGTAGAGTATAGTGATGGCAGAGTGACTTTAAATCCGATTTATAAGTTTGAAGAGGATGAGCAGACAACGCTTCACAAGGTCTCGGGAAGATTGAAACGGACTGCAAATCCTATTTTACATCAGGACAAATTTGTGCTTTCCGGCATATATGATTTTTTAGAACAGAATACAAAGGGAGAGAAGAATGGAGAAGGTAAGAATTAAGTATTACGAATGTAATATGACAAAATTGCAGCATTTACTTGCATATCTGATATTTATGGCGGTTATCAGCGTCATACTTTTTATTTATTACCATAATCTTCTTGTCTCTGTAGCAGGCGGAGCAGTTATCGCTGTTTTTCAGGAAAAATTTTATGCAAAATCAGTAGTAAAGAAGCGTCAGAACAGACTACGCGTTCAGTTTAAGGATTTTCTTGAAATTATTACGATTTCCATCAGTGGAGGAAGCGGCCGCTCTATGGAAAATGCGATTAAGGACTCGCTGCGTGAGTTGAAAATGATGTTTAACGAAAAGGCTGACATTGTCAGGGAAATTGCAATGATCGTCAGTGATTATGAGCAGGCAGGGATTCCGATGAAGGACGGTTTCAAAGAACTTGGCGAGAGAAGTGAAGTGGACGACATCAAGAGTTTTGCGACCATTTATGAGACAATAGACAGAAAAAGCAGTGACTTCAGTTATATCATCAGGCAGACGCATGATATCATCAGGGACAAGCTTGAGATTACGCAGGAAGTTGAGACAGTGATCTCATCAGCAAAATCGGAGGCATATACCATGCTTGTAATGCCGGTTATCATAGTGCTTGCAATGTCTGCGATGGGGAGCGGTTTTCTGGATGCGCTGTTTACAACCATGCCCGGACGAGCGGCGGCTACAGTCGGTGTCGCGGCGCTTGGAATATCCTATGTGCTTGCAACGAAGGCAGTAGATATTGAGGTATAGGGGGAGAGAATATGGCAGTAATCGTGGCAGCAGCGCTGCTGACAGTATTGTCAGTATATTTTCTGATTTGTATTGCCGGAAGCAGTCAGGAAACGATTGTGGAGATTGTCATAGCAAAAGCATGGCAGAACAGGTTTGCAAAAATTGAGCTGCAGGAAAAGTGCAGTGATTACATACGGCACAACGAAAAATATCATACTTACAGCAAAAAAAAGCTGGAAAAGAAGAAAAAGGCAGACGAGAAACAGATTGCGTCTTATGCCGAAAAGGAAGAGTTTTATTTGTCAGGAAAAGGAATCGGCATAACAGATTTACTTCCTTTGGTGGGATACCGATTCTGTATGGCGGTTGGCCTTGATGTGGACAGCGACATGCTCAGAGGTCTGATTCTGAGCTGCGAGCAGTCAGGATATATGGAGCTTGAGCGTGGACAGGAGACAAACGGAAAGAAAAATTCCATGCTTTATTCTTATTATATTTTTTCATCTGTGGTTTCATTTCTTTATGTGGGTGTAATGCTTGGCAGCTTTACTTTTTTGCTGATGCAGCTGTCAGGTAAAGAAATGCGTATATCGCTCATGACAGGGATTGCTGTGGCAGCAGCAATGGCGGTTATCGGGTACCTTCCGCTTGATTCATTAAAAAATAAAGCGGCAAAAAGGAAAGAGGAGATAGACAGGGAGCTTCCGAATATGATTTCAAAGCTGGCGCTTTTGCTGTTGTCGGGAATGAACATCAGCAAAGCAATAGAACAGGCAGCGGTAAGCGGCGAAGGTTTGATTTACAGGGAATTTGTTACGGTTGTAAAGGAAAGCAGCCAGTCCATATCGCTGGAGGGCGCGCTTACACGGATGCAGGGAAGATGCAGCAATAAGTATATTGACAAGCTTGTAACAATCGTTTCAAAAAGCTTTAGCTCCGGTAATGAAAATCTGGCAGATGATTTGAAAAACCTGAATGATGAGTGCTGGCTGGAAAAGAAGCACTCGGCGAGGCGCATGGCAGATAAGGTGCAGACAAAGCTGTTTATTCCGACCATGATTATGTTTGTCGGAGTACTTGTAGTGATTATTATTCCTGTTATGTCAGGCTTCAATTTGGGCATATAGGTTTAATATAAAATAATGCAAAGGAGAGTGCAGGAAATGAACGTATTGGATAATATGGCAGTCAGCATGAAGACCCGTATGTGGAAATGCAAGGAAAATATAGAAAATTTCTTTGCAGAGGAGTATGGTGTTTCGAATGTGGTGGCGACAATTATATTGGTTTTGATAGTTGTATTGATTATAGGTGTATTTTGGGAACGACTGTCAGAGTGGCTTGGCAATATGATGGACACAATATTTAATTTCACTCCAACTTAGAAATAAATTTAAATTTTAATTTAGCGATGGAGGTTTAGCGATGAAGGATAAGAATAAAAACGAACGAGGTGACGTAGTAGTCGAAGCCACTATTATGTTACCGATTGCGATTTTGTGTGTCATATTTCTTCTGTATACCTCCATCTTTATCTTCCAAAAAGCCATTCTGCAGTCGGCACTGGAAACCTCGGTTGTATATTTCAAAAATACGCTGACCGACAACTATGTATCACAGAATGAGACGGTCACATATACAGCCGGGGAGGGCAGTGTTGCAGCACAGGGAAACAGCTATCAGGTAACAGGTCCGCTGAATCCATATAATAAGTTTACGATTACGGATAAAAAGTTAAGCTGGCAGGAGTTTGAGAAATATTTCTATTCGATAGCAAACAATCTTTTATATAAAGATGATATTAACTTAAAGATAGATTATTCTAATTATATATTGTTCAAAGAAATACGGGTAACAGCCGAACAGGACATAAAGTTTCCGATAGACCTTTCTATTATTGGAATTGACGGTGATGTACATCTGTCGGCAGCGGCAAGGGTTGCGGTGGTGGATCATGACGAGCTGATAAGAAATGCAGATTATGCGATTGATATACTGGAGGATACAAAGGTCGGCGAGGCAGCAGGAAAAATTGCCTCTAAGATAGGGGAAGTTTATGATAAAATGCACAGCAAATTATTTAATTAAGTAAGAAGGAATATTTTTGCCAAAAAAGGATTTAGATAAATATGTTTAGAAATTTTGGAAAAAACAGGCATGGCATTATTACGGTTTTTGTAGTACTGATTATGGTGCCGGTTGTGGTGATAACAGGAATTATGGTGGATGTAGCAAGGCTGAAGCTTTTTGCGGTACAGACAGCATATGCATCTGATTCCTATGGCGATGTGATACTGAGCGAATATGATAATCTGCTAAAGGAGCTTTATGGGCTTTTTTCTGTTACACAAAATGAAGCCGGATTAAAAGCGATAGATGACTATGCAGATTATATCGGATACTCTTTCAAGCCGAACGGAGATAGAAGTGAACTCTCAGGTTCCATGTTTTTTAGTGATGCAGATGTTTTATTTCAATATGAAAAGATAGAAGCTTCTTCACTTACTAATGAAAATGTTTTTATGACACAGGTAGCTGATTATATGGAGTTCCGCATTGTCGGACAGGTTATAAATGAAATGGGAGATGTGGATGATGGTGTTTTTGATATGATAGAGCAGTTTAACAAAATGGAGGAGGATAATGAGGCAATAGATGCCTTTAATGATATAGGGGAAAGCAGTGAAAAGCTGTTAAAGGAGATTGATACATATCATTCGCTGCTGCTTTCCCTAAAAGACTATGAAAAATATTTGGAAGATTTAAAAACGGCAGTTGGTGCATATGGCGGTGTGCTTACGGAAATCTATTCCAGCAATGATTATGTAAAGTATAAAAAATTTTTAGATAATAAGGATAAAATTCTTGAGGCAAAGAGGGAAAAGGAACAACTTGAAGCGGCGGATGAGGAAGTTAGTGAAGAGATAAAGGAACTGGCGGAACAGTATGTTGATGTGGAAACTTACAGGTCAGAAATGAGAAAAAAGATAGACCCGAAGTCAAAAGCCGCAGTTGACTTGCTGGACAGGGACTTATTTAGAGATATTCCGCGAATGATAGACGAATTGAAAAAGTCCGCAGTCAAGATTGAGAATTATATTACAGAGATTAAAGAAGAACTTGAAGTATTGGATAAAAAGCTGGAAAAGTGCTCAGAAGATGTTCGCAAAGGAATGGAAGAGGATGTTAAAGAGATGCGGACAATTGCCGATTTCAGCCAAATGTTTATTGAGGTATGCTTAAATGAGGAATTAAAGGATAACAAGGGCAATAATAATAGGAATAAAATATATTTTCATGGTTTAGTGTATAATGGAATTGACGGATACAAGGCACTGAACGTGCTTGCAAATGATATTATCAGTGGAGAAATAGAGGGAAATGTCTATTGGGTTGATAGTGCAGCTGATGTAAATAAGGCTGAGTGGTGGAAGATACCGGAGGGACCGGATTCACTCTATACAAAGCTGCAGCAATTGTATGACAGTAATACGGAAGCCGGAAAAAAGAAAAAGGATGCGGACGAGACAAAAGAAGCTGCAAATAATAAGACTGATGATGCGGTAAAACAGATTAGTGAGGAAGAAGAGGATACAGAGGCAAGAGATATTCCGGCAGACGTAGTGAATGAGCTAAAGGATTGTAAATCAACAGGAGAAGTGCCGAGCTTTTTTGATTATTTTAAAAATGGTTTTTCTTTTAAAAATGCAGGTCAGGCTGGTGCAGCTATTTATGACAAATTCCTTATGACAGAGTATGATTTTGGAATGTTTTCAAGCAGAGTGACGGGGATAAAGGAGAAATCAGAAGGTGGAGATGGCAGCACAGAGACCGAAAAAATAGTGGAGAATAGTCTGAATAAAGTGCCAATGTCCAAAGATATTAATTATCTTTATGGCGCGGAGCTCGAATACATTTATGGAGGACATGCAGAGTCGCAGAAAAATCTGGCAGCGGCAAGAAATACAATTTGCGGTGTGCGGATGACGTTAAATTTTATTTCGACCTATAAAATCAAGGAAGTTAATGATGCCATAAAAGCTATAGCGCAGGCTGCCGCGAGCGCGGTGTCTGCGACAGGAATAGGAGCATTCGCTGCACCTTTGGTGAAGGTGGCAGTCAGTGCGGCTCTGCGTAGTGCGGTAGCAGCATTAGAAACAGTTGAGGACTGGAAAATGTTAAAAAACAGAGAGGATGTACTGCTCTTCAAATCGGAGTTCGATGAGCTGCAATGCGTAGATGCGTTAGGAGATATATTAGGACCTATATCAAAGAGTTCTGGCGGGAGTTCTGATACGAAGAGAAAGAAGCTGAAAATGTCATATGAGGATTATCTGCGTGTGCTGCTTTTTGTGTGCAAGGATTCCGGCACGATTGTAAGCAGAACCTCGGATTTGATTACGCTGAATGTAAATCAAAGCCAAAATAAAGAAGATGTTTTAAGTGCGCCCCTTGCATTTCATATGTCAGATACCTTTACGGCAGTAAAAACGACTTGTAAGGCAAAGCTGGAAATGGTGGTAGTGCCGGAATATATGCTTGACTTATTCCTGAACGGAAACGATACACAGAAACAGATACAGTCATATGATGATGGGTATATCAGCTACACGATGATTAGAGGGTACTAACTATGAACAGCAGTATCAGCAAAAAGGAAGATAATAATAAGGAAAAAGGAATGATGACTGTAGAGGCAGTCCTGTGTCTTGTACCATTTATATTAGTCATATTGGGGATTATATCTTTTATTAATATTTTTATAGTGCACAGTAAGATACAAGTGGCGCTGTATGAAACAGCAAACGAGCTGTCTGCCTATACATATTTTTATCAGGCATTGGGTGTAAGAGCTGCTGACGGTAAGCTCGGCAAGGATATTGAAGCAGGGACGGCAGAGCTTACTGCATTTTTGGAGGATATTGAGACTGCGCGCTCGAACCTTGAAGGAGGAACGTTTTCAACGGAGGATTTTACAGGAGTGACAGGAAGTGGAAGAGAGCTTGTGAGCAGTCCGCAGACGTTGATTCGGAATGTTGTCTATCTTGGTATCGGAAAAGCTGAGGAGGCTGGTAAAACAATTTTGATTGCAGCAATATCAGAAGCACTCACCGAAAATTATCTGGATACATCTTTTTTAACCAGGGAAGGAAAAAGTGCAGATGCGTATCTGAAAGCCTTTGGCGTGCGTAATGGGATGAAGGGTATGGATTTTGGGCAGAGTAAAATTTTTATGGATTCGGAGTTTAAAATGATTGATATTGTGGTCGAATATGATTTAGATGTATATTTTTTCCGGCTTTTATTTAAGGATCCTTCTATTCATATTGTGCAAAGAGCAATTGTTCCTGCATGGCTTGATGGGGATGGAGGCAGCTATTGATATGAATGAGTTATTTTTAATAATTATATTAATCATCAGCATGCTTTTTCTTCCTGTGGTATATGCAGCAGGAGTTTTGCTCAGCGGATATCGAAGACCGTTTCATTCGATACAGGAGTATTGCATGCTGGCATTATCGGAAACGGCAATCCTTCGGATTTGGCTCAGCATTTGCAAAAACAGCGGTGCAGTATTTCTGTTTGCTATGCTTGTGCTGATGTTGTATGGAATGTCAATCCTCTGTATGATTGATTATTGGGAGAAGGTGGTGCCGAACCGTCTCCTGCTGATATGGCTGATGCTTTGGATTTTGTGCATTGGATTATATGGCGCATATGACATGAACGCAATGCTGCGCCATATGTTCGGTGTCATCCTTGGATTCCTGTTCTGCATGTTCAGCTTTGGATTTTGTTATTTGATAAGCAGAGGAAGCATGGGCGCAGGAGACGTGAAGCTGTCGGTTATTATGGGTATCTATATGACAAGCGAATATGTAGTAGGAGCAGTGCTCTACGGCTGTATTCTAAGCGCGGCTTTTTCCTGCTTGATGCTTGTATCAAAGAGGATGACGCGAAAGACATGCATACCGTTTGTTCCATTTTTATATTTGGGAGTGATTATTAGATATTTAATGGGATAAACAGAGGATTTGGGAACGGAGGCTCATGATGGTAAAGAAAAAGAAAAGGTTACTGATATTTTTGACTATCCTGCTGACTGGGGCAGGCTGGTTTTCCGCAGCAGTTGTTTCGGTGATGAATGATCCGCACAGAAATCAAAATATTATTTTGAACCAGGCAGAAGGATTTTTGGAGGATGAGCTTTATATGCGGGCAATTCCCAAATATCAGGAGGCAGCAGATGCATATCAGACAGAGAAAAATCCGGAGATTGAAAAGATGATAATTGCTGCCTATAAGCAAGCAGGAAAGCTGGAGGAATATTACGATTTACTTGAAGAACGGATTGAAAATAAAAAGGCAGAAGCAGGAGAATATATGGAGCTTGCCAAGGTATACGCGGACGCAGGTGATGCCAAAAATGCATTAAAGATATTGAAGGCAGGAATGCGTGTGTATCAGGATGCAGGTATGGAAGCTTTATATGAGCAGTTAAGGTATGGCATCAAAACAGCAGAGTCTAACATTGAAGAGATGAAACAGCCGCAGTCAAATGGATATATTCCCTTTTTTGATGGAACAAAATGGGGGTATGCAGACACGAAAGCAAGACTTGTGCTGGAAGCAGGCTATGAGGAGGCACTTGCGTTTTCTGAGAAGTATGCTGTTGTGAAGCTGGACGGAATTTATACACTGATAGACGGCAGCGGAGACTGGTATGCTGTAGACAAACTGGGGCTGGACAAGGTAACCGGACATGCCGGTACGCGCATTACAGCTGAGAAAAACGGACAGTTTGGTATTTATTCCAATACTTTTACAGAGATAACAGGTGCTGTTTATGAGGATGCCATAATCAGTGAAAATGGTCTGTGTTTTGTAAAGAAGCATGGGAAATGGGGAATTGCCGATGGAAACGGCACAATGATTACAGATTTTCTTTATGATGAGGTTGTTTTAAACAGTCATGCGGAGGCATTTGCGTCAGGCCGGGCTGTAGTGAGAGATCAAACGGGATATTTTATTATCAATGAAAAAGGCGAAGCATTAAACGACTTCCGCTATGAGAATGCAAAAGGTGCGGAAGGAGGCTGGATTGCAGTTACAGATAAGACAGGAAAATGGGGATTTACAGACGGCATAAAGGAACAGGTTATTCCCTGCCAATATGAAGATGCATATTCCATGTCCTGCGAGGTTGCACCCGTAAAATATGCCGGGAAATGGGGGTATATCAGCAAAAAGAATGAATTTGCGATAAATCCTGAATTTGAGCAGGCGATGCCGTTCTTTGAAGGAAGCGCTATTGTGAAAAAAATGGGTTATTGTGAAATTATGACATTTTTATATTGATTGCAGAATAGAACGAGTCAGTATAGACGGTTCACAGCTATAAGGGAATCTGATGGCTGTATGATCGTTAAAAGTAAAAAAGGAGAAAACAAATGTTTAATGAAATTGTTGTAGCAAATAAGAATTATGCATCTGTTACAGTGGATAGGCCTGAAAGCCTGGATCAGACAGCAATCAGAGTCATCCGGTATGATTGCCCTTCATTTCTTCTGCCGATAAGATTAGTAAATATAGATAATATGCTGCAGCTTAGATATGAGATTCAAGGGGGAATCAGACTTGCATATATGCCTCAGAAAATGAGGAAAAGAGAAATGAACAGGCTGTTGTACCATATGGTTGAGCCATATATGAAATGTGCGGATTGGTTTCTTGATTATCGGAATATCTATTTGGACCGAAGTTATATTATGGTAGATCAGAATGATTATAAAGTGAAATATATATATCTGCCCATGAATGAATTTGCCAGTAATACAATGAATTCGGATGAGGATATTTTGAAGTTCTTCAGTGAATTGATTGCGTCAGTAGACATCGAGGACGATCCGGCGTATATGGCTTCACTTGTGCGTTGTGTAATTGGAAGGGAGGCATCTTTGGGCGCTCTTTTGGATATGCTGAAAAATAATGGCATTGAGACGGCAGAACAATCAAAGCCTTTCGATGTGGATTCGGAACAGTCTGTGAAGGAAAGAAAAGTATCACCTGAAATACCAAAAGAAACACTGCCTGTTGTCGGTCCGAAGTATGACGATAATAATCTTGCAGGTACAATTGGGTCAAAGCTTTTTGATTATGAGAGTGGAGCAAAAAAGAAAAATGACAAAGAAAATAGAAAAGAGAATAAAAAGGAAAGCAAATTAGAGAAGGGCAGGAAATCAAAGGGACTCTTTGGAAAGCTGTTAGACAAAGAAGGAGACAAAAAGGAGCATGTTGATGATAATGGACAGGGCGAGGCATTTGACAGCAATGTATACAAGACAGGACAGATACCTGTACAAAAGAAATATCAAACACCGGAGCAAGAGTATAATACGGAAATTGCTGATGAAGATGTAGCAGAGAATATCGATACATTGCGTATGCGGCTGGAAAGCAGTTCTGTGGACAAGGTTCCGGGGCTTATGGAACTTGATATGAGCAAGGGTTATGTTATTGTGGGAAGATATGATAAGACAGGAAAGATGAGTGCCGATTTCAACTTTGATATGTCGCTTACGTTCATAGGGCGCAGGCATGCACGCTTTGAGAAAACGGAAGAAGCATTCTTTGTGATAGACCTGGATTCAAAAAATCATACGTATTTAAATAATGAGGAGCTTTTACCTAACCGCAGGTATCAGATTCACTCAGGCGACCATATTACATTTACAAAAAAATATGGAATTACATACCAGGTTTGCTAGGAATGTCATATAGGCTGTTTTCAAGCTGCATCAGCGATAAAGGGAATTTCAGAAGGAAAAATCAGGACAGAGCGGTATGTCTTATAAGAAATAGCGGGAAAAAGATATTTGCAGCGGCCTGCGTATGTGACGGCATTGGAAGCTTTGAGATGAGTGAGTTTGCAGCGGAGCTTGTCACCAGCGGAATCAAAAAATGGTTTAGGGATATGGAAGGGCATTGTGACCGGCTTGCCAGTGAAGAGATTCTGGCTGATCTTGAGTGTACTATTTATGAGCTGAATGAGTTGGTATGTGAGTATCAGGACAAAAATGATATTGCTATTGGCTGCACGATGTCATTAATGCTTTTTCTTGGCGGAGAATATTTTATTTTTCATGTGGGAGACAGCAGAATATATTCTGTCAAAGACAGCATGGATCAGCTCACGCCGGATGAAGTTGTACAAAAAAATAAAGAGGGACAGATAAAGTCCTATCTTGCGAATTATATGGGGAAGTCACGTAAGCTTTGGCTTAATAAGAGAAAGGGTGTCATGCAGTCTGGTGAGATGTTTCTGTTGGGGACTGATGGAGTGTTTAAGTTGCTTCGTTTTGAGGATATTGTGGAAAGGGGTTCCAAGCTGTGCTCGGATAGAAGGCTCGCAGCTATCAATAAGAAAATCATAAAAACAGTACGGGTACGTGGCGAAAGAGACAATGCGTCTTCTGTTTTGCTTTATGTACATCAGGGCAGGCAGTTTAGAAAGAAAGAGCCATAGACTGCCAGATACAAAATGATGTACAAGAGTCCGATAACAGCGTGATACGCAGTGATAATCAGCAGACCCTTTAACAGCCGGTTATAGTTCCGGCTGTTTTTTGTATGCACATTTTTTAATATCCATATCATAACAAATAAATACCATAATGATATAAAGATAAGAGGAAAACGATATAACATGCAGAAGGTAAGTGTATAGTAGGTCAGAAAGGCAGCTTCTGTCAAAGGGTAACGGAAGGGAATAGGGGCATGGCAATAATGGCACTTTCCCTTTAATAGGAAAAAACTGAGTATGGGTATCTGATGATACAGTGCAAGCCTGTGACCACAGGAAGGACAGATGCAGCCGGAGGTCACCAGAGGCAGATTTGCCCGTATACGGTATTCAATAGTGCAGTAATAGGCGCCTATTGTAGTGCCGAATATGGCACTGGTGCTTAACAGTATGACAAAAAATGTGAAGTCAGACATGATACATCTCCTATTATGATACATTTGCAACGTTTAGAACTTCTATAGCATATTATAATATATTCGATAGAATTATCAAGTAAAGAATAGACGAAAACAGAAAACCAATTAAAATACTCTATAGAGTATATCATTATACTCTATAGAGTTGACAAAAGAGCAAAGGAGTTATATAATAAATCAGATAAAATAGACAGCTTGAAAGAGATTACGGCAGAAAAATACTACGGACAGAAGAGAAAGGCAGTGTTATTATGACAGGTTTATGCTCAAGCGAAATTATTTTTTTTACTGGAATGATGCTTATGGCAGCAGCATGCGTGCTGGCTGTCATAAGCATCATAATATTCAGGCTTACAGGAAAACGTCTCAGAGAGCGTTTGGAGCAGGAGTATGGGGAACCAAGAAGATAATCATGAGGTGAAGGAGCAGACATGCCGCAGATAATTGCAGGAATCTATGAAATCAAAGATAAAATCGGAGCCGGAGGCGGAGGAGTTGTCTATTTAGGAGAACACATACGCTTAAACAAGCCTGTTGTACTTAAGGCTGATAAGCGGAAGCTCAGTGTAGGAATAGAAAAGCTGCGCCGTGAGGTTGATTTGTTAAAAGGCTTAAGTCACACGTATATACCACAGGTTTATGACTTTGTGCCGGAAAACGAAACAGTTTACACAGTGATGGATTATATTGAAGGCGAAAGCCTGGATAAGCTGATTGGCAGAGGAGAGCTTCCGTCTCAGCCGGAGGTGATTAAGTGGGCATGCCAGCTTTTGGAGGCATTGGTATATCTGCACAGCCAGCCTCCTTATGGCATTCTGCATGGCGATATTAAGCCTGCTAATATTATGCTCCGGCCGAATGGAGATGTATGTCTGATTGATTTTAACATTGCACTTGCATTGGGGGAAGAAGGCGCAGTCAAGGTTGGATTCAGCAGAGGGTATGCATCACCGGAGCATTATGGAGCAGATTATATCAGAAGCCATCGGGCAGCCGCAGCCGGAACAGCCAATATGTTTTGTGAGAATCATCAGCAGAAGGAGGAAAAAGCTGCTGATGATGAAAGGACAGCAATAGACGAGGAGACAGCAGTTGATGAAAGGACAGCAGTAGATGAGGAAACAGCAGTCGATGAAGAAACTGCTGTTGACAGAATGGACGGAAAAATTCAGTCGGATGTGAAGCTCACGACAAATGTTCAAAAAGGAATTTTATTGGATGTGCGTTCTGATATTTATAGTCTTGGAGCTACACTGTATCATTTGCTTTCTGGCGTACGTCCTGAGAGAGACGCGAGAGACGTAAAACCATTGAATAATCAGATATGCAGTGAAGCAGTTTCTTTGATTTTACAAAAGGCTATGAATCCACAGCCGGACGAGCGCTATCAGACAGCAGAGGAGATGCTTCAGGCATTTTTGCATCTGCATGAAAACGATATGAGGTCAGTACGCCATAGAAGACGAAAAATTACCGTGACAGCAGCATTGACTGTGATGTTTCTTGCAGGAGTAGGTTTGACATTCATTGGATTAAAACAGTTAGAGCAGCGTCAGGAAGCGCTTGCACTCTCGGAATATTCTGCAAATGCGCTTTTGGAAGGAGACATTTCTGCATCAGTCAATTACGCTTTGCAGGCAATACCGGACGGGAAAAACCTGCTTCATGGTCCTGTGACAGCAGAGGCACAGATGGCACTGTCGCAGGCGCTTGGCGTATATGATTTATCAGAAAATTTTAAGCCTCTTGATACATTGACGCTTTCGGGTGCTCCGTTTGCCATTGCAATATCGCCTCAAGGTACACGTATGGCAGTAGTATATGCATATGAGACAGCCGTATTTGACATGAGGACGCTTGAGAAGACTGCATCATTTCCGACACAGCAGTCGGCTTTGTCAGATTGTGTCTTCTTGGATGAAACACATATTGCTTATGCAGGAACAGAGGGCGTAACATGCTGTAATGTTGAGACAGGAGAAGCCGTCTGGAAGGGAGATATTGCGACAGCGCTTACTATATCCGCAGACAGAAGTGTTATAGCGGCTGTGAACAGAGCAGACAGCAGGGTAGTTCTGTACAGAAGTACGGACGGAGAGAAAATCGCGGAGCGTTCCTTTGAAGGCAGGCATTTTACAGTACCGGTAAATGATCTCTTTGCGGATGCCCAAAGAGATATTTTTGCATTAAATGCAGATGGAAGCATGCTGGCTGTGAGCTTTAGCGATGGCGGCTTTTTTATCTTTGATTGTGAAAATCCTGACGAAGACCTGATTATTTACGAAGAGTCTGATTATAGCAGGTTTGCAGGCGGCTTTTGTGGGAAGTATTTTGCATTTACGGTTGATAAGAATGGAACATCACAGTTTGGGCTTATTGATGTGGATGAAGGAGCATATATAGGTGGATTCGATACTGCGGAGAAGCTGTTAATACAGGCGGATGAAAAAGGGATTTATCTTGCGGCTGGAAAGCTCGTTGAGCGGGTAGATGCAGATACTGCGGCAGAGATTGAGATGGCATACAGTGAGAATGCAAATATTGCGGCATTTTCGGTGAGAGGGATTGCAGGGAAGGATTATGTGCTGGCTGCTACAGATGATAACTGCTTTTCTTTCTATGACAGCAGAGCAAGGCTGATGTCAACGGGAACATGCAGCAAGGAGTGTGCATTTGCGATATTGGGAGAAGGTTATGCGGTTTTGGGAAACAGGAGTGACCCCAAGCTTAGATTGATGCAGTTGGAGAATGGCAGGGGAGATACGGTTTTTTCTTATGATGCGGAATATGTGCATGATGAGGCGCGCATAAGCAGCAGTAAAACCGAAGCAATGCTTTTTAGCTATCAGGGTTTTCGAATTTATGGAAAAGACGGAACACTGATAGCTGAAACAGAACTTCCTGACAAGGATAATATTTATGATCAGCAGTTTTACAGTGATGAGACAGGTTCCTGGCTTGAGGTAATATGGTATGACGGCATGCGGCGCAGGTACAGTGCAGAGAATGGAGCTGTGATAAGCGAGTTTTTGGGTGAAGCTCCGGCTAAGGACTTATATGAGGAATTTTATACGAAGGAATATAAAATCATCTCTGAGCTTCATGCGGCTCCACAGGTTTATTCCGTTGAGTCGGGAAAAAGAATTGGAGAGCTGGAGACGGAAGACTATCTGACCTACGTGTCGCAATTGGACAATTACATTATTACAGAATATATTGATGCCTCTGGAAAGAGGTATGGACTGCTGCTGGATGAGAAACTTCAGAAGCTTGCTAAGCTTCCGGGACTTTGTGATATATCAGGCAATATGCTTGTATTTGATTATGGAGAAGGAAATTTGCGGCAGTGTCACATATATTCTCTTGAGGAGTTGGCTGCCCTGGGAAAGGCATATAGCAAAATAAAATAGAAGCAGGACTTCGGGAATCAGCGGCAGTGCCGCTTGAATCCCTTCAGAAGCCGTGGCTTCTGGGGAAACATAGATGATAAAGCTTAAGCGAAAGGAGATAGGAGACTATGAAAGCAAATGTCAGGTTTATGAAAAAAGGGCTGGCAGCGCTGGTAACTGCGGCGATGCTGATGTCGACTATGCCTGTGTCGGCGCAGGAACCTGAGCCGACACAGATAAGCACGGAGACTCAGGAGGCAGAACAGGAGACACCGGAAACAAGTTCTTCGACAGGAGAGGAAGAAACGCTGGAAACAGGTTCTTCTCCAACAGAGGAGGAAACTTCAGAGTCAGGTTTTTCAACAGGAGAGGAGGAATCATCAGAGGAAGATTTCTCATTGGAAGAGACAACAGAGGAGGAAACTACAGATTCTGAAACGGAAGAAACGACAACAGAAGAAGAAATAATAACCGAAGAAGAAACGACTGAAGAAGAAACGATCGAAGAAGAAACAACAGAAGAAGAAATAACCGAAGAAGAAACAACTGAAGAAGCAGTCGTTTCTGAAGAAATTATTTTTAATACCGGAAATGCAGCATTTCATGTTGTGACAAAGGAGGACTTTTTTGAACGGGAGCTGGGAGATGCGTACTTTGAAGAAGATGGAAGTTATACAATTCATATTCCCGAGGAGAATCCGTTTTTCCCATATGAGGTACAATTTACTTATGATGGAACAACAACAAATAAATGGTTTATGACACCCGATGACTGTGTGGAGATTGATGGTCACAAATTTTATGTGTCTGCTGATTTTGACGGAGAGACTGTGACACAGTTAAGCTTGGAAATTGGCGGAAAAACCATTGTTCTTTATCCTAAGGAAAAGGAATTTACAGATGGTGATGGGATATCAGCGCTGTCGCTGCAGCCAATTCAGGAAGTTATTCTGGCTGACATAGATTTGACAGCTTTTACGCCCGCCGAGCTTACGATGGTGAAGCTGTCATCGATTTTTGCAGGGGAGCAGGAGCTTGACAGTGATCAAAAAGTCTTTTGGTCGTTTGAAGATTGGTCAAATGATGATACTGATTTTTATATGGCAGCCAAGGGAGATACGATTAATTTAAGCTGGAATACCACATATAATTCTGATAAATATCTTGAAATCATCGCAGGTGACGGAAGCCAGCTGGATGCGGATGCTGTTAGATATCGTGTGCGTATGAAGCATGCTGGTTCAAGAGAATGGCTTATTCCGGAAATCTATAAGGAAGAAAGTGATGATACACGCAGTGTAGTAGAGGTCGCTGATTTCTACTATTATGATTTTTTAAATAGCTCTCATGTAAGCGAGGATGAGGCAGCGGTAGAGAGAACACTGTATATCTACCAGACTTATGAAGATGCACAGCAGAATGACACATTTTACGTAGGACTTCAGGTTAATCCCTCCGTATTTCCAACGCCTGTATATGGCAGTATCAAGGTATTTGAAGGCGGCTATACTTCTGCTGAGGTAGCCGTACAAGGAAATGATATCACAGATAAGATTTTGTGCAAGGATGTTTCACAGAAAGACAGCGGTTATCCGATAAGAAGGTATGATAATAATTACATAGCGATGGTTACTTATGATACATGGGGAAACATAAGTGGTTGTATTCCAATTAACTTGTATTTTGGGATGCGTTCAAAAGCTTATGTAGGTGAAGCATCATTGCGTTCGGAAGATGGGCAATATGTAACAAATACTGGTAAAATAAGTTCAGCATACGGAATCTGGCAGGAAACGGCAACATTATATAAAGAATACCCAGCAAATGGCATATATTATTTACGGGCAAATTATTATAGCGACCACGGAGATACTGATAACGAAGCAGTGACGGCAGCTTTCGTGGGCCAGTATGATTCCATAGCGGCAGCTTTGAAGGAAGGCAGTACCGATATCAAGGATGAGCTGTTTGGTGAGAAAGGATATGCTGCTGATTATAGTAATGGTGTATATTTTACAACCTTTATCGGGACAGATGACGATGCGGAGCAACAAAAGCTGGTATTACATTTTATTACGGAAACGGGAACTGTCAGCAAAAATGGCGGAGCGAACCTGTATAGCGGTACGGCAGTGACATTTACAGGTTTGAGAAGCAATGATGGTCAGGAAGTGCCAAGCTTTGTACCTGTTTATGATGATGATTCCTATGGCGAATATAATTACATCAGTATTTTTGCGGACGCCGGCGCCGATTTAACAAATCTCGCGCCTGAGTTCACGACGTCAACAGGAGTTAAACTGTATGCTGCAGGCAGCAGTATAGCGGAGGAAAGTGGAAAAAGCTGTCATGATTTCTCCAAGGGGGTAGTACAATATACAGTATCTTCTGAGGATGGTGAGCAGTCGCAGAATTATTGGGTGCGTGTTATAAGGCCTGAGAACGGAGCTGGAAGTCTGGAAAGTCTTTATATTAACAGCCTGCAGGATCCAGGCTCGCATACAGAGATACAGGATGGCGTGATAACCTCCACGCGTGAAGTGATGATTGATTCACTACATCATAATGTGCATGATATATTGCTTGCAAATATTGGCACGCAGGAAATTCCTGATTTGTCAGTGGAGCTTGATTCGGAGACAGTTATCCTTGATGATTACTGGACATTCAGCGGCAGTCATGCGCTGTCAGGTTTCAGTACAGTCGAAAATGATACACAATTTGGTGCACTTCCCAATCTTGGCAAGATCCGCATTAAGCGGAAGAGTTCTGATTACAGTGGAGAGATTACCGGTACGCTTACGATTAAATCCGGCTCGCAGACATTGATGCGCCTAGTGCTTACCGGTACAGTGGGCAATCCGACCATTACGACAGAGGAGATACCAGATGCCGTAAAATACGTTCCGTATGGCATGATGATACAGAACAACAACAAATACAGCTGGAATCACACTACGTATGAACTTTCTTATGGCAGCCTTCCGGAGGGTATGGAACTTAGGTCAAACGGCGAGCTTTACGGTGTCCCGAAGGAAAATGGTGAGTTTCGGATTGGGGTTACCATGCACAACAGCTACAGTAGCTTTGGCAGCTGTTATAAAATTTTTACATTAAAAGTTTTAGAGAATACGGATGACAATGTCAGCAATGCAACAAGTGAAGGGTATGAATTGACAGAGAAGCTCGGAAATATTCAATCCGGAGTATCAGGCAGCTATACCCTGGTGTCACAGGGCGAATATGATACCTTTGTAGATGTATATCTGGACGGCGACAAGCTGCAGAAGGGTGTGGATTACACTTCAGAAGCAGGCAGCACCAGAATTACGATCAGAAGTGAGACTTTGGAGACATCAGAAAAGAAAGGAAAGCATACACTTGGTATTGAGTTCAGAGATGAAAATGAGGAGCTAAAACGTGCGGCACAGAACTATACTGTTGGCGACAGTGGGGCATCTGATCATTCGTCTTCGACAAATAACAGTTCGCATTCAACAAGTAACAGTTCGTCTTCGATAAATAGCAGCTCGTCTTCGGCAAATAACGCTTCGTCTGCTGGGACAGACGCTAACGAGCCAGGCAGCTATACCATTGCGAATGAGATAAAAGACGTATTAGATGCCGGAAGAGAGGTTGTTAATGTCATCTATTCCGGAAACAATGCGATTCTCAGACAGGAACTGCTTGCAAAATATTATGGCAGAAATGTGTATATTATGGCACATCTTGGAAATGGAATCGGTTATAGCCTGGATTCCAATGATATTGATGCGGCAATGACAGAAATTAATATCAGTACTATTAAAACGAAGATATCCGATTTTGCAGAAGGCTTTGAAGCGTTCTACATCAATCCATTGGTAAAAGGCAGGCTGCCATATCCTGTCTGCCTGCATGTGAATCTGGGTTCTGAATATGTGAATTCGCCTGCATACATATTTGTAAAATCTTCGGAGACTGGCTTGTATGAATTAAAAAATGCACAGTTTGTCAATGAGATTGGCAATATTGCACTAAGCCTTAATGAAATGACAGAAATTATGGTGCTTGTGGCAAAATAATTGCAGAAGGATTTCCAACTAATGTGAGAGAGCACTGGAAAAGAGCTGCCAGGAAAAAGATAGTCCCAAAAATCAGTACCACCGGCTAAGCCGGTGGTTTGATTTTCGCCCTATAAGGGCTCGTTTCCGGCGCTAGAGTCTAAAGACTCATCGAACGGTTCGCCAACCGCAACGTCAGTTACCTGCTAAGCCCTCTGGGCTTATCTCTT
>JAGAQJ010000027.1 GCA_017622845.1 Lachnospiraceae bacterium | reverse complement strand
GTGTGACATTGGGAAAATCAAACAGCTGGTATTCTGAAAAATAAACGTTCAGAATTCAGTAGGGACTTTTTGGGCTTTTCGGACCTTTCTGTTGATTATACCGGGTTAATTATATTAATTAGCACAACGAGTTAATTTAAAGTTCATGCATAACCAACTAAACACATGCGTAATCATACGTCATATTTAGTATACTGTCAACATATTCCAGCGAAAATATACGTTATTTTTTGTGTTTCTGTCAGAATATTCTGGTAGATATTTTGACAGACGAGGCATAATATAATAGCTGTTTTAGATGCCCTAAACACAATCAATAGTTGTCTCAGGCAATCTGCTTATGCTAGCGTCAGTGTACAGGGGGGCAATACGGTCAGAAACGTCGGAATTTCGTCGATTTTCAAGGCAGACGATGGAGGCGTACTGAACGTACGCTGACTGAGGATAACGCAGAAAATCGGCAAAATTACATGGTCTGAGACGTGTTGCCCCCTGTACACTGACGCTATAATGAACGCAAGCAATTCAACAGCCTGCATAATTGGAAAGCAGCAAAATAATTGCAGGTTGAATCTTCGATGCATTCATTGTATAATAATAATATTGAGGGAGAACACACTATGGCAAATTATTATGAATCACACAATGAGTTTGACGGTTTTGACGGAACAGATTCCGGCAAGCCGTATGATGACAAAAAGGAAAAACATTTTCAGGCAGATATCTGGTTTTTGCTTGCTGGTCTTTCTTTTCTGATTTTTGCAAGCTCCTGCTATTTACATATCAAAGAACGGCATCTTATAAATGACGGCATCTGCATAGAAGCAGAGTACCATGCTCCTACAATGACTGCGGCTTATTTCGATGAAAACGGAAAACATTATCAGTTTGATATCAGTGGCTTTGCTCCGGTTTTAGATGGGGATACCATACGTTTATATTATATGGAGGATATTGCAGAAGCAAGTCCGGCGAACACATCGTCCTCATGGATTGGCATTCACTTGTTTTTTATTGTACTTTTGACCTTTTCCATGTGGAGAATCCTTGCTGTTTATCGCAAAAAATCCCATATTTCATGATTCTGTCATAATCCTTCCTATCAAACGGAAGCCAACTCTCTACTCTTCTGCTCACACCGGATGTCCACCAGCCTTGCCGGAAATTTTCCTTGTGATACCCATGTGTACGGAAACGGCTGACAGCCCTTCTGCAGACTGTCAGCCGTTTCTGTGTATCAGCATCAAAAATATGAATCAATCACAATTACGCCTTCCGTACTGGTCTGATATACTTCCAGAACCTCTCCGGATCATGATAAAAATAAAACATTCTTCCCGGTGTCGTGTCCAGACAGTAACCTGTGCCTGTAAAGTCAAAATCTGCCATCGCCTTCTCAATCTTTTCTTCTACGCTGCAGTTTTCCTGTTCATAGCTGAAAGGTCCATGCTCAAAAACAATGTACTCGGCTTCCGGTACATCGACCATAAGCATTTGCGGCGGTATCTCACCATCATAATCAGCAGAAAGACGCACTCCATAACATTCCGTGCGCGGAATGCCCCAATCGCAAAGCCTGCCATCCGGATCGTTCATATATGCCATAATCTGTCCGCATCCTGCATTTGGCTCGCTACCTCCCTCATCATCCAGTTTACCTTTGATGCTGTCAAGCAGACCGCAGATTGTCTCACAATCCTGCCCTGGAATCAGGCTTTGCTTCTGCCAAAAATCCCAATACCCATTGCTCTCATAATTTTTAATGTGCAGAAATTTGTGAGCCGGAATTGTAACAAAATAAATCTTAATGTCCTCTGTTGATTTCATCATACCAATCTCTCCTATTCCTAAAAAGTAGCGATCAAACGGGTTTATTTTTGTGCGAAGGACAACAGGTACAGGCTTTCTGCGGTATTCACTTGGTGTGATGCCATATAATTCCTTAAAAGCCCGTGTAAAGGCTTCATGAGAGGAAAATCCATAGTCAAAAGCAATATCCAAAATACTTCTCTCACTGTCACGCACCTCTTTTAATGCAAAGGCCAATCTTCTTTGCCGCAGATAATCCCGAAACTGCATACCCGATATCTCTTTAAATTTTCTCGTCGTATAAAATTCGGAATACCCGAGCCTGTGGGATAAAAAGCGCAGCGTTAATGCTTCATCATTATGCTGCTTAATGCATTGGTCAATCTCATTAATAATTATTTGAATCTGCTTCTTCCACTCGTCCATTGTCTGTTTACCTCGTTTCCATCACTCTGTCTGTATTATAATAAAACCAAAAATGTCTTGCTTGATTTTACTTGCGAAATGTAAGTAATAATTTTAACGACATTCGAAAGCAGCAGACTGTCTTCATTCGTCCTGATTAAAAAAGAAAGGCCGGACTGTTACCGAACCGTTATTAAATTTTGCCTTACTTGGTGACATTTTCTCTTTATAATAGTATAATATTTTTATGAATATAATGATGTGTACAAAATCAGTTTTAAAGGAGTAATTGATATGCATGTTTTTCAACCGCTTCCAGTTGATACACTGGAATTTAATCCATTTGAAACAATCGGAAAGGATTGGGCGCTTGTGTCAGCAGGGTCTAAGCAAAAGGCAAACACCATGACCGTCAGTTGGGGAGGGGTCGGCGTTCTCTGGGGCAAAAATGTTGCCTTTATCTTTATCCGTGACTCAAGGTACACCAAAGAATTGATTGATGCAGGTGATTTTTTCTCCATTTCCTTTATGGACAATGAATACAAAAAAGCACTCAATTATTGCGGCTCACACTCAGGACGCGATGTCGACAAGATAAAGGAAGCTGGTCTGACATGGAATTACAAGCACTCGATTCCTTTTATCGACGAAGGAAAGCTGGTTCTTCTGTGCCAGAAGCTGTCTGCAACAAGACTGACAGAGGATTCCTTCCTGTCACCGGAGATTGCAAAATGGTATCCTGACAAGGATATGCACACCCTGTATATCGGGGAAATTATCGAGGCTATGGCAAGATAACGTGACCGTTCAGGGATACAAAACGCTGCTGTAAACGCCTGCTTTTCAGCAGCGTTTTTTGATTCTCTCAAAGGCTGCAGCCGTCTATACAGTCAATGATGACAGCAGAAACACAAAGATATTTGCCGACATATGAACCAGCACCGGAGCCGCAAAACAGTTCAGATGTTCATAACATAGCGCTATTATGATTCCCATGACCGTTCCATAAAGAAACTGTGGGAGGTTTCCGTGAAACATTCCAAATAAAAGCGCAGAGCAAACGACTGCTTTCGGCACATTATAAAACCGCTTGATGCGGTTATAAACCACGCCTCGAAATACCATTTCCTCAACCAGCGGAGATACCACCCCATACAGAAGGATTCCAAGCCATATTGGCACGGAATACTGGATTGTCTCTACCACCTCGTACTTTTCAGAGCCAAGCGTCCCCTGCCTTTGTATCAGTTCTGTGACCAATTCTATCAAAAGATTGAGCACAAAGGAGGCACTGATACCAAGTATAATACATAGAAGCATGCCTCCTGCTTTTTTGCCTTTTTTCTTCTTCTTCTTCTGCTTTTCATACCCCAAAAATCCGTTCTTAAAGAAGTGAACAAGCTGACTCAGTGTCCCCCTATCTATATCAATTTCACCCGAAGTATCTGTCTCTATCAGAAAATCCTTCAGTAAAAAGCATACGGCAATCATACTTGCGGCGCCGTTTACAGCCGCACTGAGCGGATTGGAATTTTGCTCCACCCACTCTGAAATACCTGTTATCGGAAGGGCAGGGATTGCTATTGCAAGAAAAAGCATCGCAAAGGTTTTTACAAGCATATAGACGACAAACGGCCGCAGGATATATGCAAGCTTCTGTATCAGTTTTGTTCGTTTCGGCACAATTTTTGCCTGTCTGCTCTTTTTACTGCTCATCAAAGCCTCCGTTCAAAACATGATACAGCTCCTCCACTGTACCAACAATATAATCTGCACCTGCCTGTTCCAGCTCGCCCTCCGGCGCGTATCCAAAAGAAACTCCTATAGAAGTGAGTCCATGTGCTTTTGCTCCTTCCACATCAAACCTTCGGTCACCCACCATTGCTACAGCAGCTTTCCGCTCAGCCTGCGTCAAACCCGAAGGAATCATTTGCCTTAATGCCTCCTCAACAACTTCTTCCTTCCTGCTGCGTGTGCCGTCTAAATTGCTGCCTACAATATAGTCAAAATACTGCTTGATATCAAAATGCTCAAGCACTCTCTCAACCAGCGGTGTCGGCTTACTGGACGCAATAGACAGCTTACTGCCGTTATTTTTCAAGGCTCCAAGCATTGCAGCAATTCCCGGATAGATTTCATTCTCATAAATTCCCTTCTCATCAAAACGCTCATGATATTTGTCAATTGCCTTCTTTGTCTGCTCCTCACTAAAACCATAAAATTCCATAAAGCTGTCCTTTAAAGGCGGACCAATAAACGGTTCAAGCTTATCAAGGTCCGGTTCCTCAATGCCCAATGCCCTCAATGCATACTGTACACAGCTTGTAATTCCCAGTTTGGGGTCTGTCAACGTTCCATCCAAATCAAACAAAATATACTTAAACATAAATCTCCTCCTGCAAATGAAATGAGTAAAGACACCGCTGCTTTACTTTTTTCCCTGTGATTTGTTCCAATGCCAGCTGATAATAGTCAAGCTGTGTGCGGTATCGGTCTATCAGTTCCTGAGCGCTCCTGACCTTATCCGTCTTATAATCTGCCAATACAATCTCATCACCTTCATAAAAAAACACATCGATAACACCTTGAATCAGCACCGTCTCAGATGCAGGATAGCTTTCCTTGAGCTGGTTAGCGCTGATGCCAAGCACAAAAGGCTGTTCCTTAAAAAGCTCATTTCTTTCCTCTGCTGCTATCATTCGCTGCGACAGCCCTGAGCCAAAAAAGCCCATAATCCTGCTCATACTCACACAGGAAAGTTCTTCGCTCGTGATTCTTCCTTCTGCTGTCCACTGCTCCTGCTCATTTCTAATCACTGCATACACACGCTTCCTTGTCTTCTCGTCTTCCATATCCGCTGCCCGAAGCCTGTCTGAAAAGGACAGCAGCTCCATAATCTTGTGCACCACCGTACCATACTGTGTGCCGATTACGGTTCCGGTCTTCTGCACGCCCTTCATATCTGACACATCTGTCATATTTTCCGGTTCCTGCTGTGCAAAGCTTGGGATATAGCTCTCTTTGGGCATCACAACAAGCTCTGCCGCTCCATCAAAGTCATCCTCGTTAAAAGCTTTATAGGAAGCTTTCTTCAATTCCGACACGGTTGTCTTAACGGTAAGCCCCTCCAGCGCCGCATGCGGATATTCATAGTGCAGTCTCTCCCGAAGCTTTTTTGCCATATCGGTGTCTGCAAGCTCTGCGCTTCTTTCTAATTCCTCTTCGAGAAAGGCTGCCCTGCCCTGCTGCTGTAATTGATTTCCAAGCTTCTCCGACAGACCGTCTGCCTCCTTGTAGAACTTAACATCAATCGGAATATTCATATAGGGAAGTTCCTGCTTTGTATATTCAAAGCCCCTCTCCTCAAGCGCCTCCTTCATACAACGGTGGCGGATCAGCGCCGCTAATATCATATCCATGTAGGAATTTGCATGCATAATCACAGAATAAGGAAGCTTTTGTGCAGATTCCATGGTCAGGAAAACCGCATCGCCCAGCTTTTTATCAAAGTCAGATACATACCCTGTAAGAATCAGCTTTTCCTTCGCTCTGGTAAGCGCCACGTAAAGCACGCGCAAATCCTCGCCTCGTGTATCCTCCTTCATGCGCTGCGCTACCACATTTTTGCGCATGGTCTTTCGTCTTAAACGCAAATCAGGATTAATATAATCCACACCTACTCCCAGCTCTGCATCCATCAAAATGCTCTGCCTTGTATCCATCTGGTTGAACTGTTTGGACAGTCCGCACACAAAGCAGATGGGAAATTCCAGCCCTTTACTTTTGTGAATCGTCATAATACGCACAACATCTGCATTTTCGTCAAGAATATTCGCTTCTCCGAAATCCACCTCCTGCTCCTGTATCGTCTCAAGATAGCGTATAAAATGAAACAATCCGTAGAAGCTGGTATTCTGAAAGGCACCCGCTTTCTCAAGCAGAAGCTCAAGATTCGCCCTTCTCTGGTCTCCTCCCGGCATGGAACCAACATAAGCCTCGTAGCCCATCGTTGCAATAAGCTGCTGCAAAAGTTCCTTAATCGGCGTGTATGCCACTCTTTTCCGATACTCTGTTATCGTGTTTAAAAGCCTTTCCAGCTTGTCACGGCTTACTCGTTTCTGTTTCCTGCCTTCTCCCCATTCTGTAAAATCCTCTCCATCACAATCCGTTTTTTTATCACATGGCTTTTTAGCATAAAGTATTTTATCATTTAACTTTTCAGGACCCGGCTTTTCGTTATAAACAGTTTTATCATTCAGTGCTTTGTCCTCAGGTTCTTCATTATCAACATTTTTATCATTCAGCGCTTTGTCCTCAGGTTCTTCATTATCAAGATTTTTATCATTCAGCGCTTCGTCCTCAGGTTCTTCATTATCAAGATTTTTATCATTCAGCGCTTCGTCCTCAGATTCTTTTTCATAAAGCGTTTCATGATAAAGTTTTATCTGTTCATACAGAAACAGTTTCCTGACTGCTCTGTTTTCAAGCTGTGCCTGCCTTTCCTGATAATCTCTTGCAAAGCATCGGATTAGGGTAATCTCCTCCTCCGTAAAATCAAAATACGCAAGCTTTAGCACACCAAAAAGCGGAATATCCTGGAGCGGATTGTCCAGCACCCTTAAAAAGTTTACGATTCCCTGTATCTCAAGCGTCTCAAAGTATCCCGTTTTGCTGGTGACATGCACAGGAATCCCACGCTCTGTCAAAATCCGCCGAAACTCCTCGTCCCATCCGGCAGTCGCTCTAAAAAGGAGGACAATATCTGAATATTTTGCAGTCCGTATCTCACCTGTAACGCTGTCCGTAACCGGAAAACTTCCTACAAGCTGTCTGATGCGTTCCGCTGTCATAACAGCCTCAATCTCCTTTTCGGAATAGTTGCCGGAAGCAGCTAAATTCTCCTCCTGTATGAGGGAATCCGGCGTTGCCAATAGCAATTCGGTCTGGTAAATATTCTCTCCGTACTGTTCCTCCGGTTCAGGATAGGAGGCTCCCGCATAAAGCGCCGCCTTGTCATCATACTCCACGTTTCCTACCTTATGGGACATAAGCTGGCCGCATAGAAAATTCGCAGCATCCGTAACCTCACGGCGGCTTCTGAAATTGACGCTTAAGTCAATTCTTACTTGTTTACTGTCAGCAGAATTTGTGACATATGTGTCATATTTTTCCATAAAAATCTCAGGTCTTGCCAGCCGGAATTTATAAATGCTCTGCTTTACATCGCCTACCATAAATCGGTTAAAGCGCCCCTTCTCCTCACCCGATATACTTTTCAGCAAAAGTTCCTGAACTTCATTAGAGTCCTGATACTCGTCAATCATGATTTCCTCAAAATAGTCCTGAAGCTCCAGCGCCGTATTGCCTGGCACAATCTTCCCGTTTTCATCCTTCTTTAAAAGAATCTGCAGGGCAAAGTGCTCCATATCCGAGAAATCAATGATGTTCTTATCACGCTTTGCAGCATCAAGCTTTTCTTTAAAGGAAAGCGTCAGGGACACCAGCTCCTCTACAACCTCCTGACACACTGTCATGTCGCTTAAGGTATCCCCGGCGGATATCTGAAACAAAAGCTTTTTGAGGTCCGCGACATTTTTCTTTACCTCGTCGCGTATCGCTTTTACCATATCCTTTAATACAGGGTCAACACCTTCTGTTTTTTTCGCGGAAAGTCTGGTAAAGGCAGAATAGGTAAACAAGTCATAAAGCTCGTTATAATCTGCTGCCTGCTTGAGCCTTGTAATCAGTTCGGCATCTGCCGTCAGATTGTCCAGATATTGGACAGGACCATTCGCACTGCCTGCAATACGAATTGCCTGATGGAGTCTGTCCAGACATTCCTGCAGAATCGTGTTGACATAAGCAAGTGCACCCTGAAACCATTTTTTACCGGAAAGCTCACTGATATCCTTCAGCCTGTAATCTGCAAGCCTGTCTGCAAGCCTGTCTTCCGGAAACGGATAACTCATGGAAAAATGATAAAGCCTTAAGATTGCCTCCTCTATCTTTTTTTCATTTGCCCCTGTACTGTAGCATTCAATAAAATGGAGAAAACGCTCTGTAGGCTCCGTATGCGCCTCCTCTAACAGCCTGCCCATCACATCCGCCTCAAGCATCTTTATCTCACTCTCGTCTGCAACACGAAAAGCAGGGTCAAGCCCAATCTCATTGAAATTATTCCTAATGACAAACAGGCAGAAGGAATCGATTGTCGTGATCTGTGCATTATGTATCAGAGAAGTCTGCTTCTGCAAATGCTCGTTTTCGGGATTTTCCTCAAGTTTTTTGGCTACTGCCTTGCTGATACGTTCCCGCATCTGTGCAGCCGCAGCAGAAGTAAAGGTTACAATTAAAAGCCTGTCAATATCAACAGGATGGCGTTCATCGGTTATCATCTGAATAATGCGCTCTACCAATACGGCTGTCTTGCCGCTTCCTGCCGCTGCCGATACCAGGATATTACTGTTTCTGGTATCAATGACCCGTTGCTGATCCGGTGTAAAATTCATTGCCATTACTGCCCGCCTCCCTCCTTGTTCTCATCAATGCCAAGGCTTTTTTTGATACATTCCATAGCATCCTGCTGATTCAGTTCATCAAGATGCCTTACAAGCTTCGCTCCAAGTTTTTTGTCAAAACCGCAGACACTCTGATAAGCGCAGTAAGTACATGCATTGGATTCCTTCTGTTCATATGGGTTTAAACCAATCTCACCATCAAGAATGGACGTGCCAAGCTCTTTTATTTTATAATTGACATAATCCGATATCGCAGCGAAATCTTCCTTCGAGAGCACCGCTGACGCCTGTGTAAAGCTGCCGTCCTTTTTCTTTGCCACTGGTATAATAGAAGATTTTGTCTCAAAATCTCTGTCAAGAAGTCTGATGACCTCCTCGTCATCACTGACCATTCCCGTCATTTTCAGCTCATCTAATATCGCAGCTTCAATCTCTGCAATATCCGGTTCGCCTTTGTCCGTTTCTGTCATCGGATCATTTACATGATAGTACAGCATTGCCGCCGGAATGACACGCGTGTCAGGATTTTTCCTTTTCTCAACCTCCACGGCGGCATTCATATATACAACCAACTGCAGTTGAAGTCCATAATACAATGCTGCCAAATCAAATTTACGATTGCCTGATTTATAATCAATGATTTTGACATACAGTTTATCTTCCTTTTTACAGGTGTCCACGCGGTCGATTCGTCCGATAAGATGCATCCGCTCCTGCTCGGAGAGCGAAATATTGACAGCATCAAGGTCTGAGGTCATGTGAAACGACAGCTCGAAATTTTCCGGCGTGAAGGCACCCTTCTGAAGCTGATACTGCAAGGTATGCACTGTCCTGTTCAGGATTCTGTGCATCCTCGTTATCATGTACTCATTTCGCTTACTGCTGTACAGAATCGTTTCTCCATAGGCTGCCGCGTAATCAGAAAGGCACTCTCCCACAATCCGCTCGCCTGCCTCCTTCGGAAAGTCAAACCATGTATAACCTTCCTCTGCCAGTTTGTCTGAAAAGCTCTCCAAAACTGCATGAAAGATGTTTCCCATATCAACACTCTCAAAGCTGTACTTGTCACGCTCTTCAAGGCTCAAGCCATATTGAAGAAAATGTGCATATGCGCAGGAAGCGAACTTTTCCAGACGACTGACACTGTTTTTGAGAACCTGACCATATAAAAGTCTTGCAAGTTCTTTGGGAAGCCTGATGTCATCTGCATGAGAAAGATAAGAAAACGCCGCCCGTTTCATCTGTTCCAGTATTGGTGCATATTTCTCATTTCTGACATAAGTGTCATAAAGTGTCATAAAAAGCTGCTTGTCTGTCCCAATGTCATCGGCTGCATATCGTCTCAGCAGCTCCACTAAATATCTAAGTGCATCTGCGGGCGAGTCAATCTGCTCCTCCACAGGACGAAGCTGCGGCTGCTCCGTCACGATATCAGGAAATATTCTCGCAACAGTATTGATCAGATATGCCGGGCGAATGCTTTTTCCCTCATTATCTACCTTTGCATATGACAGATACAGCAATTCTGTCGGCTTCGTCATGGTCATATACAGGTAAAGCCTTTGTATGTACATCTGCTGCCTTGGTGTCGGCGCAAGCTCGTATTCCGACTCTTGCAAAAATTCCCTGTCAATGTCCGAGATAATTCCTCCGGTTCCTCCGCTTTTGGGAATAATCCCATCATTTACACCGATGAAAAACAACGCTTTAATCTCACAAAGCCTCGTCCGCTCAATGTCACCAATCACTACCTTATCTACATTCTGCGGTATGGTTCCCACTTTAATCTCCGCAAAGCCTGCGTCCAGAATCTCCGCAAACTCCTTAATCTCTAACTCCTCGTCGCCCAGCAGACCGCAAATCTGTTCCAGCAGTTCCATGACAAGCCGGTAAATCTGTGCGTATTCCTTCGCCCTTACAAGATCACCCTGTTCCGTAAAATACTCCTCATATTCTGTCAGCTTTTCTTCTATGGAAGCATTGGCAATAAAGGAATAGAGCGCTTTTACCAGCTCCCTTCCGGCTGCTTTTTTCAGCATAAGCGGCTCAAGCATTCCCGTAATCCGTTCTCTCAGTGCATTCAGTTCTTCCAGCCCGGACGCTTCCTCCTCCTGTCGTTTCATACGCCTTGTAAATCTGCTGTTCCATGCCTTTTTACCGCGTATTCCCATTGTCATAACATAGTTTTCCAGCCGGTCTGTCTCATCAGGCGTAATACCTGCCATTCCGCAGCGCAGGAAATGAAATACAGCCTCGTAGGAATACTCCTGTATCACTACCAACAGTGCACTTCTGATAAATTCAATAAACGGATTCAGTACCAGCTTGTTGGTCTGATCCAAAAAGTAAGGAATATCAAAGCGCGCAAACATTTCCCGCGCAAGAAATCCATAGCGTTCCAAATCTCCTGTAACGATCGCGATATCCCGATAGCAATAATTTTTTTCCCGTACAAGCCCGCGAATCTTCAAGCAAACCTGACGCAGCTCCTCTTTGGGATTAGATGCTTCAAAGATGTGAATACTGTCCTGGGTCCCCTGATATTCCTGATACGGATACCGAAAAAGCTCTCTTTCCAGATGGGAAAGACCGGAATTATTCCGGTAACGGTAAACTGCCTCATCTGTTATCTTCACATCAGCTTCGCGCCTGACTCCCGCCTCCCGGCACAGCTTATCAAGATCATGAATGGTCTTTTTACTTAGATGAAACAATTTCTGCTCGCCATCCTGAACATAGGCATTCTCTCTTGTATCCATTGTGACTGTGACAATGACCTCGCGCGCCTGAATCATAAGCTCTTGTATCACATGATTCTGCACTGGAGTGAAGCCTGTAAATCCGTCAAATACAATCACACTATTCCTCACAACTCTTGACTTAGAAAGCACCCTTCTAAGGATATCCAGGGTTTCTTCTGTCGTAATATACCGCTCGTTAATGTATTTCAAAAAGCCTTCATATAAAATATGCAAATCCTTAAGCTTATAAGCAAGCGCCCCTCTTTTGGAGGCGTATTCACAAAGCTTTTCCACATCATCTGTTCCAAGCCCGTACTGCATAAATTCTGAAATAGCTGACTTTACTTCACTGATATAACCCGGCTTTCGGATATTTCTTTTCATCACGCTAAGCTCGTCCTCAAGACCTGCCGCCACACGTCTTAAGACCAGACTTTTTCCGGTATCATCAAGGACCGGCTTATCATTGCCGCCTACCTCCTCAAAAATTCTGTGAGACAATCTGCCGAAGCTGAGCACATCAATGTTCATAATGCCCTTGTGAGGATGCCTTCTTACCATTTCAAGCTGTGTCTGCATCGTAAACTGGTCCGGCACTACAATCAGATAATTGGTGTGCGGATTCTGTATGGATTCTTCTATGATATGCTGATACAGCCTATGACTTTTTCCGGAGCCTGATGCGCCGATATAAAACCTTAATCCCATTCTCTGCCTCCAATAAGAGCGTTACAAAATACTATCTGGAATCAGTAGTAACAGTTACCTGAACTATAATAATCATTACACTTTAGTCTAGCATAATGAAAGATAAAATGGTAGACTATAATTATAAATGAACATAACAGTTCCGCGCAATTCCCTCTACATTGATGGAGGAGTGAGCAGTAACCATTAATTTCCATGAAGGAGGAGTATGAACAATGAGTGATGCAAAAAGCTACGAAAAGCGCAGTGATGTCCCTAAAGAATATACTTGGGCAATTGAAGATTTATATGCCTGTGATGAAGATTGGAAGAAGGATTTGGAGAAAATAAAATCCATGCTGCCGCAAATCGAATCCTATCAGGGGAAGCTGAGTGAGAGCGCTGACAGCCTGCTTCGCTTTTTCCGGCTTCAAGATGAGATTTCCATACTGCTTGACCGCTTTGCAAACTATTCGATGAGAAAGGCTGACGAAGATACGAAAAATACGCTTTATCAAGGCTATAAGGACCAGACGACCGGTATCTATGTTGCGGCTTCCTCCGCACTTTCCTTTGCCGAGCCGGAAATCCTTGCAATTCCTGATGCTGTTCTTAATGATTTCTATACGAAACAGCCTGAGCTAAATACCTATCAACGCTGTCTCAATGATATTCGCCGGAAGAAGGCGCATATTTTAAGCAATGCAGAAGAAAAAATCCTTGCTGCCGCCGGAGACCTTGCACAGGCGCCTGATGATATTTTTGGTCTGTTAAATGATGCGGACATGACTTTTGATTCCGTGACAGATATCGAAGGCAATCGTCTGGCGGTTACACATGCAAGCTTTATTCCGCTGCTTCACAATTATGACAGAAATGTCAGAAAAGATGCCTTTGAATCACTATATAAGACATATGCTCATCACAAAAACACTTCTGCTGCACTTTTATCCGCTCAGATGAAACAGCTAAATTTCTTTGCCAAAATGCGCAAATATAGCAGTCCGTTGGAAGCAGCCCTTGACAACAACAATGTAGACCCTCAGGTATACTACAACTTAATTGAAGCTGTGCACGAAAATATGGAGGCAATGTACAAGTATGTCCGTCTCAGAAAGAAGCTTCTGAAAGTCGAGGAACTTCACATGTATGATTTATATGTGCCGATGATCGAAAATGCTGAAAGGGATATTCCATTCTCAGAAACAAAACAAAATATCCGCGAAGCGCTTTCCGTTCTTGGAACAGACTATGCTGCACTTCTTGATGAAGGATTTGACAATCGCTGGATTGATATCTATGAGAACAATGGAAAACGAAGTGGTGCATACTCCTGCGGATGCCGCATCCACCCTCTTGTACTTTTAAATTACAAGAACAATCTTGACAGCGAATTTACTACCGTACATGAGATGGGACATGCGCTGCACTCCTATCTGTCAAACAAAAATCAGCCTGTCGTTGATTCCGACTATGTGATATTTGTCGCTGAAGTCGCTTCAACCTGTAATGAAGCGCTGTTAATGCAGTATTTGTTAAAGAAGACAACGGACAAAAAGGAACGTGCTTATCTGATCAACTATTTCCTTGAACAATTCAGAACAACCCTATACCGCCAGACCATGTTTGCAGAATTTGAGCTTAAGATGAGCCAAATGGTACAAAATGGTGAAAGTATAAACTCTGAGACTGCATGCAAGGTTTATCATGATTTGATTGACTTGTATTTCGGAAGCGATATCGTACATGATGCAAAGATTGATTTGGAATGGGCGCGTATTCCACATTTTTACTACAATTTCTATGTATATCAGTATGCGACCGGATTCTCTGCTGCGATCGCACTTTCCCAGAAAATATTGAAGGAAGGCGAGCCTGCTGTTAAAGCTTATAAGGAGAAATTTTTAAGTGCCGGATGCTCAAAAGACCCTGTGTCTATTTTGAAAGACGCTGGCGTTGATATGTCCACGAAAAAGCCTGTTGAGGAAGCGCTTAAACTATTCGACAACCTGATTGATGAAATGGAAGAATTGATGCGTTAAACGGCATATTCTGCGCATAAAAAGGAGCTTCTGACGAAGCTTCTTTTTTTAATCATGCTATCCCTCGCTATTCTCTTCTCATATATCAAAGCACTTCCAGATTCATCTGTCCCATAAACTGCTCCAATTCCTCAAAATGCTGCTGATTTGACGAAGCATACTGTATCTGTTCTCCGCCAAGCACGCAAATCACCTCATCTTTCCGATTTCCATAGAAATCAATTGCAATCCATTGGTGTAATGCATAAGGCTTTTTTCTGTAAGAAGCCGTAATCTGCTGAAGCTGTTCCTTTTCCAAATAATAAATTTCTTCACTGCTGTAGGGAAGTCCCCAGGCGGCTGCATGAAAATTCGCCATTGCACATAAAAAATCATACAGATTTTCACATTCCGGTTTAAAATCTTTCTCATTAAGACTACAAAATACCGGAGGATTCTCAAGTGCCAAATCACTCTTTTTAAGCGCCCACTGCGCTACATACTGATTTTCTACATAAAAAATCAAATATTCACCTGCATCTATCAGCTTGTCAGGCTCCAGCAGACAATTATGCTGTTGATTCAAGGCAGCTATTTTTCCCAACTGAAGGTAATATTGTGCTAAAATTTCTGGCAGGCTTCCATGCTTCCTGCAGGCAGCATCAACAATTTCCTGTGAAAATCCGTCATTCTCAATGATTGAAAACAATGTTCTTATTTCATCAAACATTTTTATAAATCCTTTCTGAATTCTCTTCATCAATCAGCCCCTCCAGGGTCATCTGTCTGTATGTTACACTACAACTTAGCTCATTGATAAAACAATCCAAGTCCTCTATGCTTCGAATCACTTTTACTCCTTTTAATCCTTCCATCCATCGATTGCCGGAGGCTTGATCCGCCAGACGGCTGTCAATGCATGCCAGCTTTTTCCCCTGCTGAATCGCATATCTTACAGTATGCATGGTGCCGCTGTCATATGTGGCTTCAATGACAAGCACACCGCCACTGATTCCGCTTTGCAGCCGGTCCCTTTGAATATACTGATATTTTTGTATGGGTGACATCACCGGATACTCACTAATCAGGCAGCCTCCCTTTGACAGCAGCTCCACTGCAAGTCCGGTATTAGAGCGCGGTACAATCTGTTCCAGTCCGCAAGGCATAACGGCTGTACATTTTCCACCTGCTGACAATGCTCCCTTAAACGCATAGGTATCGCAGCCGTGGGCAAGTCCGTTGACCACATTGATTCCCCGCTTTCCTAACTCCTGACCGACCAGCCATGCATAGAAAATCCCCTTCTCCGATACCTTTCTGCTGCCAATGACGGCAATGCTTTTATACTGATTGATGATATCAATATTACCGATGAAATAAATGTTATCCGGTGGTTTTGCAAGCTCTAACAATTGTTTGGGGTAACTGTCCTGCGTCCTTTCTGTCCGATTCATCCCATATCGCATCATTTACTGCTTTCCTCTAAATCTTTTACAGCTTTTCTCAAAGTTTTTTTGCAGCTGTATGGAATCATTCATTCATACCATCGCACCACTTTAAAATATGTTCAAACCGTATCTGCAATTTTCCATCATAAATATGAATCGGCACCGGTTCTGTCAAATCATGAAACTGAGCGTAAATATCCCCTTCGAAGAAAAATACCAGCAATTGCTTTTTATAGGGGTCCAGTATCCAATATTCACGCACTCCTGCATTTTCATACTTCTCAAGCTTTTTGAAATAATCCTTCCTCTTTGTCGACGGCGAAATAACCTCAAGCACAAAATCGGGCGCGCCGAAAACACGTCCCTTCACAATTTTATCATGGTCACACAGTATCAGCACATCCGGCTGCACCATTGTCTTATCATCACAGTCAAGCTGCACGTCGACAGGCGATACAGCAGCTTCACAGCTCGCGTTATTATCCAATATGTAGTTGGCTATCTGCCGGTAAATCTCTCCCACTATCTTCTGATGGTCAAAGGTCGGCGCCGCCATATCATAGATTACTCCGTCTATCAGTTCTACCCGTACCTCGTCCGGTAGGGCAAAATAATCCTCAATCGTATACTCGCCCTGCTTCTTTTCCGAAACAGCTCCATAGGAGAATGCAGCGCAGTCATTGAATGTCGTCATACCATCATGATCCTTTAAAACCTGCTCCAAAGCCTGAAGTGTAGCATATCTTGGAGACTCTGTCTCTCCCGAGAAAATCTTCTGGACTGTGCCAAGCGGTACGCCTGATAATTCAGAAAGCTGTGCATAGCTGTATCCTTTTTCCTGTTTTTTCCGTTTCATCTCCTCTATCGTCATATCCATCCCTCCTTACAAGCATATTACCAAACAAAGCACCGTTTGTCAACCGTTTTATTTCCAAATTGTATCCGTTTTAATAGTAACAGTTCAGCCTTTTATGCATTCCTATCCGGACAAAAACGGCAGATAGTATCCCTCCGGCTGCCCCTTGCATTTGCTCAACTGCCGGATTATTTTTCACTATCATTTCTGCATACAAAACGGTTGAGAAAGGGCGTAGTCCTCCTATAAGAACTACGCCCCTTAACACCATATAAAAATAACAGCCGCTTTACAATCAAAGCAGTTCCTTCAAAATCTGATTGACCATGCCGGGATCAGCCTTGCCCTTCATTGCCTTCATGGTCTGACCAACAAGGAAGCCGATTGCTTTTTCCTTGCCATTATGGTAATCCTCCACAGACTGCGGATTTGCCGCAATAATCTCCTCAATCGTTTTTCTGAGTGCGCCCTCATCATTTACCGTTTTTAATCCATTTTCCTCAACATACTTTTCCGGGTCTATATTTTCATCAAACATGACTTCGAAAACTTCCTTTGCAACGGAGGAATTGATTGCCTTGCTATCTGCCAGACCGATGAGCTTTGCAAGGTTCTCCGGTGAGAAGATAATGTCCTCGGGGTCCATATTCTTTTCCTTTAATAATCGTAAGGTCTCACCCATCAGCCAATTGGATACTTTTTTGGGCTGATTACAGATTGCAACAGTTTCCTCAAACAAATCCGCCATATGCTTTGAATCTGTTATAATGCCGATATCATACTCAGGGATATCATACTCTGCCTTGTAGCGTGCCATCTTCTCCTCACGAAATTCCGGCTGGCTGGCTTTAATCTGTGCAAGCCACTCATCGCTGATATAAACCGGCACAAGGTCCGGATCAGGAAAATAGCGGTAATCCTGCGCGTCCTCTTTCGAACGCATCGCATACGAATATTCCTTTGCGTCGTCCCAGCGTCTTGTTTCTTGTATCACCTGCTGTCCTGACTCTAACAAATCAATCTGACGCTCGCGTTCTCCCTCAATTGCATGTGTGATTGCCCGAAAAGAATTCAGATTTTTCATCTCTGTACGTGTACCAAATTCTGTCGCTCCCACCTCGCGCACCGAAAGATTGACGTCCGCACGCATGGAGCCTTCATTGAGCTTGCAGTCCGAAGCGCCAAGATACTGAACAATCATGCGCAATTTCTCCAGGTAAGCGATAACCTCCTCTGCGCTTCGCATATCCGGCTCTGAGACAATCTCGATCAGAGGAACGCCGGAACGATTGTAATCTACAAGAGAGCAGTCCTCCCACTCGTCATGAATCAGCTTGCCTGCATCCTCCTCCATATGAATTTCGTGGATTCCTACTGACTTTTTGCCCTCTGAGGTCTCGATATCCACATGACCGTTTCTGCATATCGGAAGATAGAGCTGGCTAATCTGATAATTTTGCGGATTATCCGGATAAAAATAATTCTTTCTGTCAAATTTGCAGTACTGTGTAATGTCACAGTTTGTGGCAAGTCCGACTGCCACCGCATAATTTACTACCTGTTTATTTAATACAGGCAGCGAACCCGGCATACCTGTGCACACAGGACAGGTATGCGTATTGGGCGCTCCGCCAAAAGCTGTGGAGCATCCGCAGAATATCTTTGTCTTCGTTGCAAGTTCTACATGAACTTCCAATCCAATGACTGTTTCATATTGCTTTGCCATCTTTTTACCCGTCCTTTCCTAATTTTCTATCTTAAAATCGCCGCGGATTTTTTCGTAAGTGTATGCCGCCTGTATCAGCTTCTTTTCCTGGAAGCTGTCAGCAATGAACTGTAGTCCGATTGGCAGTCCCTTGGAATCCTTTCCACATGGAACGGAAATTCCGGGAAGTCCTGCAAGGTTTACGGAAATCGTATAAATATCGCCAAGATACATTTTTAAAGGGTCTGATAAGCTCTCTCCAAGCTTCGGCGCCGTGGTAGGCGCTACCGGACCTAATATCAGGTCATACTTTGCAAAGGCTTCGTCAAACGCTTTTTTAATCATTGCCTTTACCTTGAGTGCCTTCAGATAATATGCATCATAGTAACCTGAACTGAGCACAAAGGAACCAAGCATGATTCTGCGCTTTACCTCCGCTCCAAAACCTTCCGAACGCGTCTTTTTGTACATATTATGAAGTCCCTCAAAGTTCTCGGTGCGGTAGCCATACTTAATTCCATCAAACCGCTCAAGATTCGAGCTTGCTTCTGCAGCCGCAATCGTATAATACGTAGGAATCGCATACTCTACGAGGCTTAAATCAAACTCCTCCACAACAGCGCCCTTTTCTTCCAGCGCCTTTGCTGCCGCAAGCACAGCATCCTTTACCTCAGCGTCAAGTCCTTCTCCGAAATAATCTCTCGGAATGCCAATCTTCATACCTTTTACATCTGCAACCAGTGCAGAGGTAAAATCCGTGTCCTCTCTCTTGACAGATGTGGAATCTTTTGCATCCTGTGTTGCTATGACTTCCATAACAACTGCACAGTCTGTCACATCCTTTGTCAGGGGGCCAATCTGGTCCAGTGAGGAACCGTATGCAACCAATCCATAACGTGAAACAGTGCCATAAGTAGGTTTTAGTCCTACTACGCCGCAGAAAGAAGCAGGCTGCCGAATGGAACCGCCTGTATCAGAACCAAGTGCAAAGAAGCACTCTCCTGCCGCAACTGCCGCTGCAGAACCGCCCGATGAACCGCCCGGTACATGCTCCGTATTCCATGGATTTCTAGTCACTCCATATGCAGAAGTCTCGGTTGTCGAACCCATCGCAAACTCATCCATATTTGTCTTTCCGATAATCACTGCTCCTGCCTTTTCCAAATTAATCACTGCCTCTGCCGAAAAAGTAGGGATAAAATTTCCTAATATTTTTGAGGAGCAGGTAGTAAGCATGCCCTCCGTGCACATATTGTCCTTAATTGCTACCGGCACGCCGGCGAGTGGTCCTGTAAGTTCTCCTGCGTTTATTTTTTCCTGTGCCGCCTTTGCTGCCTTCAATACAGCTTCCCTGTCAATTGTCACGTATGCATTGATGTCTTTTTCCTTCTCATCAATTCTTGCAAGCACCGCCTCCATTGCTTCTGTCGCGGTGACCTTGCCCTCCTTAATTGCTGCGGCAAGCTCCACAGCACTATATGATAAAATGTCCATATTTTCTCTCCTTAGAGCGTATCTGAAAATGCGTTATAGTCCAGTCCAAAGGTTTTCACCCACTACAAGTCTTATCAAAAAGCATAGTATTGCACTGAACAGTCTCACAAATCCTTTATTAATCAAAGGTTTTCGGCACCATAAACATATTGTCCTTCTCGCCCGGTGCGTTCTTTAAGGTTTTCTCACTCTCATCGCCGTTTGTCACCACATCTTCACGAAACACATTCTGTACCGGAAATACATGTGACATCGGCTCAATACCGGTTGTATCAAGCTCGCCCAATTTATCAATATAGTCAAGCATACTCCCCATATCTTTCTTTGCCTGCTCCTTTTCTTCATCGGAAAGCTCAAGCTTGGCAAGAATCCCTACATAATCTATCGTTTCATCCGTAATTATGTTCGCCATATCTTCCCTCCTTCTTTTTGCACAATCCTTTTCCCTTAATCCCTTACCTTGATATGCACCTCTCTAAGCTGCTGCTCTGTCACGTCGTTGGGTGCGCCGCACATAAGGTCCTGAGCAGAGCCGCTCATCGGGAATGCGATAACTTCTCTGATATTTTCCTCATTCTTTAATAACATCAGCATTCTGTCAATGCCCGGTGCCATACCTGCATGTGGCGGAGCGCCAAACTGAAATGCCTGATAGAGTGCACCGAATTTTGACTTAAGTGTCTCCTCATCATAACCTGCAATTTCAAATGCCTTGACCATGATTTCCATGTCATGATTTCTGACTGCACCGCTGGAAAGCTCCACGCCGTTGCATACAATATCATACTGATATGCCAGAATATCCAGCGGATTCTCATTCATCAATGCGTCAAGTCCGCCTTGCGGCATTGAGAACGGATTATGTGTAAATCCAATCTGCTTTGTCTCAGGATCAAGCTCAAACATCGGAAAATCATTGACATAGCAGAAACGATATGCATTTTTCTCGCACAAATCAAGCTTATTGCCAAGCTCTATGCGAAGCTGTCCCGCATAATAATTTGCCCGTTCCTCCTTGTCTGCAATCAAGAATATCGTGTCGCCCGGCTCAAGCCCTGCAATTGCGGCAAGCTCTGACTTTAACTCAGCAGGAATAAATTTGTCAATCGGTCCCTTGTAGCTCATATCATCAGCTACCTCAAGATATCCAAGTCCTCCCATTCCCATGCCTGTAGCAAAGCTCAAAAGCTTCTCATGAAAGCCCTTTGACATCTCGGCATGTACCTTGATGGCACGTACCGTTCTGCCAACAAACGGCTTAAAGGTACACTTCTGGAAAAAGTCTGTCACGTCTATAATGCGAAGCGGATTTCTAAGGTCAGGCTTATCCGTACCAAACTCCAGCATAGCCTGTTTGTAGCTGATAATCGGGTACGGCGCCTGTGTCACGGCATACCCTTCCGGCGCAAATTTCTCAAATGTGGCTGATAAAACCTCCTCGCCTGCCCTAAACACATCCTCCTGTGTCGCAAAGCTCATCTCAAAGTCAAGCTGGTAAAACTCTCCCGGAGAACGGTCTGCCCGCGCATCCTCGTCGCGAAAACACGGTGCTATCTGGAAGTATTTGTCAAATCCTGACACCATCAAAAGCTGCTTATACTGCTGCGGCGCCTGCGGAAGCGCATAGAATTTCCCTTTATATTTTCTTGACGGAACAATATAATCACGTGCGCCCTCAGGAGAAGATGCACACAAAATCGGTGTCTGAATCTCCAAAAAACCCATCTGAGTCATCTTCTCTCTTAAGAAGCTGATAACCTGCGAGCGAAAGATAATATTATCCTTTACCTTGGCATTTCTCAAATCCAGGTAACGGTATTTTAAGCGGACATCTTCTCTTGTTTCCTTTGATGTCATAATCTCAAACGGAAGCTGATGATATACTTTTCCGAGAACAGTCACCTTCTTGGCTTCCAGTTCAATCGTTCCTGTAGGAATCTTGGGATTGTACGTATCCTCGTCTCTTTTTTCCACAGGTCCCTCAACGGATATGCACATTTCCTTCGTGATACCGTCAAGGAGTGTTGTATCTCTCATTACAATCTGCAATACGCCGTACATATCGCGCAAATCAATAAACGACACACCGCCATGGTCGCGGATATTCTCAACCCATCCTGCCACCTGCAGTGTCTGCCCGATATGCTGCTCGCTAATTTCTTTCATTGTCAAATCTCTGTACATTTCAAATCCTCCTCACAACTTTTACAATCGAGCAGAAGAATGTCCTTCTCCTCTGCTCCCCGCGCGACCCGTGCGCCGCTTGGGCGGCATATTTCATCTGCATGGGTCTGGTACAATCGAGTAGAGGAACGTCCTTCTCCTCTGCTCGCGCGCGACCTGTGCGCCGCTTGGGCGGCATATTTCATCTGCACGGGTCTGTACAATCGAGTAGAGGAACGTCCTTCTCCTCTGCTCGCTGCGCGACCCGTGCTCCGCTTGGGCGGCATATTTCATCTGCACGGGTCTGCGCATAAAAAAACCCCGGAATACAAAATGTATTCCGGGACGGATAATTTAAAATATACCCGCGGTACCACCCGCATTGACAGAACACCTTATCTGCTAAAATCTTTGATAAAGCATTCAATCCTCTCTTACGTTTAACGCACGTGCACGTATTACCCTACTGGCGCATCCTGTTATACATGATGCCTTTTCAAATAATCTGCTCCGGAGTGTTCCCTTCGCCAGCTTCCACTGACAGCGCTCTCAGTCGGTGACGCCGTCTTCCTGTCGTTTTCCCTGACAAGAGTCTCCTTCATCGCATTTTCCTATCATTTTTATTCCAGAATTCGGTTTCATTAAAATTATAACCTTTTTTAGAATATCACATGCCAAAATTCATTGCAAGTATTTTTTTAAAAGCGCTTGATTTTCTTTGTTGTGTTTTTCTCAAACTCTACTTCACGCACCTTGAGCTTAAACACGCGCTTGTAAAGCGGAGCGCTTTGATTGTAGGCATCAATAATCTTCTGCAGCTCTGCCGGAACATCCTTGATTTTCTTCTTTGCCGCATACTCATAATCAGGAAAAATCTCCGCCTCAATCGCTCCTTCGCTCTCGCGCACAAGCACCTCCTGCACCAGACGGTCTTCTCCAAGCTTATTCTCAATTTCCTCCGGTGAAACATTTTCGCCGTTTGGCGTAATAATCAGATTTTTCTTGCGTCCCGTCAAAAAGACAAAGCCGTCCTCGTCCACATATCCTAAGTCCCCGGTCTTTAACCAGCCGTCGCACAGGGTCTCCTCTGTTTCCTTTGGCATTTTATAGTAGCCCTGCATAACACTGGAACCCTTCACCCAAAGCTCCTCATCTACAACCTTTGCCTCACAGTTCGGCATCAGCCTGCCGACAGAACCTTCCTTTATGTAATCGCCGTAATTCGTACTGATGACAGGCGAGCACTCTGTCATACCATAACCTTGCCAAATAGCGATTCCATACTTTTTAAAGAGGTCGATATAAGCCGGGTTCAGATAGGCGCCTCCGCTGCACACGGTATGGAACTGCTTGCCAAACACCTTTGCCTTGACAAGCGGAGCCGGAATCCACGATGCCTCCTCAAGCTTCTTGGCAAGCGTTTCAATCATCAGCGGAACCATCAGTATCATGTTCGGCTCAAAGAGCTTAATATTCTTTGCCACACGAAGCAGTGAATCGTTAATGCATATAATCGAACCGATAGAAATTCCCTTTAAAATATCCATGCTGAGACAGTAAGCGTGATGAATCGGAAGCACCGACAGAATCACCATACCGGACTCAAGTCCCATATCCAGACAGGTCGCATTCTCCGCCAGATTTCTATGTGTCAGCATAACGCCTTTGCTCTTCCCGGTCGTGCCCGATGTAAACATAATCGTCGCAAGCTGTTCCGGCTGCGGTTCATAGGCAAAGCCCGGACTCTGCGCTCCAATCAGGTTCCACATGGAATGAGCGCCTTCTATTCCCTGCGGTTCACTCATACAGATAATATGCTTCAGACCTTCACAGCGCTTTGCCGCCATCTCTGCCACATTTGCCTTAGCCGCATCATATACCAGAGCAGTCACATCAGCGCGGTCAATCAGCTCGCACAAATCCTCTGCCGGAAGCTGTGCATCGAGAGGCACTACTACGCTGCCGCTGTCGGCAATGCCGAAATATGCAACAATCCAAGAATAAGAAGTCGGTCCGACAACAGCTATGTGCTTCCCCTGTTCTCCAAGCCCTGCAAGTGCAGCCGAAAAACATTCACTATCATTTTTTAGCTGTGTGTAGGATTTACTCTCAATCTGCATCTCTTTTTTACCGCTTTCATCTGCGCCTTTTATCTTATAGCGGAACGCATCCTGTGTATTGTAATTTTTTTCTGCTGCCACAAGCAGCTCACGTATCGTACTCTTTCCTTCATTCATAATGAAATTCTCCAATCCCGATTGACCTGTATCGTTGCCTGAAATCTTTTTTATTTCGTACAGGACTGCACATTTGCCGCGCTGTCCTCTATACGCCAAAATGCCTGCCGTAACCGCCCTTACGGCTGCTGAAGCTTCTCCAGGTAATCAGCTGCCTCCTGCACAGTGCGGATATTGGCAGCCTCCTCCGGATTGATTTCTATATCCAGTTCATCCTCAAGCTCGCCGAGCATACTCATAAAATCAAACGAGCTGAAGCCTAAATCCTCCATAAAGCGTGACTCCGGCCTGATGTCCTCCTTCTTTACTTCCACATAATTTGTAATAATTTCTGCTAATTTCTCAAACATAACTTTACCCTCTTTCTATGTTATTCTGTGCTGCAAATCACAGCAGCCGCTATGAAGATATATGCTGCAGTTCAGCTCAGAGGTTTGCACTTGCTGCCAATCTCGTAAGAAAGCATAGCGTTCGAAGGACTCAGGCCGCCGCGAAGCGGTTTTGTATGCCTTGAGTCCGGCAGCAGGAAGCCGAAGGCTGAACTGTTACGTCTTTTTCATGCAATGCAATTACACAAGCTTAATGATATCACCAATCTTCAGATTCGGATTCTCTGTTCCCTTAAACATAATCTTACACAAATAATAATAGAACCGTTCCAGTGTTTCTCTGCTATATGCCTTTGTCTGATGCTCAAAGCTAAAGTCCAGACCATTATCCTCCGGTCTGTGCATAACCGTCAGATAAAGACCGTCTGCATAATAGCCATTGCCGTATCTCTTGGTCTTGTACCGGATTCCTCCCAAGTCGGTCAGCCCCTTTTCACGCAGCGTAGCGGGCTGGTAAGTAAGAGATACCGTCTCATATCCCATTCCTCTTGGCGGATTGTATACCTGATTCTTATAAATCATGCATTCCACCGGGTCGAAATTCACATAGCGGAAAATCTCATTCTGCTTGTCCCTGATTTCAAAAATTCCCTCCAAAAAGCTCTTATCCCCGGGAATCATTGTCCGGAATGGAAAGCTGTGGATACGCGTACCGCCGGATTTCTTTTCCAGAAGCGTCGCTCTGCGGGCATAGGCGACCATCATGGAAACATCATCACAATTGTTCATTTTCTGCAGATAAGTACGAATTCCCATAATCAGCAGGCATTGTAATGAAATATGCTGTTTCTCGCAGAAGGTCATCAGTCGCTCGGTCGGTTCTCCCTCCAGATGGAAGATATCAATCTCTGCTGCAAAACTGTCTGAACCGGTCGGCGCTGCCCTGAGATTCGGATTTTTGGTTGCTGCCCTTGCCTCATCAAGCTTTCTCCTGCCGTCTATGCCATTGTATATCGGCTCCGGCGCCTCAAACATTTTATGGAAATATTCCCTGTCTCTTGCCTGTGCCTTGCTGCCTGCTTCATATGCAAAATCCTTCTCAAGCTGCTCAACATAAGAGCGCATATCCGCCGGATACGGCACATTCTCAAAGTTCGCATTACAGTACAGCTCTATGACATCCTTCAAAAAGCAAATCAAGGACTGTGCGTCAAGAAATCTGTGGTCTCCTACAAGGTACATTCCCTGAAAGCCATCCGGGGTCTTAATGATGACAACCTTGTTCATCGGAGCATCCTGTTCAAACGGAACACGTGTCCATGCCGTCATCTCGGCTTCTGCCTCATCCATGGTTTTGCCGGAAAAATCCACAAACTCAATCTCGCGTTCTTCCTTATCAACAATATACTGATACCATTCCTTCTCCTTTGCATCATATGTAAGGCGCGCGCGCATGGATTCACAGCGCTCATATGCCTTATATATCGCTTTGCGAAGCTCCTCAACATTCAGCTCGAACTCGATTGTAAGGCTGGTTCCGACATTGAGAATCTCCTTGCCGGGACAATACTCCGAATAATAAAAATGGTACTTCTGTGCCGCTGTTAGCGGGTATGTCTTATATCCATATCTTGTTTTCATCAAAATCCCCCTCCTCTTGACTACAATGTTTCCGCAAAAAACTCATTCAACGCCTGCTCGTATTTTTCCGTATCCTTATAATAACTCTCTGCATGCGCTGCACCCTCCACAATCAGTATCTTTTTGGGTGATGCACAGCAGTCATAAATCTCATGGCACATCTTACATGGGACAAAGGTATCATTTGCGCCATGGATAAATAAAATAGGTACCTTGGCTTTTGCAACCTCTCGTTTTGCATTGCACTCATCCATGCCATAGCCTGCAAGCTTTTTGTTGATGATGTCTGCTCCCTGAATTGCAGGAAATGCAGGCAGATGATACATGGTATTCAGCACATGGGTAAATACTTCCTTAGGCGAGGTAAATCCGCAGTCAGAAACAATTCCTTTTACCTGGGCGGGAAGCTCAAGTCCGCTTGCCATCAATACGGTAGCGCCGCCCATAGACGTTCCGTGCAGCACAATCTCCACGTCCTCGCCAAGCTCCTGAATTACCCAGTTAATCCACACAAGGGCATCTTTCCTGTCCAGACAGCCAAAGCCGATGTACTCGCCCTCGCTCTGACCATGTGCCCTTGCATCCGGAAGAAGCATTGCAAAGCCTCTTTTCAGATAATAATCCGATAAGCCTATGTAATCTGACAAGCCCTGGCTTGTATACCCGTGAAAGCAGATGGCAACCTTTTTCTTATTTGCATTTTCTTCAATTGCCGGAAAATAAGTTGCATGAAGCTTCAGTTTGTCAAAGGAAGTCTCATAGACATCCTTGTGCGGCTGAGCCATCATAAATGCCTTTCTCTTCTCCATCAGCGGCGCGTACTGAGACCAGTCCGTTCCTGACATCTTCATGGTGCGCTCTACCTTGGCATTGTTGCGCTTCATTGTTCTTCTGTAAAAGTACGCTGTCTCTCCCACGCCTGCTGCCGCAAGGACACCCAGACAGGTCATGGTGTTTTTCAGTATTCCCATTGCTTGCACCTCCATGCTGCTATTTACCAGCAGTCTTCTTTTTAGCCTCTTTTTTAGCTTCCTTAGCTTCTTTTTTCATTTCCTTTTTCTTGCGCTGGATAATCTCGTTGAGCTTAAGCGCCTTGTCGATATTTCCATCTACTTTAAGCTTCTGTGTTGTGAATGCCCATACCGGGTCCATCTCGCCCTCGGCAATCTTTACAAGCACCTCCGGCTTACATGTAAATGCGGCATCTCTATCATAGTACTCATACGGCTCCACATAGAGCACACCCTCTTTGACCTCGACATAAAAAGCGCCTCCTGCTTCCTCGTCCTCAATATTAAACTGATAAGCAAGATGCTCCTGAATGTCGCTCACATCTGCTCCCATAAACTTTCCTTTAATCTCATAAAAAAAATCTGCGTAGGTCATATTCTTCCTCCATACCTTTTATTTTCAAAACATTCGCAGACCTCCCCTGGAAGGTCCCACTGTTTTTCGACCATCAGTCGACTTTGTTTGTCTTAAGCCTACCACATTTTTCGACCGTTGGTCAAGTATGGTTTTCCCAATTTTACGCAGAATATTTTTTATTTTTTATAGCAAAATTTACAATTGTTCCTTTCCCACAGATGTGGTATAATTTTTGTTAATTTCCGAAAAGAAATACAAAATATCCTGAATCCTTTTTACATTGATTTTATGAGAAAGGTGGCATCGCACATGCCTGATACCAAAAAACATGAAAAATATGATATGATACTGGACGCACTTCAGCAGCTTTTGACGGAAAAGAAAATCCAAAACATTTCCGTCAGCGAGATTGCCCAAAAAGCCGGGATAGGAAAGGGAAGCATTTACTATTATTTTCCGTCAAAGGACGCCATCTTAGATGCCCTGATCGAACGCAGTTACGAAACGCCGCTTCACACAGCAAAAAATCTCGCGGCCCAGACCGACATTGCGCCCTTTACGCGCATGGCAATGCTCTTTCAGGCGTGCCGGAATTCTTCAACAGCCTTTATCAAAGAAAACAACAATTCTCCTGACAATGCCAGTGCACAGGATTTGGCTTTCCTGCATCACAAATACCTGACTCATGTCATATCCGAATTAAAGCCTGCCTTGACAGAAATTATAAAGCAGGGGATCGAAAGCGGTGATATCCACTTTGACTCCCCTGCTGCTTTGGCAGAAATCGTATTGATTGTGCTTGCTGTAAAGCTGGACAATTCCCTGCTGCCCTCCACGCCGGATGAAATTGAAGAAACAGTACAGGGGCTTATCGCTCTGCTTGAAAAAGGAACAGATATCGAGCAGGGAACCCTCAGTTATCTGTCTCTAACTCCCTATGAATAGTTCTCCTGTACATAAAAAGCCTGTTTCGCTTATCGTTCTCTCAGATTTCTCTTTGATATGCAATAAACGAAACAGGTCTTATTATTTTATATCTGGTCGCCGTATTTTACTCCATTGGAGCCTGTTGCCAGATAAAATCTGCCAAATACGCGGCAGTCACCGTCTATGCTGTTGATTTCGCCGTACATTTGCCTGTCAGTATTAATCCGCTCACAGCTCTTTCCCTCATCAAGCGTTCTGTAGAAACCATATGTGCCGTCTATGATGCCGTTAAAATAAATTGCCTTATTGTCTCTGTAATAATCACTCTCCGGCGATAAAAGTCCCAAGCCCATGCGGTAAACTGTGTCGCCTTCCTTGGTAAGTCTTGTCATTTTTATGACATCTGTGTCACAATGATATTCCAGCTTCCATAATCCGCTTTCACCAGATGCAATATAAAATACACCCTGCTTTCCGGTTTCTCCGCGCACTTCTGTTTTATCAGCACAGTCAATTAAGCCGAAATGCACCTGCGGAAATTCATCAGGAAGACGGTATTCATGGTAGGTGCTTCCGCCATCTTTGCTGATATAAAAATCTGAATGGTCCCCAAAGGCATAAAACAAGTCGCTCTCTGTCCTGTCTGAAAAGACCTTAATATCTCCATCCGTCTTCTGCTTCCCATCAAGCTGATAGACCTTGCAGCGTTCAAAACTGACACCTGTGTCATGACTTACAATCAGACGGCTTACCGGGAGATGAATCCCTTCAGCGATTGACCATACAATATGTCTGCAATTGGGCGACATTGCTGTCCAGCCTGAATTGACATTAGGGTTTTCAATGTTTTTGAGCGCCTTATCTATCTCATCACCCAGACCAAACGGCATATCCAGTCTCTCGAAGGTTCGTCCCTGATCCCGTGAAAGAATCAGCCCTCCCTTGGTTTTTCCAGTCCAGTTTCCGCGCGGCGTCACGACCAGCATACAGGGGTTCTCGTCTGAAAAATCCGCATTTATGCAGGTAATATACCGGTTTCCTTCACTGTCTGCAAACGAATTACTGCAGGGTCTGTCAAGGTCAGTAAATGCAAAGCCGCCGAGATCGCCAAGGATATCAATCACCTGAACCTCACCCTTCGGCATGCCATATACATTTAAATGCACTGTCTCCTCAATGCCGTCACACCAGTCGGTAAACCTGCATTTTCTCTCATCTTTCAGATTGGCAGTCCGAAACACTCCTGTGCCGGAATTAAACCATGCTTCATTGTCATCAAAGGGATTGATCTTGATATCGCTGAGCCAGTGAATCAGCGAATGGCCTCCATTGCACTCCGGTCTCATATAGGGAGCACGGAATGTAATCTCACCCTCCTTAAGGTCATAAAGAATCTCCTGCCAGGTATCGCCATAATCATAAGAACGAAGGACACTATCCCCATTATCTTTTACAATTGTAGTACATATCAGCATCCCCGAAGTCTGTGCCGATACACTGATTCCTGAAAATCCAAAGTCAAGTGGTTCCTGTGCTGCAATGCACTCCATGCCGGCGCCGCATGTCCTGCTTGCAGTTACAGGCGTAATGTCCTTGTAATTACCTATTTTCCCATTTTCAAGAAGCTCATACCGCACAATTCTGCCGTCAATCGTATCGCCGGAATCACAGCTATAACCATTATCCGCTGTATAGGAACGTCTTCCTGTCGAAGCAAAGGTCACATACAGATACTTGTTATCCGCTGCACATCTCTGCGCTACCAGTCCATTTATCTGACAGCCCTCAATCGTTCTGCTTTCCGGCTGTGCAAGCTTCTCAAAGTGTTCTCCGTCATCGTAGGATACATATAAGCTGTGTCCACGCATATTTTGTGTGCGGTCCGCTGTCGTCACGCCTGCCGTTGACACAATGAGCGCACTGTTTACCTGTGTGACAAAGGCGAGAAATTCCTCCGGAAGCGCTGTCAGCTTCCTCCAGGTTCTGCCTTCATCTTCCGTTACCCATAGTCCTTCCTGCTGGCTTGCATAGTAGAGCTTGTCATTCATATCCTGATCCACGATAAGCCTCTCGTCCGTTCCTCTGCCGTTGAGATTTCCATGTATTCTCACAGGGATTTTTTCATACCGGAAGCTCTCACCATAATCCTCGGAAATTGCAAGCACTCCCGACTTTTCCGCATTGATTCCGCAGGCAATATACAGCATATTGGGCTTTTTCTCATTCAATGCAAGTGCAATCGGAAAGGTTTCGCTCAAATCCTTCATAGTCACATGCGGTATCAGGCTCACCCAGTTCTGTTTCCCTGCATCATACCGGTATGTGCCGCCGATATCCGTCCGCGCATACAGTACTCCCTTTTGCTTCTTATGATATAAAAATCCCGTGACATAACCGCCGCCCGGAATCGGAAGATTTTTGTATTCATATGGAACTTGCTTCATGACAGTTTCCTCCTTGTTTTTGCGCCATTGCACCAGCAAAATTTCTGCATGGCACCATTGCAGTACCGCCGAAATTCCATCCGGCGCCGGCGCATACCATATTATCCATCAGTTTGACTTCTCAATTTTATCATGAAACACGGAAAAGAAATACCTGATATTTTAGTTGAAATTCCTGTAAGTATTGCACTGACCGTATTATCCCGGCTCCTATAGTTGTGTCATTCCCCCTAATAGTATCAGACGGTTGTCATGGTAAATTTGGGGAAACTGCTCCATGCTTAACGGATTTTCTCCAAGGCCTGCCTCAATGGTATAGCCGGGACGGTTATAGGCTTCGATAAACCAGTCCTTGTAGCCTGCATAGCCCGAGGCATAAGGTGTCTCCTCCACCTGATATCCGCTGACGCGTCCGAAATACTCCGCAATACGCCTTGAATTTTCCGGCTCATAATCAAGATATTTCCAGTAAATAACCTCGCCTTGCGTATGATAAGCCAGTATCAGCTGAAAATCATGTGACGTGGTAAAACGGTACATATTGATGCTCTCGACTGCAGAAAGCGGCGCTTCACCCACATAATCTCTTGGCGCCGGCGTCGTAAATCCCTGCTCAAATTTAATCTCTTTGGCATTTTCCCAGCCAGCAGGAAATTGAAGGTTTAAGTCAATCCCATTGATATTTGCCTTCCAGCCATTCGGATAAGGAATAAACGGATAATCTGCTGCAATAGCCCTTGTCTGCTCCAGATAATCCTCATTTCGGATAACATTGTTTACAAGGTCTGCGCCGTCGGGATTGACCATCGGAATTAAATACAGGCGAAACTCCCGAAAGAGCGTCTCTGTATCCTCTCCGTAAAGCTCCTCCCCCTCTGCATAGGCTTTCGCATACTCCTCCGCAAATTTCAGCAATACTGGCGTTGTAATCCACTCATTTGCATGAAAGCAGGCATTATAGCATACTTCCGTATTACCTTCTCCAATCTGCACGTAACAGACCTCTTTTCCCATGACACTCTTTCCGATACAGCCGGAAACCAGAAACGGATAGCGGACCTGCAGGCCTTCCAGGATATACTCTGTTAAAATAGACGTATATGGCACTCTTTCGTCTACCAGTGCAAAAGAAAAAGGAACGTAAATACGCGTTCCTGCCTGTAAATTCATGGCATCAACCGACGGATTTGCCGTCAGTATGGCGGATACCTGTGTATCATATGTGTCAGCGATTCCCCACAAAGTCTCCCCTGCGGTGATAATATGTGTCGTGTAGCCCTTAAGATAAGGGATCAGCTTTGTCCATGCAGCCCTGTCCACATAGCAGCCTACTCCATCACCCAAAAAAGTTCTCAATACAGAACAGGTATTCCTGTCAAACTGACCGTTTATTTCGACCGGAAAGCCTGCTCTATTTAATGCAAGCTGCATATACTGCACAGCCACGCCTACATCTCCGATATAAATGTTTCGCATAAATTACTTGTTCCACCGTTATTTGCATTTCTATAATATATGTACAGAATATATTTCCTATTCCGTTTCTCTGGTATTATCTGAATAATTCGCGGATTTTGGCTCTGCTGGCAATCTTCCTTTGCGTGTCCGCGTGCATAAGCAAGGGCTGTGCACAATTACTGATTGTGACAGCCCTTCATGTTTTACTACTATTTTTATATAACTTAATTTTTTACCCGATTCAAAATTCCAATGACTTATATCTAATCTTTAATGAGAGATAATATTTAAGCATTTTATTGTAATAATCAATATATAATATTCTTTTATTATAATTTAAGTTAAACTTTAATATTCTTTATTATTAATATTTTTAATAAGCTTATTTAATGTTTATTATTATAATCTGATAATTATATTTAAATCTATTAAAATATTTAATTGATAAAACTAATTCTCATCATCATTATCAAATTCAGTCTCTGATTTAAACTCGAAAATGTTTCCAAAAGTCAGCATCGTATGCTGTCTTTTCACATTTTTCTTTGTAATCAAATAGTATATTGTAACCATACCTGCGACTACAATGCATGTAATAATGCAACTTTCCATGACTCGTATCCTCCTTTATCAGTTTAGGATACTACAATCTTTTCATCTGCTACGCTCCTTTCTTAGATTGTAATCCAATTATATTTTTTCACAATTTATTGAAAATGTCAATATTGAAATCTGAATTTTCAAGTATAGCAATTCAGCCTTATGCATTATTTTAGCCGGGACGAAGGGCGGCAGTCGTATACCAGTACAGGCGATTGGACTCCAAATACGAATTTTCTAATGGGTGATGCCACAAGCTTTCAAAACCGTCCGCGACCGGACTCTACGCGCCGTCCATGGACGCGTTTCGTCCTAAATCCGCATCCGTGCGGATTTTCGCTGATGTATCAAATCACCCATAAGAAAATATCAGCATTCTCCGCCAGCCTGTTCCGGCATAGGACTGCCGCCCTTCTGTGTATTGGCAATTGTCCAGCTTTACGGTTTCACTGAACAGAAAACGGCAGATAGTATCCTGCAGGCTGCCCGGTGAAGAATGGTGATATTTCCT
>JAGAQJ010000026.1 GCA_017622845.1 Lachnospiraceae bacterium | reverse complement strand
TACTGTTTTCTATAAGACATCATCCTTTGTAGGTTATTGTTTTCTTAGCAGATACAGTATACACCCACAGAGGCCTGATGTCTTTAGTTTTATGCTATTTGAGGCAGCTTTGGTAAAATTTCAAATTTGCTCATTTATAGGCAATAATTTAACCTATTGTGCCAGTTGATTGCTGATATGGAAAAACTTCGGCAAAATATGCTGTCCTATCGTTGCAAACCGCTATGATTCCCTTATAAATGCCCTATCTGTCTGCGGAACTCCTGCAAGAACGGATACCTTTTGTGTATTATTCAATGAAGCATTGATATCTTCCGACGTATCAATCAATAGATTCACATCTTCAACAAACAAACTGCATCCCGTTCTTGCATAAGGAAATCCCTTCTGCCGCGCTTCTGTACATACACGGCAGTTACAACATGCCCTTGGCGTACTGACACAGCCTCCTGCAAAATTCCGCCCAGCTCCCGGTTTCCGCTTCCATGCATTTCTTCACATAACCGGATTGCTTTCTGTGCAATGCCTTTTCCTTGAAAAGTCCTGTTTCAAACGTGCTTCTACTTTTTCCATGTCTTCATTCGCAGGACTGGTGTCAAAATCCTGATATTTCTCTATGCAGCCTCCGTACTAAATCAAATCAATCCCTTGGAGTTGGTGTATATTTTTATTTCTGTAAACCAAGTCATCCCTTACTGTAAATCCAGCCTTTTCCCAGAAAATATTGCCTGATACATTCTTCTCAAATGCCACCAATGCTACTTTGTGTATGCCCTCTGCTTCCAAAGCTGTTATTGCTGAATCAACCAGCTTTTTACCGACTCCATGCCCCCTGTATTCTTTCCTGACAGTAGTGTGATAGATAAAGCCTCTGCGTCCGTCATGCCCGCTCATAATGACACCGATAAGTTTTCCGTTATCTTCAGCAACAAAACATGTATTGGGATTCCGCGATAAATATTGGGCAATTCCATCCCTCGAATCATCTGTTGTATTCAATCCCATGCCTTCCGTATGTATCCATAAATCATATACCTTTTCAAAATCTTCAATATCCATTGTTCTGATTGTCATTATAACCGTCCCTCCCAGCTATTCATTCTGAATTTTTCCAGCCGGTAATGCTGCTCATCATCCAGCTCTTTTATTCCGTTTTTATATTCATATCCTTTTTTCCGATAGAACTCCACCGCTGTAATAGATGCAGGAATTTCTATTCTTTCTGCTCTTAAAAACAGTTCATCCGATTCAAGGGTATCAATAATATAGCTGCCGATTCCCTGCCCATGAAATTCCGGCAGCACAAAAATAGTAAGCAGTATACTTTCCGTAGGACTTCCCCAAAAACTTGATATGGAACCAACACCCACAATTTTATCTCCATTCCAAAATACATACACATGTGCGTATTCTGCCACACCCTTGAACCAATTTACATCATGCGTGGCAGAAAGAGCAGTCATAGCTTTCTCCCCATAATCTTTCACATTGACTTCTCTAAAATTTCTGATAATGAGATTGACAATTTCTTCTGCATCTTCTTCCTGATAAGGTTTGGCAATAACCTCTGTTCCATTTGACAGCTTCATAAAAACCTCCTTTTCAAACAAAAAAATACACTAAACATACAATATGTCCAGTGCACTTCTAAAACCATCGGCTATTACAAGCATTCTATCATAATTACAACTTACACCTGCCGATTTATATGCACAGACATATCAGACCTACCTGCGTAACTGTGCATCCAATCGAAGCACAATTACTTCTAAGTACGTCTGTAATACATGTACATATGGTTCATTGTAATATGTAAGTTCTGCATTTCCATGTTCTCCTAAACTTTTTAATAACCTACCATAATTCTATTTATATGTCAAGAAATATTTGTGAAAAGAAAAAGCCATGGGGAACAGTTCTACCTTTTATGCATTCATATCCGGACGAAAACGGCAGATAGTATCCTTCCGACTGCCGTGGATTCCGAATGGGAATTTCCTAATACGATGAGGAAGGCTTTCAAATGAGGACTTAAGCCGGCTCGAGTCGGCATCCATGCCTTCGTCTCGCCTAAATTTGCGTCCATGCAAATTTACTCCTGTTGCATGTATCATCGTATAAGGAAATATCACCATTCTTCATCGGGCGGCCTGCAGGATACTATCTGCCGTTTTCTGTTCAGTGAAACCATAAAATGGAACAATTGTCATTACACAGAAGGGCGTCAGTCCCAGCTAAAATAATCCATAACGCTGAACGATTACATCAAATAAAAAAGACAGCCATTACATGCTGTCTCTTTTAGAGAAGGTATTTCTTTCTTATGGGGTATAGCAAAAAACTATATAATATATTGGGGGGTTACAAGTATTTATTATAGCAGAACTTTGCGCAAAATCTATTCAAAGCTCGCACAAATTTTACAATTTTTGTGCAGATAAATTGTGCATTATTCACAGCTCATTTGCAATTTATACATATATACTTCACTTTTAGGCTATTATTTTGGTAGTATTGTACATATTTTTTATTCCATTTCAATACCCTCAGCAATCCGGTAAATATTATCTTCTGCTTTTGTTTTGTTATTCATTCCAAAAAGCCTGAACTGCCCGCCATCAAGCTTTCTTGTCTGCCCTTATACATAAAAAATGTCCGGGGTATTTCCCGGACATTTTGTTAAACACTTACCCGAATAATGCTTCAAACTCTTCTCTGCCGATTTTCTCTTTCTCAAGCAGAAGCTTTGCGCAGGAATGAAGTACTTTTTCATGTTCAAGGATAATCTTCTTCGCCTTCTTGTAACAGTCGTCCACAATCGCCTTGACTTCCATGTCAATCTCGCTTGCCACCGCCTCGGAATGGCTTCTGGTGTGGGCAAGGTCACGTCCGATAAAGACCTCGTTGTCGTCCTCATCATAGTTGATAACGCCGATGTTTTCCGAGAAGCCGTAGCGCGTCACCATGGCTCTTGCAACCTTTGTCGCTTTCTTGATGTCGCTGGAGGCTCCTGTGGTCACATCATCAAAGATAATTTCCTCTGCGATACGTCCGCCAAGCGATACCATGATGTCCTGAAGCATCCTGCCCTTTGTGTTAAACATCTCGTCTTTCTCCGGAAGCGGCATCGTGTAGCCTGCTGCACCAAGTCCTGTCGGTATGATAGACACAGTATATACAGGTCCGACATCAGGGAGCACATGGAACAAAATCGCATGTCCTGCCTCATGGTAGGCTGTAATTCTCTTTTCCTTGTCAGAGATAATGCGGCTCTTCTTCTCCGCGCCGATACCGACCTTGATAAATGCTTTCTTAATATCATCCTGTCTGATGTATGCCCTGTTTTCCTTCGCAGCATGGATTGCCGATTCATTCAGCAGATTTTCAAGGTCTGCTCCGGTAAAGCCCGCTGTCGTCTGCGCTACCTGCTTTAAATCCACATCCTCTGACAACGGCTTATTCTTTGCGTGCACATTGAGGATTTCCTCTCTGCCTCCTACATCGGGCGGAGCTACGGTAATCTTCCTGTCAAAACGTCCGGGACGCATAATTGCAGGGTCGAGAATATCGACACGGTTTGTCGCCGCCATAACGATAATCCCCTCATTGGTGCCAAAGCCGTCCATCTCCACGAGCATCTGGTTCAAGGTCTGCTCGCGTTCATCATGTCCGCCTCCCATACCGGTACCGCGGCGCCTTGCCACGGCATCAATCTCATCTATAAAAACGATGCAGGGCGCATTTTTCTTTGCCTCGGCAAACAAATCGCGCACTCTTGACGCGCCGACGCCGACGAACATCTCCACAAAATCTGAACCCGATATCGAGAAAAACGGTACATTTGCCTCTCCTGCAATCGCCTTTGCAAGCAGCGTTTTACCGGTGCCGGGCGCACCTTCCAGAAGCACTCCCTTCGGGATTCTCGCGCCGACCTTTGTATATTTTGCAGGGTCCTTGAGAAAATCTACGATTTCCTCCAAGTCCTCCTTCTCTTCGCGCAGCCCTGCTACATCCTTGAGCGTGACTTCGCCTCCTGTCGTCAGGCGCGCCCTGCTCTTTCCGAAATTCATCATCTTACCGCCGCCGCTGTTTCCGGCATTCTGTGCATTCATCATGCTGAACATAAACACCACAACAACCAGCAAAAGCAGCAATGGCAGAAGCTCTGTGATAAACCAGTTCTCCTGCGGTACATCTCTTACAATAGGGTCGATGTTGTATTGCTTGACAAGCTCCTCCATCTCAACCACATCCGTCACATAAAGAGTTCTCTGCTGATTATCCTTCAGTGTAATGCGGAGCATTCCTGTAGGCACCTGCGCATTGGGGTGAATCTCCACATCTACGACATTGCCCTCCTCCATCTCAGCGATAAACTGTCCTTTCGTATAAGAACCGCTGCTCCCGCTTCCGGTGCTTGCCCAGATGAGCACCAGCACCAATACTAATATAAATATAAATGTTAAATTAATTCCTTTTGCACCTTTTCCCAATTTCTGTCTCCTTCCGGCTGTATACTGCAGCAGGTTCGTTTTGCGGTTTCCTGCTGCAAGCCAGTTATTTACAATTCAACCACTCCGATATACGGAAGGTTTCTGTAGCGCTGGTCATAATCAAGACCATAGCCTACCACAAATTCATCCGGTATCGCAAAGCCCGTGTAATCTACCTTTACATCTACAACACGTCTCTCCGGCTTATCAAGCAGTGTGCAAAGTCTCATGCTCTTAGGGCCGCGCTGTCCCAGAAGCTCCAGCAGATAGCTCAGCGTCCTGCCGGAATCCACAATATCCTCCACTACGATAACATCCTTATCCTTAAGCGGCTCATCGAGGTCCTTTACAATCTTAACCACGCCGCTTGATTTGGTGTCGCTGCCATAGCTTGACACCGACATAAAGTCCAGTGACACCGGCACCGTAATGCGCTTTGCCAGCTCACACATAAAAAAACTGCCGCCCTTGAGCACACATACCAGATGAACCTGTCTGCCTTCATAATCGCGGCTGATCTGCTCGCCGATTTGCTTGATTCTGGTGTCTACCTCTTCCTCTGTCAACATGACTCTGATTCTCTCAGCCATTTTCAGTTCCTCCTTAGTTCAAAATAAATCATTTCTCGTCCGGAAGTTCCATAAATGAAAAACGCAAAATATGTTCTGTAGCCTCACTAACCTTGTAGTAGCTGCTGATGCGCTCTCCTATAATCCAAAGCACATGACTTCCCTCGGCTGCCAGCCAAATGCTGCCGCGCTGCTCCTGCGGTATCTTATGATCAATAAAATATGCCTTGAGGGTCTTGCGCTGATTCATAGAGTTCACTGTCAGGTAATCTCCCTGTCTGCGAGTTCTTATGACAATGTTATCTTTTATTTTATCATAATCAAACCATTTCGTATACTTTTTTTGCGGAATATTTTGCAATGTAATGTCTTTTTTTGATAAAATATCTGCTCTCAGGCATTGATGCTCATTTAAGGAAATCGTAATACACTCCCCTGCCATCAGTTTTTCCCGTTCCGCTTTTGTCAGGACAATTTCCTGCTGTTCCATGCCGCCTGCCATCTGCAGGTTCTCCTTTTTCGTACCGCACCCGGCACAGCTTTCGATGAGAATGCCTGTGTAATCGCGCCTTGCGCACAGATGATACGGAAGCCTGACCTCTTTGCCGCACTGCCGCTCCATCAGCTCAAGCACCTGCCGGACATGGACAGCCTCCAAGTCCTTCCTGCTTCCTGCCGCCCTTGACAAGACCTCCATCACCACATACCCCTGTATCGTCCTATGCAGCTGTAAAAAAGCATCCTTATCAATATGATACCGGGCAGCCTGATTCTCTCCTGTTATGCTTACGCATGTTTCACAGCCTTGTCTTGTGATGTCCTCTATCAAATCATATGCTTCACTCACCCGTTTACATGCATCACTGATGTGATTTACTGCGGCAGGGCTGATTTCCCTCACTGCCGTATCCAAAATATGATGACGGATTTTATTCCTTGTATAATTATCCTCCAAATTCGTGCTGTCTATACAGTAACGAACCTTCCTTTCCTGCAGAAAAGCTTCTATCTCACTTCTTTCAAGGCACATCAGGGGCCTGATAATCTGATCCCGCACCGGTCTGATACCTGTAAGTCCTTTGAGAGACGCACCTCTGAAAAGATGAAATAAAAAGGTTTCACAGCAGTCATTTTTGTTGTGGGCAATGGCAATCCTGCCTTTCCTGCTGCCAAGTTCCCCGAAAAATGCGTTATAACGCACATTTCTTCCTGCCTCCTCCGCTGAAATGCGGAGATTTCGGGCAAGCTTCTCCACATCTTCCTCCACAAGGGTAAATGCAAGGTCATGTGCAAGGCACAGGCTCCTCACATACGCAGCGTCCTCTGCGGCGTCCTCACGTATGAGATGATTGACATGAACAACTCTGATGTCAATTGGTATGACCTTTCTGATTTCCAGGAGCATCAGAAGAAGGCAAACTGAGTCCGCGCCTCCTGATACCCCGGCAACCACACAGTCTCCCTCATCCAGCATATGCTGTTCCTTTACGTATTTTAAAACACGCTGTATCATTGGCATTCCCTTTCATTATTATATTAGAAGCTGATGCGCTTTTTGATGCTGCAGGTAAGCACTGTCATATCGTCCCGAATCCTTCCGCTCTGGCAGTTGATTGCATACTGTAAAATATAGTCCGCAAGCTCCTTGGGATTCGATGCGCCATTCCCTGCAATGATATCCCTCAGCCTGCCGCTTCCCTCTGTTTCAATCGCATCCGATATGCCATCCGACACCATAATCAGCATATCCGTGTCTGCAAGCTTCACACTCTGCGTCACAGGGCTTAATTCCTCCATGCTTCCAAGCGGAAGCGTATCTGCTGCAATCTCGTCCACGCGTCTTCCGCGTTTGATAAAGCTTGCCGCGGCGCCTGCCTTGATAAACTCGGCATCTCCGGTCAGCAGATTGACGGCGCATACGTCAAGCGTCGTGAGATTGCAGCAGCCGTTCTGTGAAGCGATGGCCCCGTTTACCATCGTAAACGCTTTTTCCTTCTGAAAGCCCGCCTCAAGAAACCGCTCCATAAATTCTATCACTGCCTGGCTGTCCCTGCATGCCTGCTCACCGCTTCCCATGCCGTCAGCGAGCATCAGTATTACCTGACTTTGATTATATTCCTCCAGAGAGAAATTGTCACCTGAGATTTTTTCATCTTCGCGGACAGCTCTTGAAACTGCACTCAGTATCGCATATCTTGGCTCATCTTCAAATATAAATGTATCATAGCTCCTGCCGATTGCCAGGGCGCTTTCCCCCGACAATACAAGCTTTCTGCCAAAAAAAGCAGACAACAGCTCTCCCAGCACACTTGCAGAAAGCGTATGTCTCCCTGATGCCCTTGCCTCTATGCTGATTTTGTTTCCATGGCGGCCGTCCTCGGTGCTCTCATATGCTCCCGCACTTCCGCCCTCTATGAAAATCAGCTCGCGCACGACAATTCCCTGCTTTCTCAGATATTGAATCAGCGCCTTTCTCTTATGCTCCAAAGGCATACTCACATGAACTACGGTATCCGCCACATCTGCAAAGGCTCCCGATATCTCATCAAGGTGGCTTGCGAAGACTTCCTTTGTCTCCTGAAGCTGCTTCTGGTACAGCATGTCCTTCCTGTCGTCGCAGACCGGATTCCCATCCGGAATATCGCGGTAGAGCTTTGCCAGCTCCTCATATGTCTCTGACAGGCAGTACAGCTTTCTCTTGCTGTAGCCGTTCAGTAAATATCCCTCTATGATTCCTGATTTATTTTCAGCCTCTTTTGCGGCTTTTAATGCTCTTACTTTAAACATAATGCTTGTCCCCCTTATGATTCTGCCATTCTGTTTTCATACATTATAAGAGGGCACCGCATTATTTTTTGTCAAACTTATGCACGAATATAACCTTTTTTATTGACAAAAAGTGCACCGCCTTTAGGAACTCCTAACCAGCGGTGCAGCCTTGTATCTTAATCCACTTCCTGAAAAATAATCTCATTATCATAAACAAGTCCAAGCTTATCCTTTGCAACCTCCTCGGCATATTTCTTCGTCTTGGTATAGGTTGCGAACTCCTCAAGCTCGGCAGCTCTCGCCTCTTCTGCTTCAATCAGCTTTACAAGCTCCTGCTCCTTCGCTGCGTACTGCTGTTCCTTTTGTTTCAGGGAAACAGAATTAACGCCTACTACTGCAGTCATAATCATAATGGCAATTACGGCAACCATCATGCCAAGGCGGTTTTCATTCTTAGTGCGGAGAAACTCCGGCGTTTTCCTTCGCTTCGGCTTGCTTTTTCTGCGCTTTCGATTTGCCATGAGCCGTCTCCCCCTTTCCCTTGTCTTTTCCTCGACACAGTTTCATTTTATGCTCAATCCGCTGCCGCGTCAACCCGTATTTCGGAAGAAAGCGAATTTTACTGCACCTGCCGGAAAGCCTTGCAGCCAAACGCTTTACAGGCATCAATGTCCGCTGCAGCGACCTGATAATTCTGACAGTCAGGCGAAAAAAATTTCCAATCGTTTGATCAATCAGCCAATAACTGACTTTTACGAAAAAACGCCCGAGCGTAACAGCATAAATGCCCATGCCCGCTGCAGCCCCCAATACGGCTGCGAAACGGATTACACCATTATTTCCATAGTACAGAAGCGTGAAGCTCAGAAGAAAGCATACTGTCCAATACAGGATATCTTCCAAGTCAACCGCAAATCTGCCGTGCCGGACAAGGCGCCGGAACAGCCTGATGAAATCATAAGAAAATGCCATGCAGACCCCTGTCAGGATAGAAGCAAGCCAAAAATGCCATTCTTGAATAATCTCGCCGCTCATTAACTAAACAGGCGTGTAAGCAGTCCTTCTCCCTTTTTTGCCAGTGTGCTCTTATCAGAGTATGTCAGGGAATCCACTTTGCCGTCCACGTCCGCCTCTCCCTTCTCCAGATTGAGGCGGCTTACATGCAGATTGTTTCCCTTGATGGCGAGCATTCCGTCCACAGTCTCCATTAAAATATTGTTTTCGTCAAAAGAATGGATTTCCACAACTCCGGTTATTTTGCAGTCGCGGCGCTGCTCCATGCTGAATCTGTGCTTTCCTATATTGTTAGCGCTGTTATTCTCCATAGACAATCCGGCCCTTTCCCCATAGATTCTTCACACGTGTACCTGCCGACGGTCAATCTGCCGGTACACTCATCATTCCGCCATGCAGACTTGATGATACGGCAGGCATGACTGGATTATTATAATATATGGCAGAAGAACCGCATTTATGACTCTAAAGATACTTAAACAGCTCCTTGGCATCATCCTTCCTGACTGTTTCCTGAACATCAAGAATTTCCACCTTCACATCTTTATTGCCGAACTGAATCGTGAGCACATCGCCCACTTTCACATTAGCGGAAGCCTTGGCAGGCTTGTCGTTAATGAGCACGCGCCCTGCATCGCAGGCTTCGTTCGCCACCGTACGGCGCTTAATCAGGCGTGATACCTTTAAAAATTTGTCTAATCTCATATCTTACCTCCCATCATACGCAATCGGGCAGGGGAATGTCTTCTCCACTACTCGCCGCGCGACTCATGCGCCGCTTTAGCAGCATATTTCCCTTGCATGGGTCTGTGCATATAACAAAGAAAACAACCGATGACTGCATCGGTTGTTTCAAAGCAACAGTTCAAAGAATTATTTCAAAAACAATTATCTGTTTACCTCGTCCTTTAATGCCTTGCCCGGCTTGAACTTAGGTGCCTTAGAAGCTGCGATTTTCATTGTCTCGCCTGTCTGGGGATTTCTTCCCTCTCTGGCTGCTCTCTCTGAAACCTCGAATGTACCGAAGCCTACTAACTGAATCTTCTCACCCTTTTTCAATTCCTTAGCAACAACCTCTGTAAATGCTGTCAGTGCCTTCTCAGCATCCTTTTTTGTCATGTCTGCCTGCTCAGCCATAGCAGCAACTAATTCTGTTTTGTTCATTGTGAACTCCTCCTCTTATTTTACTGTGAAAGTCTTTGAAAACTTACAATCGAAACCGCGCACTCCGCTGCGGTGTCCGTCCACGCGCTGTTTGAACGCCTATATCTATTTATAGGCGAAAAGGCACGGTTTGTCAAGGAAAAATGCCTGTTTTTTGCCGAGTATCTGCCGATTTTACGAATCCTCAAGCTTTACAAGCTCTGTAAATGAATAATTCACGTCTTTTTCCTCATTATCAATCTGCAGTGTATAGCTTCGGGTCTGGTATCCGGTCTTTCGAAGCGTCACCACATAATTCCCTTCTGCTTTGTTGAAGCTTGTCGGCGTTATTCCGACATAGTTGCCGTCAAGATAAAGCTCTACGCCCTCCGGTGCATCAATATACACGCGGTATTTATTAGAAGAAGATACCACAGAACTTTTTGACTCCTGACTTTCTTCCTCAGTCTCCTTTGAAGAGGATTCCTCCTCCTCGTCATCATCTGAAGTTTTTGTCTGATATTTCTTGCCTGTCGGCTCCTCGTCACTGTCCGTATCCACATTGGAAGACTTTTCCGGTGTCTCGCTTGTTTCCTCCTCTGCAGTCTCCTCGCTCTTTTCCAGTTCCACGGAGATATTTGCAGAAGGCTCCGCAACCTTGATATACTGGGCAATGGTGTCGTAGCCATCTGCCGTGACACGCATCTGATGGAGTCCGTACTCAAGCTCTACCGGCTTTGACACATTGACCTCGCGCCCGTCGATTGTCACCTTGGCAGTCACGGGATTGAGGGTAAAGATGATGTTTCCCTTCTGAACCACTGTTATCTCAACATCGCCTAAATCCCATGCCATTTCTTCGTTGCGCGCAAAGGTAATCTCCTGCGTGGCGCTGCTTCCTTTCTGGCTTACCGTAACATTGTAGGTTCCCTCCGGCACCACCAGCAGCATGTCCTCTGACACCTTCCGGACCACCTTGTCTCCTACGTCAATCCAGCCTCCCACAAAATAATCTTCATTCTGCAGGCGCAGATATCCATGCCCCTTCTCGACATGAATCCCGTAAATCATGTTTTTATAGCCCCATACGCTGAGCACATCTACCTGATTGACTTCCATCATGTCTGTCTCCCTGCCGTCTGATACCACGACAACATGACCGCTGATATTATACAGCTCACCGCCAATCTGAATGGTTCCGTTTTTGAGGTCCATGCTATAGTTCTGAACATTACTGTAACTGATGCAGTCCGGATTCTCCTTTACATAGGAAAGGGACTTGTCCGGCTTGTAAAAGCGCACTGTGACAACGCTCCCTTCCTTGAGCTGTTTCATGGATAACGCCTGATCGTTTTTATCATACAAAGTTGTCGTGCCGTCATAGTTCAATGTATAGCGGCGTGAGGTTGACACATTCTGGAACTGTACGGTTCCTGCCTCCATGTCCTTCTTAACCACAATCGCCACATCTTCCGAATCATAAATGCCGGGCTGTTTCACAAAAGCAGATGCCTCCGCCGCATCTGCCTGATTGGTCGGCGCTGCCGTGTCATTGCTGCTGTTTATCCCACATCCGGTCAGGCAGACAAACAGCAGCATGATGACTGCAGCATATGTTTTCGTTCCGTTACTTTTGAATCTGTTGCTCTTGAATCTCCTGTCTTTCAATTTCTATCCTCTAATCCTTTTCGTATCTCATTATGTCTGAACGATATGCTCCGCGGCGCAGCTTCCGTTATGCACTTCCTGTTGGCTTTGGACATACAACGCCTGATAAAGCTCCTCGCGCCTGTCACGCTTTACCGGAAATGCCTCCCGAAAATCCCATGCGTCATTTGGCAGCTCACAGTACAGACATCCTTCTTTCTCTGACAGGCTCACAAGAAGCTCGCCATTGGGGTTGAACACGCCGCTGTCTCCGGAATAATAAAGCCCTCCTGTCTCGCCGACACAGTTAACGGCAAGCACATACACCTGATTTTCTATAGCGCGCGCCTTCAAAAGCGTTTTCCAGTGCTCCCTGCGCTTTGCAGGCCAGTTTGCAGGCACAAGAATCACTTGCGCACTTTTGGAGGCCTGCTGGAAAATCTCAGGAAATCTCAGGTCATAGCAGATAAAGCTGCTGCATTCCATTCCCTTGAGCTGAAAATATGTTATGGCGCTGCCGCCCTGAAATTTCTCATCCTCGCCCGAATAAGAAAACGGGTGAAGCTTGGCATAATCAGAAAGAACACTGCCTTCCTTATCCACAATCGTATAATGATTTTCGCACTTTTGTCCGCAATCCTTCACCCAGCCAAAACCGGCATACATCTGATACTGCCGGGCAAGCGTCTTCATATATGTGACTGTTTCATATTCTGTCTCCTTAGTGACCGCAGTGTTCATGGAAAAGCCTGTAAAGCTCATCTCCGGAAAAAAGACGGCTTCTGTCCCATGTGTGGACGCCTCTCTCATAAATATTTCGGCTTTTTTATAATTTGCAGCCTTATCTTCCCAGGCAATGTGCATCTGGGCAAGGGCAATGTTTATCGTATCCGGATTCTGCATCATTCTATCCTCTGTCTGCTTCCTGCCACTGTCTCATAGCATGCGCCATTCTGTCATGCGCTCATCGTTCCTTATTGTAATCAGGCCCGCCGCTGTTATCAGCAGCATTCCCCAACATCATTATATATAATTATGTAACCTTGCACAAGACTAAAATTTTAAAACAGCCTTTCGAGCAGGCGTTCCTTATTTTTCTCCTGCTTGATGAGTCCCTCCAATTTTTCGAAATTACGATTCGGCATCCATGACTTTCTGGAATTATAATAAAAGTTAATGATTTTCCAAAATTTTTCCGGATATTCCAGCCGCAGGCACAAGCTGCGCCATTCAATAGGCGGAAATGCCCTTCTGTTTTGATAGGCGTCAAGCATACACTCTGCCATTCTTACCGACCAGTCGCATTTTTCCGAAATTTTTCGAAAAAGGAGGTAAAAATCCCTGGCGCCTGTATCATGGGCGAAATGCTCGAGATTGATAATGCCTGTGTACGCTCCGCTGCTGCCTTTTCCAAACAGTACATTATGGTACTGATAATCTCCATGACAATACAGGCCGTTGCTGTGCACATATGCCTCGTACTCCGCTTTTGATTCCTCCTTCGCACGTTTTGTCACGTCGACTGCTTTCTCCAGAAAATAGTCATACTCCCTAAGCAGCGCCCGTTCAAAGTCTGTCTTGGTGCGAAGCTTCCTGAGATAATTCCTCACACGCTTACACTCAGTTGTATGCTTTTCCATCTCATCTGCATAAAAAAATACAGGCATGTCGTATTGTTCCGCCTCCTGCGCCGCTGTATATGACACAGGTGTCATAAATTTCAGATGCAGCTTTGCCATCGCACTGCATGCCTTTACGATATCCTCCTCACTTTTATAACTGCACTCTTTCCCCTCTACCTGCTCCTCCAGTATATACACACTGTTATCAATATCTCTCACATACAGGGCGCCTTCTTTATTCCGAATCAGGGTATCGGTCCTCAGACTGTCTCCAAGCCTTTTTTGAAGCTGCAGCAGAAGCTCAAGCTTTTCCGTTTTTCCCTTGTATTCCTTGAGCACGCGCATTCCTTTTTCCGTATCGCATATTATGGTTCCACGTCCCTTAAAGGTACGGTTAATTGTCATATCATACTGCTCTAACACATTGATTGCCTTGTCATTCACAAAAAATCCCCTCCACACGGATTGTTATAGTTATTCTATCCTATGTGAAAGGGGTATTGTTTATACCATCCGTTTTTTATCGTGATTCTTTATTTTGCGTCCATCCCGACAGGTCTGCGCTGTTATCCATAACTGTATTTCTTACATATTCTGTCAGATATTCCTGAGTATTGTTCTCCGGATTCTGCAGCACTTCTTCGAGAAGCCTGTTCAGCATTTCACCGACTGCCCTGCCCTTTGGCACGCCGAGCGCCATCAGATCATTTCCTGAAACGGCAAGGTTCTTTAGCGACAGGCATTGCCGATTTTCAAGGATTTGGGCATAGAGCCTTTCCGCCTCATCAAGGCGGGCAAGCTTCTCCTCCTGCTGGTAGCTGCTCTGTGCAAGCGTGTCCGCACGTCTAAGCTCCATCACCGGAGCAAAGTACTCCTCACCGATTTTATTGACAGCGCGGCGCACTGCCCTTGCGTTGGGTTCCACGTTGTAATCATGGTACTGTACATATTTTCTTACTTTTGTAATGGTATCATTGTCAAATTTCAGCCTTTTTAAAATTTGGACCGCCATTTTCTCACCTGCCTCCACATGACCGTGAAAATGGTCAATGCCTTCTTCGTCCGTCGTTTTGGTCGCAGGCTTCCCGATATCATGCAGCAGCGCAGCGATTCTGAGACTCTTGTCCGCCCTGACATGAAGCAGGCAGTGCATCAGATGCTCCCCTACGGAATATTGGTGATGCGGATTGTTCTGCGCCGTCTCAAAGGCAGCGTCAAGCTCAGGCAGTATGATTTTCGTGATGCCAAGCTGATATGCATCGCGCATATAATCAGGGTGCTTTGACATCAGAAGCTTAACCAGCTCTGTCTGTATGCGTTCGGCGCTGATTCTTTGAAGGCTGGGCGCAAGCTCTCTGATGGCAGCCTTTGTGTCCTCTGCGATGGAAAATCCAAGCTGTGCCGAAAAACGGACTGCCCTGAGCATACGGAGCGCATCTTCGCTGAACCGCTCTGATGCTTCCCCCACACACCGGATAATGCCTTTATCCAAATCGTCCATGCCGCCGAAGACATCGACAATCCCGCTTCTGTCATTATACGCCATCGCGTTGATGGTAAAATCCCTGCGCTTTAAATCCTCCACAAGATTTGCCGTAAAGATGACCTCTTTGGGATGGCGGCTGTCCTCATACTCACCGTCAATCCGGTAGGTAGTCACCTCAAAGCCCTCGTGGTCCAGCATAACTGTCACAGTTCCATGCTGTATGCCGGTATCGATGGTGTGCCGGAAAACCGCTTTGACCTGCAGGGGCTTTGCCGAGGTTGTCACATCCCAATCATCCGGCTCCCTTCCAAGCAGAGAGTCCCTGACACAGCCGCCCACGGCATATGCCTCAAAGCCTGACTGCTCAAGCTGTGTGATAATGTATTGTACCTTTTGGGGTAATTGTATCTGCATGCTGTATCCTCCAAAACCCGTAACTGTGTAAGGTATTGATTTTATTATCCAAACAATTCTTTTCTTAATTTCTCACAAACTTCTGCCGTTTCCTGCATTTCTTCTTCCTGACACATTTCGCTTAAATCATAAGATAATGGTGCAGACACAAAATCCATAAGGATTTTATTTATCAGCTCATGTTCCTCTGATGTAGCTATAATGCGGACATCCGGTGTGGGCGTTTCCAAATCCTCTCCGGATAGTTCGCACAGATTAACACTTCCGTTCACTTTACACTCGAGTAATAAAGCAGCCAAATCCATAATCAAGTCAATTGCATAGTAAAATTCCACATATGGCTCCTCATAATCTGACTCCTCATTTTTCAGGACAACGGTCAAAGGTTCCTCGTGCTGACGAAAATCACCATTTAGTTTATCCAATCCGATGTCAGAAAATATTTCCTCCAAAGAAATTTCTTCTTTATGCTTATCCGCTAAATACGCCGTTAATGTGAAACTGTCATCCGTATCGCCAATGTAATGATTCCAATATTTATCTGCAATATACATCTATGATTTCCTCCCGAATTTGTGACCTTAATAAGTAAGCTCCCACAGTGATTGGAACATTATTTCTGCATTACTAAACTTCTACACACATTATAACATAAGATAAATGACCTGTGTAAAAGAAATTAAAGTGCTTCCATTTACTATGCACTTTATTATACAAAAAGCAAAGAACCGCTGTAAAGCCTTTCCAATAAACTTTGCAGCGGTTCTGTAGCAGTTCTGCATGCCTTGAGTCTTTCAGCCACAGCGTTTTTTTACGAGGTTTGCAGCGAGTGCAAACCTCTGGGCTGAACAGTAACGCAGTTCTTTTCATCTTCATCGCAATCCAGTTAACTTCGCTGTTACTTACCTTCGACTTTCAAAGATGGAATACTCCTTTTAACTGCCCTCCAATACGATGATACTATAATTGTAATGCTTCTGACTGTATATACTCCACAAGGCTGTTATACAGACATGCCGCCTCGGGATAGGTTTCCTTTAAGGTGAGCAAGTCCGCATGGCAGACGAGCATCTTCCCTTTTTCATTTTCTACTTCATAGATGAGTCCCAGATTGTGATTGCGCTCGAAATTATCCATCATGCGTACAATCGGCTTTATTTGCTTTGTTTCCTCTGTATATTCCAATATCATCGGTCTGGAATTTATGACAATGTGGTACCACTGCGCTGTCGTGTACTGCTCACAGGCAAAGCCCTTCAAGGCAGGGTGGCTGTTGTCAATCAAAAGTCCCATCGTTCCGACTGGAACCGGCTTGCCTGCCCCCTCTGATATGGAGCGGAACATCGGATAGCACCAGAAATCCGTACAATAATCGCCCTGAATCGTACTGTCCGGAAGCATACTGCCCGGCTTTACAAACAGCAGTACGGATTTGCCCTTATCACGCTGTTCCAGAGCAAGCTTATTATCATTTGTGATGCATATTTTATCATTGTTTTCCATGCAGTCTTCCTGCATGCACTGTTCTTTGGCGGAAGCTGTTTCTTCATATATAAAGATATCGTATTCGTTGACAATCTCACAAGCGCCATCGCCGACCAGCTCAAACCGCAAAAGGTACTCTGCATTATTCGCACAATCCGGCGCCTTCAATACAATCGTTCCAAGTGTGAATAACCCTCTGCCTGATATCTCCGGGCAGTCCATCGTCTGTACTGCAGACTCCTCGAACGCCGTCTCCTGCACTTGACCTGCCTCTCGTTTCAGATGCCATGAAGCCTTAAGCTGTGTGCAGGGAAGCTTTTGCGGACGATAATAACGGATTTTTACTTCGCTGCGAATCGTATCGCCGCCCTTCATCACAAAGCTGTCAAGTGTCGGAAGCAGCACTGCATCAGAACAGAACATGCGCCAGTCTGTTTTTGTAATGGCGCCTTTATTTTTATGAAATGCATTTAAGATGCCGACAAGCGCCGTCCCCTGACCGGAGTAGTCCTTGATATCCAAAAGCTGAAAGCCGCTCAGATTCGCACTCCGAAAGGCAGCCTCAAGCTCAAGCTTGTAGCAGGCTGCCGCCAATTTTCCTGATGCATTGAAATACGCATCGGCATATTGGAGCAGTCCTTTTTCCTCCATGCGCTCCTGAAATATTTTCATATTCTCGGGCTGTAATACACCGGTGTAGAGCGCAATCTCATGAAAGTCAGGCGTAAATTCATACTGTCCTATCTCATGGGAGACGACAGGAACATGAGGAATGACTTCCTCCTCACCTTCTCCAATCTCGACTTCCTTGATTCCTGTGCCGTATTGTATTTGTATGGTTCCGCCTTTTAATGCTTCCTTTTCGAAAGCTTTTCCCTTTTTTATTTCCTTGGGCGATATCAGCTCATCATAATTCCAGTACGCTCCCGGTCTTTCGGTCTGCACAAAGCCAAGCGGTGCATCGCACATCGCATAAGAACCTCTGAATAAGCGGTATTTTGAAAAGCGCACACCGCTGAAAAAGTCATCATTAGGCAGTACAGAGGGTACAAACTGGTGGTTGTTGCTTCCCTGTGTGTACAAGTGCCGGTTATCATGCGCCTTGAGCACGCCCATGATTCTGTTGATTTCATCCTTGCTGCCCCAAAGCTCGTTTCCCATACTCATGCCAAAGTAGGACGGTAAATCGCCAAACGCATCAAGGGCGCGGATTCCTTCCTCCAGCAGAAAGTCCTGCTGTGCTTTATTGTAGTGCTCGTCCTGTGCATCATAAATGGACCCCCAAAATGCAAGCTCTGCCTGCACATAGATGCCAAGATATGCTGCTGCCAAAAATGCTGCCTTAGGCGGACAGCAGGTATGATATCTGTAGTGATTCAGTCCGTATTCCTTGCTGGTTCCATACACGTGCAGCCATGAATCCAAATCCATCGGCGCATATCCGGTCAATGGGAAAATCATCGCATCGTGCGTTCCTCTTAGAAAGATTTCTTTGTCATTGCAGTAAAGCGTCAGCTCCTTATATGTAAAATCACGAAGTCCGAAATGGCTCGTCTTCTCACAAAGCACCCTGCCGCCACGCATCATGCGGACTGTCAGTTCATATACGTAAGGCTCGTACTCGTCCCACTCCTTTGCGTCTTCTCCAAGCTCATAGGTTACACAAATGACACTAATGTCATAATTTGCATCTGAAGCAGCGTTTTTTTCCATCTCTTTTTTGCTGCAATCCATGCGCTGTGACAGCTCATAACAATAATCCGGCAATACATTCAAGGTGCGAATCACATACGGCAAATCCTGCTCCTGCTTCTGTGCTGCCCATTCGCCGCGCACCTTGACAGTCTGCGTTCCTGTCGGTTCAAAATGCTCGAAATCTCTGCCGTCCTTTTTTTCCAGTCTGGTAAGCCTGCAGCTTACCTGAACGGAAACATCTGAAACAGGCTGTTGATAAGAAAGTGCAAGGCGGATATCCACATTTTTATCCTTGCGTGACGGATATATCCACATTTTATCAATGGAGATATCCTCAACGGCTTCCAGATAAATTTCACCTAAGATACCATTCCAATTGGTCTGCGTATCCGGCGATGTCATGTGTCCGCCGTTTGACACATAATCGGTGTTGTCAATCATAACCACCAGCGTGTGCTTTCCGGGCGTCAGCCATTTTGTAAGCTCATACCGGTGCTCCACATAGAAGCTGTCAAAGCTTCCTGCGCACGTTCCGTCCACCCACACGGTAGACTTTCTCGTCCGCTCCATAGAGAAGAAAAAGCGCTTTCCTGCTTCCTCTGCGGAAATCCCGATTTCCTTCAAGTACCATGCATAGCCTTCAAAATGATACGTTTCTGTCAGATAACCTGTATATCGCTCACTGCCCTTTTCTCCCTTCTTCGCCTCAGCGGTCGTTGTCGGAAGCTCAATCACATCATCAAAGGAAGTCTGCCGGTAAAGCTCCTGCTTGATTCCCATTTTATCCTTATCCAATAAAAACTGCCATGTTCCTGCCAAATTCCGTCTCATACCGTTTCCTTTCTGTATTCGCTGTACATTGTAAACACCAGAATACAAGGACGCAATCCTGACGAGGTTACCATGCTGTCCTTGTAAACTGAGGGTAATGTTACTGTAACAAAAATTCCGGCTTGCAAAAACCTGCATTTTTTTAGATATTATATATAAAATATTAGCTGCTGTTTACACCTTTTATGCATATTTAGGGTGTAAACAGCAGCCTACCCTCAGTTTACAAGAGTACACACGGTCAGGACAGAGTAACTTTTGTCATTTTCAATGCAAATGGTATCCCTCTGGCTTCCGCTTTCTGTTCATTGAAACTGTAAAATCGAATAGTTGTCAGTACACAGAAGGTCGGCAGTCCAATCGCCTGTACAAGCATAGGACTGCCGACCTTCGTTCGGGATAAAATAATCCATAAGGCTGAACTGTTACCATTCACTGCTAAGCTCTTACAATTCATTGATCGTTTCAGTAATTGACATACTGCGTATCCGTTTAGACGGGGCGCAAACCGCGATAACAGCAGAGCCAAGAACAAAGAGAACCACAACTCCAAGCATTGCCGCCGGCAGACTCCATGCAATTCCAAAATGGCGCGTAATCAGCAGCGTATACAGAAAACGGCTCAGAGGAATCCCGACTCCGAAACCAAAAATCAGACCGGAAACAGCATACGTAAAAGCTTCTGCAGAAATCATCCGGGTAAGCTGTCCGCCGTCCATACCGACAGCACGCATCGCTCCATACTGCTTTATTCGTGCAGACACGCTCATAGAAATGCTGTTAATAATATTGAATAACGTAATAATTCCAATAATTGCCAAAAAACCGTAAACAACAATTCGCGACGCAATATATGTAGCCTTATCTTCCCAATTGCCTGCACGCAGGTCAGTAACAATAATCTCGTCATTTTCATAGCCTCTAATCTGCGCAGCCGTTTCGTCCGTAGTGTCTTTCCCTAGCTGCACGCCAATCAAGCCATATTTCTCTTCTCCCATCAGGTGGTCATATGTTTCCTGCGAACAGATTACAATCAGGTCGTCACCAAACAGCCCTTGCGATAAAGCACAGGAAACCTCAACCTCTGTGTCTCCAATCCAAATAATATCGCCGACCTTTAAGGGATTGTCTTTATTAAAGACAGTTGCAACCTTATTGCTGTCGCCATAGATTTCTGCTAAGCTTCCCTGCGCAATGCTTGCTTTCGCATAATCCAGCAACGTGTCATCATAGGAGACAATATTGATTTCATCTACTCCTGCTCTTGAAGAGGCTGCCGGAACATGATTCTGGTAGTTGCTTCCATAAACATTGGTAACGCCTTCTATTTCTTTGATTTCATCAACGAAATCACGGTCAAGCACCATCGCATTGCCATAGCCTGCTAATGTCATATCTGCGGATGTGGGAGACTGCGATGGAATCAACAACTGTGCAAAGTCCATAACAATCGAAAACGAAAGAAACAAGATAATGCTCAGTGCAAAAGATGCTGTCATTAAGCACCAGCTTTTCTTTGATGTTATCGCATGATGAATGCCCAATATGCAGTCAATTTTTCCCCAGTCTGTCTTTGCAGCGCGGCGCACAGACAATGTACTTTCTGCATTGCCGGAAACTGCGGACATCGGAGAGACTTTGGAAGCGTGCTTTGCCGGAGACTGTGTTGCCAGAAGCATTGTTACAAGTCCGACCGCAGCTCCACTGATACAACCGGCCAGACTGATTTGAAATACCGGTGTAGTGGCAAATTCGCCGCCAATTCCATAACGGAGCACCGCACAGATGCCCCAACTGACAAGCGTGCCTAAAATAATACCTGCAGGCACCGCCGTTTTGCACCAGTTCAACGCTTCCAAACGCACAAAACGAATGATTTGCTGGCGGCTCGCTCCGATGCAGCGCATCATGCCAAAAAATTGAATCCTCCCAGCGATATTGCTGTTCATGCTGCCGGAAATCATCAGCACACCTGCCAGCAGCACCAGAACAAACAGGACACCCGCCATGCCATAGATATTTTTCATCGATTCATTTTTGCTTTGACCTGCCATACCCATCACAGCGGTATTTTCGGAAATGCTTCCTTCCGGAAGCTGACACTGTGACTGAACATCCGATAACGCTCCAGCAACTTTTGACACGTCCTGAAACTGTATATAATAAGCAGGTTCGCTGTCTGCCACTCCATTTTGCTCCATCAGAGAAGTAAATGCTGTCTGCGTCAGATACACGCCGACTAAATACGTTTGATTTTCATAATATTTTTTATCTTCTGTGCCAAAACCGGATACAGTAAAAGCAGCATCTCCGGCAGGCGTATACAGGGTGATGCTGTCGCCAGGCTGTACTCCAAAAGCAGTTACCGAATTCGGGCTAAGCATCACCTCATCATCATTCTTTGGAAAAGTTCCAGCGGTAACTCCATTTGATATCCGGTTCAGATAGGTTTCTTCTGTACCATATAAGACAGCTTTTTTTTCGTTAATACGATACGGCTGCTCCCCTCCAAAATTGAACACAGAACAAACGCCTACAGCAGCAACATCAGGCCGGCTGCTGATTTCCTCTACAATATCCTGAGAAACATTTTCCAGTTTAATGTGCCAATTTCCATGTTTATCTAACATAAAGCTGCTTTCGGTCCGAATCATCATGTCTGCCACACTGAAAATCGCTGTCACAAGAAACACTGCAAAGATGATACACAGAATGGTCATGCGGTTCTGCCGTTTCCGCACCCTTGCAGAAATCGGAATCAGGCTAAGATAACTTTTCATCGGTATCCTTTTCATTCGCGGCACCTCCCGAAATCAGTCAGCACACCATCCGATACCTGCAGTACCCTGTCAGCAGTCTGTGCAATACTGCGGTTATGGGTAATCATAATGATGGTCTGCTCGTATTTTTTCGATGCTCCTTTTAACAGTGCAATCACCTCGCTGCTGTTCCGGGTATCCAGATTCCCTGTCGGTTCATCTGCGAGAATCAACGATGGTCTAGTAATCAGTGCACGTCCAATCGCCACTCTCTGCTGTTGTCCGCCGGAGAGCTGATTGGGCAGATGGTTACGGCGCTCTTTCAGATTCAGCACTGCAAGCAGTTCCTCCAGATACTTCCTGTCAGGCTTCTGATAATCAAGCAGCATTGGAAAAATGATATTCTGCTCCACAGTAAGCTCCGGCACAAGATTGAATGCCTGAAAAATAAAACCGATATTTCTGCGCCGGAACACGGTGAGCTTCCGATCATTCATCAGGAAAATATCCTTGCCGTCAATCATTACCTTGCCCGATGTGGGAATATCCAGCGCCCCAATCATGTTTAAAAGTGTACTCTTACCCGAACCGGATTCCCCGACAATCGCCACATATTCGCCCTTCGGAACGGAAAAGCTGACATTCTTTAGCGCCTGTACGGCGGTTTCGCCGCTTCCATAGGTCTTACAAACATTATTGACCTCTAATAAATTCATAGTGCAAACACCTCTTTCTCAATTGTTTGAGTAACCGCAACAGTTCAGCCCAAAGGTTTGCACTTGCTGCAAACCTCGTAAGAAAACATAGTGGCTGAAAGATTCAAGGCACCACAAAGTGGTTCCTGTTTTTGAAAGAATAGCACATGAATATTACTGTGAGGCTACAGCCATCCTACAATTTTGTAATATTTAAAAAATTGATTGTAAAGGCGGTTCCTTTCCCTAATTCGCTGTCAGCCTCTATCGTACCGCTGTGTGCTTCAACGATTGCTTTTGCCAGAGGCAGCCCGAGTCCGATGCCCTGCTTATCCTTTGAAAAGCGACTTCGGTAGAACCGCTTGAAAATATGATGCAAGTCCTCCGGGTGGATACCGCTGCCGTTGTCCTTTATGGTAATCTGAACAGCCGAAGATAATGCTCTCCATTCGATACGAATCGTATCGCCTTCTTTTGTATGGTCAAGTGCATTTTTTACAATATTGTCTATTGCCTCAGTCAGCCAGTCACGATCGCAAAGAAGTGAAATGTTATCCTCGCCGTACAGGACAATTGCTTTCTGCTCCTGCCTTGCCCTGTACGCAAAATGCAGTTCGATTTCCCGCATCATATCAGCTACATTCTCTGTGTCCTTTTCAATGACAATCGAACCGGAATCCAGCTTTGTAATTTTCAGCAGGTTTTGCACCAGCATTTCCATGCGGTCAAGCTCCTGTTCCGACAATATCGCAAATTCTTTCACGGCAGGCAGTTCCTCCGCTTCGTCCTGCAGCAGACCATTATAAATATTCAGAGCAGCCAGAGGCGTTTTCAATTGGTGGGAAATATCAGATATGGTGTTTTTTAAGAATTCTTTCTCTCTCAATTCATTTGCCGCATGCGCATTTAGGACTGCTGCCAATGAGTTTACGGAATAGAACAATCGGTACAATTCCCCCTCGTTATCACATTCGATACGTGCATCTGTATCACCGGAAAGATAAGCGTTAATCTGCGTCACTGCATCTTCCATAATCCTATTCTGTCTGTTGAAATACCAACAACAGGCTGCCCAGATAGCGCCTGCTGTTACCAGGGAAAGCAGCAGCAGCCACAGAGAAAACCTATGATAAATCAGCCGGACAACAACCTGTGCCAATAAAAGAAAAGCCGCCAAAATGACGGATATCGCAGCAAAAAAGTGTTTTATGTCTTTATTCACGAATATTTTCATAGAACACCTCAATCCATGACATTCCATTTATAGCCCATGCGCCGAACAGTCAGGAGCATTTGCGGCTCGCTTGGATTGTCTTCGACTTTCATTCTCAGCCTTCGCATATATACCGTAAGCGTACTGCTGTCAATATAGTTTCCCTCGCAATCCCACAGCTTATCTAAGAGCTGTTCCTTAGAAAGCACTGTATTCGGGTTTTGCATGAACAGACACAACAGCTTATATTCTGCAGCAGTCAGGTCTAACAGCTCACCGTTTTTGAACGCCTGCCCCTGTAACAGAAGCACCTTGATGCCATTTGACTGCAGCTCTGTATCCGTGGAACGAAAATCTTTCGCACGTCGAAGAAGGGCGTTGATTCTTGATATCAGTACCCCTAGCTTGAATGGCTTTGTAATATAATCATCACCGCCGATATCCAGCCCCATGATAATGTTCATTTCCTCATCGGAAGCGGTCAGAAAAATAATCGGTACCTTGGACATCTGCCGCACCCTCCTGCAAAATTCAAAGCCGGAACCGTCAGGCAGCGATACATCTAAAACCAGCAAATCATATTTGCCATCTGTCCACAGAGACTCCGCCTCTTTGAGTGTTCCGGCAACCTCCAACTCAAATCCCTGCTTTTTGAACGCAAAAGAAAGCCCGTTAATCAAGCTTAAATCATCTTCGAGGAGCAGTATGTTACTCATGTTTCCATTCCTTTCCCTGTATCATGCAGCCGTGAGCCTTTTATCTCTTTGTTTCAAGTCTCTTTTATGACATATTCGCAAAGCGTTCTACTGCTTTTGTAAAATTTTCTATGGTCTGTTCGGCGTCTCCATGTTCAATGCCGTCTCTTACGCAATGCTTGATGTGGCCTTCCAATACAACCTGTCCTGCTTTATGCAGGGCTGATTTGGCGGCATTGATTTGAGCTAAGATGTCTTCACAGGGAACATCTTCATCTACCATTTTATCAATCGCCTGTACCTGACCGATAATTTTTCTTAACCTGCGATGCAGATTATCTGCGTCCATACATTGTTTCATTTCCATTCCTCCTTGTATACCTTATGGGGTATGTGCATATTGTACGAAAACGATGGGGCTTTGTCAATGGGTGCCGCCTTATGGATTATTTTAGCCAGGACGAAGGGCGGCAGGCATATGCCGCCCTTCTGTGTACTGACAACTGTTCCGTTTTATGGCTTCACTGAACAGAAAACGGCAGATAGTATCCTGCAGGCTGCCCGGTGAAGAATGGTGATATTTCCTTATACGATGATACATCCAACAGGAGTAAATTTGCATGGAGGCGAATTTAGGCGAGATGGAGGCATGGACGCCGACTCGATCCGGCTTAAGTCCTCATTGGAAAGCCTTCCTCATCGTATTAGGAAATTCCCATTCGGAATCCATGGCAGCCTACAGGATACTATCTGCCGTTTTCGTCCGGATATGAATGCATAAAAGCCAAACTATTAACAACCCCAATCAAAAGCCTCTGTCAGGGTTTACACCGACTCACATTTATGCTACACTGATTATAATTTATTTTTTAGAAAGGAAATGAGCAGTATGAACGGATTCGGTTATACTCCTGTCTGCTGCAGCAGCCAGTCAAAAACATGCACTTTTGCAGCTTTACGGGATTACTGCGCCCATTTTCAGCAATTTTGATTGATTTCGTGAGATTCGTGCATCTGTGCATTTGTTCAAGTAAGAACGTGTCACTACACTCACGACAGCATATTGTAAAGTTGTTGTATCATTCTCCGGCAGTTTTTGTTGCATAGAATTTTCGGCACAGGCAGTCCCGTATACAGTTTATGCATATAAGATTTTTGATGTCTTATATGCATAAACTGTTTTTTAGTTACTGTTCAAAAGGATTTCACATTTACTGCTAAGTCCATGAACAAACAAACTGATTTCAAACAAACTGTGTTTGTGAAAGGAGCTGCTTATGAAAAACAATAGAAAAACGAATCAATTCAATAAAAAAGCAGAATTGAAATTAAAGAATAATATACCGCTTGATTATGTCTATACATTTATCTTAAACCTGAACATGGCAAACTCGATATGGGTGCTTTATCTGGCTTACTGCGGCATGAGTCTGATGCAGATTGGATTGTTAGAAGGCGTTTATCATGCTGCCGGTATTCTTTTTGAAATTCCATCCGGCGCAATTGCCGACCTGCTGGGGCGCAGAAAAAGTATGCTCGCCGGACGTATTCTGATGACGATTTCCTGCATCATTATGCTGTGCGCTCACAGCTTTAGCCTCTTTGCACTGGGCTTTCTCTTACAGGCGCTCTCTGCAAATTTTAACTCCGGCTCGGAGGAGGCGCTTGTATATGACAGCATGGTGCTGCTTGGCGTAGAGGACAGCTATGTCCGGGTAAGCAGCAGACTGAATCTTATCATTGAAGTCTCTCAGGCAATTGCCACAGTTGCTGGCGGTGTGCTGGCAGAGTACTCCTATGTATGGTGCTACGGCGCATGCATTGTCATCACACTCCTAAGCCTGATTCCGGCGCTGTTTATGACAGAGCCGCCTGTAGCTGACCTGCGGAAAAACACAAACGAAGCTGAGACTATTCTGCCCTGCAATACTGTATTGGCTGCCGATGCACAAACAGAACACTTAAAAAATGCAAGCACTCCTATGGTTTGCAGTACTGCATCCGTCCATGACGCATCAGCATCAAAGACAAGCGTCATGGATACAGTCAAATACCACTTCCGAACCAGCTTTTCCATATTGAAAAGCGACAGGCGCATTTTGCATATTATCGGCTATTATTCCGGTATTTTTGCGCTGTACACGCTGTTGTTTTTCTACAGTCAGCAGTATTTTTATGAAATGGGACTGAACAAAATTCAAATCAGTCTGATTATGCTTTTGTCAGGCGTGTTCTCATGCCTCGGCGCACTTGCAAGCGATAAGCTGTACCATCCTGCAAAGGACTCCGGCAGACTTGCGTTCAGCGTAAGAATCATTGCCATTGTGATTGCAGTGTGCGTTGGCTGCTTTGTTTTGGACAATCTGATTGTTTCGATTACTGCATTTACGATAGCCGGATTCTTAAACTCCGTATTGTACCCGATACAGTCAGACTCCCTTAATGTCCTGATACCCTCCGCGCAGCGCGCCACACTCATATCCATCAACAGTATGTTTTTCTCTGTTGCTATGATACTTATCTTTCCGGTTGCAGGCGCTTTTGCCGATACTTTGGGACTCACTGCAGTCTTTGGCGGACTGGGAATCATGGGGTTGGCGCTGATACAGCTCTATCATTTTCTATTCAAGAGCCAGTTTCTTAATCCGTCCGAGCGCTGACTTTACAGGCGGAAGGAGTATGACGATGATGCTGATAGCTGCCTCTGAGAAAATGTAAATCGCATTATACACAAGGGAATACGGCAGCGGCGCCCACCCCTGCCATGCATAAGCGCCGAAAAAAATCCAGCCTGATATCACGGCAAAGACATAGCGTCCCAAAACTGCCGTCACATAACCTTTGAGCAGACCGTTCCTGGAACCTGCAAAAAGTCCTGACAAGCCAAGCGCACCGAATGCAAGCAGATAGTCAACAATAAGCTGTATTGGGTACAGCACATACGGGTCAATCAAGAGCTGCAGCACGCCATATGCAAGACCTGTCATTAATCCTGCACCCAGTCCATAGAAATATCCTGGCAGGCAGATAACCAGCATCGATAACAGTGTAATCGATCCTCCTGTCGGGAAATGGAACAGCTTGATGTTGGAAAGAACTGTGCCAAGCGCTATCATCATCGCACAGAATACAAGCTGCTTTACCGTAAGCTTTCCGCCCTTTGCCGCGTTTGCGGCAGCTCCCTGCTTCTTTGCATAGGTTCTTGCAAATACAACTGCTGCCGCAAGCAGTACGGCAATTACCGCTGCGAGCAGTACATTTCCAAGCATCGTCGGCATGTACGTCACATCGCCCCATTCGTCTGTCACTGCATAATATAACATGATAAAATCCTCCTTTGTGTGAAAGTATTTCGTTCTACTGCAAATATTTTTCCATCAAATAAAACCGCCCTTTTCGCCAATCGGCATGTCCGACTTTACAATATCCCATATGCGTATATAAGCTTACTGCATATGGATTCCCGCTGAAAACATCTAGTCTGACTGCCCGGATATTCTGCGCTTTTAGCTTCTCCTCAATGAATTGCAATGTTTGTTTTCCTACACCTTTATTTTGAAAGAAGCAATTTACACAAAGGCGGTGAATCACATAATATTCCCTATCCGGATACATCCATTTTCCACTGTTGTATTCTTCATCACTTTGCTGATTCAGTGCAAATGCCACAGCAATTTTCCCATCATGTAATCCGACATATAAGCTATCATTATGAATGTCTTCTGCAAAATCCTCACTCGCAGGATACAATTCATCCCATTGAAAAATATTATTTCTTTCCATTGTAATAATACAGTTTTTAACCATGCTCATAATTTCGCTTAAATCCTCCAAGCATGCTGAACGGTATTCTATGTTCATTGAATCATTCCTCCGCAATCTCATTTTAACAATTCCAACAAACAGAAAACGGCTGAGCTGCTGCTTTATGAGTACTTATCCCTTAACGACTCCCACGGTCTTAAGCTTCTTTAACGGCTTCACCAAGTCTTTCTGGTTCTCCATTACCATATCAATATCCTTGTAGGCAAAACGGCACTCCTCAGGTACATCGTTCTTCTTGTGCTTGCCGAGCACGACATCCTGCTCTCTTAAATCCAGAATGACCTGCTCCACGGAGAAATGCTCCATTGCCCCCTTTCTGGAATACGCTCTGCCGGCTCCATGTGAAGAAGAACAAAATGACTCCTTGTTTCCAAGCCCCTCTACCACATAGCTGTAGGAACCCATTGCTCCGGGAATCACGGCGATTTCACCCTCTCTTACTCTGGTTGCACCCTTTCTGTGTACCCACACATTCTTGCCATAATGATTCTCCAATGCCGCATAGTTGTGGTGGCAGTTAATCACTTCCCCGAAACTTACTTCCATGCCTGCATACTTTTCAATATGCTTTTTTACAAGCTCCATTGTCTTATCCATCATGCGCTGTCTGTTCTCATATGCATAATCCAGTGCAAGATTCATCCAATGTATATACTGCTTTCCCTCAAAGGTGTCTACTGGCAAAAATGCAAGCCGGTACTCTGACGGCACCTGCGAATACCACTTTTCATTCAATGCCAGCGCCTTCTTATGAAAGTAATCGCAGATTTCCTTCCCAAGATGTCTGCTGCCGGAATGTATCATAATTCCAAGATACCCCTCCTCATCTACTTGAAGCTCGATGAAATGGTTCCCGCCGCCAAGCGTTCCGACCTGATAATAGCCGTCCTCAATTAAGGGCACCAACGCCTCGTCAGGAGTATACTTTTCCATGCTGCAATTTGCCCTGTCAAGCACCTCTGACGCCTGCTTCTCCTTATAGGAATTGTAACCTACCGGAATATTTCTCAGGATATCCCCGATAATCAGTTGGATCAGGCTTCCGTTTCCTGTCTTAATATCTTTGATATCGTCAAGCTTTACATGTACAGGAACGAAAATCATACCGCATCCGATGTCCACGCCTACCGCATTGGGAATAATCACACCGTCTGCTGCGATGACTCCGCCAATCGGCATTCCCATTCCTGTATGTGTGTCCGGCATCAGGGATACCCACTTGTGAACAAAAGGCAGTCTGGCAAGATGAAATGCCTGTTCCAGACAGCTTTCCTCCACCTGCTCCTTACTCTCAAGCCACACCTTTATCGGTACTCTTAAATCGTTACTTTTCTGATCCATCACAAACATGATTCTCACCCTTTCCTTTTTATATTGCCGACCATTCAGCCATAACAGCCAGTGTCCTGAACTGTTCTGCAATTACATCATAATATATGCAGGAAAGGTTATCATTTAAAAAAAGCTGCGAAGCATAAGCATCAATTATTCAGACCAATAACGCTCAATAAGTTCCTGATTCAGATGCTCTCCTATGACAATCAGTACATCCTGTCCCGTCGGAATCGGCTTAATTGTAATCGCCTCCTGCGTCGCATTCAGTTCTACCCACTGCTGTTCGGCTACCTGCATAAAGCCCTTAATCCGGAAAATATTACCATATTTTGTATTTCCCATTAAGCCTTCCGCACGTGCGCGAAGCTCCTGCCCGCTCATGCGCATATTCATAAAATACAGCGATTGAAAAGCGTCCTTCTGCTCAAACCACAGCTTCCCACAGCTCTCTGTCGTATATCCGCAGCTTACGATATCCCCAAAGTCCTCGTCCGTCAGTTCGTCCCAATTTCTGCATAATATCTCGTCCTTCAATCTGCGCCTGCAATGAAACTGCTCTAAAACCTGATTCAGATAATCGACGACAGCTGCAAGCTCCTCATCAGAAGCCTCCTGTGCCCTGCTCAAAATAATTTTCCCTGCATTTGCAGCTTGAGAAGCAAGCAGATACTCCGATTCCCTTGACAAATTCTTTGGAAGCTTCGCATCTGCAATCGTTATGACATTTCCGATTTCATACCAATTGTCAAGCGGCTCCTCGTGCAGAATGTCAAAAAACTCATCCACCTCGAAAATTCCGGACGGCTCTATTAATACGCGGTCAAATCCCCGCATCCCCATGGAAATCAGCTTTGTCTTCATGCGCCTGTAATGGCAGTCCTTATCACAGCCTCCTGCAATCATTTCCAGCTCACAGTTGTCTCCCGCAATATCCTGAAGCAGCAGCATATCCACATTAACTGCCCCGAAATCATTTTCCAGTATCGCGATTCTCTGATGATTCCTCATCAAATAATCAGCATATTTCTTGATAAATGTAGTCTTTCCGGCTCCCAGAAAGCCGGTTATCAAATCAATCCTAATCATGCTTTTCTCAACACCCATTTCTTTAAAATACGTACCAGCTGGTTTAAATCCAGCGGCTTGGCAATATGCTCATTCATGCCGGCGCCCTTAGCCGCCTGTACATCCTCCGCAAAGGCATTCGCAGTCATTGCTAAAATAGGAAGCTTTTTCGTATATGCCCTTCCTAAAGACCGGATTGCCCTTGTTGCCTCATATCCGTTCATTCTGGGCATCTGGATATCCATGAGCACAAGGTCGTAATAGCCGTCCGGATGCTCCGAAACCATATCAACCGCGATGCTTCCGTCCTCAGCACGTTCTATCTGTATCCCTGTCATGCCAAGAATCTCTGCCGCTATCTCAGCGTTTAAATCATTATCCTCAACAAGCAAAAGCCTGTATGCGGATAATTCCAGCTCTCCCAGATTTTCCAGCGGCTTATCCTCTTCCTGCTTTTCTTCCTTTCCTGACAGTTCGTTAAACAAACGCTCAATTCTTGAACGGAACAGCGGTTTTGAGATAAATGCATTCGCTCCTGCCGCTCTTGCCTCCTGTTCAATATCGGACCAGTCATAGGCAGAGATAATGATAATCGGCACGTCATCCCCGACTGCCCTTCGTATCGCCTTCGCGGCGGCAATTCCGTCTACCTCCGGCATTTTCCAGTCGAGCATTACTGCAAAATAATCTTCATTTTTCTGATGTCTTTCGATGGTCTTTTCCACTGCTTCCCTGCCGGAGGGTACACCGTCTGCTTTCATTCCCAAGTCGTTGAGCATCATGCAGGCCGCCTCCATGCCGACGGGGTCGTCATCTGTCACAAGAACAGGCAGGTTCAGAAACTCCTCATAATTGGCGGAATCCGTATTCTGAAGCGTCAAAAATATCGTCACGGTAAACTTGGTACCGACATTTTCCCGGCTCTCCACTTCAATATCTCCGCCCATCATTCGGACAATGTTGCGGGCAATCGGCATGCCGAGACCTGTTCCCTGTATCTTACTAATCTTGCTGTCGTCCGCTCTTGTAAACGGGTCGAAGACCTTCTTTAAAAATTCATCTGACATTCCGATTCCGTTATCCTCAAAGATAAACTCAAAACAGCCTACCTGATGCTGATGCGATTCCTTCTCGGAAATTGTCAGCTTGATTTTCCCTCCGTTTGGCGTATATTTAATGGCATTTCCCATCAGGTTCATAAATACCTGCTGGACCCGCAGAGAATCACCAATGACCTTTTCGTGCTCCACATTTAAGATATTGACAGAAAGCTCATGCTCATGCTCCTTGATTTCGGGGCGCACCATGGTCAGCAGGTTATCCACCAGCTCCGACAGATTAAATTCTTCCTCGGTAAGGTCCACTTTTCCGGACTCGATTTTGCTCATATCAAGAACTTCATTAATAAGAGACAGCAGATGCTTGCTTGCAACAGTAATTTTCTGCAGACAATCCTGTACTTTTTCCCTGTCGTCTAAATGCGTGGCGGCAATAGCAGTCATACCGATAATGCCGTTCATAGGCGTTCTGATGTCGTGGCTCATATTTGCCAGGAATTCACTCTTTGCCGCATTCGCTGCATTCGCTGCATAGTAGGCATCCCACATCGCCTGTTGTATCTCATGCTCTTTTTCCCTTGACTCATTGACATCCACCAGTCCGATAACCGCCTGATGAAGATGCCTTCCCGGATTGAGTTTGACAACCTTCATCTGACAATAATGGCTTCCTGTCTCTCCCATCCGGCTGCGGAACTCATACATCAGTGTTTTGTTATCCCTGAGGGCATGCCTCAGATATTCATAGCTTCCGACATGCAGCAGCTTCTCCTGATCTTCCTCCACCACGGTACGCGCTACTACCTCTGCGAATAATTTCCGGAACGATGCCTTTTCCCCATTCTCTCCCTTAAGCTCCTCTGCTATATCGCCTGATGACCGATAGGAAACAACACCATCCGTGTCAAAATCCACATAATAGATAAAGCCGTAGTCATCACTTAATGCCTGAATCACACCGAGATGTTCTTCTGCATTTTTTTGGTTTTTCATACGAAGCTTTTTGTTTTGTATCATTCCGTCAATCGCAAGATAGACAATATAAACCGCAAATAACACTAAGAGGATGAGAAACAGCCTGATACCGTCTCTGTTAGCATTTTGTAAAATCCGGCTGGCTGCCTCAGAAGGAAATACCTGACATAGTACCCATTCCGTACCGTCGACCGGCACAATATGTCCGATAGATTTACCCTTGGAGCCTTCAAAGACAAACTGATATTCTTCTTGATTTGCAATCGCGGACTGAACCCCGGGTCTATCCTGTTCATCAACACAAGACAGCTTCCCAAGCAGGTTCTCCACCTGCACATCAGCAGCCTCTCCTACCACAAATCCGTCCTTTTGGCATATCCAAGTATCTGCCGGATAACCAAATAAATTTGTCTCAAGCATCTGTGTGACTGTTTCCTCGCTCATAAAGCCGACCATAAGCCCGGCAATCTCATCATTAACATAAACAGGCGCATAAAAGCCGATTAATGTCTGACCATTAATACGCGAACTTGGAATTACCGTGATACCGGAATTGCCGGCAATCCCGTCTTGAAAATAATCTCTGTCGGCGCAATCCGCAGTCTTACCCTCACTGGTATAATCCGTACCGTCTAATGCCATAAACCGAATCCAGTCATAATCCGTATTGTCCTCAAGCCTTTTGAGCAGTTCCATGTTTACCTGCGGACTTGAAAGAGAGGTTCCGTACAAATAAGCTGTGTTTTTGATGCTTTTTAAATTGCCGGAAAAAATATCCGTCACCAGCTCCGCTGTCGAACAAATCAACTCTTCTCCATAGTAGTCATTCTGTTTATGAATACGCTGTTCATTACTCTTCAAATACTGTAAAAAAGCAATAATGATTCCGATGAGCAGAATCATTAACGGCAAAATTTTCAGAAGTGCGTCCGCTTTTTTTGAATGATCCTTTAATTCCATCTGCTTCCTCCGTGTCTGTCTGATTATCTGCACACAGACCAGCTGAATGAATACCAGCTATCTATTTTTTTCAGTATAACAAAAACCAACCTGCTTTTCAACAGAGGAACAGGCTGATATAATAAAGGAGTTAATGCAAAGCGGCAGCGCTGAACTGATACAGGCGTGTAAGCGAAGGGAGACAAGGGGGCTTTTCAAAATGACGAAAAAGATACTATTAGTTGGAATCAACGCAAAATATATCCACTCCAATCCGGCAGTCTACAGCCTGAAAGCATATGCGGACAAATATTATCCGGACCGTCCTGACGGCTGTACGCTTGAGATAGCCGAGTACACTATCAATCAGCAGACAGGAACAATACTGGCTGACTTATATCATAAAAGACCTGACGTTGCCGCTTTTTCCTGCTATATCTGGAATTGGAATGTCGTGCAGGAGCTGCTTGCAGAGCTTCCCAAGGTGCTTCCTGATACAAAGCTATGGCTTGGCGGACCTGAGGTTTCTTTTCATGCTGACAGGCTTATCAGCACATTTCCACAGCTTTCCGGCGTCATGATTGGCGAAGGAGAGGAAACCTTTCTGGAGCTTTTGCAATATTATTGGGAGCAGGATATCACGTTACAGGAAATAAAGGGTATCGTATATCAGGGCGGCTTTACCGGCGAGCGCGCGCTTACGGACATCAACAGACTTCCTTTTATCTACAATCCGGCTTTGTCCTCTGATACAGGCAGGAAGACGGATGCTTTTTGCAGTGATATGTCAAAAAATGACACACTTGTCACATTTGACAACCGCATTATCTACTATGAATCCCAGCGCGGATGTCCGTTCCGCTGTGCCTACTGCCTGTCTTCCATTGATAAGAAGGTACGCCTGCGCGATATTGATACAGTAAAGACAGAACTGCAGTATTTTCTGAATCATAAAGTCCCTCAGGTCAAGTTCATAGACCGTACCTTTAACTGTGTCAGCGGGCATGCACTCTCCATTTGGAATTATTTGAAAGAACATGACAATGGTGTCACAAATTTTCACTTTGAAATTGCCGCTGATTTGCTGAACGAGGAACAGCTTGAAGCAATGCGCGATATGCGCCCCGGTCTGATACAGCTTGAAATCGGCGTGCAGTCCACCAACGAAGCCACGCTTCGCGCTATCAACCGCCATATGGATATCGGCAGACTGCGAAAAACTGTAGCTATGATACAAGGCTTTCACAACATTCATCAGCACCTTGACCTGATAGCAGGACTTCCCTATGAGGATTACGAAAGCTTTGCCCATTCCTTTAATGACGTATATGCGATGGCACCCAATCAACTGCAGCTTGGATTTTTAAAGGTACTAAAAGGCTCTCCCATGGAACAGCAGGCACATGAATATGGTATCGTGTACAACTCTAAGCCGCCCTACGAGGTGCTTTATACGAAATGGCTAAGCTATGATGATGTCCTTCGTTTAAAAGGAATCGAAGAAATGGTAGAGCTGTACTACAACTCTAATCAGTTTACACATACGCTTCCTGTGCTCGCACTGGAATTTTCCTCACCGTTTGCAATGTATGAGGCATTGGCTGACTACTACCGCACAAACGGATATTTCGTCAGCACCCCGTCAAGAGCCTACCGTTACCAGGCGCTCTTGGACTTTGCCTGCTCTGTTGCGCCTCAAAAGCAGGAGCTATATGCAGAATTATTGATATTTGATATGTACTTAAGGGAAAATCTGAAAAGCAGACCTTCCTTTGCCCCGACAAATGCAATGGACAAAGAAAGCCTGCGGCGTTTCTTTGACAAAGAAGCTGCGTCGCACCAATACCTTAAAAACTATGATGGTTATCAGTCTGCGCAGCTCTTGAGAATGACACATATTGAAATGTTTTCTTATCCTGTATGGAAGGACTTCTCCGCGGTAAATCCATCTGATTGTACCCGAAAGCTTGATGCGCCTGCCTATATCCTGTTTGACTACGAAAACCGCAGCGCCCTGACGCATGATGCAGCATTTTATGAGATAAGCTGCTGAATTGCGTGAGAATGTGTAAATTGCATTAGGCATCAAGTCACCATGAAGTAGTTTTGCATGACTTGATGCCCGTAACTATGAGGGGGCTGAATCGTTTATGCCAGAACATCTTTAAACTGCATCCTATATAATTCTGAATATCTTCCATTACGCTCTAAGAGTTCTTTATGCGTTCCAATTTCGACTATCCTGCCCTTATCCATAACAATAATCTTGTCAGCATTAACAATTGTCGATAATCTGTGGGCTATAATAATTGAGGTTCTTCCAGTCATAAGCTTATCAAGAGAACTTTGAACAAGCATTTCTGACTCAGAATCCAACGCACTCGTTGCTTCGTCAAGAATCAGAAGCCTGGGATTTTTTAGAAATACCCTCGCAATAGCAATTCGTTGTTTTTGTCCCCCCGATAAACCAACACCTCTTTCACCAAGCATTGTTTTTAATCCCTCTGGTGCTTCCGATATAAACTCATAAGCATTAGCGGCTTTAGCCGCTGATATTATTTCATCAACATTAGCAGCTAATTTTCCATGCCTGATATTCTCTTCGATGGTTTCTGAAAAAAGACATACATCTTGAAATACCATTCCGATATTCTGATATAATGATTTAAGTGAATAATCTCTCAAATTATGTCCATTAATTCGTATTTGTCCCTCATCAGCATCAAAAAACCTTGTCAGCAAATTAACTAATGAAGTTTTCCCACATCCGCTCGAGCCTACGATTGCTACATGTTCTCCTGTGTTTATTTTAAAATCAATGTCTGAAAGAGTATAATCAGGCTGCTCTTTGTCATATTTAAAGAAAACATGCTGAAAACAAATCTCTTTGATATTATTTAATTCCATCGCATTCGCTTTTTCCTCAATATCCGCAGGTGTATCAAGGATTTCAAATACACGTTGAATGCCGGCAAGACTCTTGGCATAATTTACGGTTAGTTTGGAAAATCTTCTTATCGGTGTTGCAAAATAACCTATATAAAGATAAAAAGCAACTAAATCACCAATAGAAATATTTCCTTTCACAATATAAAGCGCAGCTAAACATACTACGATAGAACTGATGACTTCCATTGCTGAATTAGTAATGCTGTCTCCCAATGAAAATAAATTATTTGTTTTTTTAGTACAATGATAAATACTCTTAGAATGCTCTTGAAATTTTTGACCCTCGTGTTCTTCCAGTCCAAATAACTTGATAGTGGCATATCCAGCCATACGTTCTTGCATATATCCTGAAATGGAGGATATATTACTCTGTACTTTTTTGCTGTAGTTTTTAATTTTTTCTCTAAGCTTCTTTGTAGCGATAATAGAAACAGGTAACGTAGTAACAGTAATTATGGTCAAATATGGATTTATGGATAGCATGAAGTACACATATATAATAATCATAATTGAATCAATCCATATATTTGTAGCTATGTTCCATATAAAATTATTAACCTGTTCTACGTCATTATTTACTCTCGTTACCAAATCTCCGGACTTATTATTGTGATGAAATGCAGCCGACATTTTTTGCAGATGTTCATATACCTCACAACGCATTTTGTGCATTATTCTGTTTGCAACTTCGGCTGCGCCTGTGTTCCTGAAAAAAGAGGCAGGTATGTATACAAGTGTGTATACCAGTACCAGAAAGAACAAACATTTAAGTATTTCATTTGTTTTCTGCGTTGTAGTCATTGAACTTACAAGGATAATATCAGTAAAATATTTTACTACCTGTGGTAATACTAATGGCAGAAACAACTTTATTACCCCTGCTATTGTAGATAAAAGGATAAGATACCAATGAGGCACTACATATTTTAACAATCTAAAAAGAGTTGATTTATTTGTCTTTTCAAAATTCATTTTAATTCTCCATTCAAAAACTATATTTTTTCAGCTGATATAGTATATTTTATGTTATAATTATTAAGTATTTCATTCGTATAAATGATACTTTAAGCTTAAAATCTTTAAATTTATGACATATATCAAAAGGAGATTGTAAATGCCTTATAAACTTATTGATAACAAAAGCATAACTGTTCAGCACAAACGCCGTCCTTCAGATTACAGTATGCCGTCTATGCAAATGGCAAGTGATCATTATAACATTGGTATTGTCACATCCGGAGACAGACGTACAATTACTCCAAATGAATCATTTGAATACCACGCCGGATATGTATCTATGATGCCTCCATTTTTATTACACAGGACACTTTCGCTTAGTAAAGAACCCTATGAGGGCTATCTGATAAAGTTCTCACTAGCATTTGCGAATCCCTTTATAGAAAATGGTGGTCAGGCAATTTTTGACGCATTATATGAAAAAAAAATACATCATTTTAATCCTGAAAACACCAAAATAATTGTAAATATGTTTAGGGAAATATATACAGAATATCAAAAAGAAAGGTCATACTCTGAACAAATTCTTTCAGGAATGTTATTTAGATTATTTGATACTATATGGTATAATCGATTATCTGAAGAATCGCATAAATTTAATACTCCTTTAACCGAGCCAATTCTAAATGCTGTTACTATTATTAATCAGTTTTACGCCGAGGACATAACGCTAACATCAGTGTCAAAAAATGTAGGACTTGCAGCATCATATTTGTCACGATTATTTAAAACCCAAATGGGCAAGACATTTTCCGAGTATGTAATGGACGTACGAATCTCCGCCGCAAAGCAGCTTCTAATGTCAACGAATAAATCAGTAATGGAAATAGCCACCGAAACAGGATTTTGTAATGGAGATTACTTATCTACATGTTTTAAAAAATGTGTCGGTCTGTCACCGTTGAATTTTAGGAAAATGAACAGACATTATTGATTTTAGTAAGAGAGCACCACCTACTGTACATTCGATTACCTGTAAATTCTTTGTGTCAATCAAACTTTCCTGACCGCACTTCAGACAGTAGAGAGGAAAGTTTTTCAACTCTGTATCCTTCTGTATCTGTAATCTTGTCTTATTTCCGCAAACAGGGCAGCGATCCTTTCAAAGTATTTATAAAATTCTCAATTTCATTATTGACCTGTTCATAATTGTCTATATTAGAATTATGTGCGGCATTTTTTATTACATGAAGCGGATATCCTGTTCTTTCTTGCCACGCTTTGCAATACTGCCTTACCTTTCCTGTCCTGTCATTTTCTCCAACAAGAATTAGAACAGGTATTTCGAGAACTAAATCACAATTTTCCTCTAAAAATCCAGAATAGCCAATTCCCATCAAATGACATACTTCCTGCTTTGAATATTTCCAAAGTGCAGTAAGCATATTCTCATAGGCATATTGGGTACAAGTGCATGATTTTGCAATCGCTTTAACTAACGCTTTATACGGATAGCAATGCGACATCCACTCTATTTGCCGAAGCCACCATTTATCCGAATTAGAATAATAAGATAATCCAAATGGTGTAGTGTCAATTCCAACAAAACCTATCGCAAGTTCTGGATAATATTTCAAAAAGGTTTGAATAACAAACCCGCCCATAGATTGTCCTATAAAAACAGCTTTCTTAATTCGCTCTTTTTCCAGAATGTCTTTTAATTGTTTCGCTGCGCTGTGATATGAAAAATTCAAATATGGGCGTGATTCTCCGTGAGCCGGAGCATCCCAACAAAACACCTTAAATCGTTCCTCAAAATAAGAAATCTGCTTTTCAAATAAAGTATGGTCTGCTGTAAGACCATGAAGAAAAACAAGTGCATAATCTTGTTTAGGGCAGTTATTTATCCAATATGTAATATTTCCATTTTCTGTCTTAAACTGTTTTTGTATCATCCTTTCAAATATACTTTTTTCCACTGTTCAATCATCCTTTCAAAGTCTTTTTCCATTTGGTCTGCTTTCAACTTTCCCGATAATATCATTTATCGCAAATACCCATCAGAAGTCCACAAAATTTCTTGATACATAAGCCTAATATCTATATCTTGGCGGAATTTAGACATATCGGCTATTTCCCATAATATATCTTCACTATTTTTACTCACTTGATGAAAGTTTGCTTGAATACTGGACTTTATTTTAGGGTCTTGCTCATAATAAGCATTGGCAGTAAATTGATATAAATATGGATAGGAACGAACAACGGAACATTTTGCTAATAACCTATGGTGTAATATCTCAAAAAAATCTGTCGTATCTGCAACGCAATATTGGGAAGATGCTTTGTGAATTTGCTCAATACTTCTATCCCATAAAAACATATATAGTTCCAGTTTGTTCGTGAAATAGCGGAATAACAATGCTTTAGAGATACCACTTTCATCGGCTGTCTCTGACATAGGTGCTTTCTTGTAACTATTTTGTGCGAACACCTTAAATGCAGCGTTAATAATTCGCTGTTGTTTTTCTATCGGTAACTGAAAAAATTTATCGTTTATAATGTAACCTCCGTTGACCGTTTCGGTTAATTTAAATTCATTATAAATCCGTTGACCGTTTTTGAGAAGACTATCCATTATTTTTTTACAAAATAGAGCCGACAAACCATGATTGCTCACAAGTTTATCAGCTCTGCTTCTTTGTGTCCGGCTCTTTTAATAACTGTCACCTGTAAACCCTTTGTGTCAATCAAAATTTCTTGTCTGCACTTCGGACAGTGACGATAGGGCAGCGTACCCCTTCTGAAATTATCTTCGCCATAACATATATCTCCTTATCTGACTTAAAAGAATACAAACACGGCAACAAGGGATATTGCGTTTCCAAGAATGTGTGAAAATGTGCTGATAACGCAATTACCAGCTTTGTGATAAATCACCGAGAAAATCAAGCTGTCGATGAATACAGTGGCAATGTCATAAGCTACAATCCCTGTGTTTCCTGTGACAATATGTCCGGCGGCAAAAGCAGCGGATGACACCACTGCGCAAACCCAAATCGGAAATAATTTCGCGGATTTTCCAAAAAAGAAACCTCGATATGCAATTTCTTCGCCAAATGCCGCAATAATAACTTGACCTATCAGCAGTGCCACCTTATCAAAAGACAGGATAGAACTCGTGCGTCCCACTACATGCGCAACAAATTCTCCGCCAAAAATCAGATTGCCAACAACAAGCGTTGCAATACCGCTCGCACTCGGCAGCAACACCCAAAGAAGCACACCCGGCTTTTTAAAATCCGTTACAATCGTATTAAAACGCAAACCCGATTCGGAACCTCGTGTTTTGCTGACAGCTTCCGTAATAAAGAAAAACGCTATCCCCACAAATACGGAATATCCTGCTATTGTTGAGGACGGAACAACTTTCGTTAAAGTCAACAGTATCATTACTGTTATACCTATGAATGTGAAAACAGCACTCCTTTTGTCATTACCTGTAGTTTGTTGCTTTTTCATTTCATTTCCTCCTGCATAGCTAATATCGCACCTGTATATACTCGTTCCAAATGCTTTGTTATTAATTTTTCATCATATTCTAACGAATTGTTGACAATGATACTGGCATATCCATGAACAAACAGGGCAAGCGTTATAAAAATTTCTTTTGTTTGCTCTATGTTCAAGTTCATAGCCCCCTGCATTGCAGAAAGAACAGGTACAAGTTCCTCGGAGTCAATCATTTCGGGCAAACTATTTTCAACTGCAAAACCCGATTGAAATAGAAAGCGGAACAAGTTTGGTTCTTCAACCGCAAATCGAATATAATTTATTCCGATTCCAAGCATAGCTCCTTTCTGTGGTTCTTCAATCTTCATCAGATATTCTGTATGATACCAGTCCAATTTTGCATAGACGGCTTTTTTTAATTCCTCAATTGTCGCAAAGTGGTACATGACGGGCTGTGTGGAGCAGTTCAGTTTCTTTGCAACCGTCCTTGCATTGATATTTTCTGCACCGGTTTCACGGACAACCTCAAAGGCAGCGTCAATGACCATTTCTTTTGTAATCTTCGCTCTCGGCGGCATTTTAATTCCCTCCGGATTATAATTATCGTTATATAACAATAATTATAATTGGTTTTGCAGCGTTGTCAACCTTTTTTCTGCCTCCTTCCGCTATGTTTATTGCATGCCCTTTTATGAAACCATTTATGTCTTTTACATTGGAATAATCCCGTCTTTATTTGTAAATTTTTTTGTATCCTCATTGCATAGCCTTCGAAAAGCAGATATACTATAAGTAAGAAAGTCGGAAATTCCTACTTTTAATCTTGCAGCAAAGGAGATGATTGTATGCTGGTCGAATTACGTCAGAAGTCACAGATTACCATTCCCAAAGAAATCATCGTAAAGTTGGGGCTTTCCGAAGGAGATAAGCTGGATATTTTCGAGAAGGACGGAACTATCTGCATGATGCCGGTTGTCGTATATCCGAAAAAGTACCTTGACGAGCTCCGCGAAGAAATTGATGAGACAAAAGCAAAGATTGCATCCGGCGAACAGCCCGTATTCGACAATGTGGACGCATTGTTTGCAAAATTGGAGGCAGATTGATGGCCTACCAGTTTACATTTACCAAACGTTTTCAAAAACACTTTAAGGGTCTGAGTACTCAGGAGAAAAAGCAGCTTCAAAATAAATTGCAGCTTTTGGCTGAAAATCCTATGCACCCATCCTTACGCACCAAGCGCATCCAGGGAACCAGGGATTTGTTTGAGTGCAGCGTCAACATGGACATCCGCATTATCTGGTACTACGAGGGCAACAAAATGATTATCCTCGTTGATGTGGGGCACCATGATATTTTAGACCAGTTTTAAGAACAGGGGCGGTGTCTACGCTGCGTAAACGCCGCCTGTTTATTTAATCTGCGGCATTCACCACAATAAAAAAGTAATTGAAGCTGCCATCTTATAATTGTTTCAGTACCTCCCCGATATCTGCATTGATATAGATGGAACGGTCTGTGATTTCCGTTGGTGCACAGGCTTCCCCTAAGTTCACGCAGGCATAGACTGCCTGTGGATTCTCCGCCGTCATACGCCAGAAAGAAAATTTCACTATCCCTGGGGTATTATGTTTATTGCGCACCATTTTATTATTTTATAACAGTGTAATTGGTGCTTCTTGCTTTTCCATTCTGCTTTAACAAGTTGCTTTTTACCATTTTCCTAAGAACTCTGGAAGCGGTAGATGTACTTACCTCAAGCAATTCGATTACATCGTTCCTTGTAATAGCGCCATGAGACATGGCATATTCCAATACTCTTTCCTCATTACTCAGACTTTTTGTACTCTCGGCAGCAGAACCTTGGATTGATTCTGCTTTCGGCGCAAAAGCCTTTCTTGTTTCATATTTTGCGTTAATGTTAGGCAATATAATCTTAAAGACATTTTTAGTCGTTTCAATCAAGGGTTTCTCTTCCATACCTTCGTATGCCCTCATAATCTTTCCTATTCCGGTACCGTAAGCCTCAATCAAGTGCAGTCGGTAGAACACGTTCGCAAGATCCTGGTTTCTGCATACAGAAATACCTGCCATAATATCTTCCAGGTCAATTCCCGGCATCAATCCGCCAATCGATACAAATTCAATCCGATCATCATAAATACTGATAAGCGCACTGGCGCTAAAGGAATAATCGCGATGAACCAACAGATTTAACAATGCTTCCCTGACGGCGATTTCCGGGTAGTCCCTGACATCAATTCTATACAACTTTTCTATGGTTGCACGGGTTTGATTGCGGAAGTCAATAAAATCATAGACTTCATTCATTTGCTGCATCAGCGATCCGGAAAATTCCCGGCGATCCTTAAAAACTGTCTGATCTGTCCCCTGAAAAACAGCGACCTTAATCGTATGGACGCATTGATCGGACAGAAGCAGACCTAAATTGCTATAAAGGTTATCTTGATCAATCAGCTTTAAAGTACGCATTTGCTGTGATCCGAACTCTACTTCCCGAAGATCAAATTCTTTTTTTGCAGCTTCAAATGTAAGTTCCTGATTTAAGCAGCGCATGGCTTCAAAGCGGTCCCCGTCTGTTTCCTTAATCATACGGCGGATAGCTGTGTCAGTGGCAGGAACAGAAGAATATCCCTGTCTAACATATACGCCCTCTGGACGCATCCCTTTTTTCGCAAGATAATAGGGGCGATCCGTTCCGCGCTGAATCTCCACCGCGACAATTTCTTTTCCATCTTTCTTCATTGTTTTATAATGCAGGAACATTGTCACATCGGGTTTAATCGCATCCCTTACCATATTACTGATCTGTAAAGAAACACCGTCAGGATCCTCAAGTCCGACTACTGTACCGTCATCGCGGACGCCAATATACAGTTTGCCGCCGTCACAGTTAGCAAAAGCAATGATTTCCTTTTTTATATCATCTACAATTACTTCCTTCAGCTCTACGGTTTCACTTTCCCGAAAAAGCATAATACCATCTCCCTTGCTTTCATTCGCTGGACACATTATATCAAATCGGGTCAATCGCGTCAACGTATATGACCCGATTCTGATTCAATAGTGACCCGATTTGACCTTATATTTTTCATTATGCCCACAAATACAGACAAGTATTAATTAAAGCTGCCGTCTTATAATTGTTTCAGTACCTCCCCGATATCTGCATTGATACAGATGGAACGGTCTGTGATTTCCGTTGGTGCACAGGCTTCCCCTAAGTTCACACAGGCATAGACTGCCTGTGGATTCTCCGCCGTCATACGCCAGAAAGAAAATTTCACTATCCCTGGTGTATTCATACCAACGCCAAGCTCCAAAAACAGCACTTTAAGTCCTTTATGCCTGCGGAGAAAATCAGAATATCTTTCACTTGCACGATACCAGCCGTCATCCTGAACAAAGGTATTATCAGCTCTTAAATTCATTGTCATTGGCTTTCCGCAGACGGGGCAATAGGGAATCAGGCTGGTCGGTATCTTCCTATCTGCCTGCTGCTTTACCATATCACGGATAACCGTTTCATTATCATAGGTGGCGTTATGGCAAGGCTCGCTGCATTGAAACAAGCCATAATCGCCCTGTGTATAAAACAATCTGTGCTTATCAAAGCCTGCTTTCTGGAATTGATGGTCAACATTGGTTGTCAGCACAAAATAATCTTTGTCTTTCACGAGTTCAAACAGCTTTTCGTATGTTCCGTTATCCCTGTCCGAATAACGATTGATAAAGACATATCTTGACCAGTACGCCCAATATTCCTCAAGGCTCTCAAAAGGATAGAAGCCGCCGGAATACATATCACGGAAGCCGTATTTTTCAATGAAATCCGAAAAATTGTCCTCAAAGCGTCTGCCCGTGTATGTGAAGCCTGCCGAGGTGGATAATCCCGCGCCAGCTCCGATAATTACCGCTTCTGCATTTTGCAAAAGCTCTTTTACCCGGTTGATATTATCCGAGAATTCTTTTGTAGATGTCGTAATCTTCCTGCTTGAAAACATTGAATACCACCTTCTCTATCTGTGTGTCTGTCTGCAAAAACTCTGTAACAGTCTGTACGGCAATTTCCGCCGCTTTTTTCTGCGGAAAATGAAACTCTCCTGTGGAGATGCAGCAAAAAGCAATGCTTTTCAGCCCCTTGTCAGAAGCAAGCTGTAAACATGAACGATAACAGTCCGCAAGCTGCCTTTTATGCGTTTCCGAAAGCAGACCTGACACAATCGGACCGACGGTATGAAGCACATAACGGCATGGGAGATTATAGGCAGGGGTTATTTTTGCCCTGCCAGTCGGCTCGTCATATCCCTGCTCGTTCATAATCTTATCGCAAGCTAAGCGAAGCTGTATGCCGCTGACGCTGTGAATGATATTATCCACGCAGGAATGACAAGGTACGAAGCAGCCCCTTAAAGCACTATTCGCAGCATTTACGATTGCATCAATCTTTAGTGTGGTAATATCGCCACGCCATAATACCAGACGGTTATCCAAAGGAGAAACGGGCAATAAGTCACTATCCGTTATTCCTTTTTCCGCCACTTCCTCACTTAAGTATTCATCTTGAAGTGCCAGAAAGCTGTCGCTTATCGGACGAGGGGAACGAATATTCATCAGACTTCTGAGAAGCCTTTTTTGCTCCTTCTCATCCGTCGGTATCTGCATTTCCCTGTACTGCGGCAGCTCCGCAAGCAGCTCTTTAATCAGAAATTCCCTCTTTTCTTTCTGTGTCATTTCTGTCCCTCCTTTCATTCAGAAGCCTTTGTAAATGCCTCTGTTAATAACCACACTTCACAATGGCTCTTGCCGGACATATCGTAAAGCAATTTCCACAGTGCAGACAGTTATTTTGCCTGATTACAACCGGTTTTGTACTGATATCGATACATTTCTGCGGACATTTGCTGTAACACAGCTTACAGCCAATGCACTTATCTGTTACATAATATCCCTGCTTCACATCCTCTGCACCGCCAAGAGTAAAACCGGCCCGCTCTATCGGTTTCTTAGAGAGGTCAAACCACTCTCCATTACCCTCGTATATCTGAAATACCGTTAATGCTGCCCTGGATGCCGCATTTGGATATATTTCATTCATATATGGATTTTTCTCAAACAGCCGTTCCAGCCGCTCTTTTCCTATTTCTCTCACTTTACCGCCAAATGATACTGCCACGCACGACATGGTATCTTCACCTTTCATGCCTGTAAGAGATAAATATCCCCGGCTCATCAGCCGGTCATAAAACTTTTTTCCTTTTGCAGTCAGAAAATACAGCCCTTGTTCATCATAATCCATCATGTCTATTGCGCAAGTCACAGGAAGCCCGTTATCATCAACCGTTGCGACAACTGTTGAATGGATTTCATTTACGATATACTCCAGATATTTTAATGTATCCATATTTTTTATCCTCCTGCCGAATACTCGTTTTCTCGCTCCTTTTACCCTTTAACATTGCCGGTATTTAAAATTCATAAGGCGGATTACCGGAAAAATCAGCAATCACTCCATGTGCATCGTCTAAATAAAACACTTCAAAAATCGGGTTTTCAGCAGTCTGATACTGTCCCTTGACAATCGGATTCTGCATACACATTTTCTTTGCTGCCATGTTGTTCTCAAATACTGCCTTGCCATGAAGGCGAATCCACTCATAAGAAGGACTTGATACGGAAACCTCGATATTCGGGTTCTCCTGCATATCCTTATATACATCCTTTGTGTTGTTTGTACAGAACCATAATTTTCCGTCCATCTCATCAATGAACATGAAAGGACGGCATTTTGCCTTTCCGTCACGACCTACGGTTGCCACATACTGTACAGGGTTTGCGTGTAAAAATTCTACTACTTTTTTCATATTCTAATGCCTCCAAAATTATTTTAGTTGTAACTTTATTTGTTACATCTATAAGATAGCATGGTTTTGTTGTAATGTCAATTGTTACATCTATAAAATTTTATTATCACTGATTACTGCTTATTATGCGGTTTTTGCGTGATAATCCGAAACGTATTATGGGGTATTATCACGTATTGAAAAATACGGTTTTGTTGTAGAATTGCCCGCCTTTTTGTCTCTGCCATTACACCAGCCGACGGATTATTACGGATAATATTATCCCCAACAGCCAGTTCAAATGCAGGGTGCAAAATCGTGTGGATATTATCTAACGAAGAAAGCGACAACTGACGCTGATTCATCAAATGATTATAAAAATATTTCACTTCTGAATATTTGATGTCCGCAATTTTTCTTGTTCCAAATCCAGAGCGCCGAAGCACCCCCATTTCCTAAACCCTCTTGCAAAATCCGCAGTGTTGGTTTATAAGCATCATAGAAGCCGAAGGATTCAAGCACGTCCGACGGTTGTTCAATCGGAAACGAGCAATCAATTTTAGAAAAACAAACGGATCACTGGCTATTCTCTATTCGCAGTATAGGATAGCCTTTTTGCTTCAATTTCACTGCCGCTTCCAGCGCCACCTCTGCAAATTCTTCATCGCTCATGGTTTCATTAAAAAAATATCAGGCACTGCGTTTTCATAAGCAAATACCTGATTTTCTGCAACAAACATATCGGTAATTAAAGCGGATTATACCAGATATTTATCCAAATCTTTTATCACATCCGCTATTGTAATGGAAGACAGTTCATTCTCCATTGCCTGCTGTACCCGATTCAGCTTGTCGTCAAGTATATTGTGAATGTTCCTCCCTACAGGACATTTGTTATTCGGATTCTCATGAAAGTGGAACAATTCTCCGCACTCAACACATTCCACTGCTTTGTAGATATCCAGGAACGTAATCTCATCAAGCGGTCTGGCAACAGATGCTCCGCCGGAACCTCTGGCGACCTCTACAAGTCCTGCAGTCTTCAGCTGCCCAAGCAGTCTTCTTATGATGACCGGATTGACATTCGTACTGGATGCCAAAAAATCACTCGTCACTTTATAGTCATTCTTAAATGTATCCATGCATGTGATAATATGAACTGCTAATGTAAATCTGCTTGAAATCTGCATAATATCTACCTCTCTTTTGCAGATTATTATAAATGCAGCCCATTGTACTGTCAATGGTTACAACAGAATTTGTTTTTAAGGCAGGAAAGGTAAACTCCCCTTCCTGCCGTGTATCAGTTAGAACTTTCCGTTCTGATTCTGCCATGCAGACTGATCTGCGATTGTTTCCATTACATCCCAGTGCTCTGCAATCCTGCCATTCTCAACCCGGAACAAATCATAGTAGCTTGTCGGCGTACCGCCGAAGGTACCCTCGCTCACTGCCAGACCATAATTACCATCAGCAAGCACCTGATACGTCTTTGTGTAAATCATCTGGATTCCCTGCTCAGCAAGTGCAGCCAGTGCGGCTCCAAGCCCTGATAAACCGTCTGCGATGCTGGTATTATGCTGGATATATGCATCTCCGTCAAAGTAGCTTGTCAAATTGTCAGGATTTTCACCTCTGAGAACATCTCCGACAAATCCTGTTACAACCCTTCTTGTCTCCTCCTTGTCAACGAGCTTCTTTTCCAACGTTCCATCCGTCTGTGTGTGACCGGAAGGATTTGGAGCTGCAAGAGCCGCGAGATTGTCCCAATGCTCTGCAATCCTGCCTTCCTCATCAAAACGGAAGATATCAAATGCTACCTGCTCGCCTGCTCCGGCAAAATTGTATATAGTCTGAAGAAATACCTTATCTCCATCCTCGAATGCTCTGATGTTCTTTACTGTTGTCTTTACCGGTGCAGATGCCGGATAGGATACGGAACCCACGAATGCATCCCTGCCTGTACCATATGCCAGATTGTGCTGGATATATCCCTCTGCCAGAAGATTTGCTGCTGCCTGCGTGTCACCTGTTGCGAATGTATTAATGAGCGCAATTGCCTTATCCTTGTTTGTCATAGTATTGTCCTCCTTGATATTGTTTATATAAAATAGCTTCTTGAAGATTCCCATTGTCATTTATCTTCATATGATTTGAAGGAAAAGAAACTTGAGCTCCTGAGCTTCTTTTTCCTTGCTGTGACTTTACTATAACTCACTTGTGAAAATTAAAAATGACCAAAAATTTGTATGTACTACAACCTCAAGTTGTGGTACAATATACCAGAGTGCTGACCACTTGTAATTTATAGTGTTCAGCACTCTTTACCATAATTACCAGATAGCCAGTACACCCACAGCCATATGAATAAGATTTTATAGAAAGGACATATCATGGAATTTAAGCATATAGAATATTTTGTAGAAACCAGCCGGCATACCTCTATGTCAAAAGCAGCAGCGGACTTATTGATATCACAGCAGGCACTCAGCCGCTGCATTGCCGGCATGGAGCAGGAGCTTGGAACGGAATTGTTTACCCGTTCCGTAAAGGGAATTTCATTAACAAAAGACGGGCAGTATTTTTATGATGTATTTGCGCCGCAAGTCGACAATTTTCATAAATCCTTGGAGAATGCAGTAACACACTTTGCCAGCAAACCGGTTCGTGTTACCTTCTGCTGCGCACCGCTGATATTCCGCTGCCTTGATCCGGAACTTCTGTTTGACTTTCAGGACAGATATCAGAACATTACATTAGAACAATTGGAATTACCTGATAGTGAATGCGATAATTATGTAGAAGAAGACAACAGCCACTTCGGGTTACTTGCAATCCCTGAAAACCGTCATGGAGAGAGGCTGGCGTATACACCGGTAAAAACTTTTCCGCTGTATCTGTTCGTTCATAAGGATAATCCCCTCTCAAAGTGTACTTCAGTAAATTTTGCACAGCTAAAAGAGGAATCCTTCCTGATGCTTGATAAGAAATCCTACTACCGCAAACTGGTACGGCACTATTCTCACAAATATGGGTTTGAACCCAAAACAGCATTTGAATCTTCTGATGCAAACCAGCTTATCAGCCTTGTGAATAAAGGACGGGGCATTGCCCTGAGTCTGGAACCGCTTCTTGACAGTAAGGTTTATGAAAACATTGTCATGGTGCCGTTTGACGACAAGGATATCACCTGGAGCATCGCCTTCATTCATCAGGACTATGAGAAGCTCAGCAGCGCTGCGAAAAAATTCATTCAGTATATTGTGGAAAATGCATAATCTGATGCGTATCAGATTTCTTTTCCCGTATATCGACATGCCGTTTCCGCAGAGCTGCTGTCTCCTGCTTCTTTTCGTCCAGACTGCTCCAGTCTCCATTCAATGTCCCACCCATCGAGCTTTTCCCATTCAAACTCTTCATGAAAGTCCTTATAACACTTTTCACAAATGCAGCATGATAAATCATGGGGGATAAACCACCATTGATTTGAGTCGTTCTGCACCGGTTCTAAGCAAAATTCACACCGCTTCAGATATGGTGCATGTTTGAAAATTTCTTGTCCATCTGTTGGATTTATTTTCGCTTTTTTTAGAAAATCAACATCTTTCAACAATCTCCAGTCATCTTTTTCAACCATAATCGTATCCTCCAAAAATGTTATTTACATGCTGCTTACTTTCCGGAAGTCTTTACAAATCCCAAGGGTTTCAATGAACAGTTGTCAAATCCATAAGGCTGAACTGTTCCGTTTATAGGAAAAATCAGTGAGATAGAAATTGACTTTTACTTATACGGCTACTAAAATATTATCAGTATTTTAATGGTTATTCAAGGAGGAGATTTTTATGTTACAGAATCAAGAGGAAACAGAGGCTGCGTCTTTTAACGGGCTGAGCAAAAAAATTATTTCCAAGCTGATTGTTTTAGTCGCAGTCATGTTTGCACTGATTGTAATTATCGCAGGTTTTATTTCGGCAAGCTCTCTGACGAAAAACACGAATGAAAAGTTAGTGTCAGTAGCTTATCAGAATGCATTTCTGATTGAAAATAACATTGACAGCGCATATGGCGAGGCAATGGGATTTGCAAATTCCCTGAAAAATATCTCTGCGATTGCTCCCGAAGAGCAGAGAGAAGCGATTGATAATGCATTAGCAGGCTTTTTGAACGGAAACGAGAATTTTACCACGGTGTTTGCTTATTTTGAGCAGAATGTGATTGCCGATGCAGACGGCAGACCGTACAGCGAGCATAAAAAGGATATCGCGTACGAAGCGATTGCCTATCCGGATGAGAGCGGAACAGGCATTACCTTTGAAAAGCATGAAGACGCTTTCGACAATTTTGAAAAAGAATATTATATGCAGATAAAGGCTACCGGTGAGCCTTACGTCATGGAACCCTATGTATATGAGCTGCAGGGAAAAGACATTATGATGATAAGCATTATCGCGCCTGTCTATGATGCGGATGGAAACTTTTTCGGTGTGGCAGGCTGTGATTTGGCACTGGCGGATATGCAAAACCAGCGGTATGCGGAAACCGGCTATACGTCTACACATATGGTAGCCCTTGCAGAGGACGCAACGATTCTTCTGGATACCGCCAATCCTTCATTGGTGGGTGAGCCTGCTTCCGCGGCAGGATATGATGAGATTGCAGCAGATGCGCAGAAGCTTAAAGAACTGCCGGAGGGCGAGTCTGCAAACAGCCTGTCCGTTATCAGCAGACGGAGCACCAATTCTGCAACGGGCAGAAGCGGCATTTCCGTTACTGTTCCGCTTCGAATGAAAAGCGGGAATTATTGGACCTTATATACGGTCATCAACAAGAGTGAATTTTATCTGTCTATTATAAAGGACACCCTGAAGCTGATATTGGTTGTAATTGTATTTGGTATCCTGCTGTTATATGTAATTTACCGGGTCATTGAAAAGTACCTGGAGCCGGTTCAGGAGATTATGAATGGAACTTCCAAGCTGGAGGCAGGAAATTTAAAGATAAATGTTGCAGTCGATACCGATGATGAGCTTGGACGCATGGCAAGGGCAATTAACCATATAAGCACTACCATGGACAGGTATGTACAGGACATTTCACAGCAGCTATCCGTAATGGCGGAAAATAATATGGATATCTCTATTCAGCAGAACTATATCGGGGATTTTGTGCCGATTCAAACGTCGATTGAGAAGATTGTAGATTCTCTGAATGACACGCTTCACGAAATTATAATATCAGCAGATGAAGTAAAATCAGGTTCCGAGAGCGTTTCCACCGGTGCGCGCCTGCTTTCAGAGGGAGCCGCCGAGCAGGCGTCAGCAATTGACGAGCTTGCAGTATCCATAGAGAGTCTCTCCCAGGATGTACGGGCAAATGCCGATGATGCGCAGACGGTAAACGAAAATGTTGTGATGGTAAGTCAGAGATTGGAGGCAAGCAATAACGAGATGAGCCGGCTCATCGACGCTATGGACGACATTCGCGATGCCTCAGCAGGAATTGAAAAGATTATTAAAACGATTGAGGATATTGCTTCGCAGACCAATCTGCTTTCGCTCAATGCTTCCATAGAAGCGGCAAGAGCCGGAGAGGCCGGAAAAGGCTTTGCCGTAGTAGCAGACGAAATACGTGATTTGGCAACAAAGAGTGCAGAAGCAGTGAAGCAGACGACCACACTGATAGGACACTCCCTTGAGGCTGTCCAAAACGGCACGGTCATTGCCGATAATACTGCGAAATCTCTTGTCAGCGTAGTGGAGGGGACCAGAGAGACGCTTACTGCCATAGAAAAGATCAGTGTTGCTTCCCAAAATCAAAAGCTGACGCTGCAGGAGCTTACGAAAAATATGGATTTAATTTCCGGCGTAGTGCAGTCAAATACCTCTGCGGCACAGGAAAGCGCCGCAACAAGCGAGGAATTGTCGCAGCAGTCAGAGCGCTTGCATGAATTGGTAAGCAGATTTCATTTAAAAAACAAAAACTAATGCGGAACGCTGCAGCCGAAATATACCCTCAGAGTAACAGTTCAGCATAATAAGGAGATTAACCATGTCAGAATTCAGGGAACTGGTCAAGACATTGTCAAAAAGCCGTGAGTATGTCCGCGACTTTTATATCTATGGCTTCAAATCCCGTGAGGATTTTATTCGAAGAAGCGCCCGTACCTATGATAACGAGCGCCGCCGTATCGAGAGCTGGCTTACCCCGTATATAAAAAGCGGTTACCGGGGAAATGTCAAGAATGTATATTTGTCCCTCAATACCAATATGCTTTCCACCAACCCGCTATTCAAGGTTTTTGAAGCCAAAAGCTTTACGGATAACGATATCCGGCTCCATTTTTATCTGATTGATGTACTTCAGGATAATACGGAAATGACTGCCGATGAGCTGTCCGACAGCATTTTCGACCGCTTCGGCGAAGATATCGAGCCGCAGCTTGTCCGCAAAAAAGCAAATGAATATACGGCAGAGGGAATTTTTACTGCAAAAAAGCAGGGAAAAAAGCTGCTTTATACCCTTTCACAGGATATCACACTGTCACCCGGGGCAGCCGAAGCCCTGGACAATTGCCTGTGCTTTTACCAGCTTGATGCTCCTGTCGGCTTTGTGGGATACTCCCTGATGAAAAGCAGAGGGACAGACAATCATTTGTTCTTGATAAAACACGGATACTTTGCACATACACTGGATGACGAGATTTTGCTTTCGATATTAGGCGCCATGAGAGAGCATCGGTCTGTATCGTTGAAATATCAAAGCAGCAAGCCGCTTAAGAATCACCCGTCAGCACTCAGACAAGTGCAAAGCCTTTCCTGTCTGCCCCTGCGCATTTTTGTAAGCACCAGAACCGGAAGGCGCTTTCTATGTGTATACAAGATTGAGGACAGACGCTTTTTTAATATCAGAATTGACCATATCAAAAAAGTGACACTAATGTCAGAAAATACTGATTACAACTACTACCTTCAGAAACTCACGGATAATCTTCCCCACTGCTTTGGCATGTCCTTCGGCGGTTCTCATGTCCTTGATGAGATAAAGCTTACGCTCTCCATCAGAGAGCCGTATGAGCAGTATATCCTGACACGTCTTGAGACAGAAGGGCGCGGCGGCAAAATCACGCGTATCGGCGACAATACATACACCTATGAAATTCAGGTATTTGACGGCAATGAGATGATGCCCTGGATTAAGACCTTTATCGGACGCATTATCTCATTTGAGACAAACAATGAATTTCTCCGCACGAAATTCTACCGCGATATCAGCCAGATGGCAAAAATGTATGATATTGATGGTGATGTTTCACCTCCGCGTTGAAAGTAATCAGACATTATTAGCGTCAGTGTACAGGGGACAACACGCCTCAGACCATGTAATTTCGATGGCTGAGGTCGAAGAGTCAGAAACAGAAACAAGGATAATCGTTCAGTACTGCACTACGCACTTGCTGCAGAGTGCGTCAGAATGCGTAAATTGTGTTAGACCTCAAGTCACCACGAAGGGATTTTTCATGACTTGATGCCCGTAACTATGAGGGTACTGAATCATTACGAACACAGTTATGATGAAATCGCTTTGCAGTTCCGGCAGCAGTTCAGCCTTCGGTCTCCTGTTACCATTTCTGCAGGCGGAAAAGAAAGGCTTGGTGCAGATTATGGAACTTTTTTCAGAAATATACGGATGCTATTATCAGATTGTGTCGGATATCCTGTCAAAATCTGACACAAGTGTCATATCAAAACAGGAAATGCTTCGCATCTGTGATAAAAAGGGCTTTGCAGAAAGCAGTCTGTCCATCCTTCCAAAGCTATGCTCGGGCGAGTGGAGCTTTCTGAAAAAAACAAGCTCTGACGGCTATACCTCACGCCTGTCACACGCGCCCCATATGCCAGCCACCTTACTTCAGAAAAGATGGCTCAAGGCGCTGCTGTCAGATACACGCATACAATTATTTTTCAATCCTGATGCGCTGTCAGAGCTGCAGGCGGCATTGTCGGAGGTCGACCCCTTATTTCATCCCGATGATTTTTATTATTATGACCGCTTTGACAACGGTGATGATTACACGTCAACTGACTATCAGCAGAATTTCAGACTCATCATAAGAGCCATCAAAGACAGACATGCAATTGCCTTTCGCTATCATTCCTCTAAGGGGAAAATTTCGCATAAAGCTGCTCTGCCGCTCAAGCTGGAATATTCCTCAAAAAATAACCGCTTCCGCCTGATTGCCCTGAAATACCCCACCGGAAAAAGAACTGTTCTTGAGCGCTACAACCTTTCCGGCATTGAACAAGCCGTCATCTCCAACATCACTGCGGACGACATGTCCAAGCACTCCTTAGATGACTTACTCCGTCAGGACTGTGATGCCGAGCCGGTACATATGGTAATTAAGAATGAGCGAAACGCACTGGAACGCGCAATGCTCCACTTTGCAAATTATGATAAGGACACCATACAGCTTGATGAAAATACCTGGGAATGCATCATCTACTACAACTCCTCTATGGAAACCGAGCTGTTAATCGAAATCCTGTCCTTCGGACCTGCCGTAAAAGTCACCGCGCCGGATTCCTTTATCGCACTCATCAAAGAACGCCTTCAAAAACAGCTCCGGCTCATGCAGCACACATAAACGCGCAGCCCCCCTGCTGCCCCGCTGCAAAGGCCCGCGCCATATCCCTGCCGCCTGCTGCAAAAGCCCATGCATATCCCTGCCGCCCGCTACAAAAGCTCGCGATACAGGTTCAGGACATTCTGATATAAAATCCGGTCTATCTCACTGCCTGTAAAATGCTGCTTTTCCAACGCGGATACCAATTTATCCATTTGAGAACAATCCTCCATCTCAAGCGTTCCGTCAATCCCGTCAAAATCTGAGCCAAGCCCAAGGCACGCAATACCGCCAGTCTTAACGATATGGCGTGCGTGCCTGGCTATTTTCAATACGCTGGAATCACTGTCATTGGTTTCATTCAGGAAACACCCATAGTAGTTCAATCCAATCACTCCGCCCCTGCCGGCAATTGCCTGAATCATATCGTCATCAAGATTTCTTGAGTGGGCGCACAGGGCACGCGCATTCGAATGGCTTGCAGCGAAAGGCTTTTTTGTATGCTTTACAATGTCCCAAAAACCGGCGTCTGAAAGGTGTGATACGTCGATGATTATTCCCAGCTCCTCCATTCGTTCGATAAAATCAAAGCCTTTTTCCGTCAAACCCCTGGAATAATCTGCGATATAAAATCCATTGCTGTCTTTTTCATCAGTAAGCATGTTGGGATAAGCAAGCTCATTGGGGTAATTCCATGTGAGAGTCATCATGCGCGCTCCAAGCTGATACAGCTTTTCCAGCTTCTCAAGCTCTCCCTTGCAGCAGCCTCCCTCCTCAATGGTCATCATTGCAGATATTTTTCCCTGCTTCTCATTTTCAAGGATATCCTGATATGTTTTTATGACACTGATGTCATTTTTATTCTCCGCAAGCTCCTCATAAAACACATCAATCAGCTCACACACATATTCAAACGGGTCTGACTGCCTTTTTAAGTCAATATACATTGCAAAGTTTTGAAGTACATATCCTGCCTTTTTCATTTTCTGTATATCCACATGAAGTTGATTTTGGCAGAGCTTTTGCGGACGCTGCCTCTTGCGGCTCTCCCATATTTCCGATATCGTATCACAGTGCATATCTGCTATTTTCATACAATCTCCCCAATGCCTTTATTATATTATGAGCATCGTAACGATTCAGTACTCTCATAGTTACGAGCATCAAGTCATGCAAAACCACTTCGCAGTGACTTATGCCTAACGCAATTTCCGCATTTTCACGCACTCCGCAGCACGTGCGTAGTGCTGTACTGAACAATTACCCCACATAAATATTAATGTTTCCTGTTTCTTGCAATCTGTGCAATTTTCAGATTATGTCATTTCAGCTTTCGCATCACACTGAATCGTCGTCACAATTTACTCAATCGGCTTAAAATCTGATGCCGGATGCTTGCACCATGGGCAGACGAAATCTTCCGGAAGCGTATCGCCCTCATAGATATATCCGCAGACTGTACAGATAAAGCCCTTTTTCTTCTCAGCGGATACAGGCGCGGTTTTAATGTTGTTTTGATAGTAGCTGTAAGTTACAGAGCTGTCGCCCGACAATACCTCACCGTCGGTCACATCAGCCAGAAAGAGCGTATGTGTTCCAAGGTCCGTTGCGGAAACCACCTTCGCGGAAAGGTATGCATTTGTCTCCTCCGCAATATAGATAACACCATTTTCAGCTCTCTGATAAGTAATGGCTTCTGTCTTGTCAACATCTGCGCCGCTCTGGAAGCCCCAATGCCTGTATGTATCAAACTTTGAATTTTCCGTGAGGATTGACACGTTAAATACACCTGTCCGCACAATCATATCATGTGTATAATTCTGCTTATTTACTGCCACCACGATACGGTTTGGCTCTGTCGTAACCTGTGATACCGTATTGACGATACAGCCGTTGTCCTTGTCTCCCTCTTTTGCTGTCAAAATAAACAGCCCATAAGTTAAATTGTACATTGCTTTCTTGTCCATATGAAATTCCTCCTAATACATAAATATGTTGTTCTTGTTCAGTCATGCAGAAATCATTATGCAATACACCCACAGGCTAAGAGCATATATTTTACCTGCATTCGCCGCAGACATAAAAAAGCTTTAAATCATATGATTCAATTTTTACCCCCGCGCGCTTTTCCAGTTTTTCTGTGATATCATCTAAATACTCAATTTAATATCTGCTATTATTTTCTAAGATGCCTAAAAAGCTCTAAATACAGCGCAAAAGTGAATTTCCTGTTTTCCTCATGTTTCATTACATTTCATACTTTATAACTTCTTATGTTATAATTTTGTTATAAAATTACTCTAAATAATACCGCTTTTAAGTTCTGCTTTTTCAAGCTCTCTTTTCATTCTATCTTTATCCACATGATTATACACATTCATTGTTACACTTATATCAGCATGCCCCATGAACTCCTGCAGCGTCTTAGGGTCTATGTTATTTTCGGCAAGCCTTGTGCAGCCTGTATGTCTAAAACTATGGCATGAAATATGCGGCAGCAGATGAGCACATCTCTTTTCCTTCTTGGCACTTTCCTCCTCCTTCCTGTTATACTGGTTTACAATGTTTTTTAGCAAATTATTAATGCTTGTTGGCATGTATGGCGTGCTGTTAGATGTAGTAAACACAAAATTTGAAAGTCCTGCTGTCTGCTTATGATGGTCTATTCCCAGTGACATCTGTATCTCCTTTTGCCGTATCAGCGCTTTACAGCATTTCTTTGTTATTGGGATTTCGCGTTTTCCTGATTCCGTCTTCGGCTCTGCACAATAAAATTTACAGCCGCCACCACAATTCTTGTATACTAACTGGTGATTGATTGAGATATATCCGGATTTAAAGTCTATGTCATTCCATGTAAGTCCGATAATTTCACCGCACCTGCAGGCAGTTGAAAACATCACAGTGAACAATGGGTAATATATATCAAATGTCTTTGAGTTCTCTACATATTCAAGAAAGCTCTGCTGCTCTGCCACGGTTAAAGCATCTTTAGTCTTGGAACCGCTGTTATATTCCTTCATACACCCTTTTGCCGGATTCTTACGGATAATGTCATCATCAAGAGCAAGCTCTAATGTCGGGTGTATCAGATTGTTGCAATACATTTTTATGGTGTTATTTGAATAGCCTTTGTCTGACAGCTTTTTAAAGAATATCTGCAGGTCTGATTTTTTTATATTAATCAATTTGCGCTTTCCGATATCATCTTTGACACACCTGTTCCACAATGACATATAGTCTGCTTTTGTAGTGTTCCTGATTTCCTTTGTTGCCAAATATATTGCGAACTGTTCATTCAACGTCCGTTTGGCTGTATTAATGTCTATGCCGTCTTTGATATCCCTCTGTATTGCCTGTTCTGTTTCCCTAAGCTCTATCAAATCCATATTGTAGATACGCTTCCTCTTTCCCGATGCGTCCACATACACATAATAGTACCGTCCGTTCTTGTCCTGTCCTTCTCCTTTCTTCAAAATGCGTCCTTTTTGGTCTTTCCTTGTCTGCCGTTCTCTTTCCTTTGCCATTGTTTCATTACTCCTTTTCTGTTCCTAAGCATGACAAAAGGCATGTAATGAAAGCTCTGAACATCATGAGAGCTTATACATTACATATTACACCTTCCGAAGCAAAAAAAGTGTGTTCATTTTCTGCTTTTGTGCGCGAACCAGTGTTTCTATATCTTTTCCGCTCAACTATTCGCAAAACATTTCTTTTTCAAATAGTTAATTGTTAAAATCCTAACTATTCCTTATTTGCGCGGTTTATAGCCTTTTGTAATGTTTTCAGATTGCTTCTTATATTCCATTATGTAGTTTTATACATTCACTTTTGCATGTTTATTCATTTATTCGTTAGATAGTGCATATTTAATCACTTTTTTGCCCATATGCAAAATCAGGAATCAAAAAAACTCGAGTTCTTCATCTGCATATTGGCAGCAGGTAACTGATATTTGAATATCTAACGTTTGTTCGATTTTCTGAGATATGTTAGGTTTTATACTCGTTTTTTACTAACATTTGTTCGAATATTCCTTTTATAGCTTCCTGATGCGCTCCCACTGCCGCCAATGTTCATTCACAAGTCTGTCGTAAGAGCCCTTTCTGCTGCCCTGATGCGCCGCCGCACTCCGTGAAACATCAATCCGGAAAATGCGCTGCGACATCGCAACGTGTATTTTCCCTGTCTCATTCCAGTTGGACTAATATATAGTGCAGCCATTCATAGCCGCCGTGTTCATCATCATTGATTCCGCTTCTTAAGGTCTCTTTGTCTATGTAGTAGCCCTTCGGGGCTTTTATTTCATGCCTGAACCATGATTTGTTGATTATTTCATATTCAGGAACCGGACGCACTAAATTCTTGCTGCAGTTCCACCGCTTCCCCTGTAAGGCTCCGGCGCTTCCTTTTGGGTGGGAATCCGTGTATTTTATGAAGTATGCAGCGAGCTTCCTGTAATTTCCGCTTTCGTCCAGTGGGAATATTTTCACCCTGTTATTTTCCTTGTATGCTTTTTTCCATGCCGCCTGAATAAATTTAGGGTCTGCGTGGTTCAGTACTAAATGGTGGTGGCGTGCGCCCTTCTGCCCTGTCTCCATGACATGTATATATTTCAGCTCAAGCCCTGCTGCCCTGTATAATTTCCTAAGCTCCCTTAAAAATATATCAGCGTCCCTGCGCATCTGCTCCCTTGTGCGCTCCGGTTCGCCCCTGTGCCGGATATAGTCCAGAACAACATGATAATCTCCATAACCAAAATTGGCATTCATTAGAAGCCTAAGCCTGCGTTCTGCCTGCCTTGTGTTAATTTTCTTCTGCTGTTCTTCTGTAGGCTTTGCATGAGCTGCCCTGCTGCCGCCCCTCTTGTTATACCTGCTTGTGTAATACTTCTCTATTTCAAGCGTTTTTCCTGCTCTGGTTGTCCTCTTGACGTATGGCATATATTACCCCTGACTTTCTTTTTCTGCTGTCGGTTCGTTAATACTTTTATCAAGTGCAATAAGGGGCGCAAATCCCCTTTTTTTCTTGACTTTCTGCCATACATGATATAGACTGTAATCAGGTTATATTTTTACGTATGGCGTTACATTCCGTAGCTTGGCATGTAATGTCTGACACAAAACGGAGGAACCGTTCATTCCTCCGTTTTTCTTTTGCCTTATGGCTTCACCGTGCGCCCTCTGCTGCCTTTTTCTGCTTAATGGTATAGATTTTACCTTTAAGAAGAAAAAGGCTTTAAAAAGGGCTTGTATGCTTACATGGTTGATATGTAGCGGTCAAGCTTCTGGATATCATATAATACAATCTTTCCTCCTACTTTCCTTTTTGCATCACATTCTACTGCAATGCGGTCAAGGGTGTTTCTCCCTATGCCGAAATACTCCATTGCTGCCGCCACACGCAGCCAGCGCGGCTTGATTTCCTGTTTCTGTTCCTGTTTCTTTTCAAATGGTTTAATATTATTGTTAACGTTGCCTTTCATGCGTCTGCTCCTTCCTCAGCCCTCAAGCTCACTGCTTATCATTGTCTTTGCATCATCTAAAACCGCAAGTACAAATTCAGGGTCATTACTGCAGGTACACTTTAATAACTCCACTGTACACTCCAGTAATTTGACTGCTGCCTTTATTTCTTCCGGATTCCTTATTCCGGTGAGTCCCGATACATAATCAAAAAAGTCTGACTGTAGTTTTTGAATCTCCAGTTCTTTTAATAATTCATCATACTTCATGCAATTTCTCCTTTCCCCTGCTGCCTGTGTGTATTTCCGCTTCTGCTCCACTGTCCATAACTGTAAGCTTCCATGCAAATTCTAAAAATGTGTCAAATCCGTAGTTATCCAGAATAAATTCTATAATCTCCTGCGCTTTCATCAGTCCGGCTCCTTTCGTAAAAAAATATATACGGCTGCAGTATACAGTTCTTTCAGACTGTTTTCCGGCATCATGTCTAAAAGCCAGATAATCTTTTCTTTGTATTTCATTGAGTGTTCCTTTCCCTGACAGTCCTTATCAAAAATCAATATTCCCTGATGCAGTAACTTCAATGTCACCGTTCATAAACGCAAGCCTGAGACCTAATTCCCCACATGCTTCAAGCCCATAAAACATTGCAAAAAAACTAATACTTGTCTTGATTTCATTAAATATTTCCTCCTGCTATCAGCATAACGGCGTTTTCATCTCTGTTCTTACGGCTTTCATGCCTTGCATATAACCGTACCGGAAACTACAGCTCACTAATTCGATAGGGTCTTGTGCATATTCTTCAATTATTTTGCGAAGGTCCATAACACGCATATCATAATGTGGGTTAATTTTATCCGTCATTCCGTTTACTGCTTCTATAATATTTTTACGACTCATGGTAAAAACTCCTTTCGAAATTCGTTTCTATTCAGCTTTACAAGGCAGTAACATGAATGATATAATTGCTACATGCCTATTATTTTTTATTGTTTCATTGCTCCTGTTGGTATTGCCGTACTCGCAGGAGCGTTTTATTTTTTTCTGTTCTGTGTATCATGCAGTAGATGAAATAAATGACTTCAAAGCTTTTCACCTTCTCAATATTTTTCTTAATGTACTGTTCCATATCGGACCTTGATGTCGGCACACATTTAAACGCTTCCTCTTTCTCAGCCATATTGTCTTCACTTCCCTTCCCTGCTGCCTTTACAGCTCACCTGTTGGCAGCAGTTTTTATTCTGCTGTGCTATTTCCCGACAAATCCCACGATATGACCATTTTCAATAACAACTGTCAGATTTTTGTACTGGTACATGTCTATGCAGTCCTGCACTGTAATCATATCCGCGTTCATTACTTCTCCCCCCTCTCTACAATGTCATTTACTTAAGCCCTCCCTCTGTTAAATTAATATAAATTCCCTGTCTCTGTTGCAATGACTTATATACTCCTTATCCGTATTCATAAAGTAAACCGTCATATGGTTAATCTCCCTGAACTCTGATTGCGTCAATGCTTCAAGCTGCCTTGCCATCTGTGCTTTTCCATAGGTCTGATATAGCAACTCTGTGGAGAATGAACGCTGGGCATAAAGGGCTTCGCGCTTTAATTGCTCTAAAATCGAATTTTCGTTCATGCTGCAAATCCTCACCCCTCTCAATTTATTCTTCTGTTGTGGGCTGCTATTAGTGTGTATACCTGTCGCAGGAATTTTATATCTGCATCATTCACGATGCCCATCAGCTCAATAGCGCATTGTTTATATTTCCTGCCCTGCTCCTCATTTATTTCCTGAGCGGTACTCTGTGCTGTGTTCTCCAATGTCTCACCTTCTTTCATTCATGAATCTAAGCTCTGTTCATTGGTTCCCATTCCTTTATTGCTTTTTGGTGTTTTCTCTCCTATACTTTACTTACAAAATACCTATATGAAAGGAGTCCTATTATGGCTATTTATCAAACTAAAGAACTTTTAAGTAAAATCTGCGAACTGGTAATGGACGGTTTTCAGTATGTAGAGCTTACAGAGCTTGAAGCCGATACTTCGGGAAATGATACTTCGCTTACATTCTCCGCAATCGAGTCCGATTTCAACACTGTTGATTACGGGGATATTTACGCTCTTTCCCTTCCCGAAGATTATAACGTCGCTGATACCCCTGCCCGATTTTCTCGGGACGATTTCGCAGCAATTGTCTTTTCTTATGATGAAATTTTCACCTTAAAACATGCCGTTGATAACGCCTTGGAATATTTCAAGGAATGTGCAGAAAATCCGCAATATTCCAAGGAAACCATTAGGGAAATACAGGCAGCTTCTGTTCCTGCGCGCAATCTGCAAGCAAAGTTGGCACACTTTATTAATTCACTCAAGATTTCGTAGTCTTAAAACCATAAGTTCATAACTGTATTTATCGTCCGAATGTTTGTTTAGATTATGGACCAACATTCGGACACTATTTTCTATGCTTTTAATATTTTCCTTGCTTTCCTCCTTATCTGTATCTATCCGGATTGTTATATGCTTTTTATTTATATTTCTACTTCTTACAGTCTTTAAAATTTGCAACAACTTTCACCCCCCTGCCTGTTTCAATAGTTCATTTTTTCCTCTGCTGCCTGACATAATCCAGTGCTAAATGACAATCACCATGTCCGAAATTATCATTTGGCAGCAGTTATCTTATTCTCCTCTGCTGCCTGCGGCTGTCTGTGTTCCTGCCTTGCTGTCTGACAGCGTCTCTCCGAGGAAACAGCCATACATGAGATAAGATACTGCTTCTCGCGCCTTATCATTCAGCATGGGTACCATGATGTGGATATTGGTTAATGGGTCATCTGTCAGCTTTACGCTTCTTTTGATTTCTGACATATGTGTCAACTCCTTTCTGTTGATTTAATTGCAATTATAGGCAATTAAATAGCGATTGTCAATACTTTTTTGTTGACTTAATTGCTTTTTGTTGTTATTATTACTTTGAAGGGGGTGTAAACTTTGAAAGAGCGTATAAAAGAACTTAGAAAATATTTGAACTTAACTCAGCAAAAATTTGCTGATAGACTTGGATTAAAGAGACAAACAATAGCTGCTTACGAAATGGGAAATATTGAGCCTAGTGACTCTACATTACTTTTAATCTGCCGTGAATTTAATGTTGATGAAAATTGGCTCCGGACTGGAGAAGGTGAAATGTATGCGCCTGTCAATCCTGATGACCGCTATGCAGCCAATGTAGGAAATCTCCAAAGAACGGATAACGAGACAATTATAAGATGGGTAAATGCAATTGCCGAAACGAATCCAGAAGTGTTAAAGCAGATTGAGGTCTTTATGAAGAAGCTCCTTGACATAGAATAAGGGGGAATTATCCCCCTGTTTCCCTTAAAAAATCCCTCATTGATACATAAATGCGCCGCAAGAATTTTTCATTTCTGATTTTCTTAGCCATTCGAATAATTTCTTTTGTGTACATTTCTACAATATTCCTTTCTTTGAAATGCCTGACCTGTTCAATACCTCTGTGCGCTCACGTGGGGGCGTGTGCTGCACTTTTCTTTGTCAGGTGATGATTAGTTACTCCTAAATGATATCAAATCGAATGATATAAAATCTACCTCCATATTTTCATATCTTGCACATTCCGCGAATTTCAGCATTTTCATACAACTTTTCAGCCGTCACTTTTTTATAGTTTCTTGCACATTGCTGTATATCAGTGTTTTAACCGTTCGCCCTGCTGCCGGATTGAGCAATAGCAGCAGTTTTGCACATATTATCTGTTCCCTGCCTGCTGCCAATGCCCAAACGTTCCATTGCTGTATACTGTATTTTATCCTTAGGGTTTCTTAGGGTATTCGTTGCGAACGTTCGCTTTTACGTTCGCTCTCAAAGTTGCCGCTTTTGGCGCTCTAAACCAGCTTATATTGGCGTTTTTGCTTTTAGTGGCATATTCTTACAGCTCCATCATTTTCCATCATACGTTCGCTTTCAAATATTGTCTGTACTGCTGCCATGCTCCGGATTTAAGAATCAGATTAATTTACTATATATGTGAAAATGTAAGCTTTTGTCAACTTTTTTATCCACTCTGTATTTACATTTCTTACAGCTTTGTGTCAGATTCTGACACGCCTGTACTTTCAGTTGCATAATTCTTACAGCTCTAGCATTTCCCAGCATGCGTTCGCTTTCAAAGCGACTGTTCCTGATTCGTAAAAAGCTTATTATTCCTCATATTTACGGTATTTTTCTATTACTGTATACAGTAAATTGCCCTCAGAACGTTCGCTTTAACGTTCGCACCCAAAGCGACAATGCAGCTCTGCCGAAATTCAGCACAGAAAAAGCTGCTTTTCCGGCTCTGCATGCGCTCCAATTCGGCATTGTGAAAGAAAAAATTATTATAGCTAGCCCGACCCCGGGCTTGCCAACCCTCAACACGTTTTTCAAATCATTCAAAGAACCTATTCACTTAAATGTCAGCTTCTGCCGCTTATGCTCAGATTCGTCTTATATTGGCGTTTTTACTTTTAGTGGCGCTTTCTACAGCGCTTTCCTTTTGAACTTTATTTGATGCCTTACAGTTAGTCACAGCAATAAAAAATCACCCTTCCAGTTGCGGTTAGGTGATTTATATCCAGTACCACACCCCCTTAATGTGAGCCTGCATGTTAAATCAATCTGTGCTGTCGGTCTTTGCGTTCCTGCTGCCTGAGCCATTTTAGGGGGGGATTGCCTTTTACTTTATCCCTGCATCAGCTTCAAGGCTGTCCGTTCTGTCGCACTTGTCCATGTGCGATTAAAGACTGCTACACCTGTTGCGTGCCTTGCTTCCGTGTCAATATATTCATCACATAATATACGCAGTTTATTTCTCCTGTGCGGTCTCTGCAGCTCGTTTATCGCCTTTGCATGAATGTTTACAGCATCTTGGCTACTGTCAAACTGCATAGTGTCAGCTATTTCCTTCATTGTCTGGTTATCCTGATACTTTAACTTGATGACTTCCTGCTCGTCCTGTGGAAGCTCTGCAACCATATTCCACAATATTTCTTTTAGCTGTTCCATCTGCATGCTGTCAACAATGGTGTTCTCCGTGTCCTCTGTGCCCTGTATCAGCTCATAAAGGCAGGTGTTGTCATCTTCCCCTATCGGTACATCTATTGACCTTATACTGTCAAATTGCAAGCCCTGTTTTATTATGCCAAGCTTACTGTCACTTATGCCCATATATGCACATGCTTCTTGGTCTGTCGGTCTCCGTCCGTAATATGACAGCATGGCAGCAGTAAGCTTCTTGTATGACTCAATATGCGCGCCTGTTCCGCTTGGTATACGCACTAAACGGCTGCATTCTTCAATATACCGCCTCATACTCTGCTTTATCCAGAAAGAAGCATATGACAAAAACTTCACTCCTTCACTTGGATTGTACCCTCTGACTGCTTCGCACAGCCCCATATAGCCCTGCTGCTTTAAATCCTCAATGTCCTCATAGCCCCTATATTTCATGGCAATTTTAGCAATATATCCGCTGTTCTGCTGCCATAATTCCAACATATGTGATTGTACATTCTGATTGTTTTGGATACACTCTACTAACTGTTCATTGGTCATCTGATTCACCTTTTCCTTTCGTTGTCATTGCTGCTTCCTGATGCGCTCCCTGCATCTGCTGCATGCGCTGCTTTTCATCTGTCTAAGATTATCATATCCCACTTGTTTCAAATATTCCAGAGAGTCCTGCTCCGGATTCCGGACTATGATTCATTTACAATCTCTGCTGCCAATACCTGTGATATTGCAGGCACTATCATCTTTCAGATGTTGTGCATCAGGAAGCATAAATCGTAATTCCACCTTATTAAGGTGTCATAATCTGACACCAAAAATAAAAAGGACACTATTAAAGTGACCTTTTGTCATGCTTATGTTATAAAATTTGTTATAAATTCCTATTGTGTATCTTGTCAAAATGCCTAAAACCCACCGTTTTCAAGGCTTCTTGCTTATACTTATTGTATATCATCTAAATATAAGTCCGTGATTTTTCCGCATTTGCTGCATATCAAATGGTCATGGCGCTCAATCCTGTCATAGCGGTCCGGCGCATTCTCCATCACCACTTTATGAATCAGACCTTGCGCGCACAAAGCATTCAGATTATTGTACACAGTAGCCATTACGGCCTTGCCTGTATTTTCCCTAAGCTTGTGATAAATCTGCTCCGCGGTAAGATGCTCCGTGGAATGATTTACAATGTCCAATATTGCCTCTGCATTCTTTGTCATAGTACCACCCTTAATCTAGATTTATTCTAATTCTAAAATGAAGCGATGCAAATGTCAATAAGCTTTCTGAAATGCCATCTGTTTAAAATACTCCTGTAATAAATATCTCCAGCCCGATTCCAATCAATATCACGCCGCCTAAGATTGCTGCTTTATTGGAAAGCCTTGTCCCGAATCTTTTCCCCATAATAAGACCTGCCGCACTGATGACAAATGTTACTGCCGCGATAATCAGGGAACAGACGAGTGCCATACACAAGCCATACTCCGCAATGGTAAAGCCAACGGACAATGCATCAATTGAAGTGGCAATACCCTGTATCAGAAGCGCTTTCATGCCTACTCCCGTTTTTGCTTCTTCACCATCTTGATTTTTGATTCCCTCAATCATCATCTTTCCGCCGATATACAGAAGCAGCAATAATGCAATCCACGGTATGAGCTTCTCAAACATCTGAAAATAAATCAGAATCGTATGCACACATATCCAGCCTGCCATCGGCATTGCCGCCTGAAAAAATGCAAATACGCCTGCAATCCTGCATACCTTGTTCCTTCTCATGTCCGGTTCATTTAACCCGTTTGCCAGCGACACCGAAAAGGCGTCCATAGCAAGTCCTACTCCTAACAATACACTGTTGAAGAAAAATAATAAGCTCCATTCCATCATTTGTTCCTCCTGAATCTCTGAAATTAAATATAATTAAGCCGGGCATCCGTCAGCTCTGCTGACAATCTTCCTCTGAGCGCTCACATTCAATCGAGTAGGGGAATGTCCCTTTCCACTACTCGCTGCGCGACCCGTGCGCTGCTTTTGCAGCATATTTCCTTTGCACGGGTCTGTGCTCTGTTCAATCGAGTAGGGGAATGTCCCTTTCCACTACTCGCTTCGCGACCCGTGCGCTGCTTTTGCAGCATATTTCCTTTGCATGGGTCTGTGCATAAAAAAATCCCAAGTACAGCTTCCACTATACTTGGGTATCTATTACAATATATAGACTTCATGCATAGTTTAACAGCTATACATGAGTCTCACAATTTAAAACAAGCCAGACCTTTCGGTCAGTATGTTGACTTGTTACGATAAACGCCTGCTACTCCCTCATGGGTTATTGATAAATATTATCATTATTAAGGGCATTTGTCAAATATATTTTTAGGTTTTCATACTATTCAGCAACCAATGTCATTTTGATATCCCCTACATTTTTTCTAACGGCAGCCACAATTCACAGTAGCTTTCCTGCGGATTTTCTACGCAAAATTGATACATCTCCACATTGTAATTGCCGCCGAGTTTATATTCTCTGCAATTTGGCAGCCACTCCTTCCACATTCTTGTGTTCGTATCCTGCAAAGTTCCTAATGTACAGGGAAATACCGCCCATAATCCGGCTGGCAGGGTTCTTGTTTCACAGCCTGCTGGTATCTCTTGATCAGGAGTATAATCATCTGCAATATAATAGTCGAAATTTGTTCCTTCTGCATCAATGCAAAGCCCATACTTGCCTGATACGATTTTACTTCCGCCGCTTGCCCAGTGTTCGTCCCAGAATTCCGGAATTTTGTTGTAGGAATCCCTTGAATCAAAGCTTCTCTTTCTTCCCATCATTGTAAATGCTGATTTTTCTACAATTTTATAATCCATCATCGTTCCACCCTCCAGTGATAATTTGATTCTTAAGGGAGCAAAATTGCGAAGTTTTGCACCCTTTTCCTTTGCAGCGGAAGGGACAATTCCATGAAATTTAGTAAATGCCCGGGTAAAGCTGTCCGGTGAGTCATAGCCGTACTTGACTGCTATGTCAATTATCTTTTCATCTCCGTGAGACAGCTCTTGGGCAGCTAAAGAAAGCCTGCGGTTCCGAATATATTCGCTCACCGGGAAGCCGCACAATACACTGAATATCCGCTGAAAATGGAATTCCGACACATATGCTTTCTCAGCGATATCCTTTACTGTTAACTCCTCTGTGAGATTTTCTTCAATATATTGTATAGCATTTTGAATCCCTTCTGCCCAAGTGTTCATCGGCATCTCCTTTCCTGACTGCATTTTTATTATAAAATGTATTTTCCGGTTCAGCCCGACTTTTCCTGCTTTCGGAGGACGGATTAGGATTTATCACCTGCAGTTTTTTCTATGTGCCTTTAGCTTCTTGATTGCCCAGGCGTAATGGCTCGCCGTATTCGAGGTAAAATACGAGCCAAGCGTCGAGCTGCCGACCCACTCATATGCTCCTTTTGAAAATAATTCTTCATTTGTAAAGGTTTCAGCAAGCTTCATTACTTCCTGATGGGATTTTTCCAACAGCTCCTTTGCTTCCTCCAAGGTTGTATTCTGATGCTTTTGCCACAGGAATTCGTTCATTTTCCCATAGGTTTTCCAATTATACGGCTTAGGAAGAAATGGTTTATTCTCTCCCTTCATATTGGAATGAACCCAGTCTAACAAAAGCTGATGCCATTCATAGAGATGCACCAGTACATCACGAAGATTTTTATCCCTTTTCCAGTGTGCCTCCTTCTTTTTGTCATCAAACGCAAAGGGGGTTGATAATTCTTTTTCCGTCATTGAGGAGATAAATTCCTTCATCTCCTTGTAATTAGCCTCTGCTGCATACATGAAATCTGATTTTGATGTCGGTCTTGCCATATCCATTCTTCCTTTCTAATCCCGGTTATTCCGCGATACCATGAGCTTCGTTCTGATTATCATTCGCGCAAGCGCGTGACTCTCCAGCGCTCATTTTATTATAATGGATAAATGCTGACACCATATGTCATATTTTATTAATTTCCTGCACTTTCATATCTGTTAATTCCTTTTGGAATAGCCTGCGAACTCTCATGTACATAAAAACAGTCATACTGATTGTATAAGCAGGCTTCAATCATTTCATTGCGGCTCTCATGTCAATCACCTTATCAATCAGTCCATATTCCAAAGCCTCCTGCGCAGACATATAGTTGTCACGCTCCGTTGCGGCTGCTATTTCCTCTATTGTTTTTCCGGTATTTTCAGCAAGAATACGGTTTAACCGCTGCTTGCTTCTCTGCATATGGTCAGACATGATTTTAATATCCGTTGCCTGTCCCTGAATACCATTTCCATGAATTGCCGGCTGATGTATCATAATTTCGGCATTCGGAAGGGCAATACGCTTTCTCTTCGCTCCGCCTGCAAGCAGAAATGCGCCAAAACTTGCCGCAAGTCCGATACAGATTGTCGATACATCACATTTAATATACTGCATGGTATCATAGATCGCAAAGCCTGCCGTGACAGAACCACCCGGACTGTTGATATATAGCTGGATATCCCTTTCCGGGTCCTGCGCCTCCAGGTAGAGCATCTGTGCCACAATTAACCCTGCTGAAACTTCGCTGACCTCTTCTCCTAAAAAGATAATTCTTTCCGACAGCAGTCTTGAAAAGATATCATAGCTTCGTTCCCCTCTGCTTGTCTGCTCAATTACATATGGAATTGTACTCATGCTGCTCTTCTCCTTTCACACATGCTGTTATAATAATGAAGAAGTACGCTAAATCCTTCTGTCTTCGCATTATGGCGAAGGTTGATGCCTGAAGCATAATGCCCTGTTCTCAGCATAAGCCTTGTCTGTTTGGGATAATAAATGCCGTTTTTTCTGTAATTCTGCGGCGTGCACTCATAAAGCCTGTGAAATGCCTGTGTAAATGCCTGCTGTGAATTGTAGTGCGCTTCATAAGCAATTTCAATTATCGGCTCCTTTGTCTCAACAAGCTTTTTTGCAGCCAGCGTCAGTCTCCTTCCTTGAACATATTTATAAATTGTACTTCCTGTCTCTTTTGCAAATGTTCGTGCAATATAATATTTCGAGTAATTTAATGCTTCTGCAATTTGTTCCAGTGACAAATCTTCCCCGATATGCTCCTCGACGTAGGCAACCAGCCTTTCGGTCAGTGTGTTATCACTCATATATGCTGCTCCTCTCTTATGGTTATCCGCCAGTCATACACGGATTTTGAATTTTATGGCATGCCGCAAAAAACACATGCTGTATTTATTATAGACTCCATCTTGCCATTTTTCACTTTCTCTCATTTTAACACCTTTCTGCACAACAGTCTTAATAGAAATTGCTCTGTTTCCAACGATGACATATCCCCACTCTGCAGCAAAACCCTCCGTTTTCATTATTATAAAAGCGCACGCTCCAGCGGTGAAATGATGCAATCTGCCGCACAAGACGGATTCCAAGCCCATGCTCCGGCAGCTTGTCTGATTTCACAGAGGCACGAAAGCTTTTCAGCTGTTTCCTGCTCACGCCGCATCCGTTGTCTGATATCTCCAGACTGCATTTTGCAAACAGCAGCAATCTGCGCTGTGTGAGCCTTATGCTGATTTCACAGCCTTGCGGATTATGGTTTACTGCATTATTCATCAGATTTTCCAGCATCCGTTTCACCAGCTCCTCATTTCCCCTGATCACTAACTGTTCAAGGCTTTCCGGAATACTGACACTAATGTCATATTTATCCTCCGGTGTTCTGTTGAGCACTTCACAAACAGTATTTCTGATTACCGCAGGAAGTAAAAGCGGTTCCTTGCGCCAGCTGCCCATACCATAGGTGAGCTTATTTTCCATGTTCAGATTGGTAACTAAAGTTCTTATGCGCACCGCCTGTTCCTCAATAATCTGCGCCTTATCCGCAATTGCATTGAAAGCTGCTGACCCGCCCATATCAGGTGATGACTCAGACCGTGACTCACATGCCCTGTCAAGCTTTGCCGCACTGACAGTATGCACGATTTCATCTGCATAACCAAGCACCAGCGAAAGCGGCGTACGGATATCGTGCGACACTCCGGCAATCCAGGTTGTCCGTTCCATCTCACGCCTGCGCGAGTCATGCCTTACGAGCAGCAGCGGAACGATCAGCAATATCACAATATTGGTGACAATCATAAGCGGAAGCGTATCCCGAAACATTTCCATTGTCTTTATCTGAAAAACAAGGTTGTATTTCCATGTACTGTTTTTGGGCGTCCCCACTACCACGATTCCGTCATCAATAATCTGCGTGAACACCGGATAGTCATTCAGGTAAAACCGTGTAAACTGTACAATCTGCTTCACTGTAAAATGCATGGGAATATCGTCAAGCAGACGGTAGCTCCATATCACATCTCCCTTGTCATCCATCAAAAAAACAAATCCGCTGTATTCATTTACTCTATCCTTTCCTTCCTGCGACAGGGAATATTGTATCGCTCCGCTGTCATCCGCTGTCTTCTGAAGCTGGTTTGCTATATATGAAACGGGCGGCTGTGACAGACCGTCATCTGTTTTCAAAGCAAGATAACTCAGTGCCAGGATATCCGCCAGCAGCATAAAGGTACACAGCAGGATACTGATAAGTACTATTTTTGTAACTGTTTCCAATCTTTTCATGTTGCTGATATTTCCCTTATTTTATAAAGCTATTTATTCTGTTAAAAATGATAGAACTACTATTTTAATTTGTAGCCAAGCCCCCTGACAGTCATCAGATGCTCAGGCTTTGACGGATTCTCCTCCAGCTTTTCCCGTAAATGCCTGATGTGCACCATCAGCGAATTTTCATAACCGTAGCTTCCGTCCGGCCACAAGGTATCGCACAGCACATTGATCGAAAGGATTCTGCCCCTGTTCTCGCAAAGCTTTTTCAAAAGCGCGTATTCCTTTGCCGTTAGCGTGTAATCCTCTCCGTCTGCCTGAATCGTCCCTGCATCCCAGTTAATGAATGCTTTGCCTACCCTGTCTGTCTCCATGATATCATCGATATGATAAGTTCTCTTTAACACTGCACGCAGCCTCAGCAGCAGCTCCTCCGGTAAAAAGGGCTTTGTAATGTAATCGTCCGCGCCAAGTCCCAGACCTTTTAATCTTGCCTGATCCTCGTCCCTTGCCGACAGAAAGATGACAGGCAGACTGCTTCCTTTTATTTTTCTGATGCGCTCAAACAATGCAAATCCGTCCCCGTCGGGAAGCATTACATCCAACAGCACAAGCTGATAGTCATTCTGCATGATAAGCTGTATTGTTTCCTTACAGTCTGCGGCTGTATCTGCATGCAGGTAGCCTTCCTTTTTCAGCAGATTTTCCACCATCTGCAGAAGCGCCGCCTCATCATCTACCACTAAAATTTTACACTCATGTAACGTCATAGTAATATTCCTGCCTTTCTTGATCAACCCAAACAAAAGTCCCAAGGCGTTCATACCTTGGGGCTTTATTGATGGCTCAATCCGTCAATGCCGTTATTTCAACAGATTTTCCAACTCTGATATCATATGATTAATATTTTCAACCTGATTTGATAATGTAACAATGTCCTGTGCATTGCTCTGCACCATGTCTGCAATATTGCCAAATTCTGTATTTTCGCTCTCAATGCTTCCTGCAATATCTTCATTAATTGCAACGGTTTCCCGGATAACATTGCTTTGCTGGCTGCGGATGCCGTCTGCCTGTCCAATCGCTTCCAGAGACTTTTTCAAAAGCTCCATCATGGTACGAATGCCTTCTACCGTGTCTATAATGACCTTATTCTGCAGCATAAGCTGCTCTGTATTTTCATTCATAAACTGGGATACTTCCGTAGCTCCGTTTTGGATGCGCAGTACGATATCGGTTACATTTTTCAAAGAGTCCTTGGTATTTGCAGCCAGATGTCCGATTTCCTGCGCTACTACCGCAAATCCTTTTCCCGATTCCCCGGCTCTTGCTGCTTCAATCGAAGCATTCAGCGAAAGCAGATTAATGGATTCCGCAATTCCGTTTATCAGCTCCAGTGTCGCTCCCATCTCATCCGATTCCTGCAGAAGCTTATCCGTTACCTCTTTTGTCTTATTCGTAGAGCTCTCTACTTTCTCACTCATTGCCATTAAATTATTTAATGACTTCTCATTCGTTGTGGATATATCAACCAATTCCTTGGAAATCCGGTCCACATTCTGCATTTTCTGTTCCATTTCCTGACTGCTCATCTCCAAATCAGAGAGATTGCCCTTACTCTCTTTTGACTTGTCCATCATAACAGTGCTGTTCTGGAGTAAATTTTCACTGATGGCAGAAATTTCCTCTGTGGATGCGCTTTGGTTCTGTGTGGTTTCCACCAGTGCATAGCTGGCTTCTCCTAACTTCCCGGCAATGACTCCTACACGTTCTAAAAGTACATTTACTTTGGCATTGTTCTTTTCCAGCTGGTCCTTTTTGGCATTCAGCAGGAATTTGTTGACAAATACAACTAACGCCACTACTCCCAGTAGGCTCAGAGTAACACATATTGTACGCAGTACGGTATCCGTCCAGAACATACTATCCACAGGACGGGTAGCTGAATTTGCAAAAAACAGTATGAGCAATGAAACGATTTCGGCAGCCCCGCATTTTACAACAAACCCGATATCCAGGAAAAACGCCATCAGAATAATGAAATAAAATGCAAACATCCACGATTCCTTTGACGGGAAAAACCATGTAATTAAGTTAATATTAACAATTAACAGGATTAGCAGGAAATTCTTAAGCAGGCTCTCTAACCGATCCGATAATGTCTCCTGCTTCATGCTTACGCGAATCAGATATAAACCAATCACATCCTCCAGTAAAATGACAGCTATGAAAATACCGCACAGTCCCCATGAAACTGTGGGATACCATCCAAGCAATTTCATTCCGGGCAGTACAATTCCTGCCGCTAACGCGCTCACGCAAACAATAGCAAGAACAAAAATCGCTACTTTTTTTCTATACTCGCGCATGATTTCATTATCCATACAATTAATCCCCCTGTATTTATTTTTTTGCAAAATTTCGTTATATTGCACTATATTTCTATAAATGAGCAAATTTAAAAAACTGCACAATGCGTCTATGCAATTAAAGCTAGGACTTCCTCAAAAAGAACGTGCTTTGCCCCGCACTGGTAAATGAAACGGAGCCGTTCTTCGTGGATATGGCTATAAATATAAGC
>JAGAQJ010000025.1 GCA_017622845.1 Lachnospiraceae bacterium | reverse complement strand
ATACATTGACGCAGAATGATTGTTTCATATGCAAGGCGGAGGAATGAGGCGTAGCGGTGGCTACGTCGATTGACGACAACGCCGCAGATGAAAAATCAGACAAGTCAAAGTGGCAGTTATTTATTATTCGTTGTACTAGGTTATCACTCTCAGAAGCCGAAGCTCCTTGTCCAGAAGCAGGACATCTGCCCGCTTTCCTGCTGAGATGGAGCCCACCTTATCATAAATCCCGATGCTTTTTGCAGGATTCATCGTCGCTGCTGCCACTGCTTCCTCCAACGGGATTCCAAACGCTGCTGCTGTCCGCATGCAATCAAACAAATTGGTCACGGAGCCTGCGATGGTTCCGTCTGACAAGGTCGCATATTTACCCTTTACATGCACTTCCTGTCCGCCCAGCTCGTAGCTTCCATCCGCCATGCCGGCTGCGCGCATGGAGTCGCTGACCAGCACAACCCTGTCTTGAAACATGTCAAAGGTTGCTCTCACCACGCTCTCATGAACATGGATTCCGTCACAGATTAATTCCGCCATGCATTCCTTGTTCTCGGCTGCCGCACCGATTAATCCGGGAGCGCGGTGTGCAAAGACCGGCATCGCATTGTACAAATGAGTTACATGCCTTGCACCGGCTGCAAAGGCTTCCCTTGCTGTGTCATAATCCGCTGATGTATGTCCCAGGGCTATTGTAGTCTCATCCTTTAGCTCACGGATAAATTCCAAGGCCCCCGGCATATTGGGCGCCAGTGTCACCAGCCGGATACGCCTGCCGCTTCTCTCATTGCATTCCCTGAAAAAAGCGACATCGGGTTCCTGTATATACTGCTCCATATGCGCGCCCTTTTTTAACGGGTCTAAAAACGGACCTTCCATATTAATGCCGACAATCCGTGCCATATCCTCCTCAAAGCGGAGTTGATTCGCCACATCAAGTACGGCAAAAATCTGTTCTCCTGAAAGCGTCATCGTTGTCGGGCAGTAGGAAGTGATGCCACACTTTTTCTCATATCGAAGTATCTCGGCAATCCCTTCCACATCTGCGTCCGAAAAATCGCAGCCGACCGCACCGTGGCTGTGTATGTCAATCAGGCCGGGAATTACATACATTCCCTGCGCATCAATCACATCCGGCGACTCCTCTGAGAAAGCTGATTTTTCCACAAAGTGATGATTCCGGATATAAATGTCCTGTTTGACAAATGTCTTGTCTTCGCTAAAAACCAAACCGTTTTTGATAATCATATCGTTCTCCTGACTGCCCTATATCAGCGCGGAAGCTGCTTCGTCTGCCACAATGATTACGTCCGGATGAAGCTGTAAGACAGAGCCGGGCACCTGTGGGCAAATTGGTCCGCTCATCACCTGCTGCAGCGCTTTTGCCTTCTCTGCGCCGCTCACTGCAAGCAGTATCTTTTTTGCCTGAAGAATTGTTCCTACCCCCATTGTATATGCCTGTCTCGGCACGTCATCTGCGGATGCAAAAAAGCGTTTATTTGCCTCGATGGTCTGCTCTGTAAGACTGACAAGATGGACATCCCTTGCAAAGGAATCCGACGGCTCATTAAAGCCGATATGTCCATTATGCCCCAGCCCTAAAAGCTGCAGGTCCGTGCCTCCCAGCGAATCAATAATGCCTTTGTAGCGTCTGCACTCTGCATCACTGTCGGGGTTCATTCCATCAGGCAGAAAGTGTTTTTCAGCAGGCAGGTTTACTCTGGAGAATAAGTGCTGCATCATAAAATAATGATAGCTTTGCTCATTTTCCGGCGAAAGCCCCCGGTATTCGTCCAGATTCACTGTCGTAATCCGTGAAAAATCCAAATCCCCTTTTTGATACCATTCTACCAGCTGATCATAAATTCCGACAGGCGTTGACCCGGTAGCCAGTCCCAGAACACTGTCCGGTTTTAAAATCATCTGTGCAGATATGATATTTGCAGCCTTACGGCTCATATCAAAATAATTTTTTGCTACAATTAATTCCATATTTTTATTTCTCCCTATTGCAAGTCCTGTCAGGGCTTACTTCTCATATCTGCACCAGACTTGCGGCTCCGATAATTCCGGCATCATTGCCGTTCTCCGCTATCACCACTTCAGGCACATAGGCAATGGAAGCCCCGAAACAGTTTTTCTGAAGGTACTGATTTAACGGCTCTGTCAGCTTTTCCCCCTGTGCACAGATACCGCCGCCAAGCACGATGATATCCGGCCGGAAAATATTGGCGATATCCGTAATCCCGTCTGCAAGATGCCTGATATAATTCTCCACAAGAAGCTTTCCGCATGCGTCCCCTGTCTCTGCCGCATCAAAAGGCATCTTGGCATTCATCTGTTCCAAATCCTGCTCACACAGCGCCCAGAGCACAGACTCCGGGTGCTGCTTTGCCATTTCTTTTGCATCGTGAATCAGCGCCGTTGCAGAAGCATATGCTTCCAGACAGTCTTCCCTGCCGCAGGTGCATTTTCTGCCCTCTGAGCCGTTTAAAATATGCCCAAGCTCCACACCGCCGGGGTGGCCTCCTTCAAAGATGCTTCCATTGATGACTATCCCACCGCCTACGCCTGTTCCCAATGTCACAAACGCAGCGTTCGCGCAGCCTCTTGCCGCACCCCTTGCAACCTCTCCCAATGCAGCGCAGTTGGCATCATTATTGACATAGACCGGAAGCGGCAGGTACTTTTTCAGCTCATCTGCCAGCGGAACATGCTCCCACCGGATATTATTGGAATACAGCACAATTCCATTCTTACTGTCAATCGTTCCGGGACTTCCGATTCCGACTCCCAGACAATTGCCGACGCTGTAACCATTCTCTTCCAGAAGTTTCAAAGCAGTGTTTCCCATATCTGCGACAATCTGCTCAAAAGGTCTCTGCGCGTTGGTCGGTATCGATGTCTGTGCAAGTATCTCATATGATTCATCTGTAATTCCTATCTTGATTCCCGTTCCTCCAAGGTCAATCCCAACAATAATCTTATCTTCTTTCTCCGGCATTCTGATTCTTACTCCTTTATTCTAATACATCTTCAAGTCCATAAACCGCAATCTCATAGATACGCGCCGCGCTGTCGCCTGATGTTCTTCTCCAGTATACCAGTAAATTCACATACTGCCAATAGAAAAATGCGTTGGAATTCTTCCGCCTATTTGATGGTTTCCAGAATAACATTGGAATAATTCACTGCGGCAAAGGAGTAGTTCTTTCCAGCCTCCGTGTACAGCATCGACAGCGTTTTGGTGCTGAATGTATAGACCGTGAAATCCTGAGCATGGTCAATGAACTTCCTCTGCCGAAGGTCTTTCTTGACACGGTTCCCTCTCTGAGTGACCACCAGCTGCATGGGAATCTCCTCCTGATTGAAGGATTCTGCACGGAAATTGACATTACGGAGTCCCTTGTGCAGGACGGGCATACTGAGAGCGGTTTCCCGGAGACATCAACTACGCGCGGACAAATATGGAACGCTACCGCGGTTACTGCGCGTGCATGGAGAGACACGGTCTTGCGATTGACCCAAAGCACTGCCTGACCGAGCATATAGATATTTTTTCCTATGACAAACGATTGACTTCCTTCCTTGACAGCCTCACAAGCTGGCCAAGCGCCTTTGTGTGTGTCAGCGACTTTGTCGCCCACTTTGTAAAGGCATACATGGACAAGAATCCCCAGCGCCTGCCGCATCCGGTTGTCCTGACCGGATTTGACAATGCCGGCGAATATGCCAATGTCGCCGGACGCATCATTACCGCCAACGTACCGACGGACCTGCTGGGCAAACGGCTTGCTCTCCAGCTTCAGTTTCGCACGGAACATCCTGATGCGCCGCATGAGCTGACCTTTATCAGCCCTTCCATCATTATACCGCATGCTGCGCGCAGGCAGACTCCGTAGATATGCCCGATATTATGACATTAAAACAGGCAGCGGCCAGTATTTTTACTGCCGCTGCCTTGTTTTATTCAGCCCTTGGTTTTCTCCTGTCATGAATTCCAACCCATATTGAAGTCACTGTAAATGAACTTCAAAGCAACAATTCAGCCTTATGGATTATTTTAACCGGAACGAAGGGCTCAGCTTCTTTATTCTGTCCGTCTCAGTGAAATAATTTCTCCTGTAAAAGAATCAACCACCGACAGCTTTCCGGTATACTCCATAACTACCCTGTCGCCCTCCTTCAATTCACCATAGCCCTCGGGAGCCTGCTCAAACCCTACCGGATATGCCTCTCCTGACTCATTCACAATAATAAACATCGTATCCTTTTTCGACTCCAATGTTCCGGTAAAAACGCTTATCCCTTCCGAATCTTCGCCCTGAGTCTCCTGCATTGTTTCCGTTGGCAAAGAAACATTACTGCCTGAATGATTGGGATTTACCCGATACCCGTTCAGCAGCTTGTCATTTTCAAAAATAACAGGTCTTGCCGTCTCCTGTCCATAGGAAATATCATATCTTCCCATCAGGTAATCATTTACCTCCCTGCGGTCTGCCAGCCGGGTTACCTGATACGGCTCCTGAAATGCTGCCTTTTCGACAAAGAGAAGCTCCCCATCCGGCTGCTCCAGCAGTACCCCTGCATGACCGATAAACAATTCATCGCCGTTCTCATCTAATTTATCATGCAAAAAAACAGAAATCATGCTGATGCCGCTGTGATTCTCAAAGGAAATTCCTCGTTCTTTCCACACTTTCTGTATATTTTTTACATGAATATCCACATCCTGTGTGTTATCCGTGGGGACAGCCGAGAACAAAACCCGAAAGCTGTCACGCTCCTGTCCGCTCAGAAACGCAGAGGAATCCGCATCCAAAGCATACAAATCAAATGCCAGATACTCGTCTCTTTTCTCTGCACTATTGTCAATCTGAATAAAATCTGCCATTAAGCTGTATGCTGTAATCCGGCAATTGTATCCCAACAAGTCCGGATATGCCCGCGCCCATGCATCCTGCAGCGCATAAGGATCATATAATGGCAGTTCCGAAATATATGCTGTCCGGAATCCCTCTGTCAAATATTCTCCTGCTGCAGAATAAAACTGGTCTGCATGCTCAAAAAATACCTGCTGCCTCGCATCAGAAATTCCTGCCGTACGCATTGCCTCCCTGACAAGCTCCTGCGTTTCCTCATCTGTCATATAGCTAAATTCCACTTGTGACAAAAATTCCGATTCATCCTGAAGCTCCGGCTTCTCCTGAAACTCCGGCTTCTCCTGAAGCTCCGGCTCCTCCTGAAACTCCGGCTTCTCATCTGCCTGCGTTCCGCATCCGACCAGCATCAGCAACAGGGCGCACAGCAGGGTAAGCACCATCCTCCGATTTATTTTCATACTGCTCTTCCTCCATTAACATTTCATCCAGTACAACGAATAATAAGTTTCTGATACATTGACGCAGAATGATTGTTTCCTATGCAAGGCGGAGGAATGAGGCGTAGCGGTGGCTACGTCGATTGACGACAACGCCGCAGATGAAAAATCAGACAAGTCAAAGTGGCAGTTATTTATTATTCGTTGTACTAGTGTCTATCTGCTTGATACATGTTCTGCCAGTGTGCTGTCTGACTAATATCCGGAAAAACTCCGCAGAGTCATTTGTCATTTGCAAGGCGAATGACGCGGTATGGCGGCCTCCTTCACTGACGACAACACTGTCCAATGGAAAATCAGGCAAGGATTTTGCCTGAATATCAGTCAGGCAGTACACTAAAATTGTTTTATGATATAGTTATGCCCTTTTTCATAAAAAGTAAGTGCTCTTTTTTGTTTTCTATCTTCTTCGAAGAATTTCTCAAAATCCTCTTTCATCCGGTTATATTGGTCATTCATTTAAAATGCTTGCTGTAAGCAGTTCGTTTCTATATGCTTCAAATGTAGCAACTTCAACCATACTCAAAATAAGGAGGTTTTTATGAACAGAGATTTTCACTATGAAGGGACTTATTGCGCTGCAGTTCTTGCGGGCTTTAACCCGGCGGATGCCGCTCAGATAGCATGGGCGGCGCAGATGGTAGACGATTGTACCGAAAGTTTGCTAAGCCAAACAAACGTTCAGGGTATTGCGACTTGCATGACAGAGCTTGAAATGCTCAGCTCTGATCTAAAATATGCCGCATATGACCCTGCATCCAATGAAACGCTAAAAAAAATACGCCGTATTTGGATGCACTTTCACTTTTTACCGGGCAACCTGCCCGATGGCAGCATTCAGCAGGCTTATACAGGTCCGGCAGCGTCCCCTGTCACCATGGGTGGCACGGATTTTGATTCCCTTGATTTCTTATGCCTGTGCCGGCATAACAGCACCTTGGCTGAAACAATGATTTCTAACACAGTGAATCGTTATGCCCAAGCTGACGGTGTTTTCAGCAATCGTACTGTTCTGCTTAACTTAATTGGTATACGAATGCACGTACTGGCTGATACATGGGCGCATGAATTTTTTGTCGGAACACCGAATGATTGGATTAATGATGTTAAGGACATCCGCATCGAAAAGGGTGAACTTTCTATTTCTTCCAGATTGAACAGTATTCCCGCCCCAACTCATCATTCCCTTCTGTACCTGGGCCATGGCAGAATCGGTCATCTTCCGGATTTGGGCTTTGTCCGCTATTCTTATCAGCCCATTTGGCTGAATCAAAAGATTATCCGATTCAACCCCGGAATATTCCTGCATGCATTCTGTCAGATGGTGGAGGCTATGCGGTCAATTCTTACACATACTAATTTTGTCTTAAAAGAGTACAGCGATGCAGAAGTCATACAATGCCTGACTCTCCCCACCACTAACGCTGTCGCAGAATTACTGATAAGTAAGCACAAGAACGCTGACGAGAATGACTGGTTAAGCCTTGAGGACCCCAACTGCCCGAATCAGTCCCTTATTTCGGGATTAGCTAAATACAACCTGGGCGCATCTGACCTGAATCTCTTCCAGCAGGCAGCAATGTACCATTATGACATGGTCAGCAGTGTACTGCGCAGCTACGGTATTCCCGGCTTTTAATGCTGTTTTCGCTATAACTGCAGGTCGCAATCGGGTAATGATTCATCAGAATGCAACTCCTTCCTCCGCCTTGCAGACTGACAAAATATTCACCACTCTTTGCCATAATTACCAGATGGTCAGTACACTTATGTATTCAGGACTCGCAACCGATAGAGCGCGCCCCTGGCGCGCAAACTGAAGGATATTGGCACATCCAGCAGTTGCCCAATCGGAAACTTATAAATCATTAAGTTCCTTAACAGATTACAGGCTATCCTCTATTGCGAGTAAAGGATAGCCTTTCCGTTTATTTGCGGTTATTTCTATTGTCTATGTATGTCAAAGCTGCAAATACAACAAATAAAAGCCTAAGCACTTCTAACGTATCCATACCGGCCTTCTTTCCATCTCCAGAAAGGACAACTGCAGGACTATCCCTACTTGCTCTCATCTGACTAAAAAAATTATATCATTTCATGTTCCGGAGCTTTCCTAATTGCAATTCTATTCTTCAATCTCCTCCACCTTTGCAAATGCCGTTTTTCCTCACATATACGAACGCTGAAAATGCTTTTCGGCTCCTGCTTCTAACGCTGTCAATACCCATGTTTATTTTCTCCAATTCATTATTTTTTGACTATAACACAAAAAGGACACTCTCCTAGTTTTCACTTGGAAAGTGCCCATTTGATACAAAATTTTATGAAATTGGATTCACTATCGCACTGCCAAAAATGCATTATCACGCATTATTTGGCACTACGCTTCGCAAATTTGTTGCAATTTTGTTGCAAAATCCATTTTCAAAAGCTCAAAAGCCTTGATTTTACTGGATTACTCAATGATAGTAGCAACCCTGCCTGATCCAACAGTACGTCCACCCTCACGGTTTTCTTTGGGGGAAATCGGTGTGATTTTATGTGATTTATAGGGCTTTTTCGGTGCTTTTTTCTTTGATATACACCTTGTATCTGACGTTTTTGGAATTTTTGTTATCACGGAGCGAATTCCTAATCCTATCTAACCATTGAATCTCTATATCTGTTTCTGCTTATATATCTTAACCACGCCTTAACCATTTTGGATAAGATATGGTTAAGATAATTTTACGAATAATATTTTTGATTTCTACTTGACGGCTTATCAGGTATAGTCATTTTTAATGTTCCCTCTGCAAGCATTTTCTGTAAATAATTTCTTTTAAAACTTGTTCTGCTCTTAAACTTAAAATTGTCCATAATTTCCATGACCGATTTAGGTTCTCTACAAAAATTAATTATCATCTTATCCATATCTTGACCATTTTGGATAAGATGACTCCTTTTTGTATCAGCCTTTTCCGTGGTTAAGACAAATTCTACATCTTTCGCCTCATAATTCAGGTTTTTAAATATCAGCCAAAATTCACTATTACTCGACTTAAACTTTGGTTTCATTTCTTCTGTATAATGTTCTTGAAATTCATAGGAATCCAAGATTTTCTTAAAACCGCTACCGCGGCGATCCATATATTTCAAACGGTTAAATATATCGGCAATGATTGGATTCCGTCTCCTAGACGATACATTTCTCAAATCTAAGTCCTGAACCTTGCGACCGTCCGGCATACCGCCCGGAGAGTAAATTTCCATTCTGTCATCAAACATATCTATATGGACTTCACTTCCCAATTCCAGATAATCTCTATGAATCAATGCATTCACGATCCCCTCAAGCACAGCCGTATCTGGATAATCCGGCATCTCGATTCTGCCGTTACCCGTTTTTCTCCATGCCTTCTTTGTATTTCTGGAAACAAAATTCATGCTATCCTGCAGAAGATTTACAAGACCACCACTGTATTCTTCATCATCAATAGCATCAATCAAGCCTGATGCCTTGTCCAACCCATTCCATCTCGTACAAAAAACTCTCGAATGACGAATGGGAGACTCATCCGCCAGCAATGCCCCTGCATTTGTAAGATTTCCCTCCTCATCTATAATTCCCCAAGATTCATAATCGCTATCTTCAAAATCTTTCCCTGTATTATGCTTACATACCGAGCGTAATTTTGTAAACGCCATGTTCTTGAACTTATAATTTGAAACCAAACTATCATAAGAACGATTTGTTCCTTGAAGAACCAATCGTTTGAGCGTAATGTTATCCGCCGGAACGCTTTCATTTCCCAAACGAATATAAGCAGTCATATTTCCCTCGCCCACATAATAATATGGCGTTTCCTTACCGGCATACACATCAAGCAGAATCAATTTCTTATTGTCTTCCATATGAAATCGTAAATTTACTTTCGGGATAGAATCAATTTTTGTTTTGATTGTCTCACTTATAAACTCTGCATCAGATTCCGCATTTTCTAATCCGACAACTTCATCATCATTCGTAATCCCCCAAATCAAGGTGCCGCCAAAACCATTCGCAAATGCACTGACGCTTTTCAGCCAACTCTTTACCTGCTTTCTTTCCACGCTACATTTCTTATCATATTCAGTTGCTTCACCAATTAATTTCTTTGGATCAATCCGCATCAGCCCACTTCCTTCCCAGTGACCACACATAAGACTCATTTACACATCTTATATCTATACGCTTTTTGCCTCATTTACCAATCTGCCACATTATACTTTTCCATAAGCTCTTTTGCCTTTGCCTCGCCTTCTTTAGTAATATACATGGATTTTGACCGATGGGAACCCTGCCTTATGAAATCTTTTTCGTCAAGTTGGTTTAGAACGTCAAAATCATAACCTTTCCATGCATATTTGTCATCTAGATTGGCTATTCTGTCCCTCTCTGTAAAATGAGATAAATAAATCAACATCATTGACAATTCTTCCATCGCTGTTTTTGCATCTATCTTATCCAACTTAATCTCCTCCATAATTATAGGTTTTGAAACAAGGTAATACTGTTTCCCTATTTTCAATCATTATATATCTGTTATTCAATTTGCCAACTATTGTTCAACAGCTTCTTCTAAATCCTCATCATCCAATTCTTCGTCTATTTGATTCTTTTCTACAAATTTTATATTTAATCCCATATCAATAAACATTTGTTTGATACATTCCGCCCGTGACTCAAGGAACTTATTATAATCCTCTTCCTGCATAGCTTGATAACATTCATCATCGACAATATGTTTCTCTAATATTTGTTTAAACGAAATCTCAGTCAAGCTGCGATATTCCAATATTTCCTTCAAGTACTTTTTTGTTGTTTTGTTGCTAATAAAATTATTTGCTTCCTTTGTCAAAAACGTGAAATTAAATATAGAATTTATATTATCTACACTATCTTTATATTCAGCTTCGGGAAATATATGATGTATTTGGGAATCTGCCGTTCCGTTCCCATAACCAACTGTTGAATCATCATAAAAGTCTTTTGGTTTTTGGGAATTAATTAAGCATAAGATAGCCCTTCCTATGGCATTTGTTTGTCCGACTTTCAAATATTTACTAGTATTCCACATAACACCATTAGTTATTGTACTGGGTTCAGCACCACCACTTAGCCAAATTAAAATCGCTTGACAATCTTCTTTTAATTTATTATCAGTTCCCTCGGTATATCTTTGTGAAAGAGCCGATGTATAGAAAAACAATTTTAGTTTTTGTTCTATTGATGCACGAGCCTGTATCTGCAAATTTGCATAATCTTTGCTAACAAGAATTGCCGTAAATAATGGTATTATCGGCGTATATGGAAGAATCTTCCTAATCTCCCCTGTTCCTGCTCCAAATTTCTCTAACATCAACATAGTATTTTCAATTCCACTTATTACTTTATCCCAATAATTATTAATATCTGATGCAGATAATGTAACTGCTAGAGAATTTTTCTTGGGAGATTTCCCCGCCAATAACGCAATAGCTTGAAGAATCAAATTTTCATCATTTTCTATCGCAATCTTTACAAATAAATTTTTTTCAGCCGCCTCAACTTTATCTTTTAAATTAATTCCCTGTGGAACAAATTTTGCTACACAAATGTCAAAAGACGATAATTTAAGTCCTGTCGAATTAAGTGTCTGAAAAACCTTACACACTGCATCCAATGTAAGTTCTTTAGGCAGTGTGACTACTGGAAATTCATATTCAAATATTGACTCCAAATAGTCGCTAAGTTTCCCGTCTAAAAAGTCATAAACATCCCGTTTATCAATATTATCTCTGATTCTATTCTTATAAGGTTACAATGAGTCTCTTAAAGTTTTTGAACTCTTTACAAAACAGAATGGCATTAAACCATCATCTAACATTTTCTCTGGGTAGTCCATATGTTTTTTATCTAAAATCAATTCCTCAAATTCAATTTCACTACCTTGTCCATTTTTATCCATTTCCATCAATTTCTTATAATTAAGAAAATAGGTTTTTGCTCCCAAATTATAAAATGCACAATAGCATGATGTAAGCCTCTGCTGTCCATCCAAAACAAGATTTTCTATATTGCTTACCTGCCGTTCCTTCGTTGTTCCTGTAAATGGGATCTCTGGAATAAGTGGATTAGTATAATCTACCGCAAGAAATAGTAACGATCCCGCTGGATGATCGTTTTGAATAGAATCTAACAACTTTTTAACTTGTGGAGCTGTCCATTTATATTTGCGTTGAAAGGACGGCAGCTTTATCTTACCACAATCTATATCTTCCAAAAGATCTTTTAGTCTTCTTTTTTCTGGAATAAACTTACCCATAACATTACTTCTCCCTTTTCATTATTTTTTAATCTACTGCACAAACATAAAAATCAAAACCATATATACTTATTGCTCTTTCTTTTGATAATACTCGTCCATATACATATTCAGCGCCCTCTCCAGAGTCACTGTCTTTCCAAGTCCTGAATCCTCGCAAAACTTTTCAAGACGTTCAAAGGTTGCTTTCTCTATTCTCGCCGATATCGGCACTGATTCTTTTTTTGCTCTTGGCATGGCTCACTCCTTATAAATCTCATCCAACATTTCTTCCAAAATTCCATTTTTAGCATACTCCAAAGCATCCACTTGTCGAAAATTATGCTTCGTAATCGCAACATTATCATCAAATCCAAGAATATAGTTCGTTGCAATCCTATAGATAATTTCTGTTGGTGCCAGACCATATACCTGTTTTTCAAAAATATGCTGCAACCGTTCCTCTTTATTGGGGAACTGCTCTTTCAATACATTGCTCTGATACAGCCGCTTTATAATTTCTGTCATATATAAACCGGACTTCATATACAAATCAACAAAAGTTTTGTCCGACATATCAAAGCATCCCGGATTTTCCTGTTCCAGCATATCAACCATCTTTTTCACTACCCACTTCGGCGTAAAAATCTGGTTCGTTTTCTGCGGCGGAATATAATCAAAAATATCCTCTGCGCTGTCCTCATCAAAATAGTCTGCCAGTTTTCTTTTTAAATTCAGGAACTCTCTGACAGAATCGTTAAACACAACCGCATCAAACACCTTGCCCTCAAACATTTCCTCTTCGCCCGTTTGCTCGTTGGTATAAGCTCCTCCGTCTCTTAAAAAACGAAATTGCGCAAGTGAAATGCTTGTTACTTCCTCAAACACTTCATCCGGAATAATCTTGTCAAAATTTTCAAGAGTCGTTTCTTCTGTTCCATACGCCATGAGAAATGATGGTATCGTTCTTGAAAATCCCCTCAAATGGTCTTTTACCGAATCCTCTATTCCCTTTTTCTCGCGTTCCTTTTTGCTGGTTTCTACGGTTCTTACCACTTCCTCACTGGCAGATTTTACAAAGTCGCTGATTGATGAATTTAAAGTCTCCTGCAATCTTGAAGCAGCTTCTTCCTGACGCCTGTCAAACTCTTGATTGACTTCTTCCTCGCTCTTGTTAGTAGTTACGCAATTGTCTAAAGCATCCTGCCTTTCTTTTTCTATGGTATTCGCCTCAATCTTATAATTGCCGAATGCCTTATTAACAAGCGAATCTGTTTCGTCTTTCAGCCTGCGTTCCATCTGATTCCGGGTAGAACTCCTCATATCCGAAGCGTATTCCTCTTTTGCTGTATCAATAATCGTTTTAACAGCTTCTGTATGTAATGTCTGTTTCAACTTTTCAGCAGAATATTCCGTTGAATCCCGTACCATATTCATATCCGATATCACGTCATTCAGCTTGTCCGGAATAGTCCCATATATCTTTTCCCCAAATAGTTCCGCCGACTTTCCAATCACATATCCTTCTTCCAAAAATACTTCTCCATTATCATCTAAAGAAAGCTCTGTATGCGTGTCAGGCGTAATGTCCGCCTTTTTGCTCGGTTCCCGAACTGGCGTAAACGATGTAATGATATCAATCACTTCCTGCGGTGCATGGAACACATGAGAAATATTTTGGAACAGGAAATCGCTCATAAATCCCCTTCTCACTACTTCCTGAGAACGGATTTTCCGAGGTATGGACAATACTTTCTCCGCATCCAGTTCCACCATTTCTCCGTTTTCATCCTCGCCGATAACCGGAAAGAAATTCAGCAATTCCCGTACATTTTCTTTTCGTATTACTGCATCTCCACGCCCATCAGAGGTTTTTGCAGATAAATCATTTGCAAACTCTTCAAATATCATAAGTGTTCGTGCCAGATCAAAGTCGAATACATAGGCATTTTTCTTACGATAAAATTCACCGTCTTTAGCAAAAAGGCATGGATTTTGTGCCCTGAACGCCGCCTGCATATATAAAGACGGGCTTTTCATGTTGCTCAACATAAGCACCGCTGTCCATTCAGGAATTGTAACACCTGTTGTCAACTGACCAACAGATAATGTAATTGTTTTTTCATAGTTTTTAACGGCAGCAACCACTTTATCAAAGGATTTCTTACTTTCTTCTTCAGAATCTAACCCTGCACCGTCCATCACTCCGTCTCCGGCAGCAAGTATGACTTTATACTCGCCAAATACCGGATGCTGTTCCAGTTTTTTCGCTAACGCCTTTGCGCTATCTACACGATTCAGAAGCCAAAAGGTGTGCTTCAGCTCATTTCGCAATTCTTCCGTTGAAAAAGGAAACTTAGGAAGTGTTGTCATAGCATCCAAAAATTTATCTACTGAACTCTCATGCACAAACTGCCCATTTTTTGTTTCAAAGAAAAGGTTTAAATCAAAAGCATACTCTTCTGTTTCACCCTGAATTTCAATTCCCTGCTCTAATTCGTCCCTGATAACCTCTGACATCTGGTATGTGAACATATTTAACTGTGGCAATGTCGCATATGGATTCTCATCTCCTTCAGGAGAATTCCAATCACGTTTTGCCGACTGTTCATCTGCATATGTCCAGTTAAAGATTGCATTATCCGGAAATTTATCATTTGCAAGTGCTTTAAAAGGTGTTCCCGACAAATGTAATGTAAACTTTCTCTTGATATGCTCAAATGCAACATCTGTTTTATAGGTATCTACACCCTCGTGTGCTTCATCAATAACCAACAAATCCCAGTCCATATCTGCGACTTCTTGTAATTTTTTATGGTCACCACCAAAGAATATAGAACCTTTCAAATCCTGTAAACTGACAAATTCAATACAGCAATATGGATGATCTGAAACCGAATTAACCTTTACATAATCTTCACGCGAAACGACTAACGGCTTCCCTTTTAATGAGTCTGTATTGCTGACAAACTGATATCCTGACTGTGTTCCAAGAAACTTCGCATAATCTGAGTACCACGAATTAGCGATTGCCGGACGGTTCGTGACAATCAGTATGTTTTCTGCTTCTAATTTTTTGCATAATTCATATACAGACAATGTTTTTCCAAACCTCGGTTTTGCGTTCCAAAGGTATTCTTTTCCTTTGCCTGCTTTAAAATATTCTTCTGTTTGCAGTACAGCCATTGCCTGTTCATTTCTTAAAGTGTACGGAATCGCTGTATCTTCGCTTTTTACAATACCACGGTTGGAGCGAAATTCAAAAAATCTTTTTTGTGATTCTGTTCCATCTATGTGAAACCATTCGTTTTCCCGGTTATTTTCAATACCCAGTTTTCTCAAATACACATGGAAATCTTTATCGCTGAAAATCTCTCCGGAACCATCATCATAAACAGCATTTCCTTTCCACTCTTCATGATAGATAACGTCAATTGTATGCGCCTGCTGTTTCAAGCGTTTTTCTACTGCCTGTTCCGTATATCCTATTTTTGTCCAACCATTATGTCTTGCAATTTCAGGAGTGGTGTATGCGTAAATCATGGGAACAACACGCTTGGCTGTCTTAATTTTTATCTCTGCCATTACACCATCTCCTTTACTTTGGTTTCAATGAAATTGATTTCTCCGTCAGACAGATTGTATTTTTTGTAAAGCTGCTTGTCTATGTTGGCGATGGATGCTGACCAATCTATGTCAGAGTTTTTGGTAAAGTCCTGTAAAGGAACACATTTCCATTTTTCTGGTGTTATATCCTGCGTAGTTTTCAAAACTCCTAATAATACACGAACAAACTTCGTTTTAATATACTTCATGGCTGCTTCTGCTTCGCTTTTTTGCTCAAATGCTCCAATACTTAAAAATGTTTCTGTTGCACCAATCATCGGTTCGCATAGGATCGGTGCCGACAATACTTCTCCCAATGCACCAATTCCATTAGCTTTAGGAAGAAATATTTTATATTTATCAAAATTACTAACAGTGTTAATATAGTCCCGTCTCACGTATTTATATACTCTTTCATTATTCTTCCGTCCTAAAATCTGTATGTACTCTGTCCCATCCTGCGGTTTCTCATCGAAAAAGATTTGTGGCAGTCTGTCAAATATATTTGTTGACATATCATACGCATGTCCGTTGCTCAATTGCCCAATTGCTTCCGGATGGTCTTCGTGCATTTTATCCGTCAAACGATATGCAGTACGTGTAATAACAATACTACTAAAACTTATAAAACTGTCATAATCTTTTACCTTTTTCAATATTGCATTTAATTCTTCATACGCCGTAAATGTCCCAATTGTTCCATAATCTTTTCGATTGTCATGATGGGTAATAACTACACCGCCCTTAATATCCGTATTACTAAATACCTTACTGCTGTCCTGTTCAAAATATAATACTTTGAGATGCGGATCTTGCAACATCTGTTCATTCCATTGTTTAGGTGTACTTCCTGCATTAAATAAGAATCTTGCAGGGTGAATCATTTCCACTACATCGCCAATCTTATAAGCATTTTCAAGGAATTTGTGATATACTGGTGGCGCATAACCTTTATTATCGCCTATTGTCTCATCTTGGTATGGCGGATTTCCTATTACAAAATCGAATTTCATTACCTTGTTTCTCCTTCTTGCATAATTACATAAAATAATCTTTACCTATTTTCAAAATTTACCTTTATAATTTCGCTACTATCTTTTCTTACAATACGAATTAATAATGTTGGAAATATTTCCGGTTCTTTTATACCACCTGTCACTACCTTATCTTCTTTTCCCACAAAAACCCAAAATCCCACTCTATCTAATTCTTTAATGCTTTCCGTTAAGTTGAACGCTGTCATAATTCTATCATAAGGCTCATCTAATAAATCATTAAAATCCAAAAGTTCTTTTATATTTTGTATAAATTCACCGATTAACTTTACCTCTTCTAATGTTTCCGCTTCTTCATCATAAGTGATTCCATAAGTCTCTATCAAATACGTTAATATTTCTTTGCCATTAGAAACTTTATTCAACATAATATTTTTATAGCCTTTTTGGTGATAAATCTTAATGGGTTCGATTTTATTTGTTTTACACTGTTTTCTGGCATTTGTATTTTCTTGATGCATATGTTTATACCATGCATCTCTATGTTGGACAAGTTCCTTTTCCGAAAATTTTATTCCTTTAGGGTGTTTTGGGTCATATTGCCGTACTATTGCATGGCAGTCAAAGCATAATGGTATTGCATTTTCAAAAGAATTGTCACCACCGTCTGCCTGCGCTTTAATATGGTGTACTTCCATATTATTTCCGCAAAATTTATGACAAATACAGCAGTATCTACCACATGCAACCATAGCTTTTATTTTCACATCTTCACTAAATGCCATTTTCCCCACCTTTGATTTTTAAACATATTATTCATTCCCGTCATCCCGAACATTCCAAGAACTTGTTCCGCCAATTTTTCTTTGTTTTGTAGCGTTAATTCTTGAAATTCTTTACTTGCTTCAATCAAACTTTTCATAACATTATCATAATGCTCTTGCTGCTTTTCATAATCATTCACAATATCAGTTCCCACTTTTTTTCTCTAATGCTTCATATAAAATAGAGCAATCCGCCCGCCAATCATATATTCTACATCTAACTTCTGGTTCATCATCCTCTTCTTCCACTTCTTGAAACGACTCAAACAACGACATCTGATGATATTCCTCTTTCAAAACTCCCATAGGAACTGTTCCCTTTAGTCCATCCATCTGCCAAATGTTCCAACTGATAATATTGGCAATCTTCCGCAGTTCTGTTTTTCCCGGCTGTCTATGCCATTTATTATTCATGTAATCTACAAAAGTCATAAGTAGATTGATTCGCGCAATCAAGAGATTGTCTCCTTGATATTCATACCCATACACACTCTGAAATGCCCGTATCGTCCATTTCAACCATTCCGTTTCATCTGCTGCATTTTCATTCACAACACGAAGTTTTCGATCAAGAATACCTATTCGCTTATGAATATCAATCATCTTTCCTGTGGAAGCATCATATCTTGAAACCAGATAAGGTGCTTCTCCACATGTAATTTCCAGTCGTTTGGAATCTATATAATTTTCCCAAATCTTCCCCTCAGGAAATCTTATTTTATCTTCTGTGGGAATCCACTCATGCTCAGCCTGTTGATTAAAAACATCTTTATAACCAAACCACTCATCGTCACAAAAATTATTCATTTTATTGCATATCCACGCCGGAGTAAATACTTCTGCACTCTTTCTTGTCCGCTGAGTTTGTTGCTCCATATCTTTAGATATTCGCGGTTGAATCATTCCATAATTCATCTTTTTTATCTGGTTTTCTGTTATCTGGCTTCTATCTGTGTAAGCTTCCCCAAAAGAAGCATAGGAATCTGTCGCCCATATAATATTTTTCTTGGTAGTTTTATCTTGCAAAAGTATTTTTAATGTTGTCTGTACCGGATATGAATCCAGCCGGATTAAATCTTCCAATCCATTTACCTCTTCTTATATTTTCCACTTTGTATTCATATTTCATTATGCAGTATTTTTATTGAAAAAGCAATAAATTTCATTAGAATATGAAACAGGAGCAGATTTCCCTGCTCCATAATTTCATAAACAGTATATAATTTCCTCCCTTACAATCTCCTCTGCCCTCGCCTGAATATTGTTCATTCTCTTTACCCAAAGAATCTGATTCTGTTCCTTTAACTGCTCCGTCACTTCCTCCTGCCTTGCCATCTGCTCCACAAGTAAATCAAATCTTCCCTCTGCTTGTTCTTGTATCATCAACAGATGCTTCTTTAATTCTCCAGATAACAGTAATCCCGAATAAATACCTCCCCTGTGCTTTTCCAAATATGATTTCCGCATCAATCCGAACTTTCCTAACTCTCCCTTCGATTCCAGATCAGGAATTAAGTTCGGTACTAAATAATCTCCACATTTTTCATATGTCAGATTCATAGTCTTCTCCTCTCTTTCCTATAGGCTCACATCTTGTTTTTTATGCTGCTTTGTTGCTTCCTGCCTATCTTTCTCAATCCCCCAATACTGCCTTATGTTTTTCAACTGTTTATCCGCTTCAACCGCCTCTTTTTCTGCCGTTTGGTATGTTTTCTTCAACTTTGCTTTTTGCACTGTCATTGCATCATATTCCGTCTGCATCTTTTTCACATCTAGTGAAGCTGTCTTTACCCCATACCGCTTACCATTTTATGCTGCACCGCCTCGCATACAATTGGAAAAAGCCTTTCGCTGTCAGGAAATTCATACAGCTTATCACAATACGCTTGATTTCCTGCGTCAAAAATTCGGAAATATCTATTGTCCTGACTGACTGTTCCGTCTTAGACGTTATGATGACATCTTTTCCTTCTGTCCTATAATAGGTCTTGGAAACAGATATTTTATTCTCTTGAAAGTCAACATCATTCTTCGTTATAGCAAGTACTTCTCCGATGCGCATTCCTGCCCAAAATAAAATCTCAAACAGCACATAATATCACTTCCCTCTTCAATCGTATTAATGAACTGCTGATACTCCTCATAAGTCCAGAAATCCATTTTATGCAATGAATACGCTAGCCGAAAATCCTATAAGGAAAAATTATTCAGCCATCCGATTCACACGGAATTTACAAAATCATATAACAGACTGTACGCCCATATCCGCAGAGGGAAACTCCCTGCTGATACGCCCCTCATGGATCAACTAAAGGCACTCCATGACGAATATACGGAAAAATATGAGAACACACACCAGAAAGAGCGCGAAGCCATATGGAAAGAATATATAGAAAGAAATAAAGAATTGCTCAAATTAGATTCTTCAAAGCTCCCAAAAGAATAACATGTTAAATTATTTTTGATAGAATTAGCGAATTTTGTTATCACAGCTTACCAATTCCATCAGACATCGAAAAAAGGACTTTCCGAAAAACTTCGGAAAGTCCTATAAACTCAATGAATTTTCTAATGAATTCGCAAGAATTCTATTTACTCAATGATAGTAGCCACACGGCCTGATCCAACTGTTCTACCACCCTCACGGATAGCAAATGTAAGACCCTGCTCCATAGCAATAGGATGAATCAACTCAATTGTCATCTCTACATTATCGCCAGGCATGCACATCTCTGTACCAGCCGGTAACTCGCAAACACCAGTAACGTCAGTTGTTCTGAAGTAGAACTGAGGTCTGTAGTTATTGAAGAAAGGAGTATGACGTCCGCCTTCATCCTTTGTTAATACGTAAACCTGAGCTGTAAATTTCTTGTGGCATGTAACTGTGCCAGGCTTAGCAAGAACCTGTCCTCTCTGAATCTCTGTTCTCTGGATACCACGAAGAAGTGCACCGATGTTATCACCAGCCTGAGCCTCATCAAGAAGCTTACGGAACATCTCGATACCTGTACAAACAGTCTTCTTTGTCTCCTCGCTGATACCAACGATTTCAACTTCCTCATTGATATGAAGAACACCACGCTCAACTCTACCTGTAGCAACTGTACCACGACCAGTGATTGTGAAGATATCCTCGATAGGCATAAGGAACGGCTGATCTGTAGCACGTACAGGCTCAGGAATATACTCATCAACTGTATCCATAAGCTCAATAATCTTGTCGCCCCACTCACCGTTAGGATCTTCAAGAGCCTTTAAAGCAGAACCCTTAACAATAGGACAATCTGTGAACTCGTACTCTTCAAGCTGCTCTGTGATTTCCATCTCAACAAGCTCAAGTAACTCAGGATCGTCAACCATATCACACTTGTTCATGAAAACAACGATCTTAGGTACACCTACCTGACGAGAAAGAAGGATGTGCTCCTTTGTCTGAGCCATAACACCATCCGTTGCAGCAACAACAAGGATAGCGCCGTCCATCTGTGCAGCACCGGTAATCATGTTCTTTACATAGTCAGCATGACCCGGGCAGTCAACGTGTGCATAATGTCTCTTCTCTGTCTCATACTCAACATGAGCTGTATTAATAGTGATACCACGCTCTCTCTCTTCCGGAGCCTTATCGATGTTCTCGAAGTCTGTAGCTACGTTACCAGCAACTCTTGCAGCCAATACCTTTGTGATAGCAGCTGTTAAAGTTGTCTTACCATGGTCAACATGTCCGATGGTACCAATGTTACAATGGGGTTTACTTCTTTCAAATTTAGCCTTTGCCATTTTAAAAGTCCTCCTTAAAAAAGTTATTAATAAATTAGTTTCATTCTACATAAAACTTCACCCAACTATGCTTAATTATATTAGAAAGCGTTGGATTTTTCAAGTATTATTTATAAAATACTGCTGCATTTGATTAACCCTTCTTTGCAGCAAGCACCTTGTCCTGAACATTCTTTGGACACTGCTCATATTTCTCAAAGAACATAGAGTAATTGCCACGACCCTGTGTTGTGGAACGAAGCTCTGTTGAGTATCCGAACATCTCAGCAAGCGGCACTAATGCACGTACAATCTTACCGCCGCCAAGGTCGTCCATGCTCTGAATCTGTCCGCGCTTAGCGTTTAAGCTTCCGATAACATCACCCATATACTCCTCAGGCATTGTTACCTCAACCTTCATGATAGGCTCAAGCAGTACCGGAGACGCCTTCTGCATCGCTTCCTTAAATGCAAGGGAACCTGCAATATGGAATGCCATTTCTGAAGAATCGACTTCATGGTATGAACCATCATATACATTAGCATGTACGCCGACAACCGGGAATCCGCCAAGGATTCCTGCGTGAGTAGCTTCCTCAATACCCTCGCCGACTGCAGGAATGTATTCCTTAGGAATAGCACCGCCGACAACAGTAGACTCGAACTTGAAAAGCTCCTCGCCGTTTGCGTCCATAGGGCTGAACTTAACTTTACAATGACCGTACTGTCCACGTCCGCCGGACTGCTTAGCGTACTTGGAATCAATGTCAACTTCCTTCGTGATTGCTTCCTTGTAAGCAACCTGAGGCGCACCAACATTAGCCTCTACCTTAAACTCACGAAGAAGTCTGTCTACGATAATTTCCAGGTGTAACTCACCCATACCGGCAATAATCGTCTGTCCTGTCTCCTGATTTGTATGTGCACGGAAGGTCGGGTCTTCTTCAGCAAGCTTTGCCAAAGCCTCTCCCATCTTGCCCTGTCCAGCCTTTGTCTTTGGCTCGATAGCCAGCTCGATAACTGGTTCCGGGAACT
>JAGAQJ010000024.1 GCA_017622845.1 Lachnospiraceae bacterium | reverse complement strand
AGCTTTTTAGAGACACTATCAAAGATTACTCGATGATAGTTGCTACTCTACCAGAACCAACGGTTCTACCACCTTCGCGGATAGCGAATGTAAGACCCTGGCTCATAGCGATTGGGTGAATCAATTCGATTGTCATTTCTACGTTATCACCAGGCATGCACATCTCTGTTCCTTCTGGAAGTTCGATAACACCTGTTACGTCAGTTGTACGGAAGTAGAACTGTGGACGATAGTTGTTGAAGAATGGAGTATGACGTCCACCCTCGTCCTTAGTCAAAACGTAAACCTGAGCAGTAAACTTTGTGTGACATGTCAAAGAACCTGGTTTAGCAAGAACCTGACCTCTTTCGATGTCAGTCTTCTGGATACCACGAAGAAGTACACCAGCGTTATCTCCAGCCTGAGCCTCATCCAACTCTTTGTGGAACATCTCGATACCGGTTACAACGGATTTCTGAGTTTCTTCTTTGATACCAACGATTTCAACTTCGTCGTTCAAGTGAAGTGTACCAGCCTCTACACGTCCTGTAGCAACAGTACCACGTCCTGTGATAGAGAATACGTCCTCGATAGGCATTACGAAAGGCTTATCTGTGTCACGCTCTGGATCTGGGATATAAGAATCTACAGTATCCATGAGTTCCATGATCTTGTCGCCCCACTCGCCGTTTGGATCTTCCAAAGCTTTCAAAGCAGAACCTTTGATGATTGGGCAGTCTGTGAAGTCATACTCTTCAAGGATCTCAGTAATTTCCATCTCTACGAGTTCAAGGAGTTCTTCATCATCAACCATGTCACATTTGTTCATGAATACGATGATGTAAGGAACACCTACCTGACGGGAAAGAAGGATATGCTCTTTTGTCTGAGCCATAACACCGTCTGTAGCAGCTACTACGAGGATAGCACCATCCATCTGAGCAGCACCGGTGATCATATTCTTAACGTAGTCAGCATGTCCTGGGCAGTCAACGTGTGCGTAATGTCTCTTCTCTGTCTCATACTCAACGTGTGCAGTAGAGATTGTGATACCACGCTCTCTTTCTTCTGGAGCTTTATCGATATTTTCAAAGTCAGTTGCCTCATTACCTGCAACTCTTGCAGCCAATACTTTTGTAATAGCAGCTGTCAATGTTGTTTTACCGTGGTCTACGTGTCCAATTGTACCAATGTTACAATGTGGTTTCGTTCTTACATATTTTTCCTTAGCCATTTCTAAACGTCCTCCTAACATTTTTTTATTTTTGTTTTAGAAATTTTGCTTTACGTGCCAATATACATACATTATAGGGGATTTCTCTCAAAAAAGCAACACCCAATCGTTAAAATATATCGACAAATTTATTAGTCATTTCTCTGTGCGAGAACTTTATCCTGAACATTCTTTGGAGCCTGTGCATATTTCTCGAAGAACATGGAGTAGTTTCCACGACCCTGAGTAGCGGAACGAAGCTCTGTAGAATATCCGAACATTTCAGCAAGAGGTACATAAGCTCTTACGAGTTTTCCTCCACCGATGTCTTCCATTCCTTCGATCTGTCCACGTTTTGCATTCAAGCTTCCGATAACATCGCCCATGTATTCCTCAGGCATTGTTACTTCGACTTTCATGATAGGCTCAAGAAGTACTGCGTTACCTTTCTTCATAGCATCTTTGAATGCCATGGAACCAGCGATATGGAATGCCATTTCACTGGAATCGACTTCATGGTAAGAACCATCCCATACCGTAGCTTTTACACCAAGTACAGGGAAGCCGCCAAGAATACCAGCCTGTGCTGCTTCTTCGATACCTTCTCCAACTGCTGGGATGTATTCCTTAGGAATTGCACCACCGACTACAGTAGACTCGAAGATAAATGTCTCTTCGCCGTTTGGATCCATAGGCTCGAATTTAACTTTACAGTGTCCGTACTGTCCACGTCCACCAGACTGTTTTGCGTATTTACTGTCAACGTCAACCGCTTTTGTAAATGCTTCTTTGTATGCAACCTGTGGAGCACCTACGTTAGCCTCTACCTTAAACTCACGAAGAAGTCTGTCTACGATAATCTCAAGATGAAGCTCACCCATACCTGCGATAATTGTCTGACCTGTTTCCTGATTTGTATGAGCACGGAAAGTAGGGTCTTCTTCTGCAAGCTTTGCAAGCGCCTCACCCATTTTGCCCTGTCCTGCCTTTGTCTTAGGCTCAATCGCAAGCTCAATAACCGGCTCAGGGAATTCCATAGACTCCAGGATTACAGGATGCTGCTCATCACAGATGGTATCACCAGTAGTCGTGAACTTAAATCCAACTGCTGCTGCGATATCTCCTGAGTAAACCTTGTCTAACTCCTGTCTCTTATTTGCGTGCATCTGGAGAATACGTCCTACACGCTCCTTCTTATCTTTTGTAGCATTCAGTACATAAGAACCGGAGTTCATTGTACCGGAGTATACTCTGAAGAATGCAAGCTTACCGACAAACGGGTCAGCCATAATCTTGAATGCGAGCGCTGAGAACGGCTCATCATCTGATGAATGTCTCTCAACTTCATTGCCCTCTAAGTCAACACCCTTAATAGCAGGAATGTCTGTAGGAGCCGGCATAAAGTCAATAATTGCATCAAGAAGCTTCTGCACGCCCTTATTTCTGTATGCAGAACCGCAGCATACAGGAATTGCGGTACATTCACATGTACCCTTTCTAAGAGCAGCCTTGAGCTGTTCGATTGTAGGTTCCTCACCCTCAAGATACATCATTGTTAAATCATCGTCTAACTCGCAGATTTTCTCGACCATCTCGGAACGATAAAGCTCTGCATCTTCTGCCATATCAGCAGGGATATCTGTAATTGTGATGTCATCGCCCTTATCATCATTGTAGATGTAAGCCTTCATCTCCATCAAATCAACGATACCCTTAAAATCGTCTTCCTTACCAATTGGCAGCTGAAGAACGATTGCATTTTTACCTAATCTTGTTCTAATCTGATCTACAGCGCCATAGAAATTAGCACCCAAGATATCCATCTTGTTGATAAATGCCATTCTCGGTACGTTGTAGGTATCAGCCTGACGCCATACATTCTCTGACTGTGGTTCAACGCCACCCTTTGCACAGAAAACACCTACAGCGCCGTCAAGTACACGAAGGGAACGCTCAACTTCTACAGTAAAGTCAACGTGGCCCGGCGTATCAATAATGTTGATACGATGCTCTAAAGCACCTGCCTGAGGCTTTGCATTTTCCTGATGTGTCCAATGACATGTTGTTGCGGCTGATGTGATTGTGATACCTCTTTCCTGCTCCTGCTCCATCCAGTCCATGGTTGCAGTACCCTCATGTGTATCACCAATCTTATAGTTAACACCGGTATAGTATAAGATACGCTCTGTAAGAGTGGTCTTACCGGCATCAATATGAGCCATAATACCAATGTTTCTGGTTCTCTCTAAAGGATATTCTCTTCCAGCCAAGGTTCTTCCTCCTTATATATTTTAGAAACAATAACTGCCTGCAATTAGAATCTGTAATGTGCAAAAGCCTTGTTTGCCTCTGCCATCTTGTGCATGTCTTCTTTTCTCTTTACTGCTGCACCTGTATTGTTTGATGCATCGAGAATCTCATTTGCAAGCCTTTCTTCCATAGTCTTCTCGCCTCTCTTGCGCGCGAAGAATACTAACCAGCGAAGACCTAATGTCTGACGACGCTCCGGCTTTACCTCAAGGGGTACCTGATAAGTAGCACCACCGATACGTCTTGCCTTGCACTCGAGTAACGGCATGATGTTGTTCATTGCCTCTTCAAATACATCTACTGCAGGCTTCTGTGCTTTTTCTTCTACTCTGGCAAATGCCCCATATACGATCTTCTGGGCTACACCCTTCTTACCGTCTAACATAACGTTATTGATAAGCTTAGTGACAACCTTGTTGCCGTAAATAGGATCTGCCAATACATCTCTTTTTTGAATATGTCCTTTACGTGGCACGGTTCTTCCCTCCTTAATTATTGATAGTGTATCCGCTTCACAGCGGACTATCCACTACTTGATTAAATCAACGGTACTCACATTTCTAAAACTTTGTGTTCGTGCGGTTTTCTATTTTAATAAGGTATTAATCCAGAATCCCAACACTAATTAGTTTTTTGTGGTACGAAGCAAATATTATTTGCCTGCTTTTGGTCTCTTAGCTCCATACTTAGAGCGAGCCTGCTTTCTGTTAGCAACTCCTGCTGTATCAAGAGTACCTCTGATAATGTGGTATCTTGTACCAGGTAAGTCCTTAACACGTCCGCCTCTGATAAGAACAACACTATGCTCCTGTAAGTTATGTCCCTCACCCGGAATGTAGCTTGTTACCTCCATACCGTTGGAAAGACGAACTCTGGCAATCTTTCTAAGAGCTGAGTTAGGCTTCTTAGGTGTTGCAGTCTTAACTGCTGTACAAACGCCTCTCTTCTGAGGAGCAGATGTATCAGTAGCTTTCTTCTTTAAAGAGTTGTATCCTCTCTGAAGTGCTGGTGCAGTAGACTTCTTAACTGTTTCCTGACGTCCTTTTCTTACTAATTGGTTAAATGTTGGCATTCCTTTTCACCTCCTGTATAATCATAACTAAATGCCAAGTCAATTAGGCACACTGCATGCACTCTTTTACACGCATGCTAGATTATTATACTTTTATGATTGATAAATGTCAATAATTTTTTTAATTTTTCTGTTTTCTGCGTAACAGTTCAGCCGTATGAATATTTTAATCAGGACTGCCGCCCTTCTGTGTACTGACAACTGTCCGGCTTTACGGTTTCGATAAACAGAAACCTGCAGATAGCCTCTCTCCTGCTGCCATTGGTTCCGAATGGGAATTTTCGAACGGATGACACAAAAGCCGTCTTAAAAGACGGCTTTTGTCATTGTTCATATGGCAGAAACAGCATTGCTGTCCCCAACATTCAGCGATTAACCTAACAGAGAAAGTACTCCCTGGTTTGCCTGATTAGACTGTGCAAGCATAGACTGACCTGCCTGTGCAAGAATATTGGCATTTGAATACTTCACCATTTCCGTAGCCATATCGGTATCACGAATCTGGCTCTCTGCTGATGTTGTATTCTCGATAACGTTGTCCAGGTTGTTGATGGTGTGCTCTAAGCGGTTCTGAACTGCACCAAGAGCTGATCTCTGGGCAGATACGGTCTTAATAGCCTGTTCGATGGCATCAATGGCATATGTTGCAGCAATGCCGGAATCATCTGATACATTGATATCAGCAATGCCAAGTCCCTTGGAATCCATGCTGCCGATGCTGACAGAAATCTTGTTGGTCATATCAGCGTCAGCGCCTACATGAAGCGCTAAGTTAAGGTCCTGTTTTACTTCCGTTGTACCCTTTGTAATTGTGAAAACATAATCAGTGCCTTCCACTGCTTTATATTCTGCATCTTTCGGATCGCCGTCTAAGTCAAGTGTAAATGAACCTGCGGCGGTAGGAGTAGTAGCAGTAATTGTAGCAATTGTAGTGCCATTATACGACACAACGCCCTTTTCATTAATATCCAATTTGGAATCTCCCGCAAAATCATGGCTGAATACACCGTCTGCATTGGCTGCAGACGCCGTATATTTTATGTTTCCAGCTTTGATTGCTGCCGTCAACGCATTTTGCCCCTCTGCCATTTCCTGGCTTCCAACAGTTTCAAATTTAATATCAAATGAACTGCCTGTAGCAGCATCATCAGCAACCAATTTTGCATATGCCTCATGTGTTGCATCTGTAAAATCACCGACCTCATTTAAGTCTGCTGCTTCATACGCTGTATAACCTGTAGCTACAGTAACTTCATGATTATTTACACCATCTACATAATCCAAAGCATCTGTTAAGGCAGTATCTTTTTGTACATATACAGCACCGGCAACCGTATCCGTTGTATGGCTAAACAAAAGGTCGCTCTTACTTTTATCATCATCTGTCAAAGTCAGCGTACCTGCAACTTGCTTAAATAACGTGTAACCGCTATTCTCCTTTGCATATTCTGTGATGTCATCATCCTTAGCAATATTTACAATTTTTGTACCATCGTATGCAATCAAATCTGTGTTTGCCTTAACTGAGCCACCCTTCTCAATCGTCTGTACCTCACCTGTCTTCGGATCTTCAAATGTGACAGTTGCAGCATCTTTTGTGGCTCCGATATTGTTTGCCTGTGTCAATGCGGTCTGTATTTTTTCTGCCGCTTCTGCTGCAGTGATATTTGTTTCCTTGCTATAATCACGTGCAATTAAAAGCTTACCATCATTGTATCCGTCTATTTTTACGGTTGTGCCTTCCTTTACCTTGCCTACAATCTCGTCAATGGTATACTTTGTGCCGGTTCCTGCCTCAAACGTAATGCTGTCGCCTGAACCGGAAGCCTTATATGCAGTTCCTTCAATTGTAACAGTCTCCCCGTTCTTCATATCCTTAACTGCCTGCTGTACATTGGAAAGCTCCTCAGCGCCGCCAATTTCTTCCTCTTCGCCGTCACCGTCAACGTCTTTCTTAGTGTAGCCTGAAATAATATTGTACTGCTTTCCGGCAATATCTACGCTTTCTCCTACCTTCAGAGTAGCTGTAAAGGTTGCTGTCTTACCGCCGTCATCGGACATTACGCCCTTTAAGCCGGCATCATAGGAATTCAATGTCTTTGTAAACGTATCCTTGCGTCCCTTTAACAGATATGCCTCGTTGAACTTGGTTGTCTCAGCTACACGGTCGATTTCTGTTGTCAGCTGCTCAATTTCAGCCTGAATGGAATCGCGCTCTAACTCAGAATTGGTACCGTTGGAAGCCTGAACTGCCAGCTCATTCATTCTCTGGAGCATATCATGCACTTCCGTCAGCGCACCCTCTGCTGTCTGTACAGCGGAAATGCCGTCTTCTGCATTCTGGGAAGCCTGCGAAAGCCCTCTGATCTGCTTTCTCATCTTTTCAGAAATAGAAAGCCCTGCCGCATTATCTGCCGCCCTGTTGATTTGATATCCGGAAGACAGCTTCTCTGTTGACTTGGATAAAGAACCCTGTGTGATACCTAACATTCTGTTGGAATTCATCGCTCTAAGATTGTGTTGTACTACCATAAATATACCTCCTTGTGTTAATCAAAGACCTGCAGGTCAGTCTGCATGGCTTTGATTTACTGCCGCGGCAAAAATCCGTTTCACCGCCTGTTTTGTTTTTCCTTATTCAGTTGTTGCTGCGGAATCCGGCGTTTTGTCCGTTTTCCATCTATAATATCCGGAGCCGTCTTTCTGCAGTCTGCGCGCACTTCCTGCACAGCGCCGCCTCCGGTTATTATCCGCTACAGGATAAAAGGCTCTTTTTCCCTCGCCCTCTTCTCAATGGCGCGCCCTCTTGCGATATTCACCTCTTTGGGCGCATCTATCATGATGTGCGCCTGATTCTTAACGCCTCCCAGAAAAGTAATCTTTATGTCTTTTCCGACCATGATAAACTCATCCTTCTGTACTGATAATCGAAGCAATTTTTGTCACCCTTCCTAACCTGCGGTTCTGCCGCCTGATAAAATACTTACCATAACTCCTTGTTAACCATAAAAATTTATGTGCTGCCTTGCATTTAACGGTTTCTGCTCCGCACAGCCTGCCGTAAAAATCGCAAAACCGTGGGAGCGTTGCAACAATTTCCGTAAATTGTTGCATGGAAATCAGGCATTCGCTATCCTAATGTACTGACAAGCTCATTTCTGAACAAACAATGTTGGATATTTTGTTACTCTGCAAGGCGGATGAATGAGGCGGTGCGGCGGCATCGTCAATCAACGGCAGCGCAGCAGATGGCAAAATAGTACCGTTAGTCTGAATATGAACGTGTCAGCAGTGCATAACGGCTGCCTGCAGCTTAAAACAGTCTTTTATCAAGGAGGAGATATCATGAGTACTACACAGCCTATCAGAGATAAGGAAGTCTTAAAGAATTTCAAGGATTTTTACAAAACAGTGGAACCGAATCCGCGCAATTATGCCATTATTATCGTAGGATTAAATACGGCGCTTCGGATTAACGACATTTTGAATCTGACTTATGACATGGTTTATCATGACAAAAAAGTCAGAACGCATATTCTGGTGAAAGAACAGAAAACAGGAAAGGAAAACCGCATTCTGCTGAACAGCGAAGTACGTGCCGTGCTAACCCGGTATCATGGCATCCTGACTGAGACAGCGCCGTACAAAAAAGGAAATCCCTATCTGTTTCCCAGTCCGCGCAAAGAGAACCAGCCGCTTTCCCGCTTTCAGGCATACCGTATGATCTGCGCTGCCGCCGATGCATCAGGCTGTGAGGAGCATGTAAGCTGTCATTCCCTGCGCAAGACCTTTGGCTATCATGCATGGAAGCAGGGGAACGATCCTGTCGTTATTATGATTATCTTCAATCACTCCTCATTTTCTATTACCAAGCGTTATCTCTGTATCGAGCAGGATGACAAAGATGCCGTTTTCAACGGCATTAAAATCTGACAATAACAGTTCTGCCTTACGGCTTTCTGTTTCATATGACATTATCGCTTTGCGGCGCATTGACAGCCATGGCTTTCCGTCATGGCTTTTTTGCATGCCTTGCTCCGGAATCCGCAGCAGATGATGCAAACATTACCTATTGTTCCTGTTTGGAATTTGTGGAAATTTTTTAGAATAAAGACTAAAGTTTCAATCAGATATGCCGATATAATAGATGTAAAGCAAAAGATGCAACAATTTACGGAAATTGTTGCATCTCTTTTATTTTACCCAATATCACTAAAAAAATTAATTTTTACAAAAAATTCATAACAATTCAGACAAAGTCTTAGAATGCGTTTCGCTGATGTATCGAATCACCCATAAGAAAATGTCAGCATTCTCCGCCAGTCTGTTCCGGCATAAGACTGCCGACCTTCTGTGTATTGACAATTAAAACGCTGCTGCACGCATGATTCCCAATCACCCGTGCGGCAGCGCTTATTATTTATTCTGTCACGCCTGCAGTTTCTTCTGCGGTAGTCATTTTATCTTCGGTCAGCTCATCGTCTGAGTCAAAATCAATATCATCATCAAAGTCAAGCGTTGAATCAAGGTCTGTATCCGTATTGAGCTTGACATTTCTGTAACGTCTCAAGCCTGTACCTGCAGGAATCAGCTTACCGATAATAACATTCTCTTTCAGGCCAATCAACGGGTCAATCTTACCCTTGATTGCTGCTTCCGTAAGAACCTTTGTGGTTTCCTGGAAGGAAGCTGCTGAAAGGAAGGAGCTTGTCGCAAGCGCTGCCTTTGTGATACCAAGGATTACATCCTTAGCTTCAGCAGGCTGCTTACCTTCGGCAATAAGCTGCTCATTGATATCCTCAAGCTCAAGTCCGTCTACCAATGTGCCTGGCAGGAATTCCGTATCCCCACTGGTCTCAATGCGCTTTTTCTTAAGCATCTGGCGTACAATAACCTCGATATGCTTATCAGCGATATCAACACCCTGCAAACGGTAAACCCTCTGAACCTCACGAAGCAGATAATTCTGAACCGCATCAATCTTCTTGATTTCCAACAAGTCATGCGGATTGATGCTTCCTTCTGTCAGCTCGTCTCCTGCCTCAAGAACTGCGCCGTCCGCAATCTTGATACGGGAACCGTAAGGAATGAGATAGGTCTTCTCATTGACACCGTCTGAAACGATAATCTCACGCTTCTTCTTCGTATCCTTAATCGTAGCTGTACCGCCGAACTCAGCGATAATGGCAAGTCCCTTCGGCTTTCTTGCCTCAAAAAGCTCCTCAACTCGGGGAAGACCCTGTGTAATATCGTCGCCGGCAACACCGCCGCTGTGGAAGGTTCTCATCGTAAGCTGCGTACCCGGCTCACCGATAGACTGTGCCGCAATAATACCTACTGCCTCACCAATCTGAACTGCCTCACCTGTAGCCATATTCGCGCCATAGCACTTCGCGCAGATACCAATATGGGACTTACAGCAGAGAATATTTCTTATCTTAACCTTCTCGACAGGTTCACCCTTCTCGTTGACGCCCTTGCTGAGAATCTTAGCAGCGCGGCTTGGCGTAATCATATGATTCTTCTTTACAAGGATATTGCCGTCTCTATCCTTAATATCCTCACAGGAATATCTTCCTGTGATTCGATCCTTCAGGCTTTCAATCGTTTCCTTACCGTCCATGAACGCAGAAACTTCCATACCCGGTATGAAATCCTTACCCTCACAGCAGTCCACCTCACGGATAATCAATTCCTGGCAAACGTCAACCATTCGGCGTGTCAGGTAACCGGAGTCGGCTGTACGAAGTGCAGTATCGGACATACCTTTTCGTGCACCATGCGCTGACATGAAGTACTCCAATACGTCAAGTCCCTCACGGAAGTTTGACTTAATCGGCAGCTCAATGGTACGGCCTGTTGTATCTGCCATCAAACCACGCATGCCTGCCAGCTGTTTAATCTGCTGGTTGGAACCACGGGCGCCGGAGTCAGCCATCATGAAGATGTTATTATACTTATCAAGACCGCTGATCAGCTTCTCTGTCAACGCATCGTCCGTTTCCTTCCATGTCTCTACAACAGCTTTATAACGCTCCTCGTCTGTCATCAAACCACGTCTGAAGTTCATGGTAATGCGGTCAACTGTCTTCTGCGCCTTGTCAAGCATCTCAGCCTTCTCTGCCGGAACCGTCATATCAGAAATAGAAACGGTCATAGCCGCACGTGTTGAGTACTTATATCCCATAGCCTTGATACTGTCAAGAACCTCAGCAGTCCTGGTTGCACCATGGATATTGATTACCTTCTCCAATATCTGCTTTAAGCCCTTCTTACCTACATGGAAATCCACTTCAAGAAGCAGCTTGTTCTCATCTTTGCTTCTGTCTACAAACTCTAAATCCTGAGGAAGGATTTCATTAAAAATGAAACGTCCCAATGTAGATTCCACAATACCGGTAAGCACCTGTCCGTCCGGCATTGTCTTGGTCACTCTTACCTTAATTCTTGAGTGCAGTGTACAAGCCTTATTCTCATATGCAAGAATTGCCTCATTGACACTCTTGTAATACTTGCCCTCGCCGAGCGCCCCCGGTCTTTCCTGTGTCAGGTAGTAAATACCAAGCACCATATCCTGTGAAGGAACGGCAACAGGACCGCCGTCAGAAGGCTTTAACAGGTTATTCGGTGAAAGCAGCAGGAATCTGCACTCAGCCTGTGCCTCAACAGACAAAGGAAGATGTACCGCCATCTGGTCTCCGTCAAAGTCGGCGTTAAACGCTGTACATACCAATGGATGAAGCTTAATCGCCTTACCCTCTACAAGAATCGGCTCAAACGCCTGAATACCAAGTCTGTGAAGTGTCGGTGCACGGTTCAGCATAACAGGATGTTCCTTGATAACCTCCTCAAGCACATCCCACACAGACTGATCCAGCTTCTCCACAAGCTTCTTGGCATGCTTGATATTCTGTGAAATCTGCCTTGATACAAGCTCCTTCATAACGAAAGGCTTAAACAGCTCAATTGCCATCTCCTTAGGCAGACCGCACTGGTAAATCTTTAACTCGGGACCTACCACGATAACGGAACGACCTGAGTAGTCAACTCGCTTACCAAGCAGGTTCTGGCGGAAACGACCTCCTTTACCCTTTAACATATCAGACAAGGATTTGAGTGCTCTGTTTCCGGGACCGGTGACAGGGCGTCCGCGTCTGCCGTTATCAATCAGCGCATCAACCGCCTCCTGCAGCATTCTCTTCTCATTGCGGACGATGATATCAGGCGCTCCAAGCTCAAGCAGTCTCTTTAAACGGTTATTTCTGTTAATAATCCTTCTGTATAAATCATTCAAATCTGATGTTGCAAATCTGCCGCCGTCCAACTGAACCATCGGACGTAAATCAGGAGGAAGTACCGGAATCGCATCCATAATCATCCACTCCGGTCTGTTTCCGGATGCCCTGAAGGACTCTACAACCTCAAGTCTCTTCACAATCTTGGCACGCTTCTGTCCCTTAGTATTTTCATTTTTCAGTTCTGCTGAAAGCTCTTCGCATTCCTTTTCCAGGTTGATAGCTACTAAAAGCTCTTTAATTGCCTCGGCACCCATGCCTACGCGGAAGCTGTTTCTGCCCCATTTCTCAACGTTGTCCTGATATTCCTTCTCGGACAATACCTGCTTGTAATCAAGGTCTGTGTCCTTCGGGTCAAGTACAATATAGGAAGCAAAATACAACACCTTCTCAAGCACTCTCGGAGTCAGGTCAAGGATTAATCCCATACGGCTTGGAATTCCCTTGAAATACCAGATATGCGATACAGGAGCCGCAAGCTCGATATGCCCCATACGCTCTCTGCGGACGCTTGACTTTGTAACCTCTACGCCGCACCGGTCGCAGATAACTCCCTTATAACGAATCTTTTTATATTTACCGCAATGGCACTCCCAGTCCTTGCTGGGTCCAAAAATCTTCTCACAGTACAGACCATCGCGCTCAGGCTTCAAGGTTCTGTAATTGATGGTTTCCGGTTTTGTTACCTCGCCCTTTGACCACTCTCTGATTTTCTCAGGAGAAGCCAGACCAATTTTGATGGCATCAAAAGAGATTGACTGGCTTTGTTCATTTTTATTCTCAGACATTTTGGCACTCCTTCCAGATTTTATTTTACACCCGCTGAATCGTTGTTACAGGATAAGCTGTAACGAACCGTTTCTTTATTCATCATAATCATCATCAAAGCTATCGTCGCTTTCATACTCATCCTCAGAATAATCATCCTCATACTCGTCGTCGGCATCCACTAAATCCCCGCTTGAAGCATCAAATTCCTTCTGCTGATAGCCCTCGAGATTTTCTCTGTTGTCATATTTCGTATCGCCTTCCATCTCGACGCGGAAATCAGTCTCCGTATAGTCAACCGACTCCTTAAGCTCAACCTCATTGCGGTCCTCGTCATATACCTTGACGTCAAGACCGAGTGACTGAAGCTCCTTGAGCAATACCTTGAAGGATTCAGGAATACCCGGCTCAGGAATATTTTCGCCCTTGATAATCGCCTCGTATGTCTTCACACGTCCGACAACATCATCGGATTTCACTGTCAGAATCTCCTGCAGTGTATGAGATGCGCCGTACGCCTCAAGCGCCCAAACCTCCATCTCACCGAAACGCTGTCCGCCAAACTGCGCTTTACCGCCGAGAGGCTGCTGTGTAACCATACCATACGGTCCTGTGGAACGCGCATGAATCTTATCGTCTACCAGATGGTGAAGCTTTAAGTAGTGCATATGTCCGATGGTAACAGGGCTGTCAAAGTATTCGCCTGTTCTGCCGTCTCTTAATCTTACCTTACCATCTCTTGAAATCGGAACACCCTTCCAGAGTTTTCTGTGCTCTCTGTTCTCTGATAAATACTCAAGTACCTCAGGCAGCAGTTCTTCCTTATGCTTTGCCTCGAACTCCTCCCACTCAAGATTGACATAGTCATTTGCAAGGTCGAGTGTGTCCATGATGTCCACCTCGTTTGCGCCGTCAAAGACCGGAGTCGACACATTAAAGCCGAGCGCCTTGGCAGCCAGAGAAAGATGGATTTCAAGCACCTGACCGATATTCATACGGGAAGGCACACCCAGCGGATTCAATACAATGTCAAGCGGACGGCCGTTTGGCAGATACGGCATATCCTCAACAGGAAGCACGCGCGAAACAACACCCTTGTTTCCATGACGTCCTGCCATCTTATCACCGACAGAAATCTTTCTTTTCTGTGCGATATAGATACGCACTGTCTGGTTAACGCCCGGGGCAAGCTCCGTATCGCCGTTTGCTCTTGAGAATACCTTTGCGTCAACTACCACGCCATATTCACCGTGCGGCACCTTAAGAGATGTATCACGCACCTCTCTTGCCTTCTCGCCAAAGATTGCCCTTAACAGCCTCTCCTCAGCCGTAAGCTCTGTTTCTCCCTTCGGAGTAACCTTACCGACAAGGATATCACCTGCACGGACCTCTGCACCGATTCTGATAATGCCTCTGTCATCAAGGTCCTTGAGCGCATCATCACCGACACCCGGAACGTCTCTTGTGATTTCCTCCGGTCCGAGCTTCGTATCACGTGCATCTGTCTCATATTCTTCTATATGAATGGAGGTATATACGTCCTCCATAACAAGTCTCTCACTTAAAAGTACGGCGTCCTCGTAGTTGTAGCCTTCCCATGTCATGAATCCAATCAGCGGATTCTTTCCAAGTCCAAGCTCGCCGCCGCATGTAGATGCACCGTCAGCAATTACCTGGCCTGCTTCCACATGGTCTCCCTTAAATACGATAGGCTTCTGGTTATAGCAGTTTGACTGATTGCTTCGCTCAAACTTGTGGAGCTTAAACTCAGCCTTCTCGCCGTCATCATAAGTCATTCGAATCAGCTTCGAAGATACATAGGTAATCGTACCGGATTTCTTTGCCACTACGCACACGCCGGAGTCAACCGCTGCTTTTACTTCAATACCGGTACCTACTACCGGTGCTTCCGTAAACAGCAGAGGAACTGCCTGACGCTGCATGTTGGAACCCATCAGCGCACGGTTTGCGTCGTCGTTCTGAAGGAAAGGAATCAAAGCAGTAGCCACTGAAAATACCATCTTGGGAGATACGTCCATATAATCAAACATCGTCTTAGGATATTCCTGTGTCTCATCAAGATAACGGCCTGATACGGAATTACGCACAAAGTATCCGTTTTCATCAAGCTGCTCGTTCGCCTGTGCTACATGGTAATTATCCTCCTCGTCAGCAGTCATATATACAACCTCGTCCGTGACGCGCGGATTCTTGGGGTCTGATTTATCAATCTTTCTGTACGGAGCCTCGATAAAACCGTATTCGTTAATTCTTGCATAGGATGCAAGCGAGTTAATCAAGCCGATGTTGGGTCCTTCAGGCGTCTCAATCGGGCACATTCTTCCGTAGTGGGAATAATGTACATCTCGAACCTCGAATCCTGCACGGTCTCTTGACAGACCGCCGGGTCCCAATGCGGAAAGACGTCTCTTATGCGTAAGCTCACCCAGAGGATTGTTCTGATCCATAAACTGTGACAGCTGTGAAGAACCAAAGAACTCTTTGATAGCAGCCTGTACAGGTTTTATGTTGATCAGCGCCTGCGGGGACACATCATCAGAATCATGTGTTGTCATTCTCTCACGAACAACACGCTCCATTCTGGAGAGACCGATACGGTACTGGTTCTGCAGCAGCTCGCCGACTGCTCTGATACGTCTGTTTCCCAGATGGTCGATATCATCGCTGTTGCCAAGTCCATACTCAAGATGCATGTTATAATTAATAGAAGCTAAAATATCTTCCTTTGTAATATGCTTCGGAATCAGTTCATGTACATTTCTGGTAATCGCATCCGCCAGCTCCTCCGGATTCTCTGAGTACTCCTCAAGAATCTGACGAAGCACAGGGAAATAAACCTGCTCTGTGATGCCAAGGCTTCTCGGCTCACAGTCGACAAAGTTTGTAATGTCAACCATCATATTAGAAAGCACCTTAACAAGTCTTTCCTCTGTCTGAATCCACACGAATGGAACAGCCGCATTCTGGATTGTTTCCGCCATCTCTACAGTAACCTTGTCGCCCTTCTGTCCAAGAATCTCTCCGCTGAACGGGTCAACAACATCCTCTGCAAGAATCTGATTGCGTATTCTGTTCTTTAATGCAAGCTTTTTGTTAAATTTATAACGTCCAACCTTTGCAAGGTCATATCTTCTGGGGTCGAAGAACATCGCAGTTACAAGATTCTCCGCACTGTCTAAGCTGAACGGCTCGCCGGGACGAATCTTGCTGTATAACTCCTTTAAGCCCTCCTGATAGTTCTCCGATGTATCCTTGGTGAAGCTGGCATGAATCTTAGGCTCATCGCCAAAAAGCTCAAGAATTTCTTCATTTGTACCCACACCCAGAGCACGGATAAACACCGTGATAGGCACTTTTCTGGTTCTATCTACACGAACGTAGAAAACATCATTGGAATCCGTCTCATACTCAAGCCATGCGCCACGGTTTGGAATTACGGTACAAGAGAACAGTCTCTTACCAATTTTATCGTGGGCAATACCGTAGTAGATACCGGGTGAACGTACAAGCTGGCTGACGATAACACGCTCTGCACCATTGATTACAAAGGTACCTGTCTCCGTCATCAGAGGGAAATTACCCATAAAAATCTCATGTTCGCTGATTTCTTCTTTTTCCTTATTGTGAAGACGAACCTTAATCTTTACAGGAGCCTCATATGTTAAGTCTCTCTCCTTACACTCCTCGATTGTATGCTTGATCTCGTCCTCTGCTAAAACGTAATCTACAAATTCCAGACTTAAACGTCCGCTGTAATCCGTGATTGGAGAGATATCCGCCAAAGCTTCCCGAAAGCCTTCTTCCAGGAACCATTTGTAGGAATCTTTCTGAACTTCGATCAGATTCGGCATATCCAGAACCTCTTCTTGCCTCTGATAACTCATACGCATTGTCTTACCGGAGACCACCGGACGTATTCTGTTCTTTTCCATGACATTTCACCCCGTTCTTAATGATATACATCTATAAATATAATTGAGCCGCAGAGCAAACATTGTTTTGTTTTTCCTCTTTTCATAGGCACAATTTTTCATAATAGTGCACATTACATACTATCACAAGTTTTTTTTATAGTCAATGAAAAAATTCGAAAAAATCAGATTTTTTGAATAATATATGAATAACAACCAGATACTGATAAGAATTTCAAAATTTAAGAAGAATCGGTTTTTGTGAATAAAGGGCCGGGATAAAATCCCGACCCGTATTAATCAGTTTGTCAAAATTACTTCAAAGTAACCTTTGCACCCTCAGCCTCAAGCTTAGCCTTGATTTCATCAGCCTCAGCCTTAGCTGCTGCTTCCTTAAGTACCTTAGGAGCGTTGTCAACTAAGTCCTTAGCTTCCTTTAAGCCAAGACCTGTTGCTTCACGAACAACCTTGATAACCTTAACCTTGTTAGGACCTACTTCTGTAAGCTCTACATCAAACTCTGTCTTCTCCTCTTCCGGAGCTGCTGCTGCACCTGCTGCTGCAACAACGACGCCTGCTGCTGCAGATACGCCGAACTCTTCCTCACAAGCTTTTACTAAATCATTTAACTCTAAAACTGTAAGCTCTTTGATCGCTTCAATAAATTCTGCTGTTGTTAACTTTGCCATTATTGTTTCCCTCCATTAATAATTTACTTTGTTTTCTCTTTCAATTTCTTATGCCGCCTGATTATTCTGCTGCGGCTGCTTCCTCAGCAGGAGCTTCTGCTGTCTCTGCAGGTGCAGGCTCACAAGCGCTTGCGCCGCCCTTTTCTGCAATCTGATTAAGCACACGGGCGAAGTTTGTAATAGGAGACTGGATGCTTCCAAGGAACTTGGAAATAAGCTCGTCTCTTGAAGGAATGCTTGCGATAGCTGCCATTCCCTTTTCATCATAAACAACGCCTTCTACAACACCTGCCTTAATCTCAATTGCAGGACAACCCTTCGCAAAATTGCTTAAAATTCTTGCCGGAGCTGTTGCGTCGTCCTTACATACGGCGATAGCATTTGTTCCCTCAAGGCTTTCTGTTAAAGCTTCAAACTCTGTACCCTTGAAAGCACGAGTCATCAGTGTGTTCTTGTAAACCTTGTAAGTAACTCCAGCCTCACGAAGCTGCTTACGAAGCTGTGTATCCTGTGCAACGGTAATTCCGCTGTAGTTTACGATTACAACTGTGGCAGCGTCCTTGATTGCAGCTGAAATTTCCTCAACGATAGGCTGTTTTAATTCGATCTTTGCCATTTTCTTACCTCCTTATAGATTCTATGGACTTCGGTCTGCCCTAGTCCTGCCGAAAGGAGCTTACGAGTGCATATATAAAAACCTCTCACATATGCCTGAACATAAACTGAGAGGTAAAAGCAATCATCATAAAAACTCTTTTCCTCGGTAGGCGATACGCTTACGCTAAACACATCGCTTCTGATGTTTCAGCACCTACTGTCTTCGGCATGGTTTTACAACCTTTTATACTATATCACATCATATATAGACTTGTCAATACTTTTTCTAATTTTTTCGTATTTTCGGTAAGTACTCTGCCTTACGGTTCATTTCAGGCAGGACGAAGGGCAGCAGTCATATACCGTGACAGGCGGTTGGACTCCGAATGCGAATTTTCTAATGGGTGATGTCAAGCCTTCGAAACCGTCCGTGACTGGACTCTACGCGCCGTCCATGGCGCGTTTCGCCCTAAATCCGCGTCCATGCGGATTTTCCCTGTTGCATTTAATCACCCATAAGAAAATGTCAGCATTCTCCGCCAGCCTGTCCCAGCATATGACTGCTGCCCTTCTGAATACGGAAAATTGCCTGTTACTGATATTGCAAAGGCTGCCTGCTATCAGTAACAGTTTTGTGCTTTCGATGAACAGAAAACGGCAGATAGTATCCCGCAGACTGCCCGGTGGAGAATGGTGATATTTCCTTATACGATGATGCATACAACAGGTTGGAGACAGAGGCATGGACGCCGACTCGAGCCGGCTCCGTCCTCGTTGATAAGCCTTCCTCATCGTATTAGGAAATTCCCATTCGGAATCCATGGCAGTCGGAAGGATACTATCTACCGTTTTCGTCCGGATATTAATACACCTCAGAAAGTCACATACCCGTCCTCATCAATCGACACATTCGGCGACAACCCTCTCATATAGCTGAGCACGTCTTCCTTCTCCGTTCCTTCAAGCTGTCTGGTGCGGCAGTCTTCCTGTTTACATGGGATAAATTGAAAAGACTCGATTCCTTCTTTGGTAATCGCAACCTCGACAAGGCAGGTATCCTGCGTTTTTGAGTTAAACCAGTAATTGCCAAGACTGTACACAACAGGAACTCCTGAAACGACATCAAGCTTCTGCAGGCAGTGCGAATGATCTCCTACGATTAAGTCGACACCTGCTTTCGCATAGATTGGCGCCTGTTGGTCCTGAAGCCAGTCTGTCTGGTCTGTGCTTTCCGTGCCCCAGTGAATATACAGAATCACAAAGTCGCTGTTTTCCTTCGCCTCAGCAATCACCTCCAAAAGCGCTGCCGGGTCCATGCACCTTAAAACGCCTGCATTCTGCGCTGTTGCTTCCTTTGTGTCAGGGTTTGCATTCCGCTCAATCTGCGTGGCGCTTACAATGCCTATCTTGATGCCGTTTGCTATCAGATACACAGGCTTTTTGGCTTCATCAATATTTCTTCCTGCGCCCACATAAGGTATTTCTGCATTTTCCAGTGTATCAAAGGTATCAAGAAGCGCTTCCTCTCCGTAATCATAGGCGTGATTATTTGCAAGCGACACAATGTCCACACCAAGCTGTTCGTAGATTTCTATATTAGAAGGATTTGCACGGAAGGTAAATTGCTTGCCTTCTGTGGGTGTTCCTCTTGTCGAGAAGGGAAACTCGTTATTCAGCATAAACACATCTGCACTGCGCATTCGTTCCAGCAGATCTGACGAAAAGGTATCATTGATATCGCTTCCGCGCATCCGATACCGATACATCATGGCATACTCGTCGTCGAGCAGTATATCGCCTGCAAATGCAAATGTCACGCGCTCATTATCGGCGCAGTCAATCAGCCATGCATTTTCGCCCTTATCAACCGCTTCCTTGTAAAGCCGTTCACTTTCCGTAAGCGCTTCTTCGGTTCCTTCTGATATTTCAGAAGCTATTGTTTCCCCGCTGAGTTCTTCGCCCTGCTCTGCTGTAACGGACTGCTGGCCTAACCAGGCAAAGTCAATCATGTTCTGTTCCTCCGAAAGAATGTTCTTCTCTCTGTCAAAGGATTGTCTTATCACAGCAGAATATCCTGTCATCGCGAGGATTCCGATAAATAAAACGGTAAAAAATGATATGAAAAATACACGCAGATGCCTCTTAACCCGATTTCCGGTTCTTTTTCTTTTTTGAGCCAAATACTCACCTCACTATTCCAGACCGCTTGCAGCAGCTCAGCTCCGGGATTCCTGTTACGGACACTTCTATCGTATGAAAAGCCATGCAGTCCGGCTTAAAGCAGATGCCGCATGATGTCCGCTTTTGATGCATATGTGCAAAAAGACCCCGCTTTTATTCAAAACGAGGTCTTCATCATCTATCTTTGATTAGAACTTAGCAACACTAACCTTTACGCCGGGTCCCATTGTAGATGTCAATGTAATGCTTCTTAAGTACTGTCCCTTAAGAGTTGAAGGCTTAGCCTTTACAATTGCATCTAACAATGTGTTAAGATTCTGTGTCAGCTGCTCCTCTGTGAAAGAAGCCTTTCCGATCGGGCAGTGAATGATGTTTGTCTTGTCAAGTCTGTACTCAATCTTACCAGCCTTGATATCATTGATAGCCTTTGTAACATCCATTGTTACTGTACCAGCCTTAGGATTCGGCATTAAGCCCTTAGGTCCTAAAACCTTACCAAGACGACCGACAACACCCATCATGTCAGGTGTAGCTACTACGACATCAAAATCTAACCAGCCATCATTCTGAATCTTTGGAATCAGCTCGTCTCCGCCAACATAATCTGCGCCTGCTGCCTCTGCCTCTGCTACCTTATCACCCTTAGCGAACACTAAAACCTTAACTGTCTTACCTGTTCCGTTCGGAAGCACAACAGCGCCGCGGATCTGCTGCTCAGCATGACGTCCGTCACAGCCTGTTCTGATATGAACCTCTACAGTCTCATCAAACTTTGCAGTAGCAGATTTCTTAGCTAATGCTACAGCATCTTCAATCTCATAAAATGTTGCGCGATCGATTAACTTCGCGGATTCATTATATTTCTTACCATGTTTCATTCTACTTTACCTCCGCTTAATCTTCTACTGTGATACCCATAGACCTTGCTGTACCTGCAATCATGCTCATAGCAGCCTCAAGGCTTGCTGCATTTAAGTCAGGCATCTTCAGCTCAGCAATTTCCTGTATCTTTGCCTTTGAAATAGTAGCAACTTTTGTCTTGTTCGGTGTTGCTGAAGCAGTCTTAAGGTTGCATGCCTTCTTTAATAAAACTGCTGCAGGCGGAGTCTTTGTAACGAAGCTGAAGCTTCTGTCTGCATATACTGTGATAACAACAGGAATAATCATGCCTTCCTGATCTGCTGTTCTGGCGTTAAACTGCTTTGTAAACTCTACGATGTTTACACCATGCTGTCCAAGAGCAGGACCTACCGGCGGAGCCGGTGTTGCTTTTGCGGCAGGAATCTGTAATTTAATATATCCTTCTACTTTCTTTGCCATGTTTGGCACCTCCTAATTTATTCTCGGTCTTTCATATTCTAAAGAAAAACCGTTTTGTGGTAGTCTGGGCGGATGACCCTCCCACACGGAACAAAATCCGTATCATATTTTATTACAACTACACTTCTGTGTCAACATCAAATTGACATCATTTCCAATTCATTCAATATTAATCCCACATTTTCTTAACATCCGTGAAATTAATCTCAACCGGTGTTTCACGCCCGAACATCTCCACGTTAATCGTGACAGTCTGTCTGGCAGCATCAATCTTCTGAACAGTTCCCACGGTGTCTTTCCATACGCCTGCAATTACGCTGATCACATCGCCCTCAGAAAACTCGATATTGATATCGCCGCCAAAATCAAGCGCTTTGAGTTCTTCCTCTGTCAGCGGAACAGGCTTGCTTCCCGGTCCCACGAATCCGGTAACGCCTCTTGTATTTCTGACTACATACCATGCGTCATTGTTGTCCGCGTCCATATGAAGAAGTACATAGCCCGGGAACATCTTCTTCTGAGATGTCTTCTCCACTCCGTTTTTAAGCTCCATAACATCCTGCAACGGAACCCTTACCTCAAGGATTTCATTTTCAAGGTGTCTGTTTTCAATTGCCTTTTCGATGTTTGCTTTTACCTTATTCTCATAGCCGGAATAAGTATGCACCACATACCAGCCCATTCCAAGACCGCTCTTGTTGTCGCTGAGCGCGACTCTGCTGTGCGGTTCCTCCTCAACAGGCTCCTCGATAACAGGTTCTTCAGCCGCCGGTTCTTCGGCAACAGGCTCTTCTGCAGCCGGAAGCTCCTCTGCAGCAGTCTCCCCGGCTGTTTCCTCAGCTTCATGGGATTTCTCCGGCATCTTGGGCGATACCGGAAGCCACTCCTGCATATTGGGAGTAATCAGCTTCTTGGCTACTGCCTTGCGTTCTTTCTTTTCTTCCATACTGGTTATCCTCTTTCTTACATTCCGATACTTGTTAAGAAGTTAATACCGAACTGGATAAGAGTATCCAAAAAGGTAATGACAAGTCCTACTACAACCGAAACACAAAGAACCGCTACAGACTGCTTCACAGTGTCTTTCCGGTCAGGCCAGGAGAGCTTATTAAATTCTGTCTTTACACTTTTCCAGAAGCTATCTTTCTTAGCTCCTTTCTTAGCTGAATCTGCCATCATGTGCCTCCTAAATGAATCGATTGATTATTTTGTTTCCTTGTGCAGTGTGTGTGTCTTGCAAAATCTGCAATACTTCTTAATCTCCATTCTGTCAGGATGAGTCTTCTTCTCCTTTGTAGTATTGTAATTACGCTGTTTGCACTCTGTACAAGCTAATGTAATCTTTGTACGCATCATTCCACCTCCGCTTACGTTCTAATGCAATAATTTGTTTGTGACAATTTGTTCTAATCATGCAGGATTCCATCAGCGCTTTCTTCTGCCAAAATGGCATAAAAAAAAGACCCAATGTGTATCTTGCTTTACAAAGCATACCACATACCTTGTCCGGTGTCAACCTTTTTTGCAATGGACTATTTTATTAGGACGAAGGCCGGCAGTTCGATACCGGGACAGGCGATTGGACTCCAAATGCGAATTTTCTAATGGATGATATTCGAAAGCCTTGATTCATCGTATTAGGAAAATCCCATTCGGAACCAATGGCAGCCGGAGGGATACTATCTGCAGTTTTCGTCCGGATAGGAATGCATAAAAAACTGAACTGTGACAAAACGGCAGAAAAATTACAGAAAAACACTTGCTTTTTCCTTCCATTCCTGATACATTGAAATTATAAATACATTAACATAATATTTGCACAGTATTCAGACAATTTACGAATTGTATTTGCTTATTTTGAGGAAATTATTTGAATTTTTGGTTCATTTTATTCTATAAAAACGAGTGAACATAAAATTCATCTACAAATTACATTGTTTCTATTTTCAGAAGGGAGGGGCAGATATGCCGGTTTCTTTTACTACTTTACAACTTTACGATCAGTATTTGACAACATACCGCAGCAGAAGCAGCAGCGAAGGCAGCGGCAAAAGCAATAAGCGAAGCTCACGCTATGCCACGCATGACGCAAGCGAGCTTCAAAGCTTATACAGCAGCATACAGTGGAAAAATCGTTTTGCTCCGCTTTACCTCACGGAACCTTCGCCTCAGTCTATTGCATATGCAGTACACCTGAAAGAGAGCGCCAATCAACTCAAGCAGACAATCGGTGCGCTCAGCGGCGATGACAATGATATGTTTTCCATGAAATCCGCTTACAGCGACAATGAAACGCTTGCAAGCGTAGAATACGAATCAGAAGATGCAGAGGGAGAGGTTCCGTCTGATTTTGTGCTTGAGGTCGAAAGCTTTGCTTCGCCGCAGGTCAATACCAGCAAATATCTGAAAGCCGATCAGCCCGTGGCGCTTGCACCTGACAGCTATTCCTTTGACATCATTACAAACAAGCTTCATTATGAGCTTCAGTTCAACGTTAATGAAGGCGAGACACACAGTGATCTTCAAAATAAGCTTGCCAGACTGATTAACAATTCCGATATCGGCGTTACGGCAGAGGTCGCTGAGTCGCACGGCTATTCCGCCCTGAAAATTACCTCGGAGGCTTACGGACTTCCATATCAGGGAGAACGCCACTTTACCATAACAGACGACAACACGAGCTACACTAAGGGGGTCGTTGACTACCTTGGTCTAAACAAGTCCATCAAGGAGGCTTCCAATGCTATATACAGTATAAACGGCGAGGAGGAATCCTCCTACTCCAACAGCTTTCAGGTGCACGGCGCTTATCATGTAACGCTCCATCCCGAAAACAGGAAGGGAGATTCTTCTGTGCCTGACAGCATTATGATCCAGTCAGCGGCAGCTCAGGCAGACAGCAGTGCATGCGCTAAAATCGGACTTTATCCTGACACCGAATCATTATCCAATAATATCGAAGCTTTTGTGGAAGGCTACAACCAATTTCTAAACGGCGTGCTGAACGAGGAGTCCGAGAAACCGTTCACGAAGCTTCTGTCCAATGACCTGCAGAAATTTCTGAAGCTTCACAGCAGCAGTCTGGAGCAGTACGGCATCAGCGTCAACGAAGATGCCACGCTTGACTACGAGAAGTCTGAAGAAATCACGAATGCAGACGCCATCAAAGGATTCGGCACTCATATTTTAAAAAAGCTGAATGCTATTTCGCTTGACCCGATGGAATATATAGACCGGAGAATCTGTGCCTATCCAAACCCTAATGCTGCTTATCCGAATCCCTATGTGACAAGCATTTATACGGGTATGCTGTTTAACACCTGGACTTAAGGTCGATAAAATAATGTCCTGAGATATAATCCTGTAAGCGGCGGTCGTACAGTGCCGGATTTAAAATCGTTAAAATCATATCAAAAAGCAGACCTCTGACGGGTCTGCTTTTTGATACTCAGGCGGCGGACTCAGCCTTCCGGCTTCCTGTTACCCACGCGAGTCTATATCTCTGCACTCTGTTTCCGTTCCGTGACAGTCCAGCCTTCCGGCTTCCTGTTACCGGACTGCATCATACGGGTTTTTCCTTCAAAGCTTCCTGCCCTGATACCTGAAATACATACGGATTCTGTGAGCGTTTGTCATTCACTGCGCATTCTCACGGGTTTGCAGCAGGTGCAAGCCTATGAGCTGAACTGTCACTCAGTTCACCCTCTGACAGCTTCAGCGCTGCAAGAATTACCTTGTCCATGTCATAATACTGGTATTGTCCAAGCCTTCCTCCGAAAAGCACATTCTTTTGTGAAGACGCAAGCGCTGCATACTTTTGGTAAAGCACCGCATTTTTGTCATCATTGACCGGATAATACGGTTCATCGCCTTTATTCCACTCCTTGGGATACTCTCTTGTAATAACAGTATCCGGCTGATTTCCGAACTCAAAATGCTTGTGTTCTATAATTCGCGTAAACGGAATTTCTCTCTCCGTATAGTTGACAACCGCATTGCCCTGATAATTCTCCTCACCCTCAAGCAGTTCTGTCTCAAACCTCAGGGAACGGTATTCCAAAGCGCCCTCGCAATAGTCAAAAAATTCATCAATCATTCCGGTATAGAGAACCTTACTGAAGGTGTCTTTTCCGTCCAATGTGACATATGTGTCAGTTTTATTGTCTTTTACCGCATAGTCTTTCCATGCGGTGTGAAGCTTCACCGTAATCCCGTCAAGAAGCTTTGACACCATGCCTGTGTAGCCGCCCTTAGGGATTCCCTGATACGGGTCGTTAAAGTAATTGTTATCAAATGTGAAGCGCACCGGCAGCCTTTTGATGATAAATGCCGGAAGCTCCTTACAGTCTCTTCCCCACTGCTTCTCCGTGTAGCCCTTGACAAGCTTTTCGTAGATATCCGTTCCCACCAGGGACAATGCCTGTTCCTCCAGATTCGAGGGATTTGTGATATTTAAGTCTGCTATCTGCGCCCGGATGCGCTCTGCCGCCTCCTTCGGCGTCCTGATGTTCCACATTTTTGCGAAGGTATTCATGTTAAACGGAAGATTGTAAAGCTCATCCTGATAGACTGCAACCGGTGAATTGATATAATTGTTAAACTCCGCCAGCTCATTGACATACTGCCACACCCTCTTATCTGAGGTATGGAAAATATGGGCGCCGTATTTGTGGACATGGATTCCATTTATTTCCTCTGTATAAATGTTTCCGGCAATATGCCCTCTTTTGTCAATCACAAGGCATTTCTTTCCTGCTTTTTTCATTTCATTGGCAAACACGGCTCCAAAAAGCCCTGCGCCGACAATCAAATAATCATATTTCATATCTCTGTTTACTCCTGTTGTTTACTGCTGCCCGAGCGGAAGCTCTGCCGGCTTCCAGTCCCTTGCAATCTGCTCGTACTCTGCGGCTTTTTCAACCAGCCTCGTGTGCTCCAGCTCATATTCCTTCTGCGGAAGCGCTTTCAGCTTCGGCGATTTGGCAAGCTTCCTGCAGCACAGCGCCAATGCCAGGTACGCGGACGTGCCGCTGCTTGCCACATCAATCTCGCTCTCGCAGTCATATCCCGCCCTGTGAAACCATTCTGCCGCCTCCTCGTAATCCTCCTTTTTCATAAAGAAATAGCCCAGCTCCATGCAGATTTCCGCTGATGGAATCGTCGCCTCAGGGCTTAGGGATACTTTGAGCATACCTACAGGATTATCCATCTGCCTGTAAGTCTTTAAGAGCACTGCTATCATCTGACGGCACAGAAGCTCTTTTCCCTCCGCACGTTTCGCAGGCAGAACTCTTTCCAGAAATTTTGCTGCTTTTTCCAAGTCTTCCTCTGTTCCTGCCTTGTATAATTCCCTGAGATACATTCCCAGCAGGCGGTCGGACAGAACGCCCTTCTCCTCTATGACTTTCTCAAATACGCCGAAGTCCCTGCCGCTGTGGCTGCCCTGCGGACGATGGAGTATCTCAATATCGCTGTCATAAACGACAGGATTCGTATTAACCGTCTCATGAATCGGTTCTATCCATGTAAATTCGCGAAGGCGTTTAAAAAGCTTCGGGCGCATATCGCGTGCAAAGTTTTCGGTCGGATGGTTAATCTGCTCGGTCACATAAATCATCTGTACGATTTCAACCTCGGGCAGAAGGACACGTTTCAACGCCTTAAGCCTGTCCTGATTCGTGCGGTCCAGCACCTCATCTGCGTCTGCCGAATAAATATAGTCTCCTGTTGCCTTGGAAAATGCAAAATTTCTGGCAGCCGAAAAATCATCGTTCCACTCAAAGTCATACACATAAGGCGTATACTGCGCCGCAATCTTTTTGGTGTCATCCGTAGAGCCGGTATCTACGATGATCATCTCATCCATGATGTCCTTGAGCGAATCCAGGCAGTTTGCCAGCACTGCCGATTCATTTTTCACAATCATACACAAACTGAATTTCATATCATTTTCCCCTTTGCAGAATCGCAATCGTTTTATATCTATTATATCGGACCTGACATAACTTCTCAACTGTTTCTTCATTTAAAATCAGACAAGCGGAAACAGTTCAGCCTTTTATGTATTAACATCCGGACGAAAACGTAAAATCGAACAGATGTCAGTACACAGAAGGGCGGCAGGCAAAAATAGTTTGAATAGTATATAAAATTGCAAAAATTCCATAATTATGTTAAGTTATCAGTCAATTATGCCGATATTTATTATGTAACTCATTTATGCCGCGCTGTTTTTGATATTTTCCCGTTGCAGGCATTTATAGACAGCCTGCAGGAAAAGCGGAGACTGTGCATAGACTGGTACAAACCATGCGAGAGAATCTGAACGCGGAGTGTATCAGGAAAGGCGTGTTTAGATTGAACAGAGAGGTCGTTTTTATGGATTACAGACAAATGTACGAGAATTTATTACAGACATTATGTAAAGCATACAATAAAATGTTTCGGATTTTAGAGCAAATTGAAAAGTGTGATGAAGCGCTTACCCTTTTGACTGCCTCAAACCGGCCGGATGCTGATGACGTTCTGGCAATCGCATCGCAGACAGAGCGCCTGATACAGTCCCTTGACCAGATTTCCCTTGCCATCGAGCCTGTTCATGCACGGCTTGACGGGCTGAAGGCACTGTGCCCTGAGGTGAGCAGCCACCCCTTATATGGTTACATGGAGGATTTGCAGCTTCTCACCTATTATGATATCCGCCGCGTGATTAACAAGGAGGATATCTGCAATCCTGAGATTGTCAGACGGCTGAACGATTATAAAGAGTCTCTTGAACTGGATGTCCAAATCAGCAGGGTTCCGCAGTCGCAGCGAGAAGTATTTCTGTTTGTGCCGGATAAAAAATGATAATCAAAAAAGCTTTTATATCATACAAAACAGGGATTCCGTTTCCGGAATCCCTGTTTTGATTCATGGTAGAAATGAAACTCTAACGTCTTAATTCATGTTAGTTAACCTAAGATTGAAAGTACACCCTGGTTAGACTGATTAGCCTGTGTAAGCATAGACTGACCTGCCTGTGCAAGGATATTCGCATTTGAGTACTTCACCATCTCTGATGCCATATCAGTATCACGGATAGCTGACTCAGCACTCGTTGTATTCTCTACGATGTTATCCAGGTTGTTGATCGTGTGCTCTAAGCGGTTCTGTACTGCACCGAGAGCGGAACGCTGTGTGGAAACCTTTCTGATTGCTGCGCTGATGGTATCAATAGCGCTTGTAGCATTCGAACCGTCCTCGCCGTTTACCTTTAAGCCGTTGATGCCAAGACCCTTTGCTGTCAATGACTCGATGCTGACATTGATCTTGTTATTGTCTGTTCCGTCAGCGCCTACATGGAAGCTGATGTTCAGTGCTGCTGTCAGGTTCTTGGTATTAGCTACTCTACCCTGAGCAACAATGTCAGCAAGCCTGATTTCATTGCCAAGTGCATCATATACAGCCGGCGCATCAGCTTTTCCGATAACGCCTCCGTTTGCATCGGTTGCAAGATACCTGTCCAGATTGTTCTCGGAAATTGCATTGCCATCCTTATCATAGAACCGGTAAACTTCCTGCGTGCTTTCTGCTGCAACGGCAGTTTTGGCTGTCATAACAGCGACCTCGCCTGCTGCAATCGTTCCTACTGTAGCAGTCGCAATCTTATTTCCGTCTGCATCCTGAATCTCAAAGGTTCCGGCTCCGGCACTTGTTGTAACAACCTTGAAGTTTGCCTTTGCCTCGCTTCCGTTCAGCTCCAGAACATACTCTTTGGAAGCTGATGTTGTACCATCTGCTGCTGTTGCTATAACAGTCTTTGCGGAAACGGTAGCTCCCTGATCCCTCAACGCCTTTGCAAGGTTATTCTGATCGCTTACAGATACCTTGTTCCTGCCGCTAAGAGGCTCAAAATCAATATCTAAGCCTGCTCCTGTAGCACCGTGGGCAGCAAAGGATACCGATGCAGGTACCTCTTGTGCACCTGTTTTATACTGATAAGAGTAGCCCTTCACACCGCTCGTATCGCCCTTTAAAAGATAAGTCTCATTGAACTTGGTTGTCTCGGCAACACGGTCGATTTCCTGTGTAATCTGGTCGATTTCGTCCTGAATATATGAACGGTCATCTGCAGAGTTCGTGCCGTTTGCTGCCTGTACTGCCAGCTCGTTCATTCTTTGAAGCATATCATGAACTTCCGTCAAAGCACCTTCTGCTGTCTGCACTGCACTGATGCCGTCCTCAGCATTTGCAGATGCCTGTGTCAGTCCTCTAATCTGCTTTCTCATCTTCTCGGAAATTGCAAGTCCCGCTGCATTGTCTGCTGCACGGTTGATTGCATAGCCTGATGATAACTTCTCTGTAGATTTTGCTAATGTTCCCTGTGTAATTCCTAACATTCTGTTAGCGTTCATTGCTGTTAAATTATGCTGTACTACCATAATATTACCTCCTTGTATTGACGCGGGAGACTCCTTTCTCCTGCCATGTTCCTTATTAAATTGTCAGTGCCAATCACAGCACCCGCTGCAATCAGCGTTGGAAGCAGCGAACTTTGCTTCCTGCTTAGTCAGATTGGCGGCTATGTCAGCCAATCCATTTATAATATCCGCTCCAGCCGGTTCTTCCGGAAAGAGCAGCTATTAACTGATTAATTCCTCCATTTGAAATATATATCGGTATTGTCAGAAAAAACTTTATAGTACCGCCGAAATTTTTTTATTTTTTCTAATTATTGCATCAATTTCAGGAATGAAAGCGCTCTCTTTTCTTTTCGATAAAAAACTGTGCCATTTTTTCATCCCCAAACTGCCGGTACAAATCACTGATACAGCCATAGCAGGTTTCCAGATCAGAGCCAAGCGCTTCCGCATCAGGCAGGGCAATGATTTTGATAAACTCCAGCAGTGCTTTCATCAGCGCATTATTCTCCACATAAGCCAGCGCGGTGGCGTATGCATATTTTGCAGATTTAAAATACGGCGCGTGCCGCAGCAGGATGTCAAGCGTTTCCTCATACCGTTCAAGACTCGCATACGCCTTGCTCAGCGAAATGACCAGCTCCTGCGCATGTCCCGCGCTGAATCTTTCCCCCAGCAGTTCCAACGCTTTCTCATAATATAAAACAGCATGCTCAAAATCCCGGATAATAAAATGCGATTGTCCAAGCTGAAACCAAAGATAAGAATTTTCCGGTTCCTTCTCCACACACCCTTTTAATAGCTCGATGTTTCTCTGCTGCTTTTTTGCCATTTCCTCCCCGGATATATTATAGCCCAAATGTACGATATTTACAGGCAGTATGATGCCAACAGGGGTATGACTGCCTGCATCAAAACCCTTTTTGGGCACGATCTGCTCATGGATTGTACCCTGAAATTCATAATATTTCTTATTATATAATCTTACCAGCTTATCCCACTCAAAGCATTCCTCTCCCTCCGCATTCTGAAGCATCAGCTTAAAGTGCAGCATGCCTTTGTCCATCGGATATTTCTGCGTCATCGTCCGGACTGCCTTCTCATCAAAGCTTTCGAGCATTTCATCACAATCCAGTGCCAGAATCCACTGATTGGAAGCAGCCTGTGCACAGTAATTTCTTGCTGCTGAAAAGTCATTAATCCACTCAAAATCAAGCACCTTATCCGCATACTCCTGCGCAAGCTGCTTTGTCTTGTCTGTCGAGCCTGTGTCTGTGACTATGATTTCAAAACCATACCTCTTTAGCCGGCTTAAGCAGTCTTCTATATATTTTTCTTCATTTTTTGCTATCATGCATACTGATATCGGTAATTTTGCCATGCCCTGTCTCCTTTTTTCCAGTATCGTGCGCCGCTTTCCCGGCAGCCTTCCTCCGCATAGACCGGCGCAAAAAACAAAGAGCCGGCGCACTATCAATAACTATCAATAGTACGCCGACTCTTTATTTTCGGTTTCACACTTTATTTCAGCAGTGATGATTCTCTAACAAATCTTATTAACCTAAGAAAATCTTATTAACCTAAGAAAATCTTACTAACCTAAGAAAATCTTATTAACCTAAGATTGAGAGTACACCCTGGTTAGACTGATTAGCCTGTGCAAGCATAGACTGACCTGCCTGTGAAAGGATATTAGCATTTGAGTACTTCACCATCTCTGATGCCATATCTGTATCACGGATAGCTGACTCAGCGCTT
>JAGAQJ010000023.1 GCA_017622845.1 Lachnospiraceae bacterium | reverse complement strand
TGCTTATATTTATAGCCATATCCACGAAGAACGGCTCCGTTTCATTTACCAGTGCGGGGCAAAGCACGTTCTTTTTGAGGAAGTCCTAGCTTTAATTGCATAGACGCATTGTGCAGTTTTTTAAATTTGCTCATTTATAGTATATATATATGAATTATTAGACTTCTGTGAAAAATATTATGGAAAATTGGAAGTTCAAAATATACCTGGTTTAATGAAACTTATTTATGGAGATTCAACTGTAAGGGAACAAAATGAGTCTATTGTAAAAATGTTAGAAAATATTGTTCAAAAATATGGGCAGGAAGCAGGAAATATTATTGTGAAAAACTCGGATATTCTTACAGAGAAAGATGCGGAGGGGAAACTGTTTATAATATTGGTAATGATTTTGCTGGTGTTAGTATACCAGTGTGGACAAGAAAATTTGAATAACCTATACTATTCAATGAAAGAGCAAAGAAGAGGTTCAACATAGCGAAGAACCAAAAATCTTACACTCCGGAATTTAAGCAGCAGATTGTAGATTTGTACAATGCCGGAGGAACTTCGTATCCACAACCGGAGCGTGAATATGGCGTAAATCGGAGTACACCCAGCAACCGGGTAAAACAGCTCTCTCCCGCCAAAGTATCAGAGGAGGCAGATAAATGGCTGCATTTGTATTGATGATAAAGATGGAGGATAACGAAGAAAAAGTAGTGTATCAGTTTGGTCCAAGTGAAAAACATTTAGGGATTATTGAGTTTCATAAAGTAAATAAAGTGTTTCATATTCGAAAGAGTGTGAATGATGGAATTTTATCTAACGAAGCATATGAGAGATGGGCAGCAGAAAAAATAGTTAAAATCATGTATAGAGAAGAAGGAAAATTTCCGGATATTACAACTGTAGAAAAATAATATATCCTGCAGAAGGTTTTATGATGTGGGCTATTGGTACAGCAGTCGGTATTCTGCAATAAAGGATGCTGATGGAAATACTCAAATTGATACGAAGAGTCACTGGGATTGATAACATGCCTTTCTTCAGATAATACTTGACACAAGATCATTATTATTTTTTTGAACATTGGATGGAAAATGACTGATTGGCAGGAAATATTAAACTTTAGGAAACATTAAACTTTAAGAATAAAGAAGGGACGAGGATACCGATATGGATAAAAAATCAAGAAAACAGGCAATCGAGGAACTGTCTCTGATGCTGATATATCTGACAAGATTTCAAGATAATAACGAATTTTGCAGGTATATGGAAACAAGCTGGAAAAATTATGATTTTGATGCAATAGATGAGCTGGAACATAAAGATTTGCTTTATCAACCGAAGAAAAGCAAATGTGTGTACTTATCTGAAGAAGGAAAAGAACAGGCGAGAAAGCTGCTTGCAGAGTATCATATTGCAGACAAAGATATTCTGGAAAAATATGAGTTCCGCAATATAAGACCGGACGAGACAGAACAGGCTGTGTCTATAGAACAGATTTGCTTCCCGCCGAATGAGGCATGTACAGAGCAGCATATGAGAGAGCGGATTGCAAAGGCTTCGGAACTGTTTCTTGTGGCTGTGGATAAAGAAACCGGAAAGATTGCAGGATTTTTAAATGGACTGTCTACAGATGAGTATTCTTTCAGAGATGAATTTTTTACAGATGCGGATTTACACAATCCGAATGGAAAGAACATTATGCTGTTGGGATTAGATGTATTGCCGCAATACCGCAGGCAGGGGCTTGGCAGGGAACTTGTATTTGAATATTTGCGGCGTGAGCGTGAGAGGGACAGGCGCCTGGTATTGCTCACCTGTCTGAAATCAAGGGTTAAAATGTATAAGAAATTTGGATTTCAGGACAATGGAATTGCAGATTCTAAGTGGGGCGGTGAGGAATGGCACGAGATGAGTTGTGTGATTGGCATAGGTTGAAAAAATAATGGACCAAGCTGCAGTACAAGGTACGCAATTTTCCGAAAGTTCATATTTTAATTTATAGAATGCTGGTAATTGTTCGGTACAGCACTACGCACTTGCTGCGGAGTGCGTGAGAATGCGTAAATTGCGTCAGGCATCAAGTCACCACGAAGCGGTTTTGCATGACTTGATGCTCGTAACTATGAGGGTACTGAATCGTTACCGATTGCTGAATGTGGGAAAAGAGATGTCTGAAATGAAAAGATGCGTTCTGTTAGAGCCTGCAGCAGAGGAGGTCTGCAATCAAAGCGCTGTTTATCCGCGTATTTATCAGATGCCTCCTACGCAGGGGCGGCAAAAGCTGGAGGAGGCTCAAAATACACCAGTGTACAAATATCCTGCTGACATAAGGACAGAGCAGATACAAACGGGACAATGGGGAGATGTCAGGGTATATTTTGTCAGACCGGAAGGTGCAGGCAGTATCAGAGATGTTATTTTCTATATTCATGGTGCAGGCTGGGTTTTCGGAAGCTTTCATACGCATGAAAAGCTGGTAAGAGAACTGGCAGCAAGAACCGGTTCGCTCGTTGTATTCCCGGAGTATGCTCTTGCACCGGAGGCAAAATATCCGGTTGCCATTGAACAATGTTTCTTTCTTTTTTCCTCTTTGTGGAAAATACTTGATGGTCATTGCATGGAATTCAATCAGGATACGCTGACGATTGCAGGAGACAGTGTTGGCGGTAACATGGCAATCGCTATGACGCTTATGAAAGAAATGCGGGGCGGTCCCGATATCCATAAACTGCTTCTGTATTATCCTGTAACGGACGCATGTTTTAACACTCCGTCTTATTGTCAGTTTGCTGAAAATTATTATTTATATCGGGAAGGAATGAAGTGGTTCTGGCAGCAGTACGCACCGTATTCAAAGGACAGAAATCATATTTTGGCATCTCCCTTGAAGGCGGATGCAGAATGTTTTCAGAAATTTCCTGATACAATGATTGTAAACGGTCAGGCAGATGTACTGCGCAGCGAGGGAGAAAAATTCGGGGAAAAGCTGCGGTGTGCAGGTGTCAATGTAACAGCGGTAAGGGTGCAGGGCATCATACATGACTTTGTCATGCTGAATGCACTGGACAGGACAGAGGCATGCTGCGCTGCGATGGATTTGTCGATAGGCTGGCTTCAAAGGAAAAATCAGGGTAAAGATTCATTCTCAGACGGGCGTTGACTTTCGGCTGCGTATGGAGTACTTTTATAATATAGAAAAAGCCGTAAGTGAGGTAATATATGGAAATAAACAGTATTTTATCAAATATAGAAGAAAATGTAGCAAAGGTAATCGTCGGGAAAAAAGAGGTGACAAGACTGCTGCTTGCCTCGCTTGCAGCAGGAGGGCATGTGCTTTTGGAGGATGTTCCGGGAACAGGCAAGACAGTGCTTGCAAGAGCGCTTGCGAAGTCAATGGGCTGTAAATTTGACAGAGTGCAGTTTACGCCGGATTTGCTTCCGAGCGATGTGACAGGACTGTCATTTTTTAATCAGGAGAAGGCGGCATTTACTTTTAAGAAAGGACCGGTATTTACCAATATTTTACTTGCAGATGAGATTAACCGTGCCACACCCAGAACGCAGTCAAGCCTTTTGGAATGCATGGCGGAGGGACAGGTGACAGTGGACGGAGAGACAAGGATGCTGGAGACGCCGTTTTTTGTCATAGCCACGCAGAATCCTGTGGAGACAATCGGATGCTTTCCGCTGCCGGAGGCGCAGCTTGACCGTTTCATTATGAAAATCAATATGGGCGGACTCAGCAGCAGAGAAGAACGTCAGATGCTTGACCGCTTTATCAATGCAGAGCCGCTTGCAGAAATCGGAGCAGTATGCAGTCAGGAGGATATCAGGGCGCTGCAAAGGACCTGCCGTCAGGTATATGTTCATGATGATCTGAGAGACTATATCGTGTCGCTTGTCCAGGCGACCAGAAAGAACAGGACAGGGGTAAGTCCGCGCGGAACGCTTGCACTGCTGCGCGCATCGCAGGGATATGCACTGGTGCAGGGACGGGATTTTGTTGTGCCCGAGGACATTAAAGAAGTGGCGTATTCTGTCCTGTGTCACAGAATCATTGGTGAACTTGAGGAAGCACAGAAGACATCCATTGTGACAGGGATTTTAAACAGTGCCGAACTGCCGACGGAGGACTGGTCAAAAAGATGATAATACTGTTATTGCTGGGGATTTTTCTTGTCAGTACGCTGTGGGAGCTGTACTACAAATCCCAATGGTCAAAAGATATTGCTGTAGAGCTGTGGTTTGACAATGATGCCGTGTATGCAGGGCAGGAGACAAAGCTTTATGAAATGATCGAGAACAGAAAAGGGATGGCGGTTCCCGTTCTCGAAGTGGGATTTCATACGCAAAAGGAGCTTGATTTCACGGATATAGAGAATACCAATGTCAGTGATTACATCTATAAAAGAGATATCTTCTCCGTGCTTGGCAGACAGAAGATTACAAGAGAAATTCCGGTCAAATGTACAAAGCGCGGGAAATATGAAGTGAGTGACGCTGACATTACCACCTATACGCTGCTGTATCGTAAACATTACAGCAAAGGAATAGGGACATCAGCAGGCATCTATGTTTATCCTAAAATGACAGATGTGTCAGAAATAATGAATGCCTGTGAACGCATGATCGGCACACAGCAATGTGCAAAAAGGCTTTATGAGGACCCGTTTGCCTTCCGCACCATACGAAACTACACGACGGATGACCCGATGAAAACCATCAACTGGAAAGCAAGCGCCAAGACAGGCGCTCTCATGGTAAATACGTTTGATTCTGTGCAGTCCCAAAAGGCGATGATTTTTTTAGATGTGGAAGACACAGGCATCTTAAAATATGAGGACCTGGTAGAAGAAAGCATTGCGATGGCAGCAACCATAATCAGAAAGCTGCTGAGGCAGAACATGGAGGTAGGCTTTGTTTATAATGGAAAGAATGGAACGAAGGCGGACACGCTTCTAATGCCGACGAACAGAAAAAGTGTACTTATCAGTCTGGAGCGCACGCTTGCACAGTACAAAAAGGAAAATGGGACTGAGGATTTCGGGAAGCTGCTTTACAGGTGCTTTGCAGAGCACTTTTTGACCAAGCCGATTTCGGAAGATACGGTTCTGATTGTGATTACGAAAAATCTCAATGATCAGCTTATGGAGCAGATTGAGGAATGCACCGGAGCGTATCAGGTCTTGATTGTGATGCCGGTTTTCAGGGGGGATAAAAAGAGTTCGGAGTACTCTGCAAAAAGCAGGAAAAATATACGAGTATTGGTTAAGGAGGTGGAAAGAACATGATTTTAACCCGCGGCTTGAAGCTGGCAGAGTATGTTCATGCTGCACTGGTCTTTGCGCTTCCCGTTCCGATTCTGTATGCCGTGACAGGGCTTGCTGATCCAAAGGGAGCAGGAATCTTTTACATGAAATGCCTGCTGGTGGCGGTGCCTGTTATTGTGACGGAGCAGGCGCAAAGGCACGCCAAAGGTTTTGTTGCGTATCTGACAATATGCGCGGCATTGCTGGCATGTGTCGGGTGTGTGACAGGACTGCTGCCATGGGCGCTCGACTCCCAAAATCACCTTGAGGCATATCAGTTATGTTACTGTGTCGGAATGCTTGCAGAAACCCTTATGCTTGCCGTAAAGCGGTTTCGGGACAGGCTGAGGGAAGTGCAGTATCAAAAAGGCAGTGACCCTTTTGCGGGGCAGGAGACAAGCTTTTTGAATCATCCGACGCCTTCCCTTGTATGGTATTTTGCAGCAGTATATGTATTTGGCATCGGTTTTGATTCAAAGGAACTGTGTGATATGGCATTTTTCAGCGCGATTGTATATCTGCTGATATCATTAGTCTATACGCATTGCGGCACGACACAGGCATATTTGAAACAGAACCGCCGCACCCAAGGAATCCCTAAAAAGCGCCTGTATGGTATCAGCTCCATGATGCTTTTGATGTTCTTGCTTCTGCTTTTTGTCGGAATGCTTCCGGCCGTCTTTATGTCGGAGTACAGGCAGTATACGGATGTACGGGACTGGTTCGGCGATGTGGGGCCGGTGTCTTATCAGTATCAAAGCGACGGTGAATTTTTGGGTTCAGCGGCAGGGGGCGCGGATATGCTGGAGCTTTTCAATGACGGAGAACCGACACCGGAGCCTTCTGTCTTCATAAACACAGTATTTTGGGTAATCGGCATCGCGTGCCTTCTGGCTTTTTTCTACGGAATCTTTCAGATTGTGCGGCAGGTGCTTTTGGATTTTAGAAACAATCTTGATGAAAACGGTGATGTCATTGAAGAAATTAAAGATGAGGAAAGTTCTTTTAAAGAAGAGCTTGTGGGTTTGAAACGGCTGCGCGGTATGGAAAGTGAAGCGGAAAAGATACGGCGCAGATACCGAAGGACAATCCGCAGGCACAGAAAAGATATACCCAAACCATATGAGACACCCTTAGAGATTGAGGATGGGGCAGGCTTAAAGGGTGATGAGGAAATGAAGCTGCTCCATACAAAATATGAAGAGGTGCGTTATGGGAAGACGCAGGACAGTCGGGGCTGAGCCGCTGCCATTACTGGCAGCAGTTCAGCCTTTGATGCATTCCTATCCGGACGAAAACTGCAGATAGTATCCCTCCGGCTGCCATTGGTTTCGAATGGGAATTTCCTAATACGATGAATCAAGGCTTCCGAATGAGGACGGAGCCGGCTCGAGTCGGCATCCATGCCTCCGTCTCGCCTAAATTTGCGTCCATGCAAATTTACTCCTGGGTATCTATCATCGTATAAGGAAATATCACCATTCTCCACCGAGGCATTCTACGGGATACTATCTGCAGTTTTCTGTTCAGCGAAACCGTAAAGCCGGACAGTTGTCAGTACACAGAAGGGCGGCATAGAACTGCCGCCCTTCGTCCTGATTAAAATATCCCTCCGGCTGCACTGTCACCTCTGCTGCACAAATATTTTGTCAACGGCTTGCGTAAACCTTAAATTTAGATTATTATAGAAAGTATATGGTAAAACAGTTATCCATATGGGCATCCGGGCAGTGGTCCGGAACATAGAAGGAAGAGGTTATTTAATGAATCGTAAGAAGAAAATGGGCGGAACAGAGGTCGCATTCAGACCCCAGACCATCATTGAAGCAAGATATGACCTTGACAGAAGGCAGAATGATATCCTTGATATATTGCTCGGCATTGTCGGCGAGGGAGATGATACGGAGGAGAACACACGCTATGAAATCAATATCGGCGATGTAAAGCACCTCTATAATCTTCAGGATGAGTCAAATGCATACAACTATCTGCAAAAGGCTGTAAAAAAATTTGAAGGACTGGGCTTCCGGCTTAAGGAAGACGAAGGAACAGATATCTATTATCCGTGGTTCAGTAAGATAAAATATCAGAAAAAGCGCGGAGATGAGAGCAGAAGCAAGATTGTGCTGGACCTCCATCCGGAGGTAAAAGAGATGATTATGTCTGCGAAGCAGGGGGCATATTACCGCATCGAATATCCTTTAAATCTCACAAAAAAATATTCAAAACGGCTTTATTATCTATTGAAGGACAAAGAGACGTTCAACGGAGGAACTTTTATTGTATCTTTTGATGAGCTTAGAAAAATGATGAAGATACCGGATTCCTATGCGAATGGAAATGTAAAACGTGAAATTCTCGATAAGCCATATGAGGAGATTAATGGAAATACAGACATTTCTTTTGAATATGAATTGATTCACGAAAAGCTCCCGAGCGGTCAACGAAGCATCAGCGCCGTACGTTTTAAAGTCAAAAGAGTCAAGAGAAACCGTACTGTGGTCGAGTATGAGACAATTGGGAAAAACGGTGAGTCTGAGATTGCCACTGAGGAGGAACAGGAAGTCATCGATGCATTTGACTGCAGCCTCAAGGAAGCGAAAGATATCCTGCGTACGGCAAAGGCAAATGACCGTACGCATGAGCAGCTTTTTGAAATTCTGTCCTACACATTGAAAAAGAATGTGGACAACAAGGTCGGATATGTGCTTACGATTCTGAAAAACGGCTATAACGAACCGACAAAACTGAGTGGAAAGAAGAGCGGCAGCGCATGGAATAACAAAGAGCTGGATACAGCTTATTCACAGATGAACTTCGAAGATTTCGAAAAACAGATTTTATCGAATTAGCGTATCAGCAGACAGATACATAGTAATATTGGGAGCCGCAGAAAGCCATAAGGCGGACTGCTGCTGTTTGGAGGCTTGAAGTGGAGCGTTTACTTGCAGTTCATATTGTTAGCTCATATGGGAGAAAAAAAGTGCTTTGCGATGTGAATATCGCAGCAGAGACAGGACAGTGTATCGGCATCGTAGGGACAAACGGATGCGGCAAGTCTACGCTTTTCAATATCCTTGCAGGTCTGAGAAAAGCAGGCGGAGGAGATATCTTTTTTGACGGGCAGCAGGCAGCAGGACGTGGGGGCAGGCGGCTCTTTCAGGCATACGTTGGTTACGTGCCGCAGGAGGATAATTTGATACCGGAGCTTAGTGTGATGGATAATCTGCGCTTGTGGTATCAGGATGCAGGAGCATTGAAGCAGGAGCTTGAACAGGGCTTTCTGCATAAGCTTGGAATTGAACAGATGTGCCGTCTCAAGGCCGGAAGACTTTCGGGAGGCATGAAGAAGCGTGTGAGCATAGGATGTGCGCTGGCAGGAAATCCCCCGATACTGATACTTGATGAGCCGGGGGCGGCGCTTGACCTGCCGGGAAAGGCTGATATCAGAAGGCATCTTAACAGGTATAAGCAGTATGGAGGCACGATTCTTCTTGCTACACATGATGAGACAGATTTGGAGTTATGTGATAAGTTATATACATTGACCAAAGGAGTCAGCAGGGAAATAAGCAATACTCTGCGGGGGGAAGCGTTACAATACCAGATAAGCAATAAGGAGTAATATAAAAGTGGAAGAAAACAACAATTTTGTGACCAATCAGAACGGTTCCATATACGGAGACTCACCGTACGGCAGCCAACCGCAGCCGCAGACAGATGGAACAGGAAATTCATCAGTGTATGGGCAGCAGCAGGCGCAGGTTAATGATTCGGAGAAGCCGCAGGAAAGCGCAGCAGCTCCGGTGCAGTTAGAAAAAGCGTCAGAGCCGCAGGAAAGTGCAGGGACACCCGTACGGCTGGAAAAAACGCCGGAGCCGCAGCAGACAGTTCATAATCAACCGATTCTGCAAAATGGCTCAGGCTATATGAATCAGGGAATACCGAATGCCGGAATCAATGGAAATCCATCCGGCTATTATGGTCAGCCCAATTATCAGTATCAGCCGCAAATGCAGCCCGGATTGTTACCGGGGCAGCTGCAGCCGGTCAAGCCGAAAAAGAGAAAAGCAGGTGTGATTGCAGGCATGATTGCAGCGGCCGCAGTAATACTGGTGATTGTAATATGTGTATTTTTGTCAAAATCTCGTTTTGACGGCAATCCCGAAGAGCAGCTTGCAAAAGGTATGGAGATGATGTCGGAGGAATTGGACGCCTATTCGAATTCTGCTTTTCAGGAAAATGCGCTTACTGCATTCAGTGAGATTATGAGCGGCGATCCGGCACATGTCAATGCAGCTTTATCGTTTACGGACCCCAATGCGGCAGGCAGCTTCGATAATTTCAGTATTGTGGTAGATGCTGTCACTGATAGCGCAAACAAGCAGGCAAAGTATGATTTAAAGGTTGGTTCATCAGGATTTTACATGGATTTGGGAAGCATCGTCACAGATGATCAAATGCTTTATATCAGTGCACCGCTTGTATTCCAGGATGAGGTTTACAGCCTTGACTTGGAAAATTTTGCAGAAGATTTCTCAAATTCCGCATGGGCGGATTTGCTGGGAGTGGAGATTCCTGAGAATTATTCGGATTCCCTGTTTGAGCTTGCAGAGATGGAGGACGATAAAGAGCTTGAGCAGGAGCTTTCGGAGATATTCAGCAATTTTGATCATCAATTGGAAGCTGCGGCGGAATATAGCTTTATCAAGGAAAAGAAGGATTTCAGGATTGGAGAAAAAAATGTAAGCTGCAGCGGAGTACGGGTAACAATCCCCCAGAACGTTTACAACGAAGCGATTGAGGAATTTAAGAATCAGATTCTTGCAAGCGCCGCTTATTCGGAGTTTATTGCAGCCTGCCTTGATATGCAGTCATATTATGGAGATGCCGGGGAATTCAAGGCAGAGGCAGACAAAGCCATAGAGGAACTGATGTCCATCAGGTTTGAGCAGGATTATGTGCTGGACTTTTATATGGACAGCAAAGGACGCATCGTCAATATCGCGACTCCCTATGACTTGGAGGTAAGCAGCCAGTATACAGATATTGATGCATTAGCTGTAGATATCAGCTTTACCGGTGAGGTGCGCGCGCTGGATGAGACAGAAGGAGGCATCTATGTAAGGTCAGGGGAGCAGGTTGCATATCTGGGTATCTCAAGGCAGGCAAGTGTGACAGAGGCGCTTTACAGTGAGGATTTGTCCGTAGTGCTTCAGGATAACAGCCATGAAAATGATATTTCGTTTACATATATAAACGAATGGGATTACAGTGACCAGTCCTATGAGATGCAAATAGCGATTGAATCAGACGGTTCTGTCATGGAACTCAATGCAGACGGAGCATACACGGAGATGACTCAGGACGAGGGATACAGCTTCCGCGTCAATAATGCAGTATTAAGCATTGATAATCAGGATTTTATTATCATGAGCGGAACATTCGAGATGGAACCGACAACAGAGAAGATTGAGGTTCCGGAAAGCGCAGCAAATCTTCTTGAGATGACAGAGTCCGAAATTGAGTATCTGTTATACGATATCTTATCCGCATTTGAGTAGCGCTTCCTGTGGAAAGGATAAATCATGGGTGAATGCCTGCAGAATAAAATATTGATGGAAAGTAATTGTTCAGTACAGCACTACGCACTCGCTGCGGAGTGCGTGAGAATGTGTAAATTGTGTTAGGCATCAAGTTGAATCGTTACAATGGAAATAAATTTATGAACAGGAAAAAACATGCCGTTTGGCTGAAAATGGAATATAAAAGGGCAGCTTTTATGCTGCCTTTCATTTTAAAAAAAGCAATCATATTGATAACTGTATGCCTGGCAGCAGTCGGTGTGATTGCTTTTTGCATCAAGAGCCTGCAGGAGACACAAAGTGATACGCAGAAGCTGCGCATCGGTTATGTGGCAGAGGAGAATATGCTGACAGACTTTGCCATAGCATATATCCAAAATATGGAATCTGTCCAAAGCTTATGCAGTTTGGAAGCTGTCTCGGAGCAGGAGGGCAGGAAGCTTTTAAACGAAGGAGAATTGTCTGCACTGATTGTTCTTCCCCAAGATGTGATAAATGAAATCCTATCAGGAAGAAATACGCCTGCCAGGCTTTATCTGCCGGCAGGGGATAGTGCAGGAGGGCTTTATGCCGTAGGAACTATGCTTTTTGAGGAGCTGGCATCAGCAGGTATGGGAATGCTCGCAACGGCACAGGCGGAAATCTATGCAGTTTCCGTGATTCTTGAGGAAATGACAAGGGATTATGACGCAGGCAGCAGTGTGACCGGCGATTTTGTTCAGACAATGTATGATGATATTAACCGGTTTAACCTCAGCATTGCAACAAAAAGAGAAGACCTGTTTCATATTGAAAATCTTTCTGTCACAGGAACGGATACCTATGCAGTATATTATGGAAGTGCGCTTTTCACGATATATATTTTGCTTGCAGGGCTTTTTATCGGAAGTTTTTGCAAAAGGACAAGCATACAGCAGACAATGACAGCAAAACGCATTGGAGTAGGGTATGCTGCGCAGCTTTTGGACAGATGCCTTGCAGGAGGCGCTCTGCTGTTTCTGACAACCTTGCTGCCGCTTGCGCTGCTGTTTATTCCGGCAATAAGGGATTTAGTGACTGTAAAACTGACCATAAGGGGAAGCATCAGTCTTATTTTGGTTATCATGTTTGCTGCGGTATACCATATGTTTTGGTATCAGCTGGTAGAAAAACAGGAATCCGCTGTTGTGGTAATCGGAATATCTGCGCTGCTGCAGGCATATGCATCGGGTTGTCTGATTCCCGCGGTTTTACTGCCGGAGGCAATCAACAAGGCAGGGGAGCTGCTTCCGGCAGCCTTTATCAAGGCAGGCTTTACCGCATTTCTTACAGGTGAGACAAGGCAGCTTCCGCATGTGGCGAAGGGACTATTGATATGGAGTTTGATTTTGTTTGCTGTGACACTTGTGCTGATACGGACAGGTGAACGAAAACAATCAGAGCTTCGACATAAAAAAATGCATTCCCATATGCATGTGCCGTCCCTTTGTATGGTGCTGCTGCGCCGCCTTCTGCACAAAAAAAGCATCTGGCTATGTATGGGACTTACGGTGGTGCTGTCGATGGTCATTGCAGGAGCGGAAAAAAGGTCGAAAACGCAGATTCAGGTTGGAGTCTGCGATGAATCCGGTGAGTATGCAGCGCTGCTTGAGGCGTATGACGGACTTGTCAGATTTGAAATATTTGACGATACGCAGCAGCTTCAAAAGGCAGTGCTTGCAGGCGACATAGAGTGCGGATATCTTCTTCCCGGGGACTTGACAGAGGATATCATTACACGCAGGGCAAACAAATCCGTGCATGTTTATCAGGACGTTGACGCGGTGGCGGTGCCCATAGTCAATGAGGTTCTGTTTGAAAGGATTTTCAGACAGGTTTCCCTACGGTGGTATGAGGACTATATTGCGCAGAACAGCGTTATTGCATCGCTTGGAGCAGACACACAGGCGCTTCATCGAAAGGTTGAGGACAGCTTTGAAAGGCAGCTTACAGCAGGCACTACTTTTGACTTTGAGATGGAACGCATAGGAACCGTAACGGTGAGCGATGCTGCCGGGGAGGAAAATGAGATGACATATCCTGTGCGCATGGTGGTAACCATCACAATTCTTCTGTGCGTTCTGCAGGGAATCGTCCAAGTCATTATTGATACGAAAAACCGGCGCTTTTACAAAAGAAACAGAGCTGTCATGTCAGTGCTGACGATGATGCTGCCGGTTTTACTGGGACTGCTTGCAGGGCTTTTGGTAATCATTACAAATGGGAGCGATTAAAAAATGACATTGAATCAATTAAAATACGTTATAGCTATTTCAAAAGAAAATTCTTTGAATGAAGCTGCAAAAAAATTATTTATCTCACAGCCAAGCCTGACGGCTGCACTGCATGCGCTGGAGCAGGAGCTTGGATTTGACATTTTCCTGCGTTCCAAAAGCGGCGTATCCTTAACAGTAAAGGGAGCGGAGTTTTTGGGCTATGCAAGATCTGTTGTAGAGCAGTATGATTTGCTCGATGCGAAGTATATATCAAAAACGAATGGCAAAAGAAGCTTTCATGTATCAATGCAGCATTATACATTTGCTGTCAATGCATTTGTAGAATTGATGAATCAATATGGTTTTGATGAGTATGAGTTTGAAATACACGAGACAAAGACACATGAAGTGATAGATAACGTGAAGTATCAGAAAAGCGAGATAGGCGTTTTATACTTAAATGATTTTAACAAAACAGTTCTGCAAAAGGTATTCCATGAGGACGGACTGGAATTTACACCATTATTTGAGTGCAGCATTTATGCTTATATGAGCAAGAAAAATCCGTTAGCCAGCCGGACGGAAATCACGATTGAAGATTTGGATGAGTATCCATGCCTGGTATTTGCACAGGGCGATTACAATTCCTTTTACTTTGCAGAGGAGGTTCTCAGCACCTACGGATATAAGAGACTGATTCGCGCAAATGACAGGGCGACTCTGCTGAATCTTATGGTTGGAATCAACGGATATACGCTGTGCTCCGGCATTATATGCGAGGAGTTAAACGGTTCGGATTATTGTGCAGTCAAGCTGAAGACGGATGAAAAGATGACGATCGGATATATTGCCAGAAAAGCGGCAGTCATCAGTGAGATAGGGCAAAAATATATTGAGATTTTGGCGAGATATAAGGCAATGGTTTTGGAATAGAGGTAAGGTTATAGCCTTTTCCTATAGATACACATAGAAAAGCAAGATTATACAAACGGGATAAGATGTGATAGTATTACAGACATGAAAAGCATACTTATCAGATGGGAAAAGGAGAGATAAAATGGCAAGGAATTATTTATTTAAAGCATATCAAACAGAGGACTATATCGCTATCGCAGAGGAGACGGCAAGATGGATTAAAACAACGGAGAAAATAACACCATTTGGAAAGCGGTGGGACCAGAGTCCGGATTCCACGGAGGATTTTTCAGACTATCCGATGCTGACAGAAAAGGCATTGTATGGCGGTTCGGCTGGTGTCGGATTATTTTATCTGCGTTTGTATCAGGTGACAGGGAAGGAAGAATATCTGCTGGAAGCAAGGGCGGCTGCAGATGACATTATAGCGACGGATGAAGGAACAGCGTTTTATGAAAATGCATTGAATCATGCAAAGGGTACAGAAGATAAGCTTGTTCATGTAAAAAATATGCCGGGCTGGACAACAGGCTACTACAATGGCCCTACAGGAAGCGCCTATCTTGTATTGAAGCTCTACGAGGTAACAGGAGAGGAACAGTATAAGGATTATGTCATAAAGGCCGCTGACGATTTGTTAGCTGCAGCAAAGGAGGCGCCGGAGGGCATCTATTGGAGCGAGCAAAATGATTTGTGCGGAGATGCAGGATTTGTTACTTATCTTGTCTCAACATGGGAGCTGACAAAGGACAATAAATATTTAGATGCGGCGAAAGCCTTAGGAAATTATATCGTTGCAAAAGGGAAAGATGCACCAAATGGCGGTAAGTACTGGAATGTTGTAGATTTGACAATCATTGATTTCCCTGCTGATGTGTTCTGGGTAAATCTTGCACATGGTACTTCCGGTGTAGGCTGGATTTTTACCATTCTTTATAAGGCGTCAAAGGACGAAGTCTTTTTGCAGGCGGCAAAAGATGCAGCAGCATATATTCAGGGGATTGCGGTAGGCGATGAGAATGCGGTACTTGTTCCCTATTTGGATAGTCTGGAAAGAGGACCCTCTACAGAATTTTATTATCTTAGCACCTGCCATGGACCGGCTGGAACAGCATTATTGTTTGAAGCATTATACGCCATTACGAAGGATCAAAACTATCTGGACTGGGTAAAGAAGCTTTCAAGAGGCATTATTGAAGCCGGCGCTCCTGAGAATTATTCACGGGGATACTGGAGAAGTCAGGCATTATGCTGCGGTACACCGGGATTGCTGGAGCATTTCATATCCGTATATAAGCTGACCGGGGAAGAAGAATTTTTAAACTATGCGAAACGCACTGCCAGAACCGTTATCGGACAATCACATGCAGATGACAGCCCGGATGATATTTATAAGCTTGGAAATTCGAGGAGATGGCTTGGAAACTGGTGGAGAACCATTCCGCAGGATGTGCATACTTATTCGGGACTGTATATCGGTACGGCAGGGAATGCATGGAGCTTATTATCCTTAGTCGGGGTATTAAAAAATGAAAAATATGTAGGACTTGTGGAATATAATTATCTGTAAAAGCGATTGTGAAAGGCAGACAGAAAGGGTGGCGTATTATGGGAAAAATATATGATTCAATCACTGAATTAGTTGGAAAAACACCATTGGTAAGATTACATCGATATGAAGAAGCAGAGGGTGTTGGCGGACATATTTTAGGAAAGTTTGAATATTTTAATCCGTCGGGAAGCGTAAAGGACAGAGCCGCTCTCAACATGATTTTGGAGGCGGAGTATGAAGGAAAGCTGAAGCCGGGAATGACGATTGTAGATTACACAAGCGGAAATACAGGTATTGGCACCGCTACTTTTGCAAATGCAAAAGGTTATCATTACGTAGCAGTTATTCAGCCGGGAGTTTCCGTAGAGCGTTCGCAAATTTTAAGAGCATTAGGCGCTGAACTTTTGCAGGTAACAGATGTTCCCGGTTTTGCCGAAATGTTAAAAACCGGACTCTCACTGGCAGGCTTAGAAGATGTAATGGGCAAATTTGCAGAATCAAAAGGGTGGTTTTACATCAATCAGTGCTCCAATCCGGCAAATTCAAGGGCGCACATTATCGGAACCGGTCCGGAGATTTGGGACGATACGAACGGAAAGGTGGATTATGTTGTGCAGTTGGTAGGAACCGGAGGTACTTTATCGGGACTGTCTGCTTATCTGAGAACAAAGAATCCGAACGTAAAAATTATCGGAGCCCAGCCCGCCAGGCAGTCCTTAAAGGACCCAGCATTTCCGGATAGAAATACAATTGACGGCGTGTTAAAGTTTGACGGAGTGCCTGAGGATAAGGTTCCTGCATTATTTAGTCAGTTCAATACATACTATGATGAATGTTTTGATGTCGTTGCCGAAGATGCATATGAGACAGGAAGAAAGCTTGTCAGCAAGGAAGGATTTTTTGTCGGACAGTCCGCCGGAGCAGCGCTTTGGGTTGCAACGCAGATTGCAAGAAGACCGGAAGCCGCAGGAAAAAATATCGTAGTCATTCTGGCAGACAACGCATTCAAATACTTATCTACAAATATGTATGCAACAGTTTAGCCATGCAGAAATGAATGTATCCTATGATCGTGACTGCCTGCAGGCTAAGGTGCGCAGCCAGCAGCCGGTCAGAGTACCGGAGATTACAAATAATACAGTAAGCAGGAAAAGAGGGATGATATGCCGGAAAGAAATATAAACTTTGACGAGGTGACAGACAGGCGAGGCAGCAACTGTTTAAAGTATGATTTTGCAAAGCAAAGAGGACTGCCGGAGGATGTGCTTCCTTTTTGGGTTGCAGACATGGATTTTAAGACATCTTCCTATGTGGAAGATGCGTTAGTAAAGAGAGCGCAGGAGGCGATATTTGGGTACAGCGAGGTCGGGAAAGAATACTTTGAAATTGTAGCAGACTGGATGAAAAAGCACCATGCATGGCTGCCCGGGGAAAGCTGGCTTATCAAAACGCCAGGGGTTGTATTTGCGCTTGCGATGGCAGTCAAGGCATATACGAAGGAAGGCGACAAGGTGATGATTCAGCAGCCGGTATATTATCCGTTTTCGGAGGTTATTACGGATAATGGAAGAACGATTGTAAGCAATGATTTGTATCTTGGAGACGATAACAGGTATCATATTGATTTTGAGGATTTTGAAAAGAAAATTCAGGATAATCAGATAAAACTGTTTTTCCTTTGCAGTCCGCACAATCCGGTCGGAAGGGTGTGGACAAAGGAGGAATTAATCAGACTTGGAGATATCTGCCTGAAATACGGCGTCATCGTTGTAAGCGATGAAATACATCATGATTTTATTTTTCGGGGAGAGCATCACGTCTTTGCATCACTGAAAAAAGAATACGAGGACATTTCCATCATATGTACTTCTCCCAGCAAGACATTTAATCTTGCAAGCATGCTGATTTCTAATATTTTCATTCCAAACAGAGCATTGAAATCAAAATTTAAAAAGCAGGTTGATGCCGCAGGAATCAGTCAGCTCAGTGTCCTTGGATTGATAGCAGCAGAGACAGCGTATAAAGATGGGGAAGAATGGTATCAGGCGCTCATCACATATATTAAGGGAAATATCGGGTTTGTAAAGGAATATGTCAATAAAAATTTAAAAAAAGTAAAAATGACAGATACAGAAGGAACCTATCTTGTCTGGCTGGATTTCAGGGATACCGGAATTGATCCGGAAGAGCTGGACAGAAGAATGATATATGATGCAAGGCTGTGGCTTGACAGCGGAAAAATATTTGGTAAGATAGGTAATGGCTTCCAGCGGATCAATGTCGCATGCCCAAGGTCTGTGTTGAAGGAAGCGCTGGACAGAATCAAAAATATTTTATAAGAAAATTTTATAAGAAAAGAGTAATTGTTCAGTACAGCACTACGCACTTGCTGGGGGAGTGCGTGAGAATGCGTAAATTGCGTCAGGCATCAAGTCACCACGAAGTGGTTTTGCATGACCTGATGCTCGTAACTATGAGAGTACTGAATCGTTACAGAAGAGAAATATACGGGGGCGTGCTGTCCCTGTATATTAGTGTTAGAAATGCAGGAGGTTGGCAAAATGGGACAGATAACCAGAGAAGACGCATATGAGCTTCTAAAAAAATACAATAAAGATTTTTTTCATATTCAGCATGCCCTCACGGTGGAGGCTGTAATGAAGTGGTTTGCAGGAGAACTCGGATATGGTGATAATGCAGAATATTGGGGAATCATCGGACTTCTTCATGATATCGATTTTGAATTATATCCTGAGGAGCATTGTCTGAAAGCGCCTGAGCTTTTAAGGGAAGCAGGAGTCAGTGAGGATATCATTCACGGAGTGGTATCGCACGGCTATGGAATTACGGTAGGGTGCGGTGCGACAATAGATGTGGCTCCGGAGCATGAGATGGAAAAAGTGTTGTTTGCGGCAGACGAGCTAACCGGTCTTATCTGGGCAGCAGCGCTTATGCGTCCTTCCAAAAGCACAAAAGATATGGAGTTAAAGTCACTGAAGAAAAAGTATAAAAGCAAGGGATTTGCTGCCGGCTGCTCAAGAGAAGTCATTGAGAGAGGGGCAGAGCAGCTTGGGTGGGAGCTTGATAAGCTGCTTGCGCTCACACTTCAGGCAATGGCTGAATCAGAAGATATTATCAACGATGAGATTGCGAAAGAGCAGTAGCAGAGTTCTGCTGTCCATGGACGCGTTTCGTCCGAATGTTAATGCATAAAAGACAGAACTGTTACATTAGTTACAACAATTCATATAAAGAATATTGACTTTCTAGGAAATAAGTGATATATATTGTTATATCGTAACGATTCAGTACCCTCATAGTTACGAGCATTAAGTCATGCAAAACCACTTCGTGGTGGCTTGATGCCTAATGCAATTTACACATTCTCACGCACTCCGCAGCAAGTGCGTAGTGCTGTACTGAACAATTACGTTATATCAATATATTCATAGGAGGCTGGTTATGACCATATCGACAAAGGGACGCTACGCTTTGAGAATTATGATGGACCTGGCAAGCCATATGGGAGAGACGATTAAGCTGAAGGATATCGCATCAAGGCAGGAAATATCCGAAAAATATATGGAGCAGATTATTGCAGTGCTCAATAAGGCAGGCTACGTCAGGAGCACGCGCGGAGCACAGGGCGGCTATCAGTTGGTGAGGGCGCCCAAGGAGTATACGGTCGGCATGGTTCTTCGTCTGACAGAAGGCTCCCTTGCACCAGTGGAATGCCTTACGGAGAATGCGATTCCCTGTGAAAGAGAGGGAAAATGTGCAACCGTTGAGATATACAAGCGCATCTATGAGGCGGTCAACAATGTGATTGACACGACAACCATACAGGATTTATTGGATATAGAGAGCGAAAAAGCGTCTGATTTTTATGTGATATAGCTTGTTTAGATGAATGCATATCTGAAATCGCACGTTTTTGCAGATACAATGAATGCGAAAACAGCGTATCTGCAAAAATGTATAAAATGGAAAGGCGCTTTTTGATCATAATGTTTTATTGCACACAATAACTCTACTATTTTTATATGAAAAGTAGGAAAAGAAAAAGGAGGAAAATGAGATGATTTATCTTGATAATGCAGCTACTACTGCTGTTGAAGAGGAAGTTTTTGCGGCGATGAAGCCGTATTTCTGCGAGCAGTATTCCAATCCGTCAGCGATTTACAGCTTTGCAGGCAAATCTATGAAGGCTGTGGACGAGGCGAGGGAAAAGACCGCACGTTTGATTGGCGCACAGCCGAATGAAATTTATTTTACCGCGGGCGGCAGCGAGTCTGACAACTGGGCAATTAAGGCGGCAGCGGAGGCCTATAAGAATAAAGGAAAACATATCATCACTTCAACGATTGAACATCATGCAGTACTCCATACCTGCCAGTATCTGGAGAAACAGGGATATGAAGTTACTTATGTGGATGTTGATGAGAATGGAGTGATAAAGCTTGACGCGCTGGAGGCGGCTGTCAGACCGGATACGATTCTGATTACGGTTATGGCGGCAAACAATGAGATTGGCACGATACAGCCGTTAAAGGAAATCGGCGCACTTGCAAGGAAAAACAATATTTTGTTCCACACAGATGCAGTACAGGCATACGGACATATTCCATTGAATGTGGACGAACTGAACATTGACATGCTCAGCGCCAGCGGACACAAATTCCATGGACCAAAAGGCATCGGTTTCCTGTATATCAGAAAGGGCGTACGCATCGGCTCTTATATACATGGCGGTGCACAGGAGCGCTCACGGCGTGCCGGAACGCTCAATACGCCCGGCATTGTGGGAATGGGAGCAGCGGCAGACCTTGCGGCAGCGAAGCTTGCGGAAAATATGACAAAAGTGTCAGAATTAAGAGATTATTTAATTCAGAGAGTGTTGGATGAGGTTCCCTACAGCAGGCTGAACGGACACCCTGTAAAGAGACTTCCGGGCAATGCGAATTTCTGTTTTCGGTTTATAGAAGGAGAGTCCCTTCTTATCCTGCTGGACCAGCAGGGAATTTGTGCATCCTCCGGGTCCGCCTGCACCTCCGGTTCTCTGGACCCGTCACATGTGCTTCTGGCAATCGGACTTCCGCATGAAATTGCACATGGCTCTCTGAGACTTACCTTGTCAGAGACAACCACAAAGGAAGAAATTGATTTTACGGTAGAGGAGCTGAAAAAGATTGTGGAGCGTCTTCGTTCCATGTCGCCGTTGTATGAAGATTTTGTAAAAGGAGGTATGAACCATGTACAGTGAAAAGGTAATGGATCATTTTAATAATCCGCGCAATGTGGGTGAGATAGAGAATCCCAGCGGAGTCGGCACAGTAGGAAATGCTAAGTGCGGCGATATTATGCGCATGTATCTTGATATTGATGAGAATGGGGTGATACAGGAGGCGAGGTTTAAGACTTTTGGCTGCGGTGCGGCAGTCGCAACAAGCAGCATGGCGACAGAGCTTGTAAAAGGCAAAACCGTACAGCAGGCGCTTGAGGTGACCAATAAAGCTGTTATGGAGGCGCTTGACGGGCTTCCGCCGGTAAAGGTACACTGTTCTCTTCTGGCAGAAGAAGCCATACACGCGGCGCTTTGGGATTATGCAGAGAAGAACCATATTACAATTGACGGACTTGAGAAGCCTGTAAATGATATTGAGGAAAAGCTGGAGGAAGAGGAATATTAAGAAATCCATTGCGAAAGTATTTTTGGCATGTTATGATTAAAAAAATGTGCCGGACAGACTTCCCGGCAGAATGGGAAGTTCTGACGGCGGATAATTAATTATGTGCAGTTGCAGCAAAAGGAGAATGCCAAGATGTATCAAGTGATAGATGGAAAGAAAATTTCTCAGGAGATAAAAGATGAGCTGAAAGAAAAAGCGGCATCATTGAAAGAACAGGGCAAAAATATATGCCTTGCAGTGATTCAGGTAGGAAATGACCCAGCATCAAGTGTCTATGTCGGCAATAAGAAAAAGGCATGTGCCTATATCGGCATTGAATCGTTATCTTATGAGCTTCCGGAGGAGACAAGCGAGGAGGAGCTTCTGGAGCTTGTGAGAAAACTGAATGCGGATCATAAGGTAAACGGTATCCTTGTTCAGCTTCCGCTTCCGAAGCACATTGATGAGGAGAAAGTGATTCAGACCATAGCGCCGGAAAAAGATGTGGACGGCTTTCATGAGAAAAACGTAGGCGCACTCTGTGTAGGAAGCAAGGGATATGTTTCCTGCACGCCGCTTGGCATTATCCAGCTTTTAAAGCGTTCCGGCGTGGAAATTGCAGGAAAGAACTGCGTTGTAATCGGCCGCAGCAACATTGTCGGAAAACCGATGGCACTGTTATTGCTAAGGGAAAATGGTACGGTTACAGTCTGCCATTCACGCACGCGGAATATCAAAGAGATTACAAAGCAGGCAGATATCCTGATTGTAGCAATCGGTAAGCCTAAAATGATAGACGATTCTTACATAAAGGAGGGGGCTGTTGTAATTGATGTAGGCATTCACAGAGATGAAAACAATAAGCTCTGCGGTGATGTTGATTTTGAGAAGGCTGCACCGCACACAAGCGCAATCACGCCTGTTCCCGGCGGAGTAGGGCCAATGACCATCGCGATGCTGATGCATAATTGCGTGTCCTCCGTAGAGTAAATTCCATAGCTTTTCAAAAAATATAAAATAATAAGACCACCGGAGCGTTGCTGTCAATATCCGGTGGTTCATTTATTTTCTCTTTACTTTAGCGTGATGCTGTGATAAAATATCAAAGTCTTTAAAAATTATTTTGTAGAAAACAGAGGAGATGGGTTATGAAAAAGAAAATTGCAATGATGATGGCAGCTATGCTCACAATGGGTATAGCTCTTACAGGCTGCGGCGACAAGGCAGAGGAGGCAGCACAGACAGACAAAGAGCTTGTATATGCAGTTGAGGCAGGCTCCGCAGGAGAAGCAGCAGCACAGGATAAGGGCTTTACATACAATTCCGTAGCTTCACAGGCGGATGCACTGATGGAGGTTGCATCAGGCACTTCTGATGCGGCAATTATCGACCTTTTGATGGCAGGAGCCATGATTGGCGACGGCACAAGCTATCCTGACATGACTTATACAGATAAGCTTACGACTGAGGAGTATGGAGTCGGATGCAGAAAGGGTTCTGACCTTGCTTCCTATATTAATGCTGTGTTTGCAGAAAGCTATGCGGACGGTTCCATGAAGGAGACTGCGACAAAATACGGTGTGCAGGAATCCCTTGTTGAGCAGGCAGCAGCAGAGTACAGCGCCGCTGAAGACAGCGATGTGGCATATATTCAGGAAAAGGGCACTCTGATTGTCGGCATCACGGACTTTGCACCGATGGATTATAAGGACGGTTCCGGCGAGTGGATTGGCTTTGACGCAGATATGGCGCGCATGGTTGCCGATAAGCTTGGCGTTGAGGCGCAGTTTGTTGAGATAGACTGGGACAACAAGATTATGGAGCTGAATTCAAAGAACATTGATGTCGTATGGAACGGTATGACACTTACCAATGAGGTGAAGGAGTCAATGGAATGTACCAATGCATACTGCAACAATGCACAGGTGGTCGTAGTCTCTTCTAAATAACAATTGAGGATTTTATATGTTTTGGAATGTAACACAGTCGCTGCTTGGCGGACTGGCAACAACGGTTGAAATCTTTATATTGACATTAATCTTTGCATTGCCTTTGGGACTTGTACTGGCATTTGGCGCAATGAGCAGATGGAAACCGCTTCGATATCTGGTTCAGGTGCTTGTATGGATTATACGGGGTACCCCCTTGATGCTGCAGTTGATTATTATTTTTTATGGTCCGGGTCTGTGGCTTGGAAAAAATATATGGAGTGGTGACGAGGCAGGCCGCATTACTGCTACGGTAGTGGCCTTCAGTATTAACTATGCCTGTTATTTCTCCGTTATCTTTCGCGGCGGCATTGAAGGCGTACCCAAAGGACAGCGTGAGGCAGGAGAAGTGCTTGGCATGACAAAAAGCCAGATATTTTTCAAAATTACGCTTTTGCAGATGATGAAAAGAGTAGTGCCGCCGATGTCGAATGAAATTATCACGCTGGTGAAGGATACCTCGCTTGCCCGCATTATTGCGGCTTATGAGCTTACTTTTGCAGGCTATTCCTTTATGAAATCAGCAGGTCTGACATGGCCGCTTTTTTACACGGGAGTTTTTTACCTGCTGTTTGTCGGTATCCTGACGATATTATTTAATTATATTGAGAAAAAGCTCGATTATTTCCGATAAGCGTGAGGAGAGTTACCGAAAAAATAAAACAATGCGCCGGATATGGCAGGGGTGAATAGCGGCGTGAGGAGAATCAAATGGCGATTTTAGAAGTGAAAAATATTGAAAAACATTTCGGAAGCACCAAAGTGCTTCATGATGTAAGCTTTTCTCTTGAGGAGGGCAACGCGCTTGCCATTATCGGCTCCTCAGGCTCAGGTAAAACAACATTGCTGCGATGCTTAAACTTTCTTGAGATTCCTGACCATGGGACGATATCGGTAAAGGGCGAGACGCTTTTTGATGCTGCTGCATCATCTGAGATCAGGGACAAGGACTTAAGAATGAAAAGACTTCACTTTGGAATGGTATTTCAGTCCTTTAATCTGTTTCCGCAATACACAGCGCTTGAAAATGTGACGCTGGCAGAAAAACTCCTGGCGCAGGAGCAGCCGGATTTTAAGCAGCACAGGAAGGAAATTCTTGACAGGATTAATGCGCATGGATATGAGCTGTTAAAGCAGATGGGGCTTTCGGAGCGTACACAGCATTATCCGCACCAGCTTTCCGGCGGTCAGCAGCAGCGTGTTGCCATCGCAAGGGCCCTTGCGCTCAAGCCTGATATTTTGTGCTTTGACGAACCGACCTCGGCGCTTGACCCGGAGCTTACCGGAGAGGTGTTGAGTGTGATTCGGGGGCTTGCAGAGCAGAAGACAACGATGATTATTGTCACACATGAGATGGCGTTTGCAAGAGATGTATCAGACCAGCTTATCTTTATGGACGACGGTGTGATTGTAGAACAGGGCGACCCCAGACAGGTGATTGACCACCCGTGTGAGGAGCGTACCAGACAATTTCTGACCAGATATACACAAGGGTAATGGGAAGCTGTAAGACAATAGTGTACTGTCTGGCAAACAGTACACTATTTTAGTTCACACTCGCGAAACAGCGTATTGACTGCAAGCTTGTATTCGGCATAACCAGAGGCTTTGCGGATTTTTTTCAAATACTTGTCCGATTCCTGAAAGCTTTCACTGAGGTAGGTCCATAAATCTTTCATCTTGAAAAGCGTGGGTGTTTCGCCTGCCATCTGTGCAGCGTAATTGTCAAAGATTTCATTGTGGAAGGCTTTAAGCGTATCTTTCGTGCAGCGCGTTTGGGAGTCCGATTTTTTAAGCTGTGCAGTCAGTGAGGGATTTCTCAGGATACCGCGTCCCATCATGACACAGCTTGTCTGCGGACTTACTGCAAGCAGCGCTTGAAGGCTTCTTTCCGAGGTGATGTCTCCGTTGTAACAAAGCGGTATCTCCGGCAGCATTTTTGCGGCGGTAAGATAAGCCTCCTTGTGGGGCGTGAATTTGTACAGCTCCTTCTGGAGACGCGGATGGATAATCAGCTCCTCAATCGGATATTTCTGATAAATCGACAGTATATGCTCCCACTCGTCAAGCGATTCCATACCAATTCTTGTTTTAATAGAAATTTTTAGCGGCGATTTGTCATATATTTCATATAGAAAGCTGTCCAGCGCATCAGGAACACTCAAAAAGCCGGCACCGCGCTTTCTTGAAGTCACCGTTCCGGAGGGACAGCCGAGATTGAGATTGACCGTCTCATAGCCGTATTCAGCAATTTTTTCTGTAATCTGCAAAAACTCGTCCGCGCGGTTTGTGAGAATCTGGGGTACGACAACAATTCCGGCATTATGCTCGGGCAGGATTTCGTTCAGTTCCCGGCGGTTCATCTTTTTGCTGGCTATAAACGGCGTGAAGTATTTGTCAATGCCGCCAAAATAACGGGCATAGGCATTTCTGTAGATATAGGTTGTAATTCCCTCCATGGGGGCAAGATAAAGTTTCATAGGACCTCGCTTTTCATACAATTTTAGAGTCGCTTGTGCAGAGCCTGTCTGTTCCCGCTCGCTAACGCTCATTATATCATGAACTTCGCAGTGTCACTCGAAAATGCTTCGCATTTCCTCGTTCACGGGCTTCGCCCTATCCGTCTGTTTCCTGTCAAAAACGTCTGCAAGCAGCCGTTCTGACATTCAACATTCGGCACTGCTCATTGCTTTCGCGTACATTATATCATGTTAATGGAAAAACGATTTAAAATCAAGGGTGGAAATGTTATGATATTTACAGTCAAACTGAATGATTATTGTAATTGTTCAGTACAGCACTATGCACTTGCTGCGGAGTGCGTGAGAATGCGTAAATTGCGTTAGGCATCAAGTCACCACGAAGCGGTTTTGCATGACTTGATGCCCGCAATTATGAGGGTACTGAATAGTTATTGATTATTCTTGTATTTTAGATGGCTTAGAATTTGACGCTAACCTTAATTTATTTTTAATCTTATCCGCATTTTTGTTTAATATTGTTCGCTTATGATTGTATCATCAGATGGCGGAAAGAACTCCAGCCATTAAGGCAGACCGTATGGTCATCTATACTATGAAACAAAAACACCTCTGCACAAAAGAAAATAGGAATGAACATATGAGGGCGTTGTGCAGAACCAGTTACAGGAAGCCGGAGGCTGACTGGAATCAGGAGTAATCAAAAGGAGAGAAAAGAAATGGATAATTTTGAAAAGGTAGAAAAATTAAGAGAACATGCAAACGTGTCTTATGAGGAAGCAAAGCAGGCATTGGAATACAGCAATTGGGATATTCTTGATGCAATGATTTATCTGGAACAGAATGGCAAAGTGAACGGACCGGATAGTGCAAGCTATACGACACAGGCTCAGAAGGTGAAGATTGAGGTGGAGGATAAAGAGGGCAAATGCAGCTTTACCGATACGCTCAAGCGTTTTGGCAACTGGTGTGTGAAGTGGATTGAGAAAGGAAATAACAACAGCTTCTGCGTGGAGAGAGACAACAGAGAGATTTTCAGGGTGCCGGTTACACTGCTGATTGTATTGCTCATCTGTGCATTCTGGGTGGTGGTTCCGCTGCTGGTGGTAGGATTGTTCTTTAATATGCGGTATCATTTTGCAGGACCGGATATCAGAAGCGTGGATATCGATATTAACAAGGCGATGGACGGCGCAGCAGAAGCAGCAGAGAATATCAAAAACGAGTTTAACAGCGCAGTATCTAAGGAAGAAAACAAATAATGCAGTGGCTGAGGTGCATCAAGCCGCAGCGAAGTGGTTTTCAGGCAAGCCATTCATAGAGAGACAAGCAGACTGACAATGCAGATTGTCAGTCTGCTTGGACGTTTTAATGTATATGGGACAAGCACGGATGCTGATATCAGATAAGAATAGGATGGGGACACGATGGCAATGACAATTTTGATTGTTGAGGATGAGGAAAAAATCGGGCGTTTTTTGGAGCTTGAGCTTCTGCATGAAGGCTATGAGGTCATGAAAGCGGCAAACGGCAGAGACGGATTGGAAAAGGCAGAGAGCGGCAAGGCGGATTTGGTGGTGCTTGACGTGATGCTGCCGGAGCTGAACGGTTTTGAGGTGCTCAGACGCCTGAGGAAAAAATCTGACATTCCTGTCATAATGCTGACTGCAAGAGATGAGGTTATGGATAAGGTTGCCGGTCTTGACGGCGGAGCAGATGATTATATGACAAAGCCTTTTGCCATCGAGGAGCTGCTTGCGCGTATCCGGCTTGCGCTTAAGAAGCGGGGCGGCAGAGCCTCCGCAGAAAAGAATCAGCTTGGTGTCGGAAAACTGAGCATGGACGTACAGCGTTATGAAGTAACCTATGACGGTAAACAGGTAGAGCTTACACACAGGGAATTTGAGCTGTTAAAGGTTCTGCTTGAAAATAAAAATATTGTGATATCAAGAGACACGCTGCTTGAGAGAGTGTGCGGATATGACTATATGGGGGAGACCAATATTATTGATGTGTATGTGAGATATCTTCGAAGCAAACTTGACGACGTATTTCATGTAAAGATTATACAGACAGTGCGGGGAGTAGGATATTGTATCAAAGATGAGAGCTAAGAAAGAGGACAATCAAAAAAGCCGTAAAAAGGATATCAAGAGAAGAAAAGAACAAAAGGATAATAAGAAAAAAAAGAGAGCCAAGGCAGCGATAGACGACAGCATCAATAGCAATATCAACAAAAAAAACAGACCATCTGACATGGTGCGCGTCACATCGATTGCAAGAAAAATTAATTTGGGTTATGTATGGCGGCTGTTTACTGCGTATTTGGGGATTGATATTCTGATTGCGATATTCCTGCTTGTCAGCTTCGTTGTGGGAATGGACTGGCAGATGACAGGAACATTTTCCATGCAGTATATGCGAGGCATCTCGTATGACGGTGAACTGTGGAATACAATCTATACAGTAAGCGGCACTGATGAAGCTTTGTTGTATCAGATACCGATGGGCGGCTGGCTTTCCATTTTTTATTATGGCGGAATGGTGGTGCTTGCGGTAGAGCTGGCGGATATCTTCTCACTTGCGTTAAAGGGAACAAGAAGAGTGCGGAGAAAGCTTCGCCCATTAAATGAAATTGCGGCGAAGGCACAGGAATTAAGTGAAATTGCCTTTGATGAGACAAAGTACCATAATCTTGAAGATGCAATTTCCAATCTGAAAGCAGACGCGATGGAAAAAGGAATCCATATGCACGACAAGGAGCTGCAGGGAATTGAAACGGCGCTGAACGGTCTTCTGGAGCGCATCAGGGCTTCGTATAAACAGCAGACGCAGTTTGTGTCAGATGCTTCTCATGAGCTTCGCACGCCGATTGCAGTGATTCAGGGATATGTCAATATGCTTGACCGATGGGGAAAGGAGGATACCGCTATCCTTGAGGAGTCCATTGAGGCGATTCAAAATGAAGCAAACCATATGCAGAAGCTGGTCGAGCAGCTTTTATTTCTTGCCAGAGGGGATTCCAACAGGCAGAGCCTTGATATGAAGGTGCATGAGCTGAATGAGATTATGCGCGAGGTTTATGAGGAGTCGTTAATGATTGATGAGAAGCATCGTTACCGTTTTGAGGAATCAGGTAATGTCTGTGTCTATGGGGATTGCGACATGCTCAAGCAGTCGGCGCGAATCCTGATTGACAATGCAGCCAAGTATACAAAGCAGGGCGAGGAAATATTGATTCGTGTGGGAGTATGGAAGGACGGATGCCCATTTTATGGAATACAGGATAATGGCATCGGCATGTCGCAGGAGGACGTGGCGCATGCCTTTGACCGCTTTTACCGGGCAGATGCAGTGCGAAACAGCAAAACAGGCGGCACAGGACTTGGGCTGTCCATTGCGAAGTGGATTGTCGACAAGCATCAGGGCTATTATGATATTGTAAGCCGCGAGGGACTTGGAACGCGGTTTAGTGTAATCTTTCCAAAGGCGGAGTAATCGGTCGTTTGCATCAATAAGGTGGAGCCTACAACAAAAGCTCCACCTTGTATTTTTTCAGCCAGTAATTGACTTGAAGCAGATATGCCAGAAGCTGAGGACCTGCCATAAGCTGACCGTAAAATGGTCTGCCGTAGTCTGATGGGTGCTGGATATATTCAAGCACCTTGGACAAATCAACAAGCTCCCGAAGCGGTGAACGTGTATCGGATAAAACTTCGACAATCGAGGTGCGGAGCAGATTTTCATAGGCAGGGTCATATGTTTTGGGATAAGGGCTTTTGCGGCGGTACAGTACTTCACCCGGAAGCAGTCCGTCGGCAGCAGCGCGGAGAAGTCCCTTGACCACACCGTCTTTGCATTTCATGTGCCATGGTACATTCCACAGGTATTCTACAATGCGGTGGTCTGCAAACGGCACGCGCGCCTCAAGTCCTGTATGCATGCTGGTTCGGTCCATGCGATCAAGTAAGGTCTGCATAAACCATTTGAGATTCAGGTAAGAAATCTCGCGGCGGCGTTTTTCTTCGGCGTTTTCTCCCTCCAGCACAGGAGTCTCTGAGATTGTCTTGCAGTATGCCTCATGTGCATATTCTTGTAAAGGAAGAATGGAAAGTACACTATCCTTTAGAAGCATGGTGCGAGGGGTGAAATCCATCGACCAAGGGAAACAGTCAGCATCGAAGCATTCTTTCTTGTGGAACCATGGATAGCCGCCGAAAATTTCATCCGCACACTCTCCGGTAAGGGTGACTTTGTGGTTTGCGGCAACCCGCTTGCAGAAGTACAGCATGGAGGCCTCCACATCTGCCATGCAGGGCAAATCCCTTGCATCGACTGCATCAAACAGATAATGATATAAATCAGTATTGGTACATTCAAGGTACTGATGGTTCGTATGGCAATGGGCAATCATCATGTCAACCCACGGTCTGTCCTGAGAGGGCTGGAAGGAATTTGCCCTGAAATTTTTATCATTGTCCTTGAAATCAAAGGAGTACGTGTCGAGCCTCTTACCCTGCTTTTGAAGCTCGCTGCTGCATACCGCTGTGACAAGACTACTGTCCACGCCGCCCGATAAAAAGGTACAGATCGGTACATCAGAAAGCATCTGAAGCCTGATCGCATCTGTCACCAGATACCGGGTTTTCTCAACTGTCTGATTCCAGTCATCTTCATGTGGACAACTTTCCAGCTTCCAGTAACAATTTGTGGAAAAGTCGGAGCCGTAATATTCAAGGTAATGTCCCGGCAGCAGCTCATCTATATTCTTAAAAACACCCTTTCCATAGGTCTTTGCAGGGCCAAGACCGAATACCTCACAAAGCCCGTCGCGGTCAAGCTGTGCCTTAAAATCAGGAAAGCACAGGATTCCCTTCAGCTCTGATGAAAAGATGAGAGTGTTGTTAAAAAGGGTATAGAACAAAGGTTTTACGCCAAGTCTGTCGCGAAAGAGAAAAAGTCTTTGAAGGCTTTCATCAAATATGGCAAAAGCAAAAATGCCGTTTAGCTGTTTGACGTAGGAGCATCCGTATTTCAGATATCCCATCAGGATGACTTCCGTATCACAGGTGGTTTCAAAAACGACGCCGTCCTTTTCAAGCTCGCGGCGAAGGTGCGGCATGTTGTAGATTTCACCGTTATAGGCAATGACAGCGCGGTGGTTTCCAAGCTGTCTTACCATGGGCTGCTTACCGCATTCCAAATCAAGAATCGAAAGACGTGTGTGTGAAAGCCCGCAGTATCGTGAAAGATGGACTCCGTTTTCATCAGGACCGCGGTGATGCTGGCAGGCATTCATCTTTTGCAGTACGGAAAACCATCGGGAGGAATCCTCGCGGTAGTTGATGTGAAAGCTGCTGAATCCGGCTATTCCGCACATAATTCCAATCACCCTTTCTGCATAATAGTTATTAAAATATGACACTGATGTCATAAAAGGTTGGGTAATCTGCAACTGTTCAATACAGCACCACGCTGCGCTATATTGGTTTGCATGGCTTGCTGCCCGTTACTATGAGGATACGGAATCGTTATGATAATCTTTCAGGATTGGCTGGTACTGCCTGTGCTCAAGAGCCATTTCGAGTGTCGGTATGAGCAGCTCTGCGTGGGCAACCAGAGAATTCGGCTTCTTTTCGTAGTTATCCTGACCAAACGGAACAAAGTATATATTTTTACTGTTGCACAGAAGTCCGATATTTTTCAGGTTCATGCCAAGCCCGTCATTGGTGGAGATGGATATAACAAGAGGCTTGTTGTTTCGCATATGTGCTTTTGCTGCCATCAGGACAGGCGTGTCAGTGATGCCGTTTGCAAGCTTTGCAGCAGTGTTTCCGGTACAGGGAAGGATTGCCAGTATATCCAGAAAGCCTTTCGGACCGATAGGCTCTGCGCCTGCAATGGACATGATTGGTTTTCTGCCGGTAATCTCTTTTATTTTTGTGACATAGATGTCAGGTTTTCCGAAACGGCTTTCGATTGTCTGTGAGGAATCTGACATAATAGGATAGACTTCCGCACCGGCATCTGCCAGCTTTTGCAGTTCAGCAAACATTTTTTCGAAGGTACAAAAGGAACCGGTCAGCGCGATACCAACTTTTTTTCCTTTGATATCCATATCATCAAGCCTCCTATATTCTGTTTATCACATAATCGGTTAAATATTTTGCACAGCTTTCTCCGGCGTATTTTCCGGGAAGTCCCGGGCAGAAATGAATGTTGACATTGAGCTGTCTGGCAGCCTCATAGTCGGCGCCTGCCATATTGGAGGCGATGTCGATGACAATTGCGTTGCATGACAGCTTTTCGAGACACTTGCTGTTCAGGACGCAGGCAGGAATGGTATTAAATATGTATTCGCAGCAGCCGATTTTCTGCTGCAGCTTTGAAAGGTGAAGAGTCTCAAAACCAAGGGAGCAGGCAAGCGCAAGTTCATTTACATCATTGGAACAGACGGTGACACAGGCGTGAAGTCCTTTTAACCGGTCAGCAAGGAGCCTCCCGCATCTGCCATAGCCCAATACGAAGGAAGCGCTTCCGTGAAGATTTGTATTTTTGTGAAGCAGCGCCTCTAAAATGGCGCCCTCTGCAGTGGCAACAGCATTATACAGCGTCATTGGTTCATCAAGCATAAAATCATAGCAGCCGATTTCCCTTTCCTCACAAATCCGGCGAAAGCTTTCCGGAATCACTCCTGCAAAGATTTTCTGCTGCTTGTGAAGGTTTCTCTGTATGTCTGAAACATGAACCGCCGTGCAGCCAACAGCCTGCTCACAGTAGAGGCAGTCTGATTTTATAAATGGAATACCGCCGACAATCACAGGTGCGGAATCTAAGGCTTCCCGGAGTGAGTCTGTGAAAAAGATTTTGGATTCTGCGGTCTGGCTGTATGGGATATCCACGGTGCGAAAGCAGTTAATCCGGTAACCTTTTTCTGCTAAAATGGGTGACATGCAGGCTGTACGCTTGTCGCCGCCGAGAATTGCAATATCGTATTTTGCCATATTTTTCGAAGGCATATATCACCCTCCCTCTTTTGACTGGACTTATCATTAAAATATGACAAAAATGGAAAAGTGTGCTTTCCGGGCGGAAAGTATTGCATATTTTCGCAACTGGTCTGAGGTCGAAGCGTCAGAAACAGATATAATGGTTTGTGACATATTTTTTTTGCTGCCTCAATGATATAATGTACGCGAAAGCAATGAGCAGTGCCTGCTGCTGCCTGCCAAAACGGCTGCCTGCAGACGCTTTTGCCAGGGAACAGCAGGATAGGGCGAAGCCCGCGAACGAGGAAATGCGAAGCATTTTCGAGTGATACTGCGAAGCATTTTCGAGTGATACTGCGAGGTATTTTCGAGTGACACTGCGAAGTTCATGATATATCAAAAGTAAGCTATCATTGGAAAGGCAAGGTGATAAAATGGATTATCAAGTTGAGCAATATAAAAATAAGCAAAGGTTTAACGAACAATATGACGAGCTATACAAGTTTCTGCTAAAGACTGCCGATAACGGTTATAACGAGCATTTTCACTGGGGACGATTGGAATGGATGATGTGCCACACGTTGTTAGAGGTACAAAAGCTTGAAAAAATTGCTCTTTTTAGAGATGAAAACAATCTTTTAACAGGATTGGTTATATATGATACATTTTTTGACGACAGCGTGTATCTGATACATTCCGCTGCGGATAAGGAACTTCTGAACTTAATGATTGATTATGCAATGCAAAATTATGAAATTGACGGAAAAGTAGTGATAAAGGCTAATCACAAAGATACCGTGCTGAATGCAGTATTGCAGGAAAGAGGTTTCCTTCAAAATAATAAGGAAAACGCAATATTAGAAATTAGTTTAGAACAGGATTTTGCCTATAACATGCCAAAGGAAATTTATATTTCGGCGCAGGATTTTCAGATTGATAACCGGTGCTTTCAAAATGTACTGCATAAAGGCTTCGACAATGAAGGGAGTCCTGAACCATGGGATGAGGAGCTTTTGAAGCCTTCTCCAAATGAAAACAGCTTTCTTAAGGTATTTGCTTACAATGAAACAGAATACTGCTCTCATTGCGGTGTCTGGTATACGCAGGGAGAAACGGCATATATCGAACCTGTTGTCACGATTCCCGAATTTAGAAAAACAGGGCTGGCAAAAGCTGTGGTTTATGAAGCAATGAATCGTGCAAGAAAATTAGGAGCAAAAAGGGCAGTCGTTTTATCAAGTCAGGAATTTTATTTTAGAATTGGTTTTCACATATCATCTGAGATTTACTTATGGGAGACAAGGGGAAGGTAAATATGAAAAATATTGATAAAGAATTAGTGGAATGGGCGGTAGAAAAAATCCGCACAGAGTATCAGGAAGACATCGCTTTATTAATCGGACAAAAAGGCGGAGGGAAAATTCCCACAGACGAGCAAAATATGGTATTTGATTTCTTTGTGCCGTCGACCGAACGCGGAAATCAATTGGCACGCACTTTTATCATTGAGGATATGGGATATGACTTATATCCGATTTCATGGGAAAGATTAGAAAGGATTGCAAATATTGAAGAACCTCACATGATTTTTGCATTTGCCAAAGGCGAAGTGATTTATGCAAAAAGTCAGGAAGAAAAAATCCGTTTTGAAAATTTAAAGGCAGAAATGCTGTTAAAGTTACAGGATAAGACATTTCATATGCCGAAAAGCCTGGAATTTTTAGAAACGGCTCAAGAGATTTTTCAGACAATGCTTTTTGAAGAAGCTTTATGTGATATAAGGAAGGCTGCCGGAGGCGTGTGCTGTTATCTTATGAATGCGATTGCCATGGTAAACGGCACTTATTTAAAAAGCGGTTATATGAATCTTACAAACGATTTGCATCAGATGAAAGAATATCCATGCGGATTCGAGAAAACATTTGCTGAAATGCTTGCTGAACATGAAATAGATGCCATCAGAAAAAAAGTCTATGAACTGATTTGCATGACGAGAAAGTTTCTTACGACCAGAATAATGGCAGATGAGAAAAAGACGTTTGAACCGAATTACGAAGATTTGGCAATGTGGTATCAGGAAATGCGGTATACCTTTCGCCGAATCGCTTATTTTACAAGCATAAACAGTGCAGAAGACAGTTATTTGACGGGCTGTTATCTTCAAATAGAATTTGATGCTGTTCAGGAAGATTTCCATCTTGAGAAGATGGACCTGATGTCTGCTTTTGATCAAGAGAATCTTGCGAGATTTGCCAAAAGAGCAGAAGAAATAGAGGCATATCTTGTAAAAACGATAGAAGAAAGTAAGGTGCATCAGAATAAATATTATTCCTTTGAGGAATTTGTCAAGGAGAACCGGTAAAGGAGACCGTATATGGTAACAGGAGGCAGCTATGAAATATAAAAATGCTTCCCATGTTCTGCCCGATGAGCTGTTAAAGGAAATACAAAAATATGTGACCGGAGAAGTGATCTATATTCCCAAACCGGAAGAGAAGAAAAAATGGGGAGAAGGTTCCGGTGCAAGACGGTTTTATCAGGAGCGCAACAGGAAGATTCAGGCAGACTATCAGGATGGGATGACAATCGGGGAACTGATAGAAAAATACAATTTGTCTGCGGAAAGTATAAAGAGAATTGTTTATAAAAAGGGATGAATTGATGCATCCGCATCTGCCCAAAAGAAGGATAAGGAGAAGCCAAAAGAAAAGTTTAAACTTTCTTAATTGACATCCGAAAAAAAGCAGTGTATACTATGAAAAATAGTTTCTCAGCAAACTAATCAGGAGGGAATATGGAAACCGCCGATTTTGTAATGTCCGGGTTACAGTTAAAGAAATTGATAATAAAAAAAGTAGAACCAATTATGCAGGAATGTGATTTGCGTCCTGTAGAACTGGATATATTGGTGTTTTTGCAAAGTGAAAAGAATGCAGATACTGCCAAAGAGATTATACAAAAAAAGCATTTATCCAAGGCTCATATTTCAAAATCAATAGAGAATCTCCGCACAAAAGGATTTATTCTGTTAAATGAAGATGAAAATGACCATAGAGTATTGCATATCAGCTTAACGGAGAGGTCAAAAGAAGTGGTCGGAAAAGTGATTGATATCTATGCAGAATGCAGAGACATCGTGCAAAAAGGTATTAGCCCGGAGGAATTGGCGATAGTCAAAGAAGTGATTGCTAAAATGAATGAAAATATTAACAGAGAGCTTGGCGAATAGTTTATTTGCTTATAAAGTTCGCTGGCGAACTTTGTGGATAATAATTAGAAAAGCATTTCATATTATGAATTAGAAAGTGAGATGCAAAAATTCAATATGATAAGGAGGTGTTTTGTTTGAATTTGAAGCTGAAGGAAAAAATACAAGAATCGCTGTCAGCAGTATTGCCAATAACCGGTATTGTGCTTTTACTGAGCATTATTCTTGTTCCGCTGGAGATTGGCACTGTTGTAATGTTTTTTGTGGGAGCGCTGATGCTGATAGTCGGAATGGGAATGTTTCAATTAGGAGCCGAAATGTCAATGAGACCTCTTGGAGAGGGCATTGGCACTCATTTGTCAAAATCACATAAAATAGGTGTCATTGCGATTGTCGCTTTTGTAATGGGGGCGCTTGTTACTCTTGCAGAACCGGATTTGCAGATATTGTCGGAGCAGGTGCCTTCTATTCCCAATCATATCTTAATATCGACAGTAGCAATAGGTGTGGGAATTTGTCTAAGCATTGCTGTACTCCGAATTATTTTACATGTAGATTTGTCCATTCTTTTAATGGTGCTGTATGCAGTCATTTTGCTGTTTTCTTTCTTTGTACCGAAAGAATTTCTTGCAGTAGCGTTTGATTCAGGAGGAGTGACGACAGGCCCGATTACGGTGCCTTTTATCATGGCAATGGGTGTTGGACTTTCCGCAGTCCGGGGTGATAAAAATGCGTCCAGTGACAGTTTTGGACTAGTTTCCTTATCCAGTGTGGGACCGATTCTTGCTGTCATGCTGCTTGGCTGCTGCTATTCACCGAAAGAAGCGGTATATACTGCATCGGAGGTTGCGGATGTAGTAACAATGAGGGATGTGGCGCATTCCTTTGCGATAGAAATTCCAAAATATGCGAAAGAAGTGTTCATTTCCATTTTACCTGTTGCTGCAGTTTTTTTCGTATTTCAGCATATCAGTAAGCGGCATACCAAAAGGCAGATAAAGCGTATTTTGGTCGGTTTCATTTATACATATGTGGGCTTGGTTCTGTTCCTTTGCGGTGTAAATGTCGGATTTGCACCTGTAGGAACAATGATTGGCAGAGAAATCGCAGGCTCCGAATTCAAATGGCTGCTGATACCGATCGGTATGGTGATTGGTTATTTCATTGTGAAAGCAGAGCCGGCAATTCAAATACTGAATCATCAAGTTCAATCTGTTACAAATGAAAGAGTATCTGCAAAATCAATGAACCGTTGTCTGTCAATCGGAGTTGCGGTTAGTATTGGACTTGCGGTATTAAGAATTTTAACCGGAATTCCAATCCAGTGGATTATTATACCCGGATATGTTATAGCATTGATATTGTCGCGATTTATTCCGACGATATTTGTAGGTATTTCGTTTGACTCCGGTGGTGTAGCAAGTGGTCCGATGACATCTACTTTTTTACTGCCTCTTTGCATTGGGGCTTGTGAAGCGGTGGGAGGAAATATCATGACAGATGCTTTTGGTGTGATAGCATTGGTTGCCCTTACGCCTTTGATAGCAGTTCAAATTATGGGATTACAAGATAAGCTGCAGTTAATGAAACAGAAAAAACTAATTAAGCCAGAGGATATGATTCCGGATGATGTGGATACAATCATCGAGATTAAGGAGGAATGATTTATGGATTCAAATATAAAACATGTGCCGCTGCGTATCCTGATTTTGATAACGACTCCGAAACTTTCGGAAAAAGCAGTTGATATGTTTCGCAAAGGCGCTGTTCCCATACAGTATCAATGGAATGCCGTTGGTACAGCTTCAAGCGAAATGATAGATATTTTAGGGCTGGGTACTCCTGACAAAAGGATTATAATAAGTATACTTCCCAAGCCCTTTGCTGATGATATGCTCAAAAAATTGAAAACAGAACTTAGGATAGGAGCAGTAAACAGCGGTATAGCGTTTACGCTTCCAATGTCCGGTGTCAACAATCTGATTTTTCGGCTGTTGGAAAATTTAAATGGCGGTGAAATGCAGTTATCAGAGGCAGCAAATCGAAAGGATGAAATAAAAATGGCAGATATGAAATACGCACTTGTTGTAGCAGTCGTTAATCAAGGATATAGTGAAGAAGTCATGGATGTTGCAAAAAAGGCCGGGGCCAGCGGCGGTACAGTAGTACCCGGCAGGCGCATAGGCAATCAGGAAGCTATGGGCTTCTGGGGAATGGGGATTCAGGAAGAAAAAGAAATGCTCTTTATCATTATAGAAAATGAAAATAAACTCAAATTGATGCAGGCAATTGGAGAGCATTGCGGAATACATAGTGAGGCTAAAGGACTTGTGGTATCACTGCCTATTGATTCGGTAATCGGTTTAGAGGAAAAAAGATAAATTCTTTTAACCTCTTTCGTACTGGTGTGACGCTCCTGCCTGTTCATTCAATCATCAGTTGAACCGGAATGCAAATCTCCCTCGTACGGTTATTGTCTGCCTTGGGTAAAATCATTTATGATAAAGTAAAAAGTAATTGTTCAGTACAGCACGACGCACTTGCTGCGGAGTAGGCTTTCATCTTGTTGTGCCTCAGAAAGCGAAAGAGATGGTAATCAGCCATGTCAGCAGTTTCTATGACTGCTATGAGATTGGTACGATAGTAAACGGCAGTCAGAAGATTTCCTTCCAAAAGCATTTAAATTGGTTATAGTAGTGGACTTTTGCACTTTAATGTGTTAAAATGTAAAAAGCTTAGAAATACTATTTCAAATAAAGCAGCGGAGGAGAAAGAGAAGATGAAAGAGATTGTTAATTTGATGGATTATCGTTCAAGCATTAAGGTTGTCGACGCGACATTAAGGGACGGCGGCCTGGTCAACGATTTTTATTTTACCGATGAGCTTGTGAAAGCCTTATATGAGACAAATATTAAGTCAGGCGTGGATTATATGGAGATGGGTTATAAGGCATCAAAAGAAATGTTTGACGAGAGTAAGTTCGGCAAGTGGAAATTCTGCAGTGACGATGATATCAGGGCAATCGTAGGAGACAACAATACCCCTCTTAAGCTTGCAGTGATGGCTGACGTTGGAAGATGCGACTACAAAAATGATATTATCAATAAGTCTGACAGTCCGATTGATCTGATACGTGTGGCAACTTATCTCAATACCATTCCGGCTGCCGCCGAGATGATAGAAGATGCCAAGAAAAAAGGATATGAAGTAACCTGTAATATTATGGCAATTTCAAACGGTCAGGAAAGTGATTTGAAAGTCGCGCTTGATATTTTAGGAAGGACTCCTGTCGATGTTTTCTACATTGTTGACAGCTACGGTTCCTTATATCCGGAGCAGATAGCGCGTATCTCTGATATTTACATGGAGTTTGCAAGCAAGTATGGTAAACAGCTTGGTATCCATGCGCATAATAACCAGCAGCTTGCATTTGCCAATACAATTGAGGCTGTGGGCGATGGGGTTGACTGGCTTGATGCGACCTATTCCGGTATGGGGAGAGGCGCAGGCAACTGTGCGATGGAGCTTCTGCTTGGCTTCCTGCGCAATCCGAAGTACAATACTTACTATGCGATTCAGTTTATTGAGAAATACATGAATAAGCTCAAGGCAGACGGCGTGGTGTGGGGATTTGACCTCCAGTATATGATGACAGGGCTTCTGAACCAGCATCCAAGAACTGCGATTCAGTTTACCAAGGACAAGAGAACAGATTACTCAGAATTTTACAAAGAAGTTGTGGCACAGGACTAAGCCTTGTGTCCAAAGAACCAGAAGCCGCAGGCAGCCTGCGGCTTTTATGATGCACAGACATGCGTTTCCTCCGCGAGGCTATGTACAATCGTGGAAAGATGATGTAACATAATAAAAGGAAGGAAAGGAGAATCTGCAAATGTCGGGTGATGATAAAAAAAGGGCGCTGGTAACAGGCGCATCAAGGGGAATCGGAAGAGCAATCGCACAAGAGCTTGCATCAATGGGATATGATTTGTATCTTACATGCCATACGAACATAGAACTTCTGAATAAATTGGCGCAGAAGCTTCATAATCAATATGGAATCATCTGTAAATGTTATGCATTTTCCGTATGCAGCGAAGCAGATGTGGCAAAAATGTTTGAGGAGATTCCTTATCTTGACGTTCTTGTAAACAATGCAGGAATTTCTTATATAGGGCTTCTAACCGATATGACTTATCAGGAATGGAAGGAAGTAATCGATACCAACTTAAATGCCTGCTTTCTCACCTGCCGGTGTGCAGTTCCTGAAATGGTGAGACGGCATAGAGGAAAAATCATTAATATTTCTTCGGTATGGGGAAATACCGGCGCGTCAACAGAAGTTGCTTACTCGGCATCAAAAGGAGGGGTCAATGCGCTGACGCGTGCGCTTGCAAAAGAACTGGGTCCAAGCAACATACAGGTAAATGCAATTGCGTGCGGTGTGATTGACACAGATATGAACAAATGTTTTGATGAATCAGAAATGGAAGCCCTGATACAGGAAATCCCTGCTGACCGCATGGGGCGTCCGCAGGAAGTTGGAGAGCTGGTAAGGCTTTTATGCACAGGCAATGAGTACCTGACAGGACAGATTATAACGTTAGACGGAGGTTGGACATGATGGAAAAGAAGATGTATGATTTGGTGATAATAGGATCGGGGCCTGCAGGAATGGGGGCGGCAATTTATGCAGTGAGAGCAGGAATTGAGACCGCAGTGGTTGACAGAAGCCCGGTAAGCGGCGGACAGGTACTTACAACATATGAGGTCGATAATTATCTGGGACTTCCGGGACTCAGCGGAGGAGAACTGTCCGAACGGTTCAGAGAGCATGCGGATAAGCTTGGGGTCACATTTGTTACGGCTGATGTGCAGAAGATTGAGAACCATACAGACAAGAAAATTGTCTTCACCGATGAAGGTTCGTTGGAAGCAAGGGCTGTCATACTTGCGACAGGCGCTTCCCATTCGATGCTTGGCGTGCCGGGGGAAATGAAGCTTTCAGGGCTGGGAGTATCATACTGTGCCACCTGCGATGGAGCATTTTTCAGAAAAAGAACCGTTGCGGTTGTAGGCGGAGGCGATGTTGCTGCGGAGGACGCCATCTTTCTTGCCGGAATCTGCCAGAAGGTATATCTTATTCATAGAAGAGATACGCTCAGGGCAGCAGATACGCTGCAAAAAAAGCTTTTTTCACTGGAAAATGTTGAGATCATCTGGAATAGTGAGGTGAAAGAAATCTGCGGAGAAGAGATCGTAGAAGGCATTGAAGTCCGGAATAACCAGAGCGGTGAGCAAAGCAGCCTTGCGGTGAATGGAGTGTTTATTGCAGTCGGCGTTGTTCCCAACACAGATGCTTTTCAGGGACTCGTGCAGATGGACGAGAAGGGCTATATTGTGGCAGATGAGACCTGCATGACTTCTGAGAAGGGAATCTTTGCGGCAGGGGATATCAGAAGAAAACCGATGCGCCAGATTATTACGGCAGTGGCAGACGGAGCCAATGCAGTTCATTCCGTACAGAACTTCTTTGTTTCGCAATGCAGCACCTTATAAGGGTGGTATCTCATGTGTGTTTTTTTGCACTTGAAGGGCTTTTTTATGCCACTTAGTAAAAAGACTGAGTCAAAATTTGGATTCTGCTTTATTATAATTTTGTCAACTGCAGCTGTATGATGGTAATTTAAGAATGCGCCTACGCCGGATAAAATGGAGGACATTGCATGCTCAATAAAATTTCTGCCTATGTAATATTGAATGTGAAATCATTATTAAAGGACAAAATTCCTTTTATATGGTCTATTCTGCTGCCATTAATTATGTATGTTTTAAATAGAGAACAGATTTATAAAGAAAGCGATTTGACTTATTGGTGGATATATATGATATTATGTTCCTATATCTACGGAGTTGGCTTATATGCTTTGGAATTAAAGGAGGATGGAAGCCTAAGGACTATTTTTTCGATTGACAATTCGCCGGTAAACTTCTTCTTGGGAAACTTAATGACTCAAATTGTATTCTGTATCATAAGCGTTAGCTTATTTAATCTTGTAGTAATCTGGGAAAAGAAATTTTCGTTTTTTGTGATTACAGCGTATAGTCTGATTGCAATAATATTGTGCATACCATGTGCTTTTTTTGGATTTGGATTTACTTTGATAAGAAAGGTGCATGCTAACACCATCAAAACTATTTTTTCAATATTAATTTTTGGAATGTTTATGTTGTTGAATACAACTTCAAATTTGAACAAATATAACCCTATGTTTTATATATCAAAAATACTGATAGACCAATCTCTTTATAACATAATATTGTACGCGGCTGCTTCGATTTGCTCCATTGTGTTGGGAATTATAGGAATTTTAAAATTTAATCCAAATTCAAATGAAAGAAGATAGTTAAATTGATGTCTGGATTTAAGGGATTTAGATAGAAAGGAAAGGCAATTGATATGCAAAAAAGCGAGGATATTACAATAGAAGGTCTGATTATTCCATTTTGCAGTAAGACAATAAACATTCGCTTTATAAGAGGGCTAAATTATTTAAAAGGCAATAACGGTTCTGGAAAAACACTCCTTTTGGATTATGTTTCAGGGCTTCGCAAAGACACGTCATCTACGATATGCGGTAATCACAGCATTATTTATATCAATCAAAGTATATTTTTTTCGGATAGATTAAAGGGGGCGGATTTTCTCAAGTTTGTAAACAAATTGGATAATAAAGGGAGAACAGTTTCGGATTTTTTCTTGTTTATTGACAAATATATAAATGAGACTCATACGATTCGGGAAATGCTCAATAAACAATGGGGAATGCTGTCAGGCGGAGAGAAAAAATTTTTATATATAACAATACTGCTGTCTTTGGAGAGAGAGTGGTATATTTTGGATGAACCGTTTGCTTTTGTAGATGAAGAGAAAAAGAAAATTATTTGGAAAATTATTTGGAAAAAAATATATGAAGGAAAAGGAATGATATTGACATCACATGAAAAAGATACTGAAATTGAGAACAATAATATAAATGTAATTGAAATATAATAGCAGATTGGAGGATTTGCCGCAATATTTCTTTGTTTCATAATCCTGCTCTTGCCGATTTCTCAGGAGAGGGGTATAATACCTTTAGCTAATAGGGATTTTTCGATGAACAACCATCAAGTGGCGCTGTCAAACGAGAAGCCCAAATTAAGAGGGTTTAGGAGAAAATGAACGTAGAAATAAAAATGCTGAGTGATATAACAGAGCCGTATGCTATTATTTATACAAATCGACTGACTGAAGAGATTCAGAAGCTTATGGATATTATGAATGACTCAAATAGTGTAGTGACAGCAGTTGGAGATGACAGGACAATTGTCCTTAACAGCAGTGAAATTTACATGGCTAGAGTAGAAGAAGAAAAGACGATGTTGTATTGCGAACAGAGAAAATATATAAGCAGAAAACGCCTTTGCGACCTTGAAAAAAATTTGGGCTATGATTTCATGAAAATATCGAAAACTACTCTTATCAATTTGAAATATGTCGATGAAATACAGCCTGCGTTTAACGGAATGATGCTTTTGATATTGAAAAATGGGTGCAAAGACTATATATCAAGAAAATATTTGCCGGAATTTAAAAAATATCTTGGATTATAAAGGAGGCATATATGAAAAATCTGCTGATGCTGCTTTTTAGGGGAGTCACAATAGCGCTTTCATTATTTGCTGTCTTTGGAATGTTTTTTGACATAATGAATGATGGCATATACTATTTTGAAAATTTTTCATACACCAAAATGGTTATAGGAGCAATTGCTGTTGGAATTGGCTTTTCAATTCCTGCACTGATTTATGAAAGTAAGAGGATTCCATATGCAGTTAAAGTGTTTATTCACATGGGAACAGGCTGCACAATACTGCTGATAACGGGATTTGCAGTGGGGTGGATTCCTGTTGGGAATGGTGTTTTTGTCTGTACAGCCGTTGTGGCTGTAGAATTTTTGGCGGCTTTTCTGATATGGGCAGGCTTTTCACTTTATTATAAAAAGATGGCAAAAAGAATGAATGAACAGATAAAAAGCCTAAATCATTAATTACAGAGTGATTTTATTGAAACAGTGAAGCTTCTACACGCAAAGCCCCAAAACAGTTTTACGGCTGTTTTGGGGCTTTGTGTATTTTTGTGCGTTCCCCCCGATTCTGCGTTTGATTAGCTATTGTCATTCTCCTCATCATAATACGCCTTGATGCGGATTGCCTGGTTGTGGTCGCCGAAATCCTCGCCAAAGAGCGTACAGCCGCCGCAGTTGGCAGTATCCCTTGGAACCTCGAACCGGAATGTAATGTAGCTGTTGTAGTCAATGTTCAAATCCTGTATGGTCACATCAGAGAGCTTGTTGGTGCCGTCCATGAAACAGCCTTCGTTGTTGATAATCAGCGTCTTTAATAAACCGTACTGATTCAGCGTTTCGGGCCACCATGACGGTGAGACGTATCCGCTGCGTCCGCCATAGTCGCCGGGGCTGATCCATGTGCCAAGCGGGATGCCGTTGATGGAAAAATAGATGTCGGAAGGATAATCCTCATTCGTATTCGGACATTCCGATGAAATCTCAAAGGAAATCTGAAGCTCTGTCAAAATCTGGCCTGCCTGTAAATGATTGGGCAGATTGTATTCCACATAGCCGCTCGTAAACCAGAGAATGCCTGCCTGAAAACGTTCGGGGAAGGAAAAAACCCTGGGATCATCAAGAGAGCCGATGATATCCTTGCTTGTGGCAAGACCGCAGGTCGGCGTGCCGTGGCATGCAGTATAGTACCCGACACGGATATCATCGGTATAACAGTGTCTTGCTTCCTTAACAGGCGCGAGGTCTATCATCAGCCTGTCATACCGCGGGCGGACGATCTTCATGGTTCCGCGTTTGCCGGAAGTAATCTTAATTCGCACCAGTCCTGCTTCCTCAAGCTTTCCCACGTGCATGGAAATCGCACCGTTGGTAAGTCCGAGAGCTTCAGCCAGATCATTCATACTGAGCGAGTCATCCTGATAAATCATTTCCATTATTTTTAAACGCATCGGAGTGCTGAGCGCCTTAAATACATTTTCAGCTTCTCCGATAGAACGAAAATACAGCATATGAAAATCTCCTTTCTCAATATGATTTCTTATTATTATTTAGTATAGTGAAAACTAAAACTAAAGTCAAGGCTAAAATACGGAAAGATGACATAAGCCTTCTATATTTTAATAAATTGGTGAAATTATTGGGATTTGAGTTAAAAATTTTATTTTTCAATTAAGTATTTTTTACTCGTGACTAAACAATAATTTTCTCAAGAAATTAAGTGGTCATAATGCACAAAAAACAAAAGCAAAATTCGGCACAAATCGCAAAAGTGCCCTGAAACCCTGTAAAATCAAGGGAAACAGCTATCAATAGTGACGAGATGACCAATAATCTGTCTTGACTTTTTCATTAATGTAGCGTAATTTAAAATTGTAAAGGAAATACTAAAACAATTCACTCCAAAATAAAGTAATCCAATGAACAGTGAAACTAATCCGGATAATGGAACGATTAGCAAAATAGTAAGAAAGGGCAGGTCATCATGAAAAAAGGAAATGCAAAAAGAGTCATGGCGCTTAGCATGGCAGTGTGTATGGCAATGACGGTGCTTCCCACAATGCAGCTAAGAGCACAGGGTACGGAGCAGGCAACACAAAACATTGTAACAGAAAGTTATTCAAACGAAAGACTGGATAACGGCTACACAAAGGTAAGCGCCGGCTATACCCTCCCGGAGTACACGGGCGAACCTGTCCTGTATAAGATGCGCAATGTATGCAAGAACGAGAACGCCGAGTTTACGACAGAGTACGGATATGCGGGAAACGATGAAGATGACGGCGCGGTGGTAATTGGCGAGAAAGGAATCGTTGAGCTGGAGATCGATGTTCCCCAGTCTGCGGTTTACTGCATGAAGCTCGACTATCTGGCTGACAGCGAGTCGATTCTCCCTGTTGAGGCAGGCATTAAGATAAACGGAGAATATCCGTTTTATGAGATGCGTCAGCAGGTGCTTGAGAGCAAATGGACGGCGAAGGCGCAAAAGGTTTATGACAGCTACGGAAATGAAGTTGTCAGTATGCCGGATAAGGTGTACGACTGGCAGAGCAAATATGTGCAGGACTCCACATATCGTTATACGGAGCCGCTCGGAATTGAGCTTCAGCAGGGAATGAATACGATTTCCATAGAGCTTGGCGAGGGAACCCTTCTGCTGGGAAATATCACGCTCACGGCAAGACCGCAGATAGCGGATTACACCGGAAGCGAGGCCGCAGAAGGCAGCGGTTTTATTGAGATACAGGCGGAGGATTTTACATACCGGAATGACTCGTCCATTCATGCAGCCTGCGAGTACGATCCGGACCTTTATCCGTATGAGTCTGCCAACAGAGTCATGAATACGGTCGACGCGACCTCCTTTGGAGACGGAGGACAGGAAGTGACCTACACCTTTACTGCGGAGCAGGCAGGCAATTATTATCTGGCATTTCATTACAGCCAGGGCGATAAGGCGGACTTCCCCGTGTTTATGGATATTAAGATTGACGGAAGCGTGCCGAATACGGCGTTTAGGAATCATGCCTTTGCATATGAGAAAAAGTATGAAATGTACACAATGGTGGACAGCGAGGGAAACAAAATCAGTGTTCCGCTGGAGGCAGGAACACATACGATTTCCATGCAGATCAGCATGGAACCTCTGCGCCAGTCGCTTGAGACGATAGAGAAGATTATGGGCAAGGTCAATGACCTTTCCCTGGAGGTTACTAAGGTCGTCGGTACCAACAAGGACAAATACAGAGATTTTTCCCTGGAAGGTTATATACCCGGAATCGGCGACATGATGACCGAATGGGCGGACGAACTGGCTCAGGTTATGGATGACGCCAGAATTTACAATCCGAAAAAGAAAAAGATTGCAGCATTTTCTTCCATATCGATTGCAGAGAACCAGCTCAGGAGCCTTGCAAAGGACCCTGATGAGCTGATTTACAGAATTGATGAGCTGGCGACAAGCGTTTCCTCTGTTAATCATCACCTGGCAAACCTGATTGACAGCCTGAATGGAAATGACTTCTCGCTGGACAGCATTTATCTGTATCAGGACGGCTCGGAAACGCAGCTTCCGAAGCACAAAAATTTCTTTACGAAAATATGGCTCGGCATTGTGAGATTCTTCACTTCGTTCGGCGCACAGGCATACTCTTCAACGAATACCAATCCGGAGCATTTGCAGGTATCGGTAAACCGCTCCAGACAGCATCTTGAGATTATGCAGCTGATGATTAATGAATATTTCACGCCGCAGACAGGAATTGAGGTTGACCTTTCCCTGATGCCTGACCAGACAAAGCTTGTGCTTGCCAATGCGTCAGGAGATTCGCCGGATGTGGCGACAGGAGTGAACTACTCCATACCGTTTGAGCTTGGTATCAGAGGCGCGCTAAAGGATTTAACAGAGTTTGATGATTTCGCGGAAGTTGCAGAGCGGTACAATGCAGGCCTGATTATGCCTTATGTAATCGGCGACAGCATCTATGCAATACCTGAAACGATGAACTTCCAGGTAATGTTCTACAGAAAAGATATTCTGGATAAGCTTGGACTGGAGGTTCCTACAACGCTGGAGGAGGTTGAGGCGATGCTTCCGGACCTTCAGATGAGAGGATTGAACTTCTACTACCCAACGGCAAGAACAGTAGGTATGAAGACCTTCCTTGACACGACGCCGATTCTTTTCCAAAGCGGCGGCAGCCTGTATGACGGAACGGTTGACAACGCAACGCTTACCAGCGAGGAAATCGTGGAAGGATTTACCACATTAACGAATCTCTTTACGATTTACAACCTTCCAAAAGATGTGCCGAACTTCTACCAGCATTTTAGAAACGGCGACTATCCGCTTGGAATTTCGGATTTCGGAAACTACAACATGATTTCCAATGCGGCGCCTGAAATTGACGGTTCCTGGGGAGTGGCGCTTGTTCCGGGCGTGAAGAATGAGGATGGAGAGGTTCTGCATTACTCATCAGCCGGCGCAGAGTCAACGTTCCTGTTTGAGTCAACACCGGAGAGAGAACAGCAGGCATGGGAATTTGTAAAGTGGTGGTCCAGCGCGGAGGTTCAGGCGGAATTCGGACAGAGACTGCAGATTACCTACGGCGATGAGTATTTCTGGAATACAGCGAATGCAGAAGCATTTGCACAGCTTCCATGGGACAGTGATGACAAGGAAGTCATTCTGGAGCAGATTGGCTGGACGCTTGAGGCGCCCAGAGCACTGGCAAGTTACATGGTAGAGCGTGAGATTTCCGACGCATACAATCTTGTGGTGCTTGATGCGAAGGCTTCCACAGTGCGCGAGGCGCTTGATGATGCGCAGAAGAGCGTTAAGCGTGAAACACAGCGGAAACTGGAGGAATTCGGATACATTGAGAACGGTGTGACGGTAAAAGAGTACGAAGTACCGACAGTGGAGAAGGTACAAGAGATTATAGAACGCTGTAAGGAGGGCAAGTGATGGCTTCAGGAAAAAATGTTTCCGCAAGGAAAACAAAAGCTGCCCGAAGAGAGCATGGCAATAGGGCCGCATATGCTTTTCTGGCACCATATGTGATATTGTTTACCATATTTATCATCATTCCGATGGTGGTAGCAGTAGGGTTATCCTTTACAAGTTATGACACAATTCAGGCGCCGACCTTTAAAGGATTTCTGAATTATATTAATCTTCTGACTGCAGATGATATTTTCATGCAGAAGGTACTGCCCAATACGATTATCTATGCGTTAATCGTAGGTCCCGGCGGCTATGTCCTTTCCTTTCTGGTAGCATGGTGTCTGGCGCAGCTCAGCTCCGTGCCGCGCACCATCCTGACGGTTATCTTCTACTCGCCGAGCATGACGGGTGCGGTGTCCATGACTGTTTTGTGGAAAATTATCTTTTCCGGCGACCAGATGGGTTATCTGAACAGCTTTCTGATGAGGCTTGGCGTGATTGATGCACCGATTATCTGGCTGGTGGACAGCAGATATCTGCTTCCAATTATCATTATCGTTGCATTATGGTCGAGCATGGGCGTTGGATTTCTGGCGATGCTTGCAGGTATCTTAAATGCAGACGAGGAGATTTATGAGGCGGCGGCGATTGACGGTGTTAAGAACCGTTTTCAGGAAATGATTTACATTACCATACCGACCATGAAGCCTCAGATGCTGTTCGGCGCAGTTATGGCAATTGTAGGCGCATTTCAGAACGGTGCAATCGGCGTCCAGCTCTCGGGAACGAATCCGACCCCGAACTATGCAGGCCAGTTGATTGTCAACCATATTGAGGATTATGGATTTCTGCGGTATGAGATGGGTTATGCGGCTGCAGTATCTGTCGTATTGCTGCTGATGGTATTTGCATTCTCCAAGTTTTTTGGCAGATTGTTTAAGGAAGATTAAGGGGGGAGAACGATGGCTGGATATAAAGGAAGTAATATTAATCCCAAAAAGTTTGAGATCGGACAGCTTAAAATTATATTGGCGCTTTTGCCCCTCGCGGTATTTATGGGGATTCCCATCGTGTTTATTGTGTGCCATGCATTTAAGCCGATGGATGAACTGTTTGCGTTCCCGCCGCAGATTTTGGTACATAAGCCGACGCTGGATAACTTCGTAAAGCTTTTTAAGGCTTCGGCAGACAGCAATATCCCAATGAGCCGCTATGTGTTTAACAGCGTGATTGTCACAGGCTCGGTCGTGCTGCTGTCTATCCTCTTTTCCACCATGGCAGGCTTTGCACTGTCAAAGCTGCGGTTTAAAGGAAAGTATGCCCTGCTTGAAATCAACAATACAGCATTGATGTTTGTATCAGTGGCAGTTATGATTCCAAGATACCTGGTAATCGATGCACTCGGCATGAAGGATACTTATTTTGCACATATTTTACCGCTTCTGGCAATGCCGGTCGGTCTGTTTCTGGTAAAGCAGTTTATCGACCAGATACCGGATGCGCTGCTTGATGCGGCATATATGGATGGCGCTTCGGACTTTAAGATTTACCGTTCCATTATCATTCCCCTGATTAAGCCTGCGATAGCGACGACGGCAATCCTTGCATTCCAGCAGGTGTGGGTCAATGTGGAAAGCTCGAACTTTTACATCAATGATGAGAGTATGAAGACACTGGCATTTTATCTGAATACTCTGGCGAACCAGAACAGCAACGTGGCAGGACAGGGAATTCAGGCGGCAGGTATTCTCATACAGTTTATACCAAACCTTGCAATTTTCTTAATCCTTAGAAAGAGCTTCATGAATACCATGGCTCATTCCGGTATTAAATAAAGGGGGCGGCAATGCGATGAAAAAGAAACTAAGAGCGGTCATTCTGCTGGCAGTCATGTTAAGTATGATTCTCAGCTCCACTGTTATAGCGGAAACACCCTATAAGACTTACACCGTGGACGGCTACGGATATGTGCTGGAAACGCAGTCAGCCTACAATCCGGCATCAGCCATCACGAAGGTAGGAGAGACTTCGTTTGTCACGCCGATGGATATGGCAATCGGAAATGACGGGAACCTATACATAGCAGACGCCGGAGCCCATGTGGTAATGGTAAGTACAGTGGACGGCGACGAGGTCCGCATGATCGGCGAAGGCACGCTGCAGACTCCGATGGGCGTGTTTGTCTCCGATGACGATAAGGTGTATGTTGCGGACAGAGATGCCAAAAAGGTTTTCGTGTTTGATATACAGGGAAATCTGCTCAATGAGTATGGCAAGCCGGATTCGCCGATTTACGGCAGCAGCATGGACTTTAAGCCGATTAAGGTCGTGGCAAATAAAACAGGCACGATGTATATCATCTGCGAAGGAAATATGAATGGTATCGTTCAGATCAGTCCTGTTGAGGGCGGTTCCTTCCTTGGGTACTTCGGTACGAACTATACCTCGCTGAGTCCTTTCCAGATACTGCAGAGACTGATTCTTACCGATGCACAGCGGGCACAGATGCTCAGCAATATTCCGTCGACGCCGACCAACCTCCATATTGATGAAGACGGATTGATTTATACGGTTACGCAGGGCGATACGGAAATGAGCCTTAAGAAGCTCAATATCGCAGGCAAGAATATGCTGGATGCGGACCCGTACTGGGCGGACCTTCCGGCAGCAGTGACGACAGGACAGTATCACAACATGCTGGTAGCGGATTCGGACGGATATATCTACGAATACAATGAAGAAGGAGAGCTTCTCTTTATGTTTGGCGGACGTGATGACGGACGTCAGAGAATCGGACTGTGCAATAAGGTTGAGGCAATTGCTGTGGATCATTCAGACAGGATTTATCTGCTCGACTCAGACAAAAAGCAGGTACATATTTTTGAACCGACAGAGTTTACCGACCTCCTTCATGAATCCTTATATCTTTTCTCAAAGGGACGATATACAGAGAGCAAGGAGCCGCTTGAAAAAGTGCTTCAGATGAACAGTATGTTTGACTACGCAAACCAGGCGATGGGTCATGCATACCTTCAGGAGGAGAACTATACCGAGGCGCTTAAGTACTTTAAGCTTGCCAAGTCAGCGGAAGGCTACTCCGATGCTTACTGGGAGGTAAGAAATATCTGGATCAGAAAGTATCTGGTCACGGCAGTTATCGTTATCGTGCTTCTGGCAGTGGGAATCAGCTTCTATAAGAAGTGGAAGAAAAAGAAGTATGGAGAAGACGGGGTACCCGGGCGCCTGAGCCAAAAGGTTCCGCTTCTGGCACAGCTTAAGTACGGACTGCACTTTATGCGGCATCCGTTTGACGGCTGCTACGGCGTAAAACGGGAAGGCAAAGCAAGCTTTGCATGTGCCAATATCCTGCTGGCGGCATATATTCTTGTCGCCATTATAGAAAAGTATTTCAGCGGCTTCCTTGTAAAGACAGTCAGGGAGGGGCGTTATGATATCGTAAGCGATGTGGGCACTGTGCTCGTGATTTTTATCGGACTGACGCTGTGCAATTATCTGGTAGTCACGATCAATGAGGGCGAGGCATTCTTTAAGGAATTGTATTGTGCATATGCATACTGCCTGACTCCGTTTATCGTGATAAAGCCGTTTGTGGTAATTCTTTCCAATGTGCTTACCTACAATGAAGTGTTCCTGATTTCCTTTGCAAATCTGATTGTAGTCGTATGGATGGTTGTACTCATACTGATTTCGGTAAAGGAGATGAACAACTTCTCGGTAAAGGAGACAGCCAAGGCGCTGGCGCTCACTGCATTTACCGTTTTGATACTTACATTGCTTGTTTGTATCATCTATGTATTGTTCTCACAGGTAATTGACTTCGTAGTTTCCGTATTGCGAGAGGTGGTGTATAGAATTGGAAGCTAAATTTGATATCAGAAAAATGGGCAGAAAGCTTATAAAATTTATCATAGCTGTAGTGGTGGTCATTGTTATCATAGCAGTAGCAGTGATGGCTTCCAAGTCGGGAGGTAAAAACAGCTTAGATGTCAGCGATGCGCAGCAGGAGGTAAAGGAGCCGCAGGCAGCGCTGAGCGACGGGGCGGTGGATACCTCAAAGGAACTGAACGGGCATCATCTGGTAGCGGCAAATGACAGCTATGAGCTTTACCTCTATGAGCCGGCGCTCTCCATCATTGTAAAAAACACAAAGACAGGAGCCGTGATGGAATCTACCGTCCGCGATGAGGAACGGCTTGGAAATGTCAATGAGACATGGAAGGGCTTCCTGCAGTCGGGAATCGTCGTGGAGCTGCAGGAGGAGACGAACACCATGCAGAGAAAGCTTGGAATTGAGGGAAGCGGTGCACAAGTGGCGGTCGACCTGATTCCGGGCGGCTTCCATGCAAAGCTGGATTATCCGTCACAGGAGCTTGGCTTCGAGGTGGAGGTCAAGCTGTATGATGACGGAAGCATCACAGCCTGCATACCGGAAAGCGCTATCTACGAAAACGCAGAAAACAAGAAAATCGGCAACATCTATTTGTTTCCGCTGCTGGGCAGCACACGGCTTGGCGAGAAGGATGGATATATGTTTGTGCCGGATGGAAACGGAGCGCTGATTTACCTTGATGACAAGGAAGGACGCTTTGACTCCGGCTATGTGCAGAAGGTATACGGTACTGATATCGGTGTAGGCGAGTCCTACGTGCTCTCTCTGCTGTGGGGCAGCTATGAGACGCACAACGATGCCGAGATGATTCTCGCACCGGTGTACGGCATGGTTCATACAGACGATAATATGGGATATCTTGCCGTTATCGAGAGCGGAGATGAGGAAGCTTCCATCTATGCGACGCCGAACGGAGCTTACTCGGATTATAACTGGATTACGGCGGCATTCCGGAAATGTACGACTTATATACAGCCGACCTCCAATTCAGGCGGCTCTGTAACCAAGGTTACGGACAGAATTAAATATGACATTAATGTCAGATATATGTTTGTCGATGGTGATGAAGCCAACTACACAGGACTTGCCAAGCGTTACAGGGATTACCTGATTGAGAACGATGAGCTTGTCAGGACTGCGGACGAATTTAAGGTGAGGCTTGATTTCTTAGGTATGGATGTGGAGAACTGGATGATGTGGAAAAAAGACGTTCCGGTGACTACCGTTGACAATATCAGAGAGATTTACGCTGACCTTGAGGGTGAGGGCGTGACCGATATCCTATCCTTATATAAAGGCTGGCAGGACGGCGGCATCTATGATATTCCGGTTACCTCCTATGATGTAGACGCAAGCATCGGCGGTGCAGGGGATTTGTCAAAGCTGATGGAGGAGTGCGGGGAGAAAAATATTGATTTCTACCTTTTCCTGGATGCTGTCAGGGCAAACACGGATACCGCCAATACGACCTTTGACACCGTGAAGAAAATGGATAAACGTTTATATGAGCAGGATACCTATCAGAACGTATACCGCAGCTTCGTGTACTGGACGCCGCAGAAGGCTCTTGAAAATCTTCAGAAGCTGCAGAAGGGCTTCCAAAAAAAGGGAATTGATAAGCTTGCCCTTTCCGAGATAGGAAATACTCTGTATACTTATACCATGGGAGATACCATGCAGACCCGTATTGTGTCAAAGTATCTGTATGGTGAGGCATTGAAGGGCGCGGGTGAAACGATGGACCTGATGCTGGAGTCTCCGATACAATGCTATTGGCAGTATTCCAAGGCGATTGTGGATATGCCGATTTCAGACTCCGATTATATTTATACGGATCAAAGCGTACCATTCCTGTCCATCGCATTGAAGGGCATGATTCCGATGTACGGCGACTATGTGAACTTTGAGGCAAACGAGAGGGAGTATTTTTTAAAGCTGGTAGAGACAGGAATTTATCCGTCCTTCTATCTGACCTATGAGAATCCGTCCGAATTGATTTATACCAATTCCAGCGATGTATATACCTCCGAGTATTCCGTATACCGCCAGCAGATTTTGAGCTACTACAAGGAGCTTAAGGAAATCAGTGAGCTGACAAAGGGCAGTATGATTGCGGCGCATGAGATAACTGACACGGGTGTCACAATTGTAACCTATGACAACGGCGTTAAGCTGTATATCAATTACTCTGAGACAGATGCCAAAGCAGACGGTGTGGCAGTTCCCGCACTTTCGTATGTGGTTGGACGGTAAGGGGGCAGTGATATGATGAATAATAAAAGAAAAACGAAACCCGGACAACTGGAGAAAAGGGAAAATGCGGTCGGCTATCTGTTTATACTGCCATGGCTGATCGGTCTGGTGCTGCTGGTGCTCTGGCCCATCGTACAGTCCTTCCAGTATTCCCTGAATAAGATAAAGCTTCTGCCGCAGGGTATGGCGAAGCTCTATGTGGGATTTGAAAATTACAGCCAGATTTTTCTGACAGACCCGGATTTTATTATGGGGCTTGAGTCTTATCTTTTGGAAACTCTGATTGCAGTGCCGGTTATCGTGGCGTTTTCGCTGATTATCGCGATGCTTCTGAACCAGAAGATTTCCTGCAGGGGATTTTTCCGAATGATTTTCTTCCTGCCGATTATTATCGCCAGCGGTCCTGTAATGCAGCAGCTTGCAGACCAGGAGGCGGCGAGCATTCCAATGATGAATGTGACCATGATTGAGCAGCTTTTGGACGAATATCTGCCGCATGTGCTGGCAGAGAGTATCACGAGCGTATTCAGCAACATGATTACCCTGTTATGGTACTCCGGCGTACAGATTTTGATTTTCCTTGCAGCGCTGCAGAAAATCGACACCTCTTTATATGAGGCTGCAAAGATGGACGGCGGCTCCAAGTGGGAGTGCTTCTGGAAGATTACGCTTCCCACGATTAAACCGATGATTCTGTTAAACGTTGTTTACACGGTAATCTTCATGTCAAACAACGAACAGAATGCGTTAATCGTATTGATTTATGACACAATGCTGTCCGCCACGGGAGGTTACGGCTACGCCTCAGCAATGGCATGGCTGTATTCGATTATAGAATCTGCAATCGTCATCTTCTTTGCGGTTCTGATTATGGGACGCAAAGATGTCTATGAAAGACGTGCAAAGAAGTACCAGCGTGAACTGAGGAAAGAAAAACGTCTGGAGAGAAAAATAAGAAAGAGGGGTGAGCGTCATGAGCGCAGCTACGCAAAGCAAAAAGAAAAGCAGCAGCGTAAGCAGTCTAAAAAGAGTGCTTAATCCGGAGGGCAGGGAGCAGATAAAATATAAGATCAAGAAATTGATCTTCGGCTCAAAGGATACGGAAGGCGCAGGCAAGCTTGCCGCTGTCTATCTCCTGCTGATCAGCATTGGATTCGTGTATCTCTATCCGGTGCTTTACATGATAAGCAAAAGCTTTATGAACCTCAATGACCTGCTGGATACTTCGATTAACTGGATACCAAGCCAGCTTTATCTGGAGAACTACAGACAGGCATTTCAGTCCATGGATTACTGGAAAACCTTCCGTGATTCTGTAGTAATCGCAGGTATTCCGACTTTGATAAACGTTGTGATATGCGCTATGGTAGGATATGGGTTTGCGCGCTATGAATTTAAGGGAAAGAAGCTCTGCATCGGACTGCTGCTGTTCTCCTTTATCCTGCCTCCGCAGGCGACAATGATGCCGACCTATGTATTCTACACAAACATCGGACTGATTAATTCCATCAAGGCATTTATCGTACCCGCACTTCTGGGACAGGGATTAAAGTCACAGATATTTATCCTGATATTCTACAACTTCTTCCGCCAGATACCGAAGGTACTGATAGAGGCGGCAAAGATTGACGGAGCAGGACATTTTAAGATATTCAGGAAAATAGCGCTTCCCTCAGCAGCGCCGGCAATCCTGGTTGTATTCCTGTTCTCTATCGTGTGGTACTGGAATGAATCATACCTGACACAGCTCTATGTAGTCGGTGCATTTACAAGCAATGCAGATACATATCACTGGAGCTCTCTGATTGTATCGCTCAAGAACTTTGAAAACAGTTACAATACTGCAAGAAGCGTAGCAGGAAGCGGCATGGTTGACATTAATGAGTCAATCAAGATGGCAGGAACAATGCTCAGCATCTTACCGCTGCTGATTATGTACCTCGTGCTTCAGAAGCAGTTTGTGGAAAGTGTTGACCGTACCGGTATAACTGGTGAATAATATATATCAATAACAAGGAGGAATTCAAACATGAAAAAGAAAATGGTAAGCCTTATGATGGCAGCAACCCTTGCAGCAGGTCTGCTTACCGGCTGCGGCGGCTCAGGCTCAGAGCCGGCAGCTTCAGACAATGCAGCAAACACAGGTGACACAGCATCATCTGCAGATGCGTCAGCAAGCACAGGAGACACAGAAGCATCAGGACTGCCTGCAATGACGACAGATGAGATTACGCTGACTTACATGCACTTCGATAATGAGCAGCTTGTAAACAGAGTGGCAGAAGCATTTATGGAAAAGTATCCCAATATTAAGGTAGAGACACAGGCATTCTCAACAGACGGATACAACGACACGCTGCTGAACCTGGTCCAGTCAGGACAGACACCGGACTGCTTTATGATTCTGGGCAACTGTGACTTTGCGCTTTCCAATGCATTGCTTGGCGATATGACGCCATACTGGGAAGCAGACCCCGAGAATGAAAACATTCTGCCGTCCATCAACAGTGCGAAGCTTGGCTACTATGGCACGGACAAGAAACTGGCAACACCGATTAAGTTCTTCCCGGATGCCATCTACTGCGATTTGAATGTATTTGAGACGCTCAACATTGATGTTCCCTCTACAAACTGGACCTGGGATGAGATGATTGATTCGTTCAAGGCTGCTACCAACACAGATGCAGGTACATACGGCTTCAACCAGTTCCATTCCATTATCACCTATTATCCGATTTCCAACGGGAGCAACCTGATCGGCGAGTTCGGATGGGACGGCACAAGCTTCAATATGGAGCAGTGGGCAGCAGGCGTTAACCAGTGGGCAGAGCTTGTAAACGGCAAGTATCATGCACCTTATGCTGACACGGACGAGATGGAAGCATGGACCGGCGACAGAACCATGTGGGCTGCCTACACAGGCAAGCTTGGATTCCAGATTGATGCATGGTGGACATATCTGAATCTGTTTGACACACCGGACTATAGAAACCGCGGTATGGAGTGGGTGCCTTACACAACTCCCGCAAGCGAGAGCGGATATGTATTCGGCGTACTTGACTTTGGCGGTATTTCTTCTGCTACGGAGCATCCGAGAGAGGCTTATGAGCTTCTGAAATGGATGGGCTGGGGCGCAGAAGGCTGGCAGACAAAGCTTGACGCTTATCAGGACGTTGAGACTTATGCAGACCTTCCGCTTTACAGACAGGCTATGCCTTGCCCGATTACAACAGACGAAGCTATCTGGAAAGAGTTCCAGGAGTCCTTCTATCCGACAGCTAACACAAGAACCTATGAGGCAGTATATGACCCTGTAAACGGTGAAGCGCTTGTCACGGCAGATGAAGATGAGAAGTACGGCAAGTATTTCGATGATTTCTTTGCAAACTGCAAGAATCCTGTACCGTTTGGAGACTGCCAGATTCCGGGCTTCTCAAGCTTCTTAAGCACATCTTATTTCGCAGTAGGAGATACGCTTGGCGTTGAGGATCAGGTTCGCCTGGAAGGCAAGAATGCAAATGACTTCGCAGCAGAGCTTGAGCAGAAGGGCAATGATGCAAATCAGGCAGCATTGGCAGCAGCAAAAGAAGCTTATGCAATGATCGGCATTGAGTTAAATTATTAATCCGCAGATAAAAATCGTATAGGAATGAATCAATAGGGGGCATTTTCAAAAATGTCCCCTGTTTTCGAATGTACGGAACAGAAAGGTATCAATATTATGAAAAATAGAAAAATATTTCCGGGAGCGCTCATGACAGTTCTGCTGGCAGGAATGCTTGGCGGATGCGGGAGCAGCAGCCTGGACACGCCTGACGAAATCAAAGACAATGCAGAAACGCTTACGGCAGAGAATCCGGCAGAGACACAAGTGCAGGACAGCGCAGTACAGGAAACACAGACCGTTGTGGAAGAGGAGGAAACAGAAATGACAGAAGTGTCATACAGCCGTGTGAGCGTACATGATCCGTCTGTCGTATATGACAATGGAACATATTATATCTTTGGTTCACACATGGCATGGGCAAAGAGTACGGATTTGACGAACTGGGAAAGCTTTCAGATGAATATCAACTCAGACTATGCTTCCCTGTTTGGAAAAGAGTGGGAGGAGTACTGCAGAACGGACAACAATCCGAACCTGAACGGCAATCTGTGGGCGCCGGATGTCATTTACAATCCCAACATGCAAAAGTACTGCTTTTATATGAGCGTCAACGGCAGTGACTGGAATTCCGTCATTGTGATGCTTACAGCAGACAATATTGAGGGGCCTTATGAATATGCAGGTCCGGTCGTGTACTCCGGCTTTAATACGGATACGCATGATGTCAGGCTCACCGATGTGTATCAGGTGCTTGGCGAAGGTGCGGACCTTACCAGATACCAGAGCACCAAAAATACGAAGCTCAACTGTATCGATCCCTGTGTTCTCTTTGACAAGGACGGTTCGCTCTGGATGGTGTACGGCTCATGGTTTGGGGGACTGTATCTGCTCCGCCTGGACGAAAATACAGGTCTTCGGGATTACAGCACAACCTATGAGACAATCCCAAATGAACAGGATGCATATTACGGGCATAAGGTGCATGGCGGTTTTGGCGTGTCCGGAGAGGGGCCGTTTATCATAGAAAAGGACGGATATTATTATCTGTTCGTATCCTACGGCGGATTGGTGGCAGACGGCGGATACCAGATTAGGATTTTCCGCTCAGAGAATATTACAGGGCCTTATGTCGATGAGGCAGGAAACAGCGCCGTATACACAAAGGAATGTAACGACCTTTTTGAGAATGTGGGTGTCAGGATTATGGGGTCTTACGACTGGACCGGAAACAGGGAAATCCGGGTTGCACAGGGACATAATTCCGCTTATGTAACGGAGGACGGCAAAATTTACATGGTGTACCATTCCCGTTTTGCAGGAGGCAAAAACGGCGTTGCAGAGGCGCATGAGGTGCGCGTGCAGCAGCTCTTTGTCAATGAAGACGGCTGGCTTGTCGCCGCGCCGTATGAGTATGCGGGGGAAGAAATCAGCAAGTCAGGATACGCTGTCGAAGAAATGTGCGGAGCGTATGAGTTTATCGTCCATACGCCGACGACCTATTATCAAAAGGTTGGAAATGCGGTAGTAGGCGTTATGGAACCGTCCCATATCAGCCTGAATGAAGACGGCACAGTGACAGGCGACCTTGAGGGAAGCTGGACTTATGAGGACGGCACGCCCAATATGACCATCACGGTCGGAGGGACCACCTATAAGGGCGTATTTCTGAAAATGCCAAGCGAGCAGCTTTACTTCAATCCCAACGAGCGCAAGGTCGTTATGACATTTTCCGTGCTTGGCGGCAATGTGACCGCATGGGGAAGCAAATAAGGAGACACAGGAAATACAGCAGCGGAAGAACCCAATCCACGGTGTGAACGGATATAAATATTTTTGTAATTTGATGAACAAAAAAAGTTAAGAAATCCAGAGCATTGCCGATATATTAAATGTAACTATAAAAATAGAAAAATTATCCGTTTGTGATATATCACACAAAACAATAGAACACAGATGGGTAATGAAAGTACCGGAGGATATGAGAATGATTGGTACACCTTTACCGTGCCTGATAATGCAGAGAATAGTAAGATAAGGCTGGATATAACAAATGCGTCGAGATGCAGGTTCGAAATATATACGAATCTGGTAACAAACTACTATGTGATGTACCGGATTGCTTCCGGAACAAATGGAGAGATAGCTCTGCCGGCAGGAACGTATTTCCTTCGGGTCATCAGCGCAGAGACTGTAAATCAATTTATTGCGGGCGGTACAGCTGCATATAAGCTTTCAGAGGGACCGGTATCGGAAGTAAACCGTATTGAAATTACGAAATATTCCGGATATGAGGCAGCAGCAAATGTCAATTATAATAACGGTTCTCATTATCGGATAAGCCAGCATGCGACAAATCCGGATTTCGTGACAATTACAGGATGGACATTCTTGAAAGACAGTATAGGAAATAATTATGCGGCGGCGAATGTAGGAGTGACTGTCCGCGTAACGAATAACCAATGGATTGCAGCAGGTCACCCTGAGTATGCTGTCACGTCTGGAACGGCTGTGTCCGGAAGTAATGGATTTTTCACGGCAACGGTATACTTATATCCGGCAGTAGGAGGATACACTTACGAATCAACCAGAACCACGCATTATTATGATTTGATGTCCGTAGAGGCATGGGTTACCTATGATGAAGATATAAACACTAAGGATACTTTCTATTTTTTAAAAGAGTGTATATCATATTAAACAGATTTTAGGGGAGGGATATTATGTCTGACAATCTTACAATTAATGCATCTACATTAAAAACGATAGGTATCAGTACACAAATTATCAATCAGGAAGCCGCAAGTGGAAGTGCTTCCAGTATTGCGAATACCGGAAGCAATGCGATGGCGCGCACGCTGGATATTTCAAGAGAAGCAATGCTGAGGTTCCAAAACAATGCTGCCAATGCGGAAGCGGAGACAAATGAGGGGATACGGGAAAAAAGAAAGCTTTTAACCGGCAGGGATATTTATATTTCCAGTAAGGTCGACGAACATGTAACCAAAGACCCGGTTTGGCAGAGGCCAATAACTGAGATTATGAAAGCCGATGAACCTGAAACCTATACAGAATTTATAGAGCTTTTCCAAAAAGGAGCGAGAGAATCAACGGAAAAGATAGAGGAAAACGGACTGACGCGTTATGAATATACAGGGAAGGGTGAAGATTTACTGCTGCAGGCTGATGCCGTGTTTAATGATTGGTATTACAGGAGATGCTTTAAGAATGGGATGCTTTATAATCCTCTTACAGGTCAGGGCGGAGGCGTTTATCAGAAATTGAATGAGATATACCCAGATATGGAATTTGAGGTGTATTCCAATAAGTATTCCGAAAGAACTTCCGCAATGCACAGGTATGAGTATAACATACTTCTGTCCGTCGATATGGTGAACAGGCTGGCTGCAGTGGAGAACCTCAAGGAGCTGTCAAAGGAG
>JAGAQJ010000022.1 GCA_017622845.1 Lachnospiraceae bacterium | reverse complement strand
CGACTCGAGCCGGCTCCGTCTTCATTAGACAGCCTTAATTCATCATATTAGGAAATTCCCATTCGGAACCAATGGCAGTTGGCGGGATACTCTCAGCCTTTTTCGTCCGGATAGGAATGCATAAAAGGCTGAACTGTTACTTTGCAATAAGCATTTTAACGCATAACTCTCTCCGGACTGATATACGAAAGACAATCACTTCTCAACTACTCATTACCAGTCTGAATTTCCCAATCCCGGACATATGCCTTGCCGTTCTCATCCCAGTCAAACACAAACACGGCAGTGCCTGCTCCGTTTGCAATGTAACCTGCATATAGATATTCATATCCCACAAGCAGCTGTCTTCCGTCATATTCCATCGTATCCAGCAGGAAGTATCCTCTGCAGTTTCCGCCATCCCAGTCTTCCTCATTCTCCTCTGCATCAAATACAATTGTATCATCCAGATATGGGCAGTAAGCGCTGTAACTGCCTTTTTGTGTGTCTTTTTCTATCTGCACTGTCAGACCGCAGTCGTATGCATCATCAATAAAATCATTGGGAAGCTCCATACGTTCGATTCTGCCATCCCGATATTTCAGCACAAATTTCTGGCAGTCGCCTGCTCCGCCACAGCCCGTCCCCTGCACACAGAAAACAATCTCCGTGTTTCCGTCATTGTCGATATCTGCGCCAAAATCACCAAATATGGCACCAAAACAGTAGCAGCAGAAATCATCATATATGTAATACGGCGTGTCATCATTCATAAAAAGATACAGGCAGCCATCGGAATAAGGCTCTGCATCTTCCTTCTCCTCATACAGGCACACGATCATGTCCGTTATGCCGTTTGCATCGTAATCATTGATTGCCGCGCCGGTAAGATATCTGTTTTCCATGTCCAATATTCCGCTGTCCCTGACCTTCTGAAACATCACATTGATATCTTCGTCCGGCAGATCATGCCACTTCGATGCCGCCTCGTAAAATGTGTCCCGGGACAGCTCCATACGCTCCTGTTCTGCATTTTCCGGAGCTGATGCCTCCTGTGCTTCGGCTGCATCCTCCTCATCTGTCCGGGTTTCTGCTGTCTCTGTGCCCGTCTCATCTGTCCGGGTTCCGACTGTCTCTTCGTCATCTGTCTGTGCTTCGACTGCATCCTCCTCCTCATCAACGGTGTTCTTCTGACATCCTGAAACAGACAGTGCCAGTACACTGATGCCGAGCATTAACGTAATCCTTGATTTTATCTTCATTTGAATACTCCCTTGACTCAATTTTATTTATAATGATATGTTGTAACGATTCAGTACCCTCATCGTTACGAGCATCAAGTCATGCAAAACCACTTCGCGGTGACTTGATACCTCACGCAATTTACGCATTCTCACGCACTCCGCAGCAAGTGCGCAGCGCTGTACTGAACAATTACGATATGTTTACAATTCTGTAAAACAGCGCCAGTATACGCTGACGCTGAAATCATTATATAACAACAATGCATCTTTTTTGCATACTATTGAAGTATTTCGGAGAAAAAAATAAAAATTACGTACCCAAGCGCACAGTGCCCGATTCCCTCATACTCTTCCTCAATTCCAAGGGAGCTTAACAGTTCTTTGCCCCATTCGGTTTCAAACTCCTCCTTAGCCCTGTGTATCCAGCAGCTTCCAATTCCCAGTTCATGGGCTGCCAGCATAAGGTTTCCCATGACCAGGCTTCCGTCATATACACGGTTCGTCCAATCCATTTTTGCCAATACAATCAGCATCGCCGGAGCGCCATAAAACAAATTAAAACCTTCGTCCCCCGCCTATCCTGCAGTTGAGCTTAACAATCTCATCTCGAAGCTTTTGCTTGGTCACTTGGATGATGATAGAACTCTGGCCTCCCCTTGCGCTTGCTGCATAAAACATCACTCATCGAAACAGTTCAGCCTTCGGCTTTCTGTTACAGGACGAAAGACATGCAGAACCACCTTGTGGTGCCTTGAGTCTTTCAGCCGCTGCGTTTTCTAACGAGTTTTGCAACAAGTACAAACCTCTGGACTAAACGGTTACCACTCTTCAAATCAACCTCCATCTCTGTATTGATTTTTTCTTTTTTATATTATATCATGAATCAGAGATTCATGATTGCCATTCGCCGCTCGTGATGAGCAGACTTCGCATGTTCCGACTCGCTAACGCTCATTATATCATGAGCTTTGCAGTGCCACTCAAAAAGTAACAGTTCAACCTTATGGATTATTTTAGCCAGGACGAAAGGCAGCAGTTATCTGCCGTTTTCGTCCGGCTGTTAATAACTGGAAGGCTGAACGGTTACCTCAAAAATGCCTGCTCTCAGAAACAAGCCGCAACCACCGGAGGTTTTCTCTATGCTCATATTAGGTCTGAATAAAACTACCCTGCTTGATTATCCAAACAGAGTCGCAGCCACCTTGTTTACCGGAGGCTGCAATTTCCGCTGTCCGTACTGCCATAACAAAGACATTGTACGAAAAAGCGAGTCAATCACTCCTGTCACAGATAATGAATTGTTTTCCTTTCTGAAAAAAAGATGCCATGTCCTCACTGGCGTATGCATTACCGGAGGGGAACCCACTCTGTATTCTGATTTGCCGGAATTTATCAGGCGCATCAAGGAGCTTGGCTATCTCGTAAAGCTTGACACAAACGGAACGAATCCGGATATGCTTCAAGCGCTTATCCATGACGGGCTGATTGATTACTGTGCCATGGACATCAAAAATTCACCGGATAAATATGGAATTACGATTGGTCTTGCACCGGATCAGGCCGCCAGCTTTGATTTATCCCCGATTCACGCTTCTATACAACTGCTGATGACTCAGAAGCGGATTCCCTACGAATTCCGCACAACGATTGTCCAAGAGCTTCACGAAGAAAATGACATGTGTGTCATATCTGAGTGGATTGCAGGTGCCGAAGCGTATTTCCTACAGTCCTACACAGACAGTGAAGGAGTCCTTTGCCCTGGCTTTCATGCCCATGATGAAGAAACACTTAGAGCCTATGCCGCGCTTTGCAAACCGTTGATACCGAATGTCATGCTGCGAGGTATTTAAAGCCTGTCACATATCGCTCATTTTAAAACAACACAGTTTGGCAAAAGCAGAAGTGCCTATATTTCCACGCGCTTCATATAGTAGCCAAAACAGCCCTTGTACACCTTCCTGTCTGCATCTTTCTGCATACGGGCTTCACCATTTTCGAAGCCTTCGAACCCAAACATTTGTGCAATTCGTTGTTCTCTCTCGTAATACACTCCCGGCACGCCAAGATAATAGCGGACGGGATTCTGCATATACCGAAACAAAAGTAATTGCCTGTAATTATAGTATGCATGCAGCACAAACGAATTTGTCGCAAGTTCATGATATTTTCCGGTCAGTATGACCGCATCTTTTGGTCTGATTAAAATGCTCTGTGCTTCAGGACAAATATGTACTTGCGGATACAACTTTAAAAGCTGCTGCCACTTATCCTCCAATATCTCCTCATAAATATCCGCGCATTCCAGCTTACCGGTGTCTTGAGAATTTTTGTTACTGCATAACTGCTCTTTGGTTTCCGTATTCCGTACACTCTTTTTACTGTTGTTTTCCTCAGCACGATATGCAACTGCCTGCATGTTCTGTTCCTGTCTCATGCTGCTGTCAATATCCCTTGGCTGATGCATCTGCACAGTATCCGGACGCCCCCTCAGCACACATACGCCCTTTCTGTTTCCATAGAGCGGTATCTCAATTATCATGCACCGCGTGAAATCCATTTTATGATTCCATCGCAGTTTCTCCATTCCATATCCCGACTTTACAGGGACTTCACCCATTAGAATCCTTTCCTCATCAACATTAACCGCATACACCTTGCATCGTTCGCCGCACTGCGCCGGTACTCCTCTCAGTCCTACGCTGATTCCGTCATTTTCTACCCGTAAAAATCCGATATTGCGCTCCTTTTTTCCATTGTTCATGTAATCTATATAGAAAAACTGCATACAGAAAACCTCCCACCGTCCGTTCTATAGAAATGATTGCATTTGGCTGGTGCAGCGCTGCGCCAATACAAAGACAATGCTGTACCAGACTGTTATTTCAATGTATGTCCACAGAATCGGTTTTATGAAAAAAACAGTCTGGCGGTTTATTTTGAACAGGACGAAGAGAGGCAGTCAATAAATAGACTTCTTCTATTCCAGTGAATCGATATATTTCATGTAATTTACAACCATCAGCGCAATCTTAAAGGTCAGTGCATCATCAAATTTTCTGATGTCAAGTCCTGTCGACTGGTGAAGCTTCTCAATTCGGTATACTAATGTATTTCTGTGTACAAACAGCTGTCTTGAGGTCTCTGACACATTTAAGTTGTTGTCAAAGAACTTCTGCACTGTGGTAAGAATCTCATCATCTAAATCATCGGGAATATTGTCACCGAAAATCTCCCTCATAAAGATGCGGCACAGATTAATCGGGAGCTGGTAAATCAGCCGTCCGATGCCAAGTGTATTGTAAGCATTGATTGCCTTCTCCATGTAGAAAATCTTTCCCACATCAAGCGCCATCTTTGCCTCCTTATACGACTTTGAAACCTCCTTAAGCTCGCTTACGATCGTTCCATAGGCTACCTTGGCAATCAGCATCGCCTCGGAATTGAGCATGTCCACGATCACTTGTGCTGTCTGCTCCACTTCCTGATAAGCATCCATCGAGCTGACATCTTTGATCAAAATAATGTTTTTCTGCTCCACGGCTGTCAGATAACATCCCGGCTGCTCGCCAAATATATTCTTTAACATTTCCATGGAAATATTATCTTTGTCATTCTGCGCCTCAATCAGATATACAACTCTGGGAACCTCCGGCTCTATACGAAGCTTCTTTGCCCGATTGTAGATATCGACAAGCAGCAGATTATCAAGCAGCAGATTTTGAAAGAAATTATTTTTGTCAAAATGCTCCTTGTATGCAATGACAAGATTCTGTATCTGGCTTACTGCCACTTTGCCAATCATATAGGCATCAGCGCCCTGACCTTTTGATATCAGAACATAAAGCACATCGCCGTCCTCTAAAACTTTCAACATGTGGTATCCGCCGACAATCTGACTGTCAGCAGGTGAGGTGACAAAATTCTGCACCAGCTCCTGTGATACATCTCTGCTGTCAAATGTAGATGCCACCGTGATTCCCTCCATATCAATTACGCACAAGTCAACCTTTGTAATCGCCTTTAACTCATCAATACTCGTCTGAATGATCTGATTTGAAATCATATCCTAACCTCCTGCATTCCCCATCTTTCACAATGTTTGCAACGACTTACTATCTATATCTTATATGAATTTGAACACAGTTTCAATCGAAATTTGCAAAAAGCGCATAACAAAAACCCCCGAGCGGAAATCCCTCGGGGGTAATTTTTGATATGTTGACTAGTTTGTGATAATCTTCTCTGTTTCCTTGTCGAATACATGAATCTTCTCAACGTCAATTGCAAACTTAACCTTATCGCCAGGTCTTGCTGTTGTTCTGGGATCAACTCTTGCTGTGATCGGGAACTCAGCTAAATCAGCATATAAGAATACTTCTGCACCAAGCAGCTCGTATACACGAATTGTTGTCTCGAATGTGCTCTCAGCCTTAGCCTCTACCATCATCTGTGAATCATAGATATCCTCAGGTCTGATACCGAATGTAACGGTCTTTCCGTTGTATCCGCCGTCGATGAGCTTCTTAGACTTAGCTGGAGGAAGAGGAATAGAAAGTCCTGCTACCTTTAAGTTTGCTGTATCGCCCTTAACTTCTACTGTAGCATCAATGAAGTTCATCTGCGGTGAACCCATGAATCCTGCTACGAATAAGTTCTGCGGCTTCTCATACAAGTTCTGCGGTGTATCTACCTGCTGAACAACACCGTCTTTCATAACTACGATACGTGTACCAAGAGTCATAGCCTCTGTCTGGTCATGTGTAACGTAGATGATGGTTGTACCAAGTCTCTGATGCAGCTTAGCGATCTCAATACGCATCTGTACACGGAGCTTAGCATCCAGGTTTGAAAGAGGCTCATCCATAAGGAATACCTTAGGATTACGAACGATAGCACGCCCCATGGCAACACGCTGTCTCTGACCACCTGACAAAGCCTTCGGCTTTCTGTCAAGGAGTGCTGTTAAGTCAAGAATCTTAGCTGCTTCCTTAACCATCTTGTCAATCTCGTTCTTCGGAACTTTTCTTAACTTAAGACCGAATGCCATATTGTCATATACTGACATATGAGGATACAGAGCGTAGTTCTGGAATACCATCGCGATATCTCTGTCCTTCGGCTCAACATCGTTAACAACTCTGTCGCCAATCTTTAACTCGCCTGAAGAGATATCCTCAAGACCAGCAATCATACGAAGGGTAGTAGACTTACCGCATCCAGAAGGTCCAACGAAGATGATGAACTCCTTATCAGCGATCTCAAGGTTGAAATTCTTAACGGCTTCAAATCCGTTAGGATAAACTTTGCAAACGTTCTTTAATGATAAACTTGCCATTTTTTAACTGCCTCCCAAAATTTGATAGTTTTGTGCCTGCTGAGGATTCACGTCATCTCTCAGCTGATTATTTTTAACATGTATTTAGTATAGAATAAAACGCCTGAAAATGCTATGCCATAAATCCACAAAGATTTTTCTATCCTTATGTAAAAATTGCTCACCGGACATATATAATTCTGCAAATTATCATGTTCGGTGAGCAACTTGCTTAACTTGTCTACGTTATGCTGTACAGATTGACGAAGCGCAACGTCTGTTTTTACTCTATTTCGCGATTGTTTTCGTTGTTTTCAGACACTTCAACAAATTTTCCGTCCCGGAACACCTTGGCCGGCATGGTTTTTTCGTCAACTGTACCATTTTGTCCGCTTTCCATGCGGTCGCTTTCGGCAAATATGCCACTGTCAGGATCTTCTTCGCCCGCTTCCTCGTCTTTTGCCACAAGCGCCTCCTCATATTTCTTAAATACGCGGAGGAGGAGAAAAGACTTGAAATAAATAATCAGTCCGAATGACAGCAGAAAAAGCGCCGGCAAAGCCTGTGGTATAAAGTACAAAATTACAACCGGTACGGCATAAACCACAATCAGCAGAAAAGAAGTCGGAAGGTGGGAAAGCGCCATCAAAAACGCATTTTTAATCGTATTCTTCACGCTGTTTGTAAAGCGCGCCTGAAGCGGAAATATAAATACGACACCCATAAGCACTACGATAGTCACTGTCACCATGGCAATTTTCATCCAGTCAGCAAACTCAATACCGGAATATGCAATGATGCGGTAGTCAAGTCCCAGAACTACTGCAACCGCAAGTATCATCAGCCAGATAATCATCGACTGCTTGAAATTCTCCCTGAAGGCCTTCCAAAATCCCTTTATAATGTAGGTTTCCTCGTCCTTTACCATCTTAAAGCCCATATAATATGCCGCCGAAAAGGAAGCGCCGATTGTAAATACCGGGATGCTGAAAATGATAAATAAAATATTCAGTATCATAATATCCGCAACCTTATTCAAAAAGTTCATTAACGGGCTGTCAAGTTTAAACATAATGTAACTCTCCTCTCAATTTTCATATAAGGAGTATTATATGATTTCTTCTGTATCTTTTCAACAAATAAACTATTAAATTTTTACACCAGTATCATCCGTTTTTAATTACCTATATGTTTGGTGCAGGATAAATTTTCAGTCTGCAAGGCGAAGGAATGAGGCGTAGCGGCGGCGGCGTCGATTGACGACAACGCAACAGATGGAAATTCAGGCAAGCCAAATGTAAGGTTCATTAAAATGGGTTATACCAGGCTCTTATAGACCTGATTATAATTGCGCAGAAGCTTCTGGTGCGTCACCAGCGCTGTCTCTGCCTTCTGTGCTGCCTTATCCATGATTTCATCATAATTTTTCAAAAAGGTATCTGCTACTATCGCATCGTACTTACCTGATATAATGCCGTTGTTCAGATCATCTATAATCTCCTGTCTGGTGCGGGCGGCTCTGTACGGCTTAGGCTCCATTGTATTGACAACCTGCTCGGATATCTGCAGAATCGCTTCCTTGCTTCCCATTCTGCTGCCCTTAAGCCCCCTCGGATATCCGCTTCCGTCAAAACGCTCATGATGCGCTGCCGCCACCTTGATAATTTCTTTGGAGAGCTTGTTTTCAAGTGTCTTTTCCATAAGCTCAACATGCGTTTTTATCAGATTTTTTTCCTCATCGTTCAGGTTTCTCGGCGCCTGCAGTAATTCTGTGGGAAGCGCAAGCATGCCGATATCATGGAGCAGCGCCGCATAGTACACTTCATTTTTGTCATACTCGCTGAGCTTAAGCTTCCTTCCAAGCTCCCTGCACACATACACGGTAGCCACCGTCTCTGACACCATCTGCTCGTCCTTTAGTCCGGTGCAGTACATGAGCATCTTGAGATATTTTTCTTTCTCATCATCGGACAGCAGCACATATTCAAGGCTGTCGTCATATTCCTGCTTGTAGCTGAGGTCATTCAGTTTCGTAAAAATATCATGCTCCTCTACCGTATCGGCAAGCAGGCTGCACACCTCGGGGTCAAACTTCGTGCCTGCATATTTATTAATCAAAGTATAGTCAAACTTCTCTTTGAAGGCCCGCTGCCAAATATCCATAATCTCCGCCACTTTTAAAACTTCCATCTCATACCGGTATCTGTAATCCATATCTTTCGTCTTGCTGTAATCCATATGATGGTACAAGATCATCTTAGACTGCTCCTCAAGCGGAGATAAATATTTCAGAAACAAATAGCCGTATACGGAATGCGGCAGCGGATTTTTTGTCTCAAAAGTAAGCTGCATGCGCACATCGTCCGTCTTGAAGGCGCCGACATCATGAAGCATGGCAAGCACCATCCAGTCAGCCAGCTCATATTTTTCATAGGAACCTCTTGTCTCCAGCATTTTTGACATAATGTAGCTCACTCTGATACAGTGCTGCTCCATTGGCTTATTTATCAGTCTGAGCGTCTCCTGAATCAGATTTACCATATTCCGGCTTGTAATGTATTCTACTGCCATCGTTCCACCCCTCTATTTGTTAATCTATAATGCTTTTGTATCTTCCTCATTATGTGATGCTGCGCTCCATCGGCGTATACCGGATTCCGTCATTGGTCTGCTCCGTATCGGTATCGATAAAACCGACACGATGGTAAAAACCGGTTGCGTAGGGCGCTGCATTCACCGTTATCAGGCGGTGCCCCTCCTCATTGAGCACATAATCGCTCACATACTCTATGAGCCTTCTGCCAATCCCGATTCTGTGGTACTTCTCGTCTACAAAAAGCAGTGATATGTGCGTCTCATTTCGAAGACTTATCATTCCTACCATCTTACCATTATCATAAGCCCCAAAAAGCTGGTATGCACCCATCACAAACATTCTGTGAAGCACTGTATCCGTAATAAAATCCCGGAAGCTCTCAATCCCCTCAGGCGTATAATCCTTTGCCTCAAACTTCATAAAGGTGCGCCATGCAAGCGCCATGGCATCATCCCATTCTTCACGGTATGCCGGCCTTACCATAATCCGCACAGGCTTAAGCACGTTTCCTCTGGTTCTTCGTCCAAATTCCAATTTCAAGCTTCCCTTCTGTCTTTAAACTGCCGGCTTCGTATCTGCTGACCTGCTGTCATATTACGGTCCACTCTGTTCTTATAACATGATATTCCTCAGCTTCTGAATTGTTTCGTAACGATTCAGTAACCCATAGTTACGAGCATCAAGTCATGCAATACCACTTCGTGGTGACTTGATGCCTAATGCACTTGATGCATTCTCACGCACTCCGCAGCAAGTGCGCAGCGCTGTACTGAACAATTATGTTGTTTCCTTAATAAATATACCACAAATTTATATAATTGTATATTTTATGTTTCAAATATTTGAAAATAAATGCTAATTGGCAACAGTTCAGCCGTATGGATATTACTGCTTGTTATCCATCTTAAAGCTTGCCATTATTTATTGTTTTAGATTTCTAAATACAGTAAAGTTTATTTGTTATTAACACAGTTTTTTGCTTTCGATGAACAGAAAACTGCAGACAGTATCCCACAGGCTTATCCGGGTCTGTGCATCAAAAAAACACAGGCTGTATCGCAAGCCTGTGTCCCAATCAACAATCTTATTCACAAATAAAGAACTTTTCAAGTGCATCAACCGCTTCACTTTCATCATTTCCATTGGCAGCGATTGTGACATTCATTCCCTCCGAAGGGTTAAATGCGATAATTCCCATGATGCTTTTGGCATTGATTCTGTACTTATCATATTCTAAGAGAATTTCACTCTTATACTGGCTTGCAATCTGCACGATTTCCGCCAATGGATGATCGTACTGCTTCTCAATGTTTTTTACAATAATTTCTTTTCTTAACACACCAAATCCCTCCGTAAACCTGAAACATTCCTACACCATAAACCATGCATTATTTTCCGTCTTTTCGTTAAAAAAGTCAATGATTTTTAAGCAAAATTTTTGTGAGATGCCAAAAACCGTCTTTTTAACGAAAAAAGCCCTTTTTTTAAGTAATTCATTAGTATTTTCTGCAAAACACCTGTGCCCGCCGATATGTTTCTGCATGAATTGCATACTCAACCGCGGCCGTTTTGGGGATTCTCTTCTGAGTCCTCCCATATATAACCTATGCCGTAAATCGTCTTAATATAATTATGTGCGATTAATTTATCAACAAGAGACCGGACCAGCTGGGAAAGCATAAACTCATTTACCATGATTCTGCTTTCCGAGCTGAGTTTTTCAGTCAGAGCCTTTCTCTTCAGCACGATGCCTTTATTTTCCACCAGGGTCCGCAGCAGGCATTGTTCCAGGCTGTTCAGCTTTACTGTATTGCCTGCAAGGCTGTATTCCTCCGCATCAAAATCAAACACATAAGCATCTGTTGCAACCCTATGCTCTCCGCTGATACTGCTTGGGGTCCCGGAGCCAGTCGCCTCAAATCGTTCACTCGCATGAAAGCTGCTGTCCTTTTTCCTTCTCCGGAAATGGGTGCAGACCTTTGCCTTCAGCACTGCTGTACTAAACGGCTTTGTGATGAAGTCGGTTATCCCCTGCTCGTTCAAATCTGTCAGCTCAGGTCTCCTGTTATTTGGCACAATGGCAATAATTACCGGATTTTCCGACAAATAAACTCCAAGTCCCAGGTCAGAAATCAGGTCATGCCCGTCCCCGTCAGGAAGCTTTGTATCGACAATAACCATTTGATATTTTTCCCTTTTCAGCAAGGCATCCGCTGCCTCCATCGTGCCGCAGCTGAGCGCCTGTGTCTCTGCATCTGAAAATGACCTGCAGAGCTTTTCCGCCAGTTCAAATTCAGGTTCCACAATTAATATTCTGTTCACGCAAAAACCTACCTCTTTTTGCAGATTCACAAATCTGTCTGCGCAATAAAAGCGGCGGAGCACACCTTTTATGAGCCTATTCAGTCAAAAGTGTTTTCGCCGCTCTTTTTATTATTCCACCAAAATTATAGTACTTATCCCACTATTAATCAATTCATTTCTTTATATTTTTTTAATATTTGGTAACCTTTCAGGCTTATGGATTATTTTAATCAGGACGAAGGGCGGCAGTCGTTGTCCGGTAAACAATACTGTTTCATTTTTCAATATCATCACTCCCATGTATAGTCATTACATTTTTTACCATTTTCATAATAATATTCAGCAGCCTTCTTTACCATTTCAATCGGTACACACAATCTTCCTTCAAATTCTCCTTCTTGTCCGCCTGTAACTAATCAGCAAACTTTTAAATTATTGTCAGTAACTAAGCTCCAAACTATTTCGCTATCATTTTCTGATATAAAAACATTATAAAGACCTTCATTTCCCCCACCGATGCAAAAGTAATTGTCTTCATTCCCATTGTCCATTATCATTTGAGTAACGACTTTTCCATCCATTTTATTAATAAGTCCTTCTATATCTTCCCAACCGGGTAATTCTATTTCCGTTCCAAAATCATTTCCTTTTTTTAAATTATCATAGTATACTCTTTTTACATACACATCTGTTTACCTCCCTTTATCTAAAAGGGTTTATAGTTATATTTGTAGTTATAGTATATCTATCCCTTACCTCGTCAGAGCACGGAATCATTTACGTATGTGTCATAATCCCCGCTATCACGAGGCTTGCCAGTAATCCTGAGAAGGTTGACAATAGCGCTCCTGCCAGTGTCCATTTTGTCTTTGTAACCTTTGCCGCCATAAAATATACTGACATGGTGTAGAAAACAGTCTCCGTACTTGCAAGTGCAAGCGAAGTCGTAAGGCCTGCAAAGGAGTCTGTGCCATATTCCTTGAAAATGTCAATCGCCAGTCCTGTAGCCGCAGAAGCAGAAAACAGCTTGACTACAAACAGCGATACCAGTTCGTTTGGAAAATCTCCGGCAAAGCCTGCAATCACACGCCCAATTACACTGCCTGCAAATTCCAGAAAACCGGATGCCCTGAGCACTCCCACCGCAATCATCAGACCAATCAGCGTCGGAACAATCCCTGCCACTGTTTTCATGCCATCCTTTGCCCCTTTTGTAAAACAGGCATAGATATCCTTTTTCTGCGACAGTCCCATGGCAACAATATAGAAAATCAATGCCGGAATCAGCATATTTGATATATGGGTCATAATTCTGCTCCTAAAAGCCTGCTTTATATTATATATATTCTGATGTTTTTTGATTATGTTCTGCCGGCGCAATAAGTTTTGAGTCCGCTATTTCTCAGACATAAGGACATCAGCACGCTAAAAAGCTGCATTTTTAGTGCGAATATCCTATATGTTTTTGTAAAATTTCAGTATATATTGTCTAATATCAGTGCGGCACATGCTGCTTTTGAGCCGCCGTGCAGTATTAGAAAATTCGTAATCGTTCAGCCTTATGACTTTCGATTACAAAAATAAATCGGTTTTAGGAGGAGTTATTGTTATGATTCAATTTGCATTTTGCTGGGAACGGGAGGATGAGCTGGATTTTATGACAAGTGAAATCCGGCAGTGCTTCCGTCAGAAAGGTATTTCAATAGCCTTCACCTGCTTTCGCAGCGCACATGAGCTGCTGCAGTGCATTCCCTGCAATTGTCCCGATATTCTCTTTTGCGACCTTGAGGGTGAAAACGGTCTGATGCGCAAAGCTGCAATTGCCGCCAGAAGAGAAAACAAAAATTTAATTATCATTGTCAAAAAAAGCCGCAGTTATGTGCCTCAGACAGAAGACGTGCTGCTTGAACCGATGTATGTCATGCCGGATGCAAGCAGGAAACACCTGTGGTCGTATGCCGCTTCGGCATACGAGGCAGCTCTTGATGATGGGGATTCCTTTTCATACTATGTAAGACCTGACTATATCCATATCCCTATCAGCGAAATTCACTACTTTGCATCGGAAGGAAGACGCACCCATGTTGTTTCCGGTGAATACCGAGATACCTTCTACCAGAAGCTTGATGTGGTAGAACGGCTTATCCGGCACAAGAACGGCATGTTTCTTCGTATCCATAAATCCTATCTGGTCAATGCCAAATACATCGCAGGCTATAACCGGGATTATGTAGCTCTCACCACAGGGGAAAAGCTGCGCATCAGCAGATATGAATATTACAAAATTCTCAACGAACGCTTTCAGCATTCACGGGTAAAGCGCTGTCCCCTGTACGAGGATATTACGGCGCTGCGCTGACAACTGCGTTCATTTCCACCAGAGTATTTCCGTAACTGTCCGCTGTCAGGATGGCATTGCTTAGACCGCACCAGCCATTCGCAGGCTGACGGTCTGCATTATATATCGCAATTACCTGATGTTTGGCAGAAAATGCTGCTGTCTGCACGTTTTCGTAATGATTGTTTATTTCGGTATCTATATAAGTGATTCCCTCCGGAAGGCTGATTGATTCCACCTTTGTATAATCCCCTGTTTCAGAAGCTGTTTCAAGCGTTTCCATATAATCTAAGCTGTCCTTAAGCTGCATGCTGTGCACAAGCACTGCTGCCGTACTTTTGAAGCCTGTGTTGTACAGCACGCCTGCCTTTTCCAGCATGGATAGTGTTTCCACGTCAAAACCTGTATTGACATTGTCAGACACATAACTGCTGCTCTCGGCATATGCGATTGCATGCACCTTTGTGTTCTGAAAAGTAAGATGCATAGAATTATGTGAAGGAAGAAGCGACTGAAAGGTCATCACATAAGGGCAGAGATAGCTTGTCAGGCTGCAGTCTTTCATTACCAGAGCGGTCTCGCCGCTGACCTCCGGAGAGGTCGGGTCATGCATGAAGATACAGCTTCCGCCTCCTCTTGATATCAGCTCGCAGTTTTCAAACCTGACAGTGCTGCTGCCTCTGGCGCCGATTCCAACACAATGATTGTTTTCGGATATCACGCGGCAGTTCTCAAAACACATGCTTTTACCATACAGGCAGTTCTGGTCAATATGCACTGCATAACCTGTATAATTTTTCTGTCTGTCCCAGCTATCGCCGACAAGCTCCGCATTAATAAGAGCAATTTCCTCCTCGGTAGGTCCTTGCTGTTCCTCTCCGCTATTCATGCCGTAGATGGTAAGGTTCTCTACTTTTCCTATTGCTATGGTAAGCGGCACTTTCCGGTAAAATGTTGTGTCGTACCTTAGTATGCATAAATCCCTGTCAACGCCGACAATATTGATTTCCTTATTCATCACCTGCACTTCCTCTGTGTAGGTTCCGGGATAAATGAGAAGTGTGTCTCCGTCCTGTGCATAATCGACACCCTCCTGAATCGTGGCAAAATCCCCTGTGCCGTCCTTGGCAATCACATACTGCTGTGCTTCTCTTACAGTGCGGGTCTTTGCGCCGTTTTGGGGCTTCTCTTCTGCCGCTTGCGTGTGAATGTCCGTTATTCCTGTTATGAGCAGCGCTATCAATACTCCTGCCAGCATTTTTACAATGGTTTTTAAAAAATACATTTTGCTTTCCTGATACATCATATGCTCCGTTATCTGTTATTTCAGCATGCTCTGCTGCATGTTCCTGACTTCCTTACACTTATCGGAGTCTTTGTTTTTCTTCAGCAGTTCCAGCAGCACACCAAACCATTCATGACACTGATAATGTATGAAATATTTCGCATCATATTCCTCAAAGGTTTTGATGCCTTCCCTCTCAGCCTTTTCCCGGAATTTTAAGAAAGCGTTCCAAAGGTACAGGCGCTTTCTTCTGTTGTCGTCCTCCTGCCAGTTTGACAGCCCTGGAAAATGCGGACGTTTCCGCAATCCCAGATAGAGCAGTTTATCAATTTCTATGCTCTCCGCATCATAAAAATCATCAAGGTATATTCTGCCTTCCTGCTTTTGTGCTGTAAGCTCCGGATACTTTTTCAAATATTTTATCCGTTCCTGCTCACTCTCAACCATATCCAGTTCCGTTTTGGGCTTGTTCATGCAGCAAAGCTTATATTTCTTACCGCTTCCGCAGAAACATGGATCATTTCTTCCGATTTTGATTTTCTTCCCGGCGGAATTGGCTTCTCTCTTCATTTCCTTCAGGAGCTTATCGAGATCCGCCTTGGCCGCCGAGCCTTCCTTATTATCCTCGAACATCGCCCAGTGCTTTAACGTCTGTATGGTATTTACGGATTTTTTGCAGATGTCCTGATCGCTTTCCCTGTACCAGAACATCTCATCTACGCAATCGCTGTAATCCCCGATAGCAGCTTCATCTATCAGCCCTCTCTGATACAAATGACGGATTTCCGGCAACAGCTCTCTCATATGGCATCTGCAGATTACATCAGCCAGTTCCATATACACAACATCCCCGATGGTATTCTCGTCATACACAATTTCCCTGGCAAATTTCTTCCAGTCCTCCTCTGCCAGTATGTGGTCCAAATAGAGCTGTCCCATTACCTCGAGTACCGCGCTTTTGGCATAATCATCCGTTCCTTCATCCCAAACCGCCTGCTTCAGCAGTTCCAAATTGCCATTATAGGTATTATAGAGAATATCCGGCAGGTCTGCTGTTACCAAATCGCCAATCAGATAATCCAAAACCTCAGAAGGCTGCATCACCAGCTCCATTATTTTGGGAAAAGCTTCCTTATCCCGAAACTCACCGAATAAAAACAATGCATAAAAATGAAGCCCATAGTCTTCTTCCAAATCATCTCTTTCCTCCACTGCTTTTTCCAGAGCCTCATAAAGGAAGGGACGTGCTTCATCCTTGTGCCGGATTATATTCTCCAATGACTTCTGCGGAAATATTGAATTATAATAAGTAATATCATCAATTGAATTTTTAACAGTCTCCATGTAATTGCTTCGCCTTTCTTGACCAGTCGGGTCAATTCATCCTGTATACACTTGCTTCCTGCCAGAATTCTATCACATTCTTTTTGTCCTGACAACTTATATAAGCCTTGACACTTTCCATTTTTTAATATATAATTCAATAAAATTTTAGTTCAAAAATCAGATAAGATATTTTCCATTGAAACAAAGGCGTTTTGCATATGCAAAGCGCCTTTTTCTATGCGCATGGACACCATGGGAAAGATTGTCAGCAGAGCTGACGGATGTCCGGCGCAGCGAGCAGGAGCAAAGAACATTCTCCTGCTTGATTGCACAGACCCGTGCAGAGGAATCTACCGCCAAAGCGGCACAGGCATGCAATAAGAGAGTGAAAAATGTCTTGAACTGAGGAGGCATGAATATGGGATTGAAGGAAAGGTATTTGTATTTATGGAACCACGACAGAAAATCAGAAGCGGAAACCGTTTTTGACGGCATTGCGGCAAGACGGAAAAAGGCGCTGGAGAGCTGGTTTAAGGAGCAGTGGATGAAAATTGAAGTGATGGAGAAGGAAATCTCCTCTGTCATTGATAATGAAAACACCAATATGGAACAGGTACTTACAGAGCTTTATCATGCTTATGCCGAAGTCATCGAGTGCTTTCTGGTCGATGAAAAAGGAATGGTAAAAGACTCATCTTACAAAGGGCATATCGGAAGGGACTATTCTTTTCTTCCCGGCATTGCCAAGGGAAAGGAAGGACTTCCTTATATGTATGGACCCTATATCGATGAGGCAACCCTTGATCTGCCTACAAGAGACCGCGTATTTCATGACGAAGTAACCCTATTGTTTTCAATCCCCTTGAAGGGTCAGGGAGCGTGGCGGCTTTTATGTGTCAGATACTTTAATGATGACATGTGCAATGTTATTCAGGATGAGGATACGCATGTTTATAAGGAGTCCGGAGACAATTATCTTTTTATGATCAGAAATAACCGCGGCATTCCTATGGGAACTGCCATTTCAAGGAGCCGGTTTGAAGATAAAACGTTTACGCTGGGAGAAAATCTGAAAGACGGTGTCAGGACGAAGAAATGGGGAACTGTAAAAATCGAGAAGCACACGGAATTTGAAATCCTATTTCACGATCCTGCAACAAAAGAGCTGCATCCTGGTGTTGCAGCAACGATTAAAAACGGAAGCAATCTTGACTGTTGGCCGGGATATCCGGATTACCGTCATATTCCGGTAGGCGGCAAGGGTGTTACGATTGTACCGCCGCATTCCGATGAGGTGTGGGGAATGATGTGTGAAGGCGATATCGCGGAGATATACAAATTCCATAAGCTGCACAGAGTCGTTCCGTTCTTTATTTTTATATGCAGTCTTCTCGGCATTGGTATCGAACAATTCGTGATTCACTGCACGCCTCTGCCTTATCTGGCAGGAAGCCTTCTTGCAGTATTTACTATTTTTGGAGGCAGTACTTTTCTTATCAGGGAAATGATTCAGAAACCTCTGGTGAACACAACAAAGCTGATTCAGGGAGTTGCGGAGGGAGAAGGCGATCTGACCAGGCGTCTGGACGACAATGCCAAAAATGAGATTGGGGAGCTTCGCACATGGTTCAATAAATTTATCAGCAATCAGATGCATATGATAGACAGCATCAGTGTATCGGCAGGGAGTTCCAAGCGGACAGTGAAGCAGGTGGCGCATGCATCGAAGCGGATAGCGAGCCATGTGACAGACGTGGAGGAAAAATTGGGAATCCTCTCTGACAGCACAACAAGACAAAATGATTTGCTGACGCAAATGCAGACGGAAATCACAAGAGTAACCGGTTCCTTTGAAAAGAGTGTGGAACTGGAGGAAATGGTCAGGGAAATACAGGAAAAGACAAAAGATGAAAGTGCGTCTTATGATGCCGAAAAGCTGACCCGGGAGGTTTTGTCCTCTATCGAAAAGCTGGAGAAAACAGTAAAAACCTCAATCCAAACCATAAGAGAGCTGGAAACAAAGTCAGCTCAGATTTCCGATATTGTAAATACGATTTCCAGTATTAACAGACAGACAAAGCTGCTTTCCTTAAATGCGGGCATTGAAGCCGCAAGAGCCGGGGACGCAGGAAAAGGGTTCGCTGTGGTAGCTGATGAGATTAAGACGCTTTCGGAGAATACACAGTCCGCGGCGGAAAGTATCGGAAAGCTGGTCTGGGAGATACAGGGAGATGTACAACATACAAACGAATGTATGGAAATGATTCACCGGAATGTTGATACCAGCACGTCTCTGACACGGCAGGGCGTAGACGCTATGAAACTGGTAACAAATGTCTCGGCAGCCATCTCAGAGGTGTATGCAATGATGAAAGAGCAGAACGGGCTAATCGGAAATGTAAAGGAAAAAGCGGACAGCATGACTGAAATGAGCCATGAAGCTGTCAAAGCCGGAAAGGACAGCAGGGATGCTGCACAGGCAAAGATGTCTGAAATTTCAAGACAGATGGGCAAACTGAATCAGGTGGTGGAAGGACTGCAGTTTGCATCTGTTGCAGAAGATGAAATTGTCAACTCTTTTATTACCTTGAAGTCGGGTAGGAAATAGAAAACATTATACTCTCCGCTCCCTATCCATAATTTTACAATACACCACCGCCACCACCGTACTGAAAAACGTTGCCGCAATCGCAGGCGCTATGATGCCTGCCGGATTGGCGCTTCCATACTGACTGCGGTAGGCAATGATATTTACCGGTATTAACTGCAGCGACGAGATGTTCATCACAAGAAAGGTGCACATCTCATCACTGGCTGTTCTGGCTGCACAGCATTCTATGCCATTTGCGGACGGTTCCGTATACTCGCTGTTTCCGCGCTCGCGTTCAAGCTGTTCCAGGTCGGACATGGCGCGCAGACCAGCCGGAGTAGCTGCCCAGCCAAGCCCTAAAATATTTGCTACAAAGTTTGCAGACAGAGAATCCCATGCCCTGTGGCCTTTTGGAATTTTAGGAAACAGAAAACGCATAAACGGCGAGATAAGTTTTGTGAGACTCTCGATAACTCCGGCTTCACCTGCCACCTCCATCAATCCTGTCCAGAATGCCACGATTCCCAGCATCGAAATTCCCAGCGTTACTGCCTCCTTCGAGGATTCAAGCACGGCATCTGTCACTGCCTGCATATTTCCTGTTATTACACCATAAACAATTCCTATGACCAGCATACCGCCCCAGATATAATTCATCATTGGATAGAACCTTCTTTATATTATCCTGTCAGTTTATTGTATGCGCACAGAATCGGCACTATTCTCTATGAACAATTCTTAATTTTGCGGCTCTGCTGTCCAAGATTGATCTCAGGCAGTGATGATTTCTGACAATGCATCATATAAATCATCGTTTAGCTCCATTGCCTGCAGGCTATGCAGCAGAAGCGTTTTCTCCGGCTGTGCTTCAATCAGGTTAAAGATATTATCTTTTAAATTATTGTCGATCTCTGCACGGTCTAAAATCTGAAAACATCTGTCAGAAATCTCATTTTCCGTATGTACGATCTCTTTCAGGTACAAAGATACAGTCTCATTTACAGACACATCTTTCATAAGAACACGAACATTTTCTTTCCTCTCCACAGCAAGCTCTGTACTGCTGCCATCTGACATCACTTTTCCTATAACCTGTGCATCCTTTATTCCGCAGAAAGTAATGATATAATCTCTTTTTTCCGGAATCAGGTCTGCCTTTCCTTCTGCACTGCAGATTGAAAAACAGCCCTCTTTCTCCTGCCATCTATAGCGTGTTTTCACGCACTTTTCTTTCTGGTAACCGATAGTGATATTGTCATCCTCATATAAAGTAAAATCACCATCCTCTCCCGTATAAACATAGATATGAAGCTGTTTGGGATTCTCTCCTGCATTTTCCATATAATCATCCTGAAATGGAATTACAGCCCCAGCTCTTGCCAGTACCGGAATGGAAGTGATATCACGGTACAAGTTCATTTTCCTGCCGCCGTGATAACGCAGCCCTGTAAAAATATCGTACCACTCTCCTGCGGGAATCCATACCGCTGTCTTCGCCATACGCAGACTCTTGATACATGGAGTTGTAACTGCCGCCACCATCATTTCACTGCCAAACAGATATTGGTTAGGCACTTCATATGCTTCACGCTCCCTTGGATACAGATAATACATTGGCAGAATCATAGGGATTCCCTCTGCATACTGCCTGTAATTCATCGTGTACAGATACGGAAGCATTCTGTGGCGCAGCCTTAAAAATTCTTCCATCACAGTGCGTATTTCCAGCCTGTATCTCCATGGCTCTTTAGAGCAAAACTGATTATTGGTCGAATGCAGACGCATAATAGGCGAGAAAACCCCAAACTGCACCCACCTTCCGATTAGCTCATCGTCTCTTGTGCCATTCGTATGGCCGCCGATGTCATGACTCCACATGCCATAGCCGATGTTGGAGGCTGATGCTGTAAAGTAGGGTTGAAAATCAAGGGATTTCCATGATATGATTGTATCTCCCGAGAAACCAATCGGATAACGATGACTTCCCGGTCCCGCATATCTTGAAAATGTCATAGGCCGCTTTCCGTCCCGTCCGTTGTCCAGAAAATGATAATGATTCAGCATCCACAGCGGATCCATGCCCTCAAGCTTTGATGCGTTTCCCTGCTGCCAGTCTATCCACCAAAAATCAACGCCTGCTTCTTCCTGTGGATGATGCAGGTATGTAAAGTAAGCTTCCATAAATTTCTCGTCCGACACATCAAAAGCAATCGGAAGCTTGTTCTTTATATCTTCCTCATTCATTCCCAATGCTTTCCCCATAACTTCATACATTTCTTCATAAGCCCGTACCCCATCTGCAGGATGCACATTTAAGGTAACATGAAGTCCCCGTTCATGAAGCCATGCAAGGAAACCGGCAGGGTTCGGAAACAACTCCCGATTCCATGTATATCCGGTCCAGCCGCTTCCGTACTCTTCCTCTACATCTACCAGATGCCAGTCCATATCAATGACTGCTACAGAGAAAGGAATTTTCTCTGAGGAAAAGCGCTCCATCAATTCACGATAGCTTTCTTCTGTATATTTATGGTATCTGCTCCACCAGTTTCCAAGTGCATATCTGGGAATCATCGGCGTTGTCCCGCATAATCTGTAGAAATCCTGAACACAGGTCAGGTAATCTGTACCATATCCCCAAAAATATAAATCCTCTTCCTGTTCTTTACGCTTCTCTACAAAGCCATCCTCCCTGATGACCAGAGAATTGCTGTCATCCAACAGTGCATACCCTGTCATGGCAATGAGTCCCCCGTCAAGAGGTATGGCTCCGTCTGCACCGTCAAGAGTCCTTGTTGTTCCGTAAAGCTTATCTTCTTCAGGCAGTATAGCATTATCCCCATAATGCCATACTTTTTCGGATGAAAGAAATCCTCCCTCCACTTCAATAAATAGCCCCTCAGAACTAAAACGCTTCTTATTATAATAAAGATGAATTCTGTCTGTAATAATTTCCAGAAAATCTTCTTTATCCGATACTTGAAAATCACATGCTCCCAAGTCCCTGTTCCATACAATCTGTGTCGGTCTGTCTTCAAATATGCCATGTTCCGCATATTCCAGCCTGATAAGGCCTGCGGTTAATATGCTGATTCGGTAAGAGGCACCTTCTACTATATTTTCTTTCCTGCACACAGGCTTGGTCTGTATCTGATAATATTCTTTCATTTTGATACCCTTTCTGCACAATATGACTGGCATCTGCCTTCTGTCCTGCAGATGCCGATCATTCTGTTTTTATTTCAATATAGCGCCTTGATGCAAAAACGTATGTTTATTTTTCCTTCAAATACATTCTTGCCTCATAAGGACGCAGAACCATTGTATGGTCTGCATCTTTATAATTACTGATAAGCAGTTTCATAGAAGCATCCGGTTCTTCCAATGGACATCTGACAGTCTGATCATAAAAATTGCAAACCACAAGAAGCTGAGAATCCTCATTCGTTCTGGTATAGGCAAATATGTTCTCATCGTCCATGAGCAGCATCCGGAAATCTCCGTCTGCAAATACAGGATATGCCTTGCGGAAGCGGATCAGTTGTTGATAGCATCTAAAAACGGAATTCTCATCGTCTATCTGTCTCTCGGCATTGATTTCCCTGTAATTCGGGTTAATCTTAATCCACGGCTTTCCATCAGTAAATCCTGCATTTTCTCCACTGGTCCACTGCATCGGTGTTCTTGCATTATCACGGCTTTTTGCATGAATGGAACGCATGATTTCTTCTTCCTTATAGCCCTTTTCCAAACGTTCCTTATATAGATTCACGGTTTCAATATCACGGTATTCTTCTATTCCATACGCTACATTGGTCATTCCAAGTTCTTCGCCCTGATATATATATGGCGTTCCCTGCATTCCATGCAGGAGAATTGCCAGCATTTTTGCCGATTCTATCCGGTACTCCCCATCATTTCCCCAGCGTGAAACGATTCTGGGCAGATCGTGATTATTCCAAAACAGGCTGTTCCAGCCTTTCTCATGCAGCTCTGTCTGCCAGCGGTTGAACACCTCTTTCAATTTCATAAAAGGCAATGGCGCTAAGTCCCATTTCTCTTTTCCTTCCATCTGGTCTAAACATATATGCTCGAATTGGAATACCATGGACAGCTCACTGTTATCAGGATTGCTGTACAGTTTTGCAAGTTCTGTCGTCGCACCCCACGCTTCTCCTACTGTAACCAAATCAGCTTTCTGGAAAGTCTCCTGACTCAATTCCCTTAAGTACTCGTGAAGGCGGGGGCCGTTATTTGTGATCATTTTATCCGGTTCCTTTGCAATCTGATCGATGACATCCAATCTGAAACCGCCTACGCCTTTTCCGATCCACCAGTTAATCATATCATAAATTTCCCGGCGCAGCTTTGGATTCTCCCAATTTAAATCCGGCTGTTTTACAGAAAACTGATGGAAATAATACTGCTGCACTTCAGGAACCCATTCCCATGCCGAGCCGCCGAAAGCCGCTCTCATATTATTGGGGAGTACTCCTTCTACACCATCCCGCCAGACATAATAATCGTGATAGGGATTTTCCCTGCTCTTTTTTGCTTCCTGAAACCAATCGTGTTCATCCGAGGAATGATTCAGTACTAAATCCATAATGATGCGTATATGGTGTTTTCCTGCTTCTTCAATCAGCTCCTCCATATCCCTCAGAGTACCGAACATAGGGTCAATATCCTGATAATCGGAAATGTCATACCCATTGTCATCCTGTGGAGACTTACATACCGGAGAGAGCCAGACTGCATCTATTCCAAGCTTTTCCAAATAATCCAGCTTTGAAATAATTCCTTGCAAATCTCCTATGCCATCCCCATTGCTGTCTGCAAAACTACGGGGATAAATCTGATAAATTACTGCATTTTTCCACCATTTACTGTCCATCTTTAAAACATGCTCCCTTCTATTTTCCTACAGATTTAATACAGCCATGCCGCCCTGACATGGCTATAATTCATCGCCTATTGCACTTGTTCTGAAATTTCTTTTATAATCTGAGCGCCGCCCTGAGCATTCCAGTCTGTCACAAACTGATCAAAACCGCTCTCAACATCAATATCGCCTGTTACAATTTTAATAAATGTTTCTTCCTCCAGCTTTTCCAGGTTTGCCCAATTTGTTTCCATAGTGGAAGTAGTTTTCGGGAAAATAGGGGTAACCCATACAAACTTGTTATTCTCTGTCACGGATTGAATCAGACCCACCCCCTTTAATCTACAGTGATATCTCGACCAGTTGTCGGCATCCACATCGCCCTCTAAGTATCTCTGGATAGCAGGAATATTCGTGCGAGTTTCCAGCGTGCTTACATCCTCCAGCGCCAACTCATTGTTAATACCTTTTACCATTTCCACATAGTCATCCAGAAGGGATGTATAGGAGTTGACTTCAATATTAAATGGTCTGCTGGAGCCGTCAACACCATTTGTAACATAATTTTTTACTTCCGGATATTTCTCCAAGAGCGATGCGTCGTTTACCAGCGTATCGTAAAACAGATTTGCAATCTGAATCGCCAGTTCCGGATTGGAAAAATCCTTTTTCACAACAATATACCCACCAGTCGCGTCATTATGCTTGCAGTTAATCATTCCATTTGCATCTTCCACGACATATGGTTCAAATGTCGCCTGATCGTTTAAGGCATATACATTGCTCAGCAGCCAGCCGGGAATATGCCATACACCAAAGGCAATGCCACACTGTCCGTTCGCCAAAAGAGCTGTAATATCATCCCATGTTCTTGTTCCAACCTGCGGATCAAGAATCCCCTCCTGGAACCATCCTGAGACTACAGAAAGAGCTTGCTTCATTTCTTCTGTAGTGGACCCATAAATTACATTTCCGTCTTTTTCCATCCATGTCTTAGGAAATGCACCCAATGCATATGCTATGGAATTCATACTGAATGTGCCGTCCGGATCGCCGCTTGTCAGCCATGGTGCAAAGGCAATACCGACTACATTATCTACGTTTGCAGGATTTTTATCCATAAAAGCCCTTGCCACTGTCTCCAAATCTTCTATTTTGATACACCCGTCCTGATCTTCATCAATATCAAGTCCAATCTGATCCAGCCAGTCACTCCGAATCCATGCTATGCTCGGACCATTGTCACCGCTTGTTCCGGGCAATGCCATCATTTTTCCATCAAGGGTTACATTCGCCAGTGCTCTGCCATCATAGGAATCATAAAGTGATTTGAGATAATCACTTGCATATTCATCATAAACCTGTGTCAAATCCGCGATCAAATCATTTTCATAAAGTTCCTTTAATATGTCCAGACTCCCGATTTTCATCATGTCAGGAATTTCTCCCGCCGATAACGCAAGAGAAATCTGTCTGTCATAATCCTCACCGTTTGCCTCAAATTCATCTGTAATGTCTATATTAAGCTCTTTCTCCGTCATTCTTACATAGGCATTGTCTTCATAGGTATCCCCATCCGGAAATGTAACATTCTGCAATGTCTGTCTGCCCATTGAAACATGAATTGTACCCCGTTCTTCGGCGGCATCTGACGATACCTTTTCCGTACTGCCAGTGTCTGATGCTGTTCCTCCCACATTACTGCTGTCTGATGGTGTATCCTTTGAAGAACATGCTGTTGCCGTTAATACCAATGATGCCGCTGCTACAATACTCATCAGCTTTGTAAAAAAACTTCTCTTCATAAGTTTCCCTCCATAAATTTGCTTGTCTGCTACAGTGTTTATGTAATTAGTATATATTTTGACACTCACTAAAGTAAATATAACAATTTACACATTCATAAAACATTTTACAGTTTTTACAACATAATTGTGACATTATCATACCTTCATTAATGTAACTTTTCTGTTGTTTTAAATTTATCAATCATCTGATCCAGCTTAACTGCATCTTCCTTAAGTAACGTAATCTCATCTGCCAACTCCGCGACTGTCTTAACCTGTCCATCCAAAGCAGCCATAATCTCCCCCATGGCTGCTGCTGTCTGCTCTGAAACAGCCGAAACATTATCAATGACTTCCTGTATCTGTTCTTTTTCGCGGTCTACTTCCTGTATACTTCCGGCAATATTTTTTATTCCGTCTATCAGCACTTCTACGCAGTTATTTATCTTACTGAATACGTTTACCGCTTCTTCGAGCAAGTCTGTCTGTGAAAAAATAATGGTTTCTGCTTCTTTCGCTGCGGAGGTTGTCTGCTCGGTCAGCATGACAACATTACCTGCAACCTCTTTGATACGTTTTCCTGCCTGCATGGATTCGTCAGCAAGTTTCCTGATTTCTTCCGCAACTACCGCAAATCCCCGTCCCTTTTCGCCTGTGTGTGCTGCTTCGATGGAAGCATTCAAAGACAATAAGTTCGTCTGTTCCGCAATATTATTTATGATTGTCACAAAACTTTCGATTTCGGAAGATTTCTGCTGAACATTATTGATTTGCATGACAAGCGTCTTGGTAATTTCTATTGTAAGCTCAGATTTTCCATGTAAATCATTTACGATTTCATCTCCCTGTTTTGCAGCCTCAGTCGTTTTATAAATTGTATCTTCCATATTTTCCGCTTTATCGCAGACATTTCTTATTTTTTCCGCAAATTCAGCCATTTTGTTATTTCCTGTTTCTACCACGCCGACCTGATCCTGCATTCCGTCTGTCACTTCATCCACTGCGATTGAAATATCTTTTATAGCATCTTTCAGCACATTCGACTGCTCAGCCGCTTCGTCTGCCATTTCTACTACACCGTTTCCAAACTTACGCATATTTTCAATGATAGACTTCATGCCCGATAGCATATCGTTCAGCCCTTTGGATAAAATCTGAAATTCATCCTTCCTCTTTACCTGAAAGACCTGCGTAAAATCTCCCTTGGCGACTTCATTCAGACTTTTTGTCACATCATGCACTGTACTTCCTATGCCGGATGCTATTTTACTGCCAATGATAAATGCAATAATGGCGGCAAGCACAACCATAAAAATGCTTAAATTCCGAATAAAAAGTATTTCACCAACAATATTTTCCTGCGGAACCAATCCGCACAGCATGACTCCTGTATTTCCCACAGGAGCATACACATATAAATATTTTTTTCCTGCTGCTTCTACATACTTACAGCCCTCTTCTGCATTTCTGCTTTCTATATAAAAATCTTTATCTAAAAAAACGTTTTCGCCATCATTTTGTTCATATTTGATATCTCCGTCTTCCTGCTGGATACGGACAACTTCTCTTCCGTCCGGTGATATCAATGCTTTTATTGCATGATTCCCCAGATCAATCCGTGCCAATATCTCATCCACTGTTTCCATTTTAACATCTAAAACAAGATATGTATTCGCACTTGAAAACCTCTGAATGTAAGTCAGCGCATATCTGTCATCTGATATCGATAATTCCTCATCAATCCATGAGTGATATCCAAACCAGCCTTTCTTTAAATTTTGCTCTGTGATTGTTTTTCCTTCGTTCGACTCCATAAATTCCTGATATGCGTTTTTTCCCATTTTCTGAGAAGAGGAAGTTATCGGCTCTCCTTTTTCCGGTATGATATGATAACTATAAATATAGCTTACACTTGCACAAGTCTGGATAAGGTCAGTCTTCGCATCATTCCATAATTTCGTTCCTTCAGCCCCGCTCTGTTTAAAAAAAGCTTCATAATAGGAAGTCATAGTGCTTCCGGTTACCTTTTCCAGCGATTTCGATGATACATTGTTCAAAAGCAGGTCGCAATACATGCTCATAGCTAATACATTGCTCTTCGATGATTCTTCCACTTTTGATTGAATTGTATCTGAAGCCGTAATATAAGAAACCGTTCCCAGTATGACAATTAATAAAATGGGAACTAAAAATGCTTTCATCAATGTTCCTTTAATGCTTCTTTTTCTCTTTGAACCTGTATTGTCTTTTCTCTTTCTCTTCATGCGAACACCGACCCTTCCAATACATTCCAGCCTCATACAGTTTCCGAAACAATGTCTGTTTTACATCTTTTTGCCGCACTTACTTCATGTAAACCATACACCAATATTCCAGCGCAGGAACAGCAAATTCAATATATCTGCCGTTTAAATCTTCCCCTTCTTCAAATGACAATTCTATGCTCCTGCCATCCTCATAAGAGAAGGAAGCCATATAAACCTGCGTAATCTCTTTATCTGTATAATACTTTACTTTTAAATCTTCTGCATATATCGGGGCTTCTTTTTTTCCTCTCTCATCACGCCATTCGTTATCTGTTCCGAGCAGATTAATCAGATGAAGAATTTCATGTATCTGATCCGTTCTGGTATATGCCCATATTGTATCGCTCTGCCCGTCTTTGCTCACTTGATAATCTGCAATTTCCACTCTGTTTTCTGTCGTAAACTGCCCATCCCTTAAAAGATTTTCATAAGCCACCGTAAAGTCTGCCATCTTTACCATATACTCCTGCAGCACATCGCCCATGGGAATAGCATCATCCGGGTAATATTCTACATGAAGCATATTGTTTCCGTTTCCTATTTCGAGCCTTGAACCCCCTGCTGCATATACTGCTGCATCGCATAGCAGTACGCCTGGAGCATTCATTGTTCCCGTAGTCTTGTAATAATTGATATATGCTTTGACTACAAGCGATTTACCCTTTTCATCAATAGAGTACGGTTTACTTTCTTCCATTGTCCTCTCGACTTCTGTTACCAAAGACTGATATGTATCATACAGCTCTCCGTTTCTGTCCTGATCCCATGGCCAAAATTCTGTATAAAGGACATCTGCATTACTTGTATTCACCTGATTTATCCCTTGTGCTCCTACCGGATTAAAAGATAAATAACGCCCGCCCAAAGCTTCCTTCGCAGCATTCAAAAACTGCCTGTAAGTCTCTTTCACCTCATAAATCGGCTCTCCCTGCTCTCCAACCCCTAGCGGATTCCCGAAAGCATCTGTCATCTTTCCCCAGTCACCTACGGTATCGCCATGCCATCCGTCAAAATCAAGCACCTCAAAAACATGATTCTCCTGTGAAAAGATATATTCCTGCCATGAGGGATTCAAAGGATTCATGAAATACAGATTTCCATTCCCTGAGGGGGAGGAACCCATCTGAAATGTAAACACTCCTTCACCCCGTTCGTTATCCGGTGCAAAGTAAATCTGCCAGTCTGCCGCTTCTGTGGGATTTCCATCGGAATCCTTTACAAAGCTGTCTGTTCCGGCATAAATCATGTTATATGCCATATTGACCATATTCCTGTCATGGGCATTGTCAATATAATTCTTTACAGTTTCTCCATAAATTCTGCGTCCTGACCAGTCTTCCCATACTCCAAGCGACTGTTTGGTAATATCCTCCGGCAGCGGTTCATGATGCAGAGCGTGCCAGTCATAATATTCAATAGCATTGATGTGATACCGGTTCATCCGGGCAATTTTTTCTTCCGTGTTTTCCTCTTCTCCGTAATTACACAAATATCCATATCGCGGAAACTTTACCCAGTCAGAGGAAACATCAATGCCTATCGTGTCCCCTGCAATAACATTCCCTTTGTCATCTGTCAATTCCAAACAGATTAAATAACCCTGATAATCCGTCTCCGGCGCCTGCCAGGTCAAAGATACCTTCCTGTCTTCTTCCGGTTCAAAAACAAGACTTTGCTGCTGTGAATATACTGCCTGTTCCAAATGGTATACGTCCATTTTCAGCAGAATATGATCAGCCTTCTCCTGCAGTAAATTTCTGGCAGTCGCTGTTATTACTGCTTGTTCTCCCGGAAAATATCTTGCTTTATCTGATCCGTCAATAACAATTTCCAATTGCCCCACTTCGTATTTTCCTCTCCTGCTGTTTACATGGAAACCAATTATTACTGCAAAAGTAATGAGCAAAACGCAAATCCCTGCAACGCTCCATTTTTTCCTGTTTCTTTTCATTTTTACTGTTATCCGTTCCTATTCCTTTACAGAGCCCATTACCATTCCGGTAATCAGATATTTCTGCAGTATTGGGTAAATCATCAAAAGAGGAATTACTGCCACGACAATTTTGGCTGCATTCAGGTTCCTGTTGGAAAGCTCCGTTACATTTTCCAGCGTACTGCTTGACGCGCCGCTTTTAAGCAGTTCCTGAATATCCACATTCAGGGATTGTATGTAAGTCATGATTGGGTACTTATCCACTTTCTGCATATAAATCAGTCCGCTGAAAAAATCATTCCAGCTTCCCACGATACTAAACAAGGATACCGTTGCCAGACACGGTTTGGCACAAGGTATCATAATTTTAAGCAGGACTTGAAAGGGATTAGCGCCATCTATTAATGCTGCTTCCTCCAAGGATTTTGGAATCCCTAAAAAGAAATTCATCAGCAGAATAACATTAAAAATAGGAAGCGCACCCGGCAGTACCAATGCCCAGATCGTATTCAATAATCCCAGATTTCTCACTAAAATATAAGTGGGTATCATTCCTCCATTGAACAGCATTGCAAAAATCAACAGGTTCATATAAATATTTCTGGCGCGAAATTCTTTTTTGCTTTTCGTCATCGCATAGGCCATGGGTACGGTTACTGCAAGATTAAGAATCAGCGCAAGAGCAACTCTGATTACTGAAATCATAAAGGAATGCCAAAACTGACTATCAGAGAGGATTTTATTATAAGCAGTCAATGTGAAATCAACGGGAAGCACACCGACTCTGTTTGCAGACACAGCAGCGCTTCCGCTAAATGAAATTGCCAAAATATTGAGCAATGGAAGCAGACAGCTAATACCCAGCAATAATACAATGCCATATATAACTGTCACCCTCACCTTGGAATGAAAACTTTTATTCTCAACCATCCGGTTCACCTCCTAAAAAATCTTCTGATCCGTCAGCTTCTTTGTCAATGAATTTGCCGACAAAAGAAGCACCATTCCTACCACAGAACGGCATAGACCTACTGCTGCACCAAAACTATATTGCCTTCCTACCAATCCGATACGGTATACATAGGTATCCAATACATCACCTGTCTCATATACAATCGGTGAATATAAGTTATAAATCTGATCAAACCCCGCACTGAGTATACTGGTTAGATTCATAGCGGTCATCAAAAGAATAATCGGCAGCATTCCGGGTATTGTCACATTCCATACCCGCTTCCACCATGAAGCTCCATCCATTGTTGCTGCTTCATGCAAACCCGGATCAATGGATGTGATTGCAGCAAGATATACAACAGAGCTATAACCAAACTCTTTCCAAACGTCTGTTCCTATAATTAACCATGGAAACGCCTTGCTGCTTCCAAGAAAATTAATTTTATCAAGCCCGATAGAAGTAAAAATCTGATTTACAGAGCCGTCCAGTCCAAACAGATTTGTAACTACAGATGCCAATACAACCCATGACAAGAAATGGGGGAGATAAACGATTGTCTGAACAGTTTTTTTCATAAATTTTATGCGGATTTCATTCAGCAATATTGCAAATGCAATGGCAATGATCATTCCTAATATCATTTTTCCAAGTGCAATTACTACTGTGTTTCTAATGATCTTCCCGATATCCGGCAATTGGAACATATAGATAAAGTGCTTCAAACCAACAAACTCCGACCCGAACAATCCCTTGGCCGGAACAAAATCCTGAAATGCCATGATAACGCCAACCATAGGAATATAACTAAACAAAATCAGGAAAAATAACCCGGGAAATACCATAAAATGATATGACAATTCAGAGCGTCTTTTTACTGATGATCTTTTTTTATTTTTGATACCTTCCATAAGAAATCTCCATTCTGCAATTATGTACAATCATTTACATGTTAAGATTTCATACAGCCATGCCGCCCAGACATGGCTGTATTTTGCGGTCTACTGTAATTGTTCTGAAATCTCTTTAATAATCTGAGCGCCTCCCTGGTCATTCCATGATGTCACAAACTGCTCAAAACCGCTTTCCACATCGATCTCGCCGGTTACCATTTTAATAAAGCTTTCTTCCTCCAGCTTATCAAGATTCGCAAGGTTTGTCTCCATTGTAGGCGTTGTCTGCGGGAAAACAGGAGTCAGCCAGTTAAACTGATCATTCTCGGTTAAAGATTGAATCAACTCCACACCTTTTGATCTTGAGTGGTATTTTGACCATCCGGTAGCATCGCCATTTCCTTCCAGATATGCTAAAATGCTGGTTGCATTTGACCGCTGCTCAGAAGTCTTTACTTCGTCAACAGTAATTTCACCGTTTAAGCATTGTTTCAGATTCGCATAGTCATCCAAAAGGGAAGTATACGAATTTACTTCAATATTAAAAGGTCTGCTGGAACCGTCCACACCATTTGCTACATAATCCGCTACTTCCGGATACTCCTCCAAAAGTTCCCGTGAATTTACAAGTTCATCATAAAACAGATTCGCAATCTGTATTGCCACTTCAGGATGCTCAAATTCTTTACTTACAACAATATATCCGCTTGTGGCATCATTGTGCTTACAGTTTACCTTTCCATTTGCGTCCATCAAAGTATACGCCTCAAATACCGCATTATTATTCAGTGCATAAACATTATTCAGCAGCCAGTCAGGAATATGCCATGTACCAAAGGTAATTCCGCATTGTCCGTTTGCCAGGAGCGCTGTAATATCATCCCAGGTTCTTGTTCCGACCTGCGGATCAAGAATTCCATTCTGAAACCATCCGGAAACCAATGTAAGGGCCTGCTTCATCTCCTCTGTAGTGGAGCCATAAATTACAGTTCCATCTTTCTCCATCCATGTTTTTGGAAATGCACCTAATGCATACGCGATTGAATTCATACTGAATGTACCATCCGGATCACTGCTTGTCAGCCACGGTGCAAATGCAATGCCCACCACGTTTTCTGCATTTTCAGGATTCTTATCCATAAACTCTTTTGCAACCATTTCCAAATCTTCTATTGTGATACAATTGTCATTATCCTCATCAATGCTCAGTCCAAGCTGCTCCATCCAGTCGCTTCGAATCCATACGATGCTCGGACCTGCATCCCCGTTTGTTCCGGGCAGCGCCATCATTTTGCCGTCAATTGTCACGTTCGCTATCGCTCTTCCTTCATAAGAATCATAAAGTGATTTCAGGTAGTCGCTTGCATATTCCTCATAAACATCTGTCAAATCTGCAATCAAATCATTCTCATAAAGTTCCTGCAGTTCATCCAGACTTACTACCTTCATGATATCCGGAATCTCTCCTGCCGATAAAGCAAGGGAAACCTGTCTGTCATAGTCATCTCCGTTTGCTTCAAATTCATCTATAATGTCTATGTTTAACTCCTTTTCCGCCATTCTGATATATGCATTATCCTCGTAAGTATCCCCATCCGGAAAGGTAACGTTCTGCAGCGTCTGTCTTCCCATAGATACTGTATACGCAGAAGCTGCTGTCGTTCCTTCTTCGCTGCTGCCTGCAGTCTCTTTTTCCTGCGTGTTTGTCGGTGTTTCCTTTGAAGAGCAGCCAGTCATTGACAGTAAAAGGGAAACAGCTGCTATTTCTGTCAGCTTAAATATAAAACCTTTGTTCATCTCTGTATCCTCCATCATTAATTTACCGAACCGTTGCAACGTTGATAAACTTAGTATATAATTTTGTGCTTAAAGGAGTAAATATAACATTTTTCATATTTATGAAACATTTTACAGTTCTTCATTTTGAGCCGATTGTACCTGCATTTTTTCTATGCTATAATCACTCCTGAACAGTAAAATACTTCATGAAAAGAGGAGTTTTTGTATGTATACATTATTAATTGCGGACGATGAAACAGATGAGCGCACCCTTATCCGCTTTTTATTAAAGGATTTTGAATATACATTTCATATTCTGGAGGCTCCCAACGGACGTGATGCTTTAGAACTGCTGACAAGCAATCATGTAGATGTTTTATTATCCGATATCCAAATGCCTTTCATAAACGGCATTGACCTTGTCAGCACAGTCAAAGAAAAAAATCCCGATATTGAAGTATTATTCTTCAGCGGGTATGATGACTTTTCGTATGTAAAGGCTGCCTTGTCGCTAAAGGCTGTGAATTATATTTTAAAGCCTGTAGATCCCACTGAATTTCATAAAATTATAATGGAAATAGTCAGCCGGCTGGATTCACACAAACTTGAGTTTTCCAAATCAGAACAATACATTGAGGAACATTTTCATGATGTTGTCCGTGAATTGCCAGCCGAAAGTTCTGAGCAAATATCCATCGATGATACTACAAACCTTATGCTGCGCAATATCGAGGCAGCTATTAAAATGAAACAGCCGGAACAATTATCAATGCATGTACACACTCTGCTGGAGCAATATGCTGATATTCCGAATCTTTCACACATTTATATCCGTTATGTATGTACCACACTATTGAAAATGCTCATTTCTGCGATTCCCACACAGTCTGATGAATGCCTGCAGAATGCTGCCAAGGAAATCTACAGCTTCCGCCATTTTTCTGATATCGTCAAGCTGATTGAATCCTATTTATCACTTGTTGTGAAAGCGTTTGAGCAGGAGCAAAATGCCCCCAATTATGCCATATATCAGGTACAGCAATATATCCGTATGCACTATAGGGAGGACCTGACCTTAAATACTCTGGCGGATTTAGTTTATCTGAATCCCAATTACCTGAGTAATGTATTTGCCCAGATTACAGGCTGTACCCTCAACAAATACATTAAGCAGATTCGGATGGAAAAAGCACAGGAACTTTTACTGAATACAAATATGAAAGTTACTGATATCAGTCAGGCTGTAGGCTACCCAAATACCTCTTACTTCTGCAAGAGCTTTCAAAAATTGTTTGGCACAACACCGGAGCGTTTCCGGCAGGGAGAGTCAAAATCATGAGGTGTCTTAAGATGAAACGTTTCAAACAAAAATTTAGAAACTTAAAATTTCAGAAAAAAATTATTACAGTCAGCATGGTCATAAGCTTAATTCCTATTGCTTTACTAGGATTATTTGCGTATACAAAAATGAGGTCTTTGCTCATTGAGCGTGAAGAAACCGCTATTCAGGAAACTCTTCACCAGGAAGTCATGCAATTGGATTATAAATTAGATTCCTATCTTTCTACAATGAATCTGATTACATGGAATGAAAATATCCGTCTTGCACTTTCCCAAAAATATGATTCCAATTTTGAGATGTATTTAACTTACCGTGACACCATTGATCCTTTATTTTTAACCATTCGGTCTCTCAACACAGACATTACAGCAATTACTATCTATACGGAAACCTACATCTATCCTCATGGCAATACTCTGCGTCCCCTTACAGACGCTCAGGGAAAAAAATGGTTCGAGCAGGCCTGCAGTACCACTTCACCATTTTTTTCCCTGTCTGAAGATGGACAAACTATCTATCTCATCTGCCAGATGCACTATAATTATGTACCGTATACCAGCATTATTTGTATGACTATTAATTTTGAATCCACCATGCTTTCGGCAAATAATCTTTTTCAGAATAATTATGGATTTCTGCTGACTGATTCATCAGGCGGACAGATGTATCAGTATACCAATTTAGATGAGCGATATTCCGATTCTGAAATATCACTTGATCTTCTTTTAAATGATGAACCTTCCGATTACATTACAAAAACGGAAACCTTGTCCAATTTCGGTTGGACTGCCTTCCTCTGCCGACCTGCCCATTCCATATCTGCCGCTGCCATTAATATTACTTATGTTGTTTTAGCTATGATTCTGTTATGCATTGTTCTTATATTCTTTATAAGCACCTTGCTTTCAAAAATTATTGTCTTACCAATTGAAAAACTATCTTCAAGTATGGAGCAGGTAGAACAGGGAAATTACGAAATTGAAATTTTCTCTAACAGCACAGACGAAATCGGACAATTGATTTGTTCCTTTAAAAAAATGGTATATACCTTAAACAATCTGGTAAATGAAGTCCTTCTTTCCAAAATCAGACAGCAGAAATATGAGATTGAAATTCTCCAATCCCAAATCAATCCTCATTTTCTGTACAACAGCCTTTCCCTGATAAACAGCAAGGCAATTATCGCCGGTCAAAACGATATCAGCCAAATGGCAAGGCTTCTCTCAACCTTTTACAGAACCATGCTGAACAAAGGCCAGCAAATAACTACCATTGCCTCTGAATTGGAAAACACAAAATCCTATATTGCGATTCAGCAGATGATGCATTCACAATCTTTTGATGTAATATATGACATTGATAACAGTATATTGGACTATTCGATTCCTAATTTGTTGATTCAGCCTCTTGCAGAAAATGCCATCATTCATGGTCTTGACCATCGTGAGCTTCCCGGAAAAGCAATCTTGTCTGTTTCCTGCTATCAGGAAAATCAGGATATTTTTTTCAAAATCATGGACAATGGGTGCGGAATGTCTGAAGAAGAATGCAGCCAGATTCTTACAAAAAGCAGTAACGGATATGGCGTGAAAAATGTACATCAGAGAATCCAGTTATATTATGGAGCAGATTATGGACTTACTTTTCATAGCACAAAGGGAATGGGAACTTACGTTCTTGTCAAAATTAACACAAGCTTAAACAAAGAATAGGCTATTATTTTACCAGATTCTTTTTTGCTTGTTTCAGGCTCTCCTGATGCCCTATGGCTTGTACGCTCCCCATCCCATCAATCAGGTAAAACTGCGCATTGCTGACCAGGGAATAACCAAGCAAGGAACTGCATGTTATCTCTCCTTTTTCCTCCCATGTGTTTCCCATGTCGCTTGTAAGAAAAGCTTTATATGTTGTCTGCTCCCCTGATACTTCCTTTAATACCAGCATTCCCTCTTGCTTATTCCGGGCAGAAAAAACGGGAGAAAACCCATCTATATAATTGACCTTCTCGCTCTGGGCAGACACCTCTATGCTTTCCCAGGTTTCTGCTCCGTCTGATGTCATATACATGTAATGAGCATTTCCGTGATATGTTACTGCAATATATCCGATTTTTTCGTTTGCAAATGTTACTCCCTGTGGGTATCCTTCAATCTTGTCCGTCAAATTCCCCGCAAACAGAAAATTTTCTCCCCCATCTTTTGTATAAAATAACAGCTTTGTCATTTGTCCAAGACTTGGTGTCGAACAATACAAAAGATATCCGTTTTTATCATCTGCAAAACTAATAAAAGCACTTCCGGCATCACAAATTTGAGCATAATTTGCATACTTTATTAAGGTCTGGTTCCAATCATCTCCGCCATTCCTTGTGTATTCTACAGCCAAATACTCATTACCCGGTGCAAAATAGGTTACATATGCCGTCTGTTCATCAAGAAATGAAGCACTCATAAAACCATCTGTATACTCGTTGATATCTGTCATCTGTTTTATCGGCTTAAAATTTTCTATACCGTTCTGTGTAAAAAGGATTTCATTTTCTATGCTTAGCGCCCATCCCGTTTCTGCATCACACATCATAATCTGTTTTAACGGGTAGGAACATTTCAAAGAGCTTTCTTTCCGGCATGATATCAGCACTGCGCTCAAAATAATTATTAATAAGATAATAAAATATTTTTTTAACATATCGCACCTCCATTTGAATACCGGAAAGTTGTCAGCAAGCATTACGAACAGCTGCATTATTCCCTAATATCCTCCTCATAAGGCAGAAGCTCTGCAAGATATCCCTTTTGGGCAAGCGCCTCCTCAATCTCATCCAGAATATCCTCATTGTCCGCACTGATTTTATGAAAATGATAGCCTGAGGTAACGTTCAGCAGGGGTGTTGATTTTCCCGAGTTAATATTGTCCACAAAGGTCTGCACATCCCGCCTGCTTTTGATATTTAATGCAGCAGACATTTTTCCGTAAGCTCTGTGATTGACCATCACATCAAGCACAGTCCCTCCAAGGTCGACAATTGTATTAAGTTCGTCCTCCACCTGTTCATTGGTGTGAAATACCTTGATAGTACGCACACTCTGATTGCTGTCCGGCTCCTCCAGATAGTACCCTTTGGTTGTGGACATAATGGGATATCCTTCTGTGCGAAGGAGCGCTATATCCTGTACGACAACCTGACGGCTTACACCTGTTTTCTTACCCAGAGCACTGCCAGACATGGGAATTTTTGATTGTCTCATCATGGATAGCAGCAGCTTTCTTCTCTCAGTTCCAGTCAATTCCTTCTCCATCGTGCTCTCCCTTCATTGCTTCACTGTTTACACTAAAACCTTCAAATGCTTCAGACTAATATCCAATATCGGAGCAGAATGTGTCAGCGCACCGCTTGATACATAGTCTACGCCCAAGCTTGTAATTGTATTAATATTTTCCTTTGTGATATTGCCGGAGCACTCTGTCTCTGCCCTGCCGTTTATGATGCGGACTGCCTCTGCCATTACCTCGGGTGTCATGTTGTCAAGCATGATAATATCCGCTCCTGCTTCTACTGCCTCTTTTACCATATCAAGGTTTTCTGTCTCCACCTCAATCTTTCTCACAAACGGTGCATATGCTCTTGCCGCCTCAACTGCCTGCTTGACGCCGCCTGCGGCATCAATATGATTATCCTTCAGCAGAACCCCGTCTGACAGATTGTATCTGTGATTGCATCCTCCTCCTACACGTACTGCGTATTTTTCAAACACACGCATACCGGGAGTTGTCTTTCTGGTGTCAAGAAGCTTCGTCTTTGTTCCCTCCAAAAGCTTTGCCACATTGTGCGTATACGTCGCAATGCCGCTTAAACGCTGCAGATAATTCAGTGCTGTGCGCTCACCGGAAAGAAGGACACGGATATCACCCGTGACAACTGCCAAAAGCTCGCCTTTTTTGACCTCATCGCCGTCTTTTACCTTAAAGGCAACCTTTGTGTCAGGGTCAAGCAGTGTGAATACGCGTTCAAAAATCTGAAGCCCGGCAATGATGCCGTCTTCCTTACAAATCAATTGTACCTCACCTTTTTTATATTCCGGCATCACAGCATTGGTTGACACATCCTCGTTATTGATATCCTCCTCTAATGCCATTTTAATGTATTTATCAGCCACAAGCTGCATTGTAATTGGGTTCATTTTTATTCTTCCTTTCTCAATTTGGTTTTTGTTACTATAAGTCTTTGGTTTTCAATACTGCATTCAGCTTTTAATCGATTCCTTTGTATAATTACTTATTTTTGCCGCTGCACGTCTTGCAAATACAAGGCTTTCCAGCAAACTGTTGCTGGCAAGTCTGTTCTTGCCATGGACACCATTGCAGCTTGTCTCTCCTACTGCGTACAAATGCTCCATTGTCGTCTGTGAATCCCTGTCAACATGGACACCTCCCATAAAATAATGCTGCGCCGGTACAATAGGAATCGGCTCCTTGAGCAAATCATAGCCCTCCTCAAGACATTTTTGATAAATATTAGGAAAATGTTCTTTAATAATGTTCTCCGGCACTTTTTCAAAAGAGAGGTACTCATACCGGGTGCCTTCCTTCTCCATTTCCTTTTCGATTGCTTCTGTCACCACGTCCCTCGGAAGCAGCTCGTCCACAAATCGTTCCCCCTTATGATTCAGTATAATCGCACCCTCGCCTCTTGCAGACTCCGAAATCAAAAAGCTTCTTCCCGGCTTTGTGCTGTACAGGCAGGTAGGGTGTATCTGCACATAATCCATATGCTCAAGCGCTACTCCATGCTCCCTGGCAATGCGGCAGGCATCTCCTGTCAGCAGCGGAAAATTGGTGGAATGTTCATAGAGTCCGCCGATTCCTCCTGTCGCCATAACCGTATCAGAGGCATATATGTACAGGAGGTCCTTATCCTTTGTCATTGCTTTCATTCCGATACAGATGCCATCTTTCTCAATAATATCTGTCATCGTCGTGTACTCCATAATTGTGACATTTTCAAGCTTTTTTACATGCGACAGCAAGGTAGTTGTAATTTCCTCGCCTGTAATATCCTTGTGAAAACAGATTCTAGGTTTTGAGTGCGCTCCCTCTCTTGTGTAGGCAAGGCTTCCGTCCTCATTTTTCTCAAAGCGCACCCCTAACTCCAACAGATGATTGATAATATCTCTGCTGGAATGAATCATGATTTCCACACTCTCTTTTCGATTTTCATAGTGGCCTGCCCGCATCGTATCTTCAAAATACGCATCAAAGTCATTTTCATCACGAAGGACACAGATACCGCCTTGTGCAAGCATCGAGTCGCAGCTTGCAATATCCTCCTTTGACAGCATGAGAATGTTTGTGTTTCGCGGCAGGGAAAGCGCTGTGTAAAGCCCTGCCACGCCGCATCCGGCAATGACTACATCATAATACAATTCTTTTGTCATCTTTATAACCATGCCCTTTCCATAGCTGAATGTTACTGTACCCTGCTCCGGCAGCATGCCTGCAATATAGCATATCAAAAGTTATCCTTTGCTCCGTGCATCTGATTATATAAAGCTGTCCTTTGCTTTTTATAATATAGCTTATCAAAAGTTATCCTTTGCTCCGTGCATCTGATTATATAAAGCTGTCCTTGCTTTTTATAATATATTCTCCGACAGACTTATCCGTAAATGCTAAGTCCTGTCTGAACAGCAACATCACTTTACCCTGCTTATTTTGCAAGTTCAAGCATCCTTGTAAGCGTCTGCTTAGCCGCATCGTCAGTCTGCTGATTGCTTCCTGTTACTTCATTGCTGCCGTTTTTCAGTACCTCGATGATGTTATCCAATGTTACCTTTTTCATATCTGTACAGATCGGCTCTGTCTTAGGGAAGAAAAATTCAGCGTCTTGTCTTGTCTTCTGCAAGGCATAGCGGACTCCCGATTCTGTTCCGATAATAAATTCTTTATCGGGGCTGTTTTTTGCAAAATCAATAATGCCGCTGGTCGAACCAATATAATCAGCAAGCTTTAAAATCTCACTGTTGCATTCGGGGTGCACCAGTACCTTTGCCATCGGATGCATATTTTTAAGCTCCTTGATTTCCTCCGCCTTCATGTGCTCATGCACCGGACAGTATCCCTCATTGTAGATAAAAGTTTTCTCCGGCACCTGTTCTGCCACAAAATGTGCCAGATTCCTATCTGGTATAAACAAAATATTTTTATTTGGCAAATTTTTAACAATCTTTACCGCATTTGCAGAGGTTACGCAGACATCAGACCATGATTTAATCTTGGCTGTCGAGTTAATGTAGCATACAACCGCTAAATCCTCATATTGTGCTCTTGCTCTTTTCACAGTCTCCTCAGACACCATATGCGCCATCGGGCAATCTGCCCCAGCGTCAGGCATTAACACCGTTTTCTCAGGATTTAAGAGCTTTGCGCTCTCTCCCATAAACGATACTCCGCAGAAAACAATTGTCTTGTGCGGCATATCCACAGCCTTTTTACTTAAGAAATACGAATCTCCTATGTAATCGGCAATCTCCTGAACCTCAGGACAGACGTAGTAGTGTGCCAGAAGCACTGCATCCTTTTCCTTTTTCAGCATCGAAATTTCTTCTTGTTTTGTCATGCTTACCCTCCGTTTTATCCATTCGGTATATTGTATATCGCCATTCGCCGCTCGTGATATCATGTACTTCGCAGTGTCACTGTTCACGGGCTTCGCCCTATCCGGCTGCTGCCTGGCAAAAGCATCTGCAGGCTGCCGTTTTGCCAGGCAGCAGCCGGCACTCCTCATTGCTTTCGTGTACATTATTCATAATATACCGGTATTTGTTGCAGTATAACATATATCATTACACCTGACAAGACAGTTGTAATGACTATTTTGTTTTTTTGTGCTGTGATGGTAACAGTTCAGCCTTTTATGCATTCCTATCCGGACGAAAACGGCAGATAGTATCCCTCCGGCTGCCGTTTTCTGCTCATTGAAACCATAAAACGCAACAGTTGTCAGTACACAAATCCATAAGACCGAACTGCTCCCTGTGATATCCCTTTTCTTTGCCGGCATAACGCTCCACCACTTATATCATTACGGATACCCTCAATTTACAAAATGCTGCGTGGAGGCATGTACCCGACAAAGTGTGTATTTTCCATGCACTTTACAGCAAATGCAAAGTGCTGTGCGGAACAGTTACTTATTGACTTCACTTGTTTAGACTGATAAAATCTTTTTAGACTAATACGAAAGGTAAGGTGTAAGCTATGAAATATAAAACAAGCGGCACATGCTCTCAGCTTATTGATTTTGAAGTTGAGGGAGATACAATAAAATCAGTGGCATTTACCGGCGGCTGCAACGGAAATCTAAAGGGAATATCAGCTCTTGTCTGCGGTATGAAGGTTGACGATGCCATCTCGAAGCTTAAGGGAATCAAATGCGGTTTTAAAAATACTTCTTGTCCTGACCAGCTTGCGCGCGCACTGGAGCAATATAAGCAGCAGTCTATTTCAGGGTAAAAATCGTAACTATATCCTTATAGTTACGTCATCAAGTCATGCAAAACCACTTCTCGGTGACTTGATTCCTGGCGCAATTTACGCATTCTCACGCACTCCGCAGCAAGTGCGTAGTGCTGTACTGAACAATTACTAAAAATAAATACAGCAGGAAATAAAAAAGTTTTTTATTGCTTTTGTTGCAGAAGAAATTTTGAATATACTATTATTATAAATAAAGAAGCGGAGGCTTTTAATTATGAAACGCATCGTCTTTACCGGCGGCGGTACTGCCGGTCATGTGACTCCAAATATTGCTCTGTTCCCCAAGCTTAAGAGCATGGGCTATGACATCCATTATATCGGCTCCTATGACGGCATTGAGAAAAAGCTGATGGAAGATTATCATATTCCATATTACGGCATTTCTACAGGAAAGCTCAGAAGGTATTTTGATGTTAAAAATTTCAGCGATCCTTTTCGTGTAATCAAGGGATTTGCAGAGGCTAAAAAAATCCTGAAAACATTAAAACCGGATGTCGTGTTCAGTAAAGGGGGATTTGTGAGCGTGCCTGTTGTCCGTGCCGCCGCTTCCTTAAAAATTCCATGTATTATCCACGAATCCGACATGACCCCGGGACTTGCCAACAACCTGTGCATTCCCGTTGCCTGGAAGGTCTGCTGCAATTTCCCTGAAACGATGCAGAAGCTTCCTGCCGAAAAAGCAGTGCTTACCGGCTCACCCATCCGTGAGGAGCTGACCAAAGGAAGCAGGCAAAAAGGCTTGGAGATGTGCGGCTTTCATACTGCAAAGCCCGTCATCATGGTCATTGGCGGAAGTCTTGGCGCTGCCGGCGTGAATAAGCTGGTTCGCGAAGCGCTTCCAAAGCTTCTTGAAGATTTTCAGATTGTGCATATCTGCGGCAAGGAAAAGATAGATAATCTGCTGCTCAGCACCAAAGGCTACAAGCAGTTTGAATACGTCAAGGAAGATTTAAAAGATTTGTTTGCAATGGCTGATATTGTCATATCACGCGCCGGCGCTAATGCCATTTGTGAGCTTCTGGCTCTCAGGAAGCCGAGTCTTTTGATACCGCTTCCTGCCCATGCAAGCCGCGGCGACCAGATTTTAAATGCAAAGAGTTTCGAAGCACAAGGCTTTTCCATGGTTGCTGATGAGGATTATCTCACTGCTGTCACATTGACAGAAAAAGTACATGAACTGTACTTTACAAGGCAGACTTATATTGATGCCATGCAAAACAGCAAAATAAGAGATTCCATTGATACGATTGCAGATTTAATCGAAGAGGCCGCAGCTCAAAAATCTTTAAAAAGCAAATAAAAAATTCAGCCTGCAGCTATATGAAAGCAGCCGTTCAGCCATGCAGGAATAATTGTACAAAATGACCGTGAGAGCTTCTCACTAAGGTCAGGTTGTACAATCATTTCTATAGGGCGGACGCCCGACAACTTATGAATGGGCATGGCTGAACCACTCCTTTTTCCGGATATCTTGCCTGCGTATTTTATTCAGCTGCCCAGCGGTATTGATTCATCATTTGTCCTTTCGTGCATAATCGGCAAGTATAATTGATATATCAAACTGTTCTGCTTATTTTACAATCTTATCCCTGACTGCATCGAGTTCTTCCCCCGACATCTCATTCGGCTTCATCACAAAATTCTGATTGTCATCATTGTATCTTGGAATTAGATGCATATGGAAATGAAATACTGTCTGCCCTGCCACCTCATTGTTATTCTGAATCAAATTGAAACCGTCGCACCCAAGCTTTTCTGTCATGGTTATCACCATTTTCTTTGCAAGAGGAAGTACTTTTGAAGCCGTTTCATCTTCAATTTCATACAGGTTTTTGTAATGATTCTTAGGTAAAATCAATGCATGTCCTTTTGTTGCCGGATTCAAATCAAGGATGACCCTAAAGTCATCGTCCTCAAATAAAGTCCTTGATGGTATCTCACCGTTTGCAATTTTACAAAAAATACAGTTTTCGTCTTTCATCTTTTAATCTCCATTCTATTACATTTTACTATTGTACCCAGCCCTGCCTGTTTATAACTTAGCAGCTTGTACCAGCCAATTTACTGCCCACTCCCTGTCAAGGTAAAGGATATCGTAATGGCTGCCCCATATCTGCCTCCATAAGCCTGCTGTTGTAATCTACAAAAATACATAAATTAAATCCAATGTTCGAAGCACCTTGAAATCGCCCTTCATTTTCATATCGCCTGACATAAATGCTCTTTGGAAAGTCATACGCCCCTGTACAATCTCATTCATAATATCCGCAGATATCTGCATTTCCACATCAAAGCTGTCAGTCTCACCATAATAGCACTCCATCTTTGCCTGATCCACTTTTACGATAAGCGGTTTTTTTGATTCGGATATATTAAATTTGTACACCGCACGAAATCCGGGCTGCGGGCGAAAATGATCCTTTAAGGCCTGCAAAAACATATCATTGTCAGGCTCCTTGACATTCAGAAGGTCTTTAAACATGCTGGCAAGCTCTTGAATATCTTCCTTTTGTTTCTGTACATATAAATCATCACTGGCAAGCTCAGACAGCTGCTCTGCTTCCTGCGGTGTCAGATTCAAACTCTGTGTAAACGAAATCTTTTGTTTTACTGCCTGATTGCTGTTTGGAAATACTGGTATCTTTTGATTAATAGATCGGTACATATCCTCTGTACGTTTTTCTATCACTCTTGCATAGCCTGTATTCTGCTCCAGTTCTGACACATCTGCAACATATCCGCAGATTCCTGTTACCGGACGGCCTCCAAGAATTTCCCATGCCTCTGTCAGGCTCATCATGGCGTCTCTTTCACCATACGTAGTGGACATGACAATCGGGCACATATATGTCTTGGATATTCTTTCCTTATCTCCGTACAGCCAGCAGGCATCCAAAAACTGCTGCATATATCCGCCGATGCCGTACCATTCTACTGTCGTTGCCAATATCACACCGTCAGAATCCTTTAAGGTCTGCGGAAGTGTCACAATATTGTTCTTAAACTCGTATAAATCATACCGTTCCACATTAACATTCAGTTCATGAAGTACCTCCTGTATCTTGTTTAACACATATAATGTCGGATCGCCGATCAGACCTCTTCCACCATAATAAATGTTAATTTTCACCCTCTGTATCCTCCCATTGATATTATTACTTTATCATTGTAACTATTTTTGTTCACGCCCTGTCTGATTTTGCTGCCTGAGACGTAAACAGCACTGTTTATGCGCACAAAATTGCTAAAGAACAAGCATTTTGGCGCATGATTCTCTCTACTTTGATGTACGGGTAAACAGCAGCCTATTTTTGAACATGATATGGCTTGCGGAACACCATAATAACATTCATAACTGCCATAATCAGTATTCCACACACCAATCCTCCGACATGTGCCGCGTTGTCAACGCTCTCGGAATTTGCGCCGGTATAGATCATATAAGCAACTGCAAAAACAAGCCTGCCTATAGAAACACTTCCAAAGGTTCCGTTATGAACTACCACAAGAATAAAGAGCGCTCCGATAAGCCCAAATACAGCACCGCTTGCACCGACTGAATTGTACAGCTCCCCTGTAATAACAGAATAAAACATGGAACAGATACCTGCACCGAGTCCGGAAAGCAGATACAGCACTGCAAATCCGGCATGACCAATCGCATGCTCAATCATCTGGCCAAGCCCTGCCAGAAAAATCATGTTGCTGACAATATGCCCGATATCCGCATGCAGAAACATGGAAGACAGCAGTCTGTAATACTGTCCGTCCGCAAGAATCTTTTCTGCATTCATACTACCAACATTATACACTACTTCACCCATTTGTGTACATAAAATGAATCCAATTATATTTGCAAAAAGAATCAGTAAAGTGACGTAATAGTCTCTCCATGTTAATACGTTTTCCTCATTCACCGATTTTATTCCTCCTTAGAGTGTAGCTGAACATCGCTTTCCACAGGCTGTGCGGACGCACATAGACCACAGGCGAAATGAATATCTTGTTGTATGAAGAGTATATCTCAATCCGAATTATATTGTCAAATAGGAATTAGCCATCTGCCCTGATTAACAGTATGTAAAACACGTTCTGCCAAATCTGAGCCTGTCCCCCGGTTCCAGCGCTACAGACTGATTCACTCCCAGCAAAACCCCATTCCGCACGGTTCCGTTGGTTGAGTTTAAATCACACACATAAACTTTTCCATCATGCTCCTCAAAGCGTGCATGCATTTTACTGACAGCCGTGTCATTTATAACAAAATCCGATACACTTGGCAGTTTCCCTACAATCATCGGAAGTTTATCCAGAGAAACGCTGACTTCCTTTCCATTTATTCTGCCGCACAGCACTCTTTCCTCCACACTCTGCCCTCCCAGACATTCCGTATCATCATATGATTCCCGTAAAACACTTCTATGTGAAGCACTTCTGCTAATAGACACTTTTTCCGCTGTTTCCTTTATATTCTGCTTCTTTTGAACTGATTCTCTGCTTTTGAAATATTCATATTCCTCATCCAGCGGTTCCTTATCACAGCAGCAATCCGTATCCCCGTTATCTCTCAGCCTTTCCAACTCTTTATCCTGTTTTCTTTTCTTGATATAACAGGAAAAAAACAAAGCAGCTGCCATCATTGCCATACCCAGCGCCCCATATAAATACAGCTCATTGCTTTCACTTAACTGAAAGGTTTTTAAAACTCTGGCTCCCAGTATAATAATACCTGCACACAAGGATACAAAGACACAGAATGTCCCACCCGCCAAATCGGCTATATTTTTTGCTTTTGTTTTTTGACTATTTTTTTCTGACTGTTGTTCCTCTTCCTCATAAATCTCTTCTCTCTTCGGCTTATAGTATAAATCCTCTTCCTGAATATATCTGTTATCTGTATATACAGCATAACAGCTTTTCTTTGTTGAAGAAATCTCTTGTTCATCAGCGGAATACTTCTGCAGACTTGGTTCTTTCTTTGTCATTGTTACAATATCCGACTCTATGATACGTGCTACCTCACTTATGACATAATTAGGATTTCTGGTATATCTGTATACCTGATACCCAATCATAACTGCCTGTTCATCTGTATGGTCAAGCCTGGTAAGCAGCATATCAATAAATTCCATAAAGCCGAGCCGCACATCACCTTCATATTCAGGATAGCAGACAAAATACGGTTCCATTTTATCCACATTCATATAAATCAGTTCCGGCTTTATGATAATCTGCGAGCCATCGAGCAAGTATTCCTCAAGCCTGTCAAACAGGCTTACGCATCCAAACAGCAGCCTTCTAAGCGCATCATACCCAAGCCCGTTTTTATCATAAAGCCTGTCTAATGACTGCAGAGAATTAATCTCATAATAATATCTGCTCTCCCCATTTATCTGTCTGTGTGTCACGGGCAGCAAGCCCGGAATTTGGTTTTCCAAAAGCATTTTTGTACGGTAATCCCTGCATCCGGCATCTTTTTTTCCAAAATAATCACAGGTGCTCAAAATCAGATAATTATGATTCATACTTCTCTCATAGCTTATATTCGGTATCTCCTGTTTCAATTTTATCCTCCATTACTTATTTTCCTGCTGCCGCGTATTGTTCTTGTCAGTCGGTTTTTCTGCGCTTTTGCTGAGATTCAGCTTATCCTCCGTTTTTTATTTTCCTGCTGCCGCGTATTGTTCTTGTGGTCGGTTTTTCTGCGCTTTTGCTGAGATTCAGCTTATATTCCATTATTAATTATCCTGCAGTCACGAATCGTTCTTGGCGGTCGGTTTCTGTTTGCACTTCGGCTGATATCAAGCGCCATATCCACATCAGATACATATTCCGTAAGCCATGTGACAAAAGGCATATTCACAATACAGTGATAGCTTACTGTCACATGATTGGCTTCTACTGAGATACTGTAATGAAAGTCTTTTACAGCAAACAGCTTTTCTTCCACAAGCCTGCCTGCTGCCGTACGTGCCTGTGTATATGCTTCTTCGGCTGTTTTGATATGACTGCCTGTCCCTCTAAGCGCTGCCTCATATGCACTATGCTCTAATATGCACCTGTCATAGCTGTAAAAAGCCAAAAATATCATTACTGCCGTAAAAAGCATTACCGTTGGAAAAATCAGCGCTGCTTCCACAGTAAAATATGCGCTTTCATATCTTTTATCATGACGCCCGACTCTTCTTCGTTGTAATGCGAATAATGTGAAAAGCTTTTTCCTTAAGAAAATATTTATCCGGCGCATAATACATACCCTACAAATACAGCCGGCAAAAACGGAAGCCGTGTATGCCTGTTTCCTCTTTTTAGAAGCAATACTACAATTGCTATCATGCACATAATAAAGGAAGCTGCAAATATTGCTGTCATACATCTGCGCACTCCAAGCACCAGCCCAATAGCTGCAATGACAAGCCCATCACCCCTTCCTATCTGTTCCCTGCTCATCATGGATATGCCTATCGCGCACAATCCTATCAGAAATCCGCCCACTGCATCAAATATGCCTGAATCTTCTTTAAACGGAATTGCTGCAAAACACACCAGCATTAATACCAGCAGAAACCCTCTGTTAATCTGTTTTTTTCTGATATCTGTAATTCCTGCCACAAAAATCAGAATGCCTATTACCACAATAAACACGTCGTATATCATATGATTCATATCATGACTCCTTTCTTATCTATCCTATCTTTCTTTTACAGTAACTATTCAGTACCCTCATAGTTACGTCATCAAGTCATGCAAAACCACTTCTTGGTGACTTGATGCCTAACGCAATTGACACATTCTCACGCACTCCGCAGCAAGTGCGTAGTGCTGTACTGAACAATTACCTTTTACAAAACTGTTATCAATATGTGACAGTTCAGCCCTGCCCATTCATAAGATGTCGGATTATACATTTTTTGCGTCGTTGCAAAAGCAGACGAATTTTACCTGCCGCATTTACTGCACGGCGCTCTCCCTTCCGTCTGCGATATCGGCACTGCAAGAATTGTCCTTTTTAGCTTACTGCAGCTTAGTGAGGAGTGCATCTTATTTCCATAATTTGAAATATACACAGTATCCTTACAGGCAGCTCCGCATTCTTCACAAGGATAGTACTTTTGACCATTTTGATTGCGCTCTGTTTCCATAAAGCTCATATCCACTGCTGACAACGACTGTTTCAAATATGTACATCCTCTCGTCTTGTGATATACCTTCCCCTCCGGTGTGATGTACACGATTTCCTCTCCGGTATTGTCTCCACTGCCTTCGGTATTATCATAACCGGTCCACGCTCTTGTGCGGATTCTGTTATATAGGAACCGTTCATGGTAACCGACTATCGCAGCAGGCGGTTGTATCCGATACTCTGCAACAAGATCAATACAATCATTCTCCTGCATAACAGAGGATTTCAACCAGCTTATTGAGGAAGCGCCTCCTGCTATCGGAGAACTGTCAAGATAGTCTGTCCCAAGCCTTCTTTTTACCTGATTGGAAGCATACAGATAAGTAAGTCCAAGAGACTCTGCAACGCCTGCCGGTGAACCCTTGATTTCCTGATACTCATAGCCGTATACTGCCATTTCTTTTGCCGCAGCATGCATAGCAGCAGACATGTTGCCCTGCAGTCGGTACAACTCTATGATTGATATCATATTCAGAAATGCAAAGAGGAAAAATGGCAGAACAAAGCACGCCTCCACTGTCATACTGGCTTTCATGCCGTCAAAGGAACAGGAGGACATTCTTTTTTGTGCTGAAGTTTTGTGATGTAATTGATTTAATACAGAGAGCATGGCTCCTCCCTTCTTACATATATTTTTATACTGCATATTTTTAATGTCTGCATCCAAACTACAACATTCCAAAGAACATCCTCCTATTCCTTCTTTGTGTATCGCTGATTTTTTGCTGCATCTCTTCTTTACTATGCCTTGCCAATAAAATGATTTTGCAGAGTTTTTCTCAGATTTCTATCAGACAGTACACGAACTTGCAGATATCTGCTGTTTACTCATAACACATCCTTTTCTGAAACACAAAGTCATGCCCTGACGAATCTGCAAAGCCAAAGTTCACCTTCATGAAATCAATGCATCTGTCTATTCGAAAGCTTTCGTTTCCTTCGGTCTGCCTGATATCCATTTCCACAACATCAAGACTTCTCACTGCTTTGTCATTTTTATCCATAATTCCTAAGAACACTCTCAGGTAATCCTGATATGACAGACCTGTCATATTTTTACCTCCGCCAAACAGGTTTCCGCTGAACAAACCAGTCAGACTGGTATTCCACTCATGATTTTTTTTCGTAAGAGGAACTCTTCCTCCGTCTAAAAGCTGATGTACATCTACCGCTGCCTCCGCAAGCGCCCACACACTTATTAAGATTGCAGTCAGCGCTTCTGAGAGCTGCGGAACAGCCAGCAGACTGCACAGCGCAGTCGCCGCTGCTTCCGCCTCTGATTTTTTCTTCGAATCCATAAATATGCTGGTCAGATTTGATGCTGCCCGAAGTCCAAATAAAAGTTCGACGCTGCTTCTAAGGTTTGCTGCATCACTGTTTTTCCCATATAAAATGTATTCAATCTGGTATTTCAGAAGCCCCTGTTCTTTTGGCTGTGTGTAGCAGCCGCACATTTTCATCAAATACTCTCCATATATCAGTTCCTCTATCATTCCGTCGGGACGCTCCATTCCCTCATGAAGTCCGATGCCCTGATTGATTTTTCCATTTTTCATACGGCTTGAAAAGTAAGGACCTTCATCCATTATTGCACCCGAAACCGTATCATCTTGAGGAAGCACCAGCATCAGCAGGCCTCCCCCTATCAGCTCATCAAACACACCTGACACCTTCTGATAAGAATAACCCTCCTCACTTTCTCCGCCAAACTCTATGATTTGATTTTCAGCCAGTGCCTCCTCAAACTTCCTTTTCTGCTCTGACACCTCAGCCGCCACATCCCTATCCGTAAGTCCATTGCTTTCGACTGTATCCATATGTTCCTTTACTCTTGAAATGATATCCCCTCCATAGACTGCTTTCATATATGCAACTGCCTGTGCTTTCCATACCATACAATCATCATCGCTCGCATAAGATACCTCCTGAATTTCCAGATAGGGATTCTCCAATTTCAACAATGTCTCTTCTCCCAGCATCAGCAATTCTTTTTCAGGATTCATATTATAGCTCATATAATCAGATAAATGTGCTTCCACCATACCCACACCTCCATTGGCGCCGCCATATGAAGAATCAATAAAAAACAACTCATATTGATTAAGAATTTCTCTGTGATACTCTGCAAAAACGGAATCCAGCCCCAAGTCAGCCACAAGCTCTGCCTGCGCCCTGACAGCTCCTATCGCTGCTCCCTCAATCAGAGCAAGCAGCAGCGACAGGACAATGCCGAATATCAGGGAAAGGTATACAGTCAGGTATGCTCCTTCAGCTTTTTTTAATAACCTGAACCTTGTAACCATTTGCTTCTACCGCTTATATTTTATTTGCATTTGTTGAAATCTTTTTCAGAATTGTTTCCACCAACTTTTTGATGCTGTCCTTAAAAAGCGCTACAAGCGCGATAAGCACAACCATAATCAGCACAATTTCGACTGTTCCCATTCCGTCTTCTTCTTTTATAAAGCTTTTGAAATTTCTCATGTTAATATTTCCTTTCTTCTCTTTGAATTACTTTTTCTATTTTTATGATTCTGTTTTTGTTATATTAGTTTCTCTATTTCCTGTCTTGGCGCAGGCATACCTGTCCTTGGCATAAGCGCCTCTCAAACATTATTCAATTTTATGGATTTTGCTTCTGCATCCGGCTTCTTTCTGACTACAGTAAAGTTTTGAATGCAGGAACCATAATCATAACCATTGTGATTCCCAACAGCATCATCATTGGGACCAGCAGCTTTGTTCCTGCCTTCTCCCCTAATTTTCTCGCCGCATGCTTTCTCTCCTCAAAGGCGGCTGATGCTTCCTCTCTAAGCAATTGCGGAAGACTTCCTGCTCCCTTTTTTATATTTTGTGACAGTATGGCAGAAAGCTTGTTATAGCTCGAAATGCGGCACCGCCGTCCAAAATGTTCATATGCTTCTGCCTGCGTGACGCCGCTCTTCATCTCATAGACTGTCAAAAGCATCTCTTCATAAGCATATCTTTTTCTTCCGTTCTGATTTCTTTTGCTCTTATAATCCTCTGCAATCTTATTCCATGCATTCGGCACTGCCATTCCTGCTCCTATCAATAATGCAAGCTCACTTACAATCTCAGGATAATCCATGCACATTTGTTCCTTTCTATCCTCAACCTGCCGGTGTAAGTCCCTGTCACGACTAAGAAATACAAATACTGCCAGGATTGGAGTCACTGCCAGAAACAGCAGTCCGTTATAATCTCTTTGATAACTCCAGCTAATCCTCCGATTCCCAATTTCTGACGGAAGTGCCATATTTTCCGACTCACGGCTGATGCTCTCCGCGTCACATACCTGTCTTGCTATCAGCTCTGACTGTCCGGGCTGCTCCGCCTTACTGTATATTCTGATTGCCATGCAGTGTTCCAGCTCGAATGTCTCACAAGTTAATACTGCTGTCAGTTCCATAAGCTGAGGAGTCTCCAGCTTGTCTTTTACAAGCCTGCCTTCATAATCCATATATTCCTCATCAACGCGCCACCTTATGTCAAACGGATAATTCTCAAGGCTTTCTGCAAGCTTCATATCATACTCCACTTTGTCAAAGCTCTGATTTCTGCCCAGAATGCAGTCTTCCAGAACAGGAACTGCCGTTTGCGCCAGCTTTGCCAGCTCCTCCTGTGTATAAGATTTTTCCTCAAGGTCAACAGAAATATCATAGGTATGTTCACCATCATCTGCTGCCAGTGTGACGTGCCTTGTGCCCTCACCATATGGATTACGGCTAAGGCAGTTATCAACAATCCTTGTCCCGATTCCTTCTTTTATCCACAAAGCAACCGAAAAAATCACACCGAAAACCACAATTGTAATACAGATGGAAAGCTTTTTAATCACATACTCCTTCTGTCTTTTTGCTGTATTTCCTGCAGGCTCTAAGGTCTGCAAATCCTCCCTGACAGCATTGTTATATAAAATTCTGCCGGTTTTTGTCCCCATATGTTCCAGTCTTTTATACAGCCATCTCCCAAGCACTTCTCCCAAAAATATCACCTCCTTCCTGATTTATATCTCTATGTCTAAAATTGCATCAGACAAACGGCACGCAGCAGCATATACAATCAAGGATACTGTCGCAATCAGCCAGCCCGGCGGATTGTGATACAGGCTTTCAAAATACCCCTTTGTGGTAAAGGAAATGTAAATCATAATCAGAAACGGTATATATCTCATAATCTGCTGCTCTAATTTCTTTTCACTGACCACCGTCTCAATCTCTCTCCTGACCTCCTGCTTGCCGCCGATAATATCCGCAGTGTTTGCTATAATGCTGCGGATATTTCCGCTCCCTCTTTTTGCAATCTGAAATATGTCTGCAAAATCTTTGATGTCCTGTACACCGCTTCTTTCCGCCAGATTCCGCAATGCCGCTTCCAGCTGCTCATTGTTGTCCAGCTTTCTTAATATAAGACGCAGTTCTTCTGCCATCAATGACTCTTTTCCAAATAAAATTACAATATCCTTGTATGCCTCACGGAATGCATTTTCCACGCTGTAGCCTGCCTGAAGGTTTGCGGATACGCTAAGAATTACCTCCCGAAACGCAGCTTCCAATGCACGTTTTCGCTTTCGGCACAGCGCTTTGCTCTTATCCTTTATGGAAAGAAAGACAAAGGGCATCATCAGTAACCATGCAATGATGCTGTCATAAAAAAGCCGACTTATTACCGCTATAAACGCAGCTCCAAGCAAAAGATGTACAACAGTTTCCTGTCTGCTTAGCTTATAACTTGCGTAATCCGTCTCAGGAGGCAGCCTGCTCCTGTTTTCTCTGATACTAATATTTTTCCTGCAATGAATCTGCTTCATCTTTATTCTCCATTTTGCTGTAGATTGTTTCATTAATTCCAGAAGCCCTAAGCTTCCCTGTATGTGCCAGCACATTTACCTTAACAAGCTCACCCATTACGATGCTGTTTTGCTCGCCGGATTCCTGAAATTCATAAAGCGGCGCTGTCCGGATTTCTTCCTTTTCAAATCCCAATACTTCCGTGATTTCAAGGACACGTCTTGACTTGTCTCTCAATCTGCCAAGGTGGACAATAATATCTACTCCGGAAGCAATCTGACGTCTTACTGCCGTCAGCGGAAGGTCCATTCCCATAAGAACCATCGTCTCTAAACGGGTCAGCATATCCTTTGACGAATTAGCATGTCCGGTGCTTAAGGAACCATCGTGTCCGGTATTCAATGCCTGAAGCATGTCTATCGCCTCACTTCCTCTGACTTCCCCGACAATAATGCGGTCCGGTCTCATACGCAGGGCTGATTTAATCAGGTCGCGTATGGTGATTGCCTTTGCACCGTCTGCATTTGCATTTCTCGTCTCAAGCCGCACCAGATTGGGAATCTCCTGTAACTGCAGCTCCGCCGAGTCCTCTATCGTAATAATGCGCTCTGTCTTCGGAATATCATGTGACAATGCATTCAAAAATGTTGTCTTCCCTGAGCCTGTTCCTCCGCTGATGACTATGTTATAGCCTGCAACGACAAGTCTTTTCAGCTCCTCTGCCGCCTGTCTTGTGATGGAACCATAGCTTATCAAATCCTCCATGGTTATTGGCGTATCCGGAAATCTTCGAATTGTGACAATAGGACCGTTTAACGCTACCGGAGCCAGTACGATATTGACACGCGAACCATTTTCCAGTCTGGCATCAACAATGGGTGATGCTTCATTCACTACACGATTGCATTTTGCAACAATCTGCTGTATCACATTTTCAAGCTTTTCTTTTGTCTCAAAGCGCTTATCCCACTGACAGATGCGCCCTGCCTTCTCAATAAAAATGCTCTCCGTTCCGTTAATCATAATCTCTGTCACTTCGCTGCTGTCTACAAGCTCCTGCAGAATATCCAGCTTGCGTATCGAATGAAATACACTTTTTCCAAGCTCCTGCCTTTCTTTCAAAGACAAGGCGTACTTTCTGCCTGTGCTGACGACCAGCTCATCAACCATATCCTGTATCTCTGTATCTTCGACTTCTCTTGAGAGGTCGATTTTCTCCCTTATGACATCAAGAATACAGCGTTTACATTCCTCATATCTGCTCATATGAATCTCCACTCCTGCCAAAGGCACAGCAATTCAGCCCTACGACTTCCTGCCACAAATATCAAACCATGCAAAACTACCTCGTCATTTATTTTTCACACATTCCGCACATGTCAAGCACGCCCTTCATGCAGACGCCAACCGGAGACACTGAAATGTTTTCCAGCCTTTCACTATGATGCTCCCAGCCGCTTGGAAGCGAAAACTCTATGGAATTGTCCAGCAGCACTCCATAATCTTTTTCTTTTAAAAGCTTTTTGTAGTGGGACAGCATCGCTCTCCCATATGACGTGTCGCAATCCGTTAAAAGATAAATTCTGTCGCTTCTGCCTAATATATGGTAAAAGCCCTGACAGGTCTCCGATAAATCCATCACAATATGGGTATAATCGCTGCTGTACAAAAGCGTGTCCATCATACGCTCCCAGTCTTGCCCACTGATGTGCAGCAGGTCCGCATAATCCAGCACAGGCGGCAGATAGTCCACTCCATGCACACATTGCTTGATGCTGTTGAGCTTATAGAGCAGTTTGTCTGAATGATTCAGTACAAAATACAGGAAATCTGTTACATCAGACTCATAGCTTGTCCGCAAAAGCTCCTCAAATCCGGTAAAGGGCAGAAGATTGATATATAACACCTTATTTCCCATATCTGCCAACACCTGCGCCGCACCAAGCGCTGCTGCACTCTGTCCTTTCTGTCTGTCAGGAGCATAAAAGCTCAAAAGGCTAGTTTTATTTTTTCCGCATCTCCCCACACTGTTAAAGCTGTCGTCCAGTGCAAACTCATCCAACACCTGCGCAATCAGTTTTTCCATTGACTGATATTTTGCAATCATACTGTATTGCGTAATACCGCTGAGTCCGTCCTCCTGCAGGATAAAAACCTTTGTCGCTTTTATTTTTATGACATTCTTGTCATAAATCTTTTCTCCGACCAGCAGTATTTCAAAAGCATTCTCACAGCTTGCCGCTAATGCCTGATTAACGGTGTCAAATACTACGATTTCATAATCAGCCGGATTTTGCTTCTGCAGGTATGCCTGAAACATTCTCAGATACTCTCTGTCATTATCACAGACGGCAAATTGTCTTGTACCCATAATCACTGTATTCCTCCTTTATTGTCGGCAGTCTGCTGTCAGGATGCTGCTGTGCTAATACACGCCAGTGCACATGAGCAGCAGACTGATGAATGCAGGTATGGATAAGCGTATCAGACATCTTTTTTGTGTCTTATCAATCTGATATGTATCAATCGCTCCGGTAAGCACTGCTTTCCTCAAATATCTTCCCAGATAGAAAAGACGCTTCCTGCTCTCTGCAAACAAGAGCATTTTCAATGCGGACATCACTGATGCCAAAATCATTGTGACAAGCAGATAGCGAATCAGCATCCCACCTCTTGCATAGCAGCACATCATCATAAAAAGCTTCACATCACCTGCACCAATCCCTCCTAACAGATAAAACGGATAGAATGCCATAAAAATCAAAAGCATACTTGATGCTGTTTCCAGAAGACCTGGAACAGAATATGACACATATGTCATATAAAATCCTGATGCTGCTCCGACAGCAATACATAGATTTGGGATTCTGTAAAAACGCCAGTCGCAAAAAACGGCAGCACAAAACACACCTATGAGAATTCCCATATTTTACGTCCTTCCTTATTACAATTATTGTTTGGGATATTGCAGCAATGAATGAAACAAAATGCTGCAGATTATATTACCGAAAACCGGTTGACTGCCAGACTGCTTTCCTCCACCTGACATTTTATGATTATAGCAATTAAAAAAATATTGTCCACTCGAAATGTAAAAATTAGCACAACTATTTTTTTATTGTGACATTTTCACATTTTTATAGACAATATTTTAAATTATTTGTAAATTTTGATATAAACCTTTGCACGGATTATGTAACAGTTCAGCCTTTTATGCATTCCTATCCGGACGAAAACGGCAGATAGTATCCCTCCGGCTGCCATTGGTTTCAAATGGGAATTTCCTAATACGATGAATCAAGGCTTTCTAATGAAAACGGCGCCGGCTCGAGTCGGCGTCCATGCCTCCGTCTCCAACCTGTTGCATGTATCATCGTATAAAGAAATATCACCATTCTCCACCAAGCACCCTGCAGGATACTATCTGCCGTCTTCTGTTCAGTGAAACCATAAAATCGAACTGTTGTCAGTACACAGAAGGGCGGCATACGACTGCCGACCTTCGTCCTGATTAAAATAATCCATACGGCTGAACTGTTACCGGATTATGACATATGAAGAAGCGGTGGATACGGCGATTGACGACAACGCAGCAGATGGCGAAACAGGCAGTGCTGATTCCCATAAATTACAAGTAACCTTACCGCTCTCAGGCAGACAGCGTCAGTGTTCACTGGCGCTGTGTTTGATATATAAAATGATATTATTTTTTGTATGGAATGCATAATTTTTCCTGTTCTTATCTATACTAATGATAACAGGATATCACTGCATTCCATTAACTATAATTATCATGAAAGTGAGAAAGGACATCCCTATGAAAACATATTTCAGTCTGAAAGGTATACTTAATCCGGCGGTTAACACGGATTCCGCACCTCTTACACCGCGCGATATGCTGCTTGCCGACATCCGCAAAACACAATGCGCACTTGAAACAGCTTACTCCGGCTTTGATAATGTGACAGACCCCGACCTGATAGACTGTTATATATATGAGGTAAATTCTGCCCTGAAGCGCTACCGCTTTCTGCTTCAGCAGGCGGAGCAAATGCAGCTATATGAGGAATATTGTTCTGACACCCCCGAACTATATGAGGCAGAAGCCTTAACCTGCCAGCAGCCGCTTGTATAACGCAGTTTCGTCCGGCATTGCCTGAATCAATGCCGGACGAAACAGATGAATGCTACACGCAGTAGCCTCTCTGTGCTCCATAGTTTACAAGACTTTCATTGACATCTGTTTTTCCGTAGGTGTAGCCTGCATATACGTCCTGAATATTCTCCATAAGCGGTTCTGAGTCATCTTCCTTGCTTATCGTGTGGTATGCGTCCCGCAGCTTTTGAAACATTTTGATGATTGCATCAATATTATCTGTCTTTGCACCATAAATGTCGCCGGCAAGCTCGCGGTCGGCAAATGCATAAATGGAAAAAAGATTTTTTGACAAATCATACTCAAAATTCAAGCTGCTTCTAAGCTCTGCAATGCAGCTTCTGGCAAGATTCAGGTTTCTGTCAAATTCCTGTTTATTGTCCGTCTCATATGCTTTCATGCCCTCTTCAAGATAAGCTAACAGCATATCATACACCACGACTACCAACTGCGTGCGGTTTGCCTGCGTAATGCGTCTTGTAAAAATCTGTTTCATTTCCTTTGTCATGTTATCCCTGACCTTTCCATTCATCAGGCAGGTCTGCGCCTGCCCAATGCATCATGTGCGTATAAAAAGCACACATATAGGATTACTGTAAAAGCTGCAGTACCTGCTGCGGTCTCTCATTTGCCTGTGCAAGCATGGAGGTTGAAGCCTGAACAAGTACCTGTACCGTAGAATACTCTGTCATCTCTGTCGCCATATCCACATCCATGATGCGCGAGTAGGAGGCTGTCATGTTTTCTTCCGTTGTATTGAGGTTTGTAATCGTATGCTCGATACGATTTGAAATCGCGCCAATCTTTGCCCGCACGCCGGATAACTGGTTAATCGCATTGCCTATGATATCAATTGCCTCAGTTGCCGAATCCTCCGTGCTGACATCAAGGTCGTCTATTCCCAGATTAACGGTATTGAGCGCCGGAATTTCTATCTCAATCTGCTGCCCTTCGTTTGCTCCAACCTGAATCTTCATTGCACCCATGCCTGTCATATTTAAGGCAATGCAGTCATCTGCACTGTTCTGACCAAGTGTATAGGTTGTCTTCCTCGTCTCTGTCGTTGAATACCAATAATCGTCCAGAGTCTTTGTATCTACAACATTGCCGTACTCGTTTTTCTCCTGATAAAGCTCAAAGGTAAGTGTCTCCGGCTGCAAGGTAGTATTTGTTTTCAAATCTGTCGGTACAAACTCTACTGTGAATTGTCCGTTGCTGTAGCTTAGATTTGTAATTTCGATATCGCAATCCGGATACTGCTTCTCAAACAGCCCCGCAAAATCATCCCGCAAATCCCTGCCATTATCATCCTCAATGCTGGTATAACACTTACTGGTTATATTGCCGTTTTCGTCCTCTTCCTCATAAATATTCAGCTCTGAGATATTGTAGCGCTCATTGGTGGCAGTATTCTCCACTATAACATTGCGATAATTGTTGACGGTAATATTGGATGCGACTGTCGTGGTCGTGATGCCTGTGTTTATCGGCTCACGGCTGTTCATGGTGATTTTTATTTCAAAGTCATTCTCAGCCTTTATAACAATATTCTCGTCTTCCAGAATTACCTTAGAGCCTTCCGGAAAAGCTTTAATGCCGTCAATGGCTGCATACTGGCTGACAGAGGTGCTTGTAACCAGCATCTTCTGCACATCATCCGGGCTGCTTGCCTCGTAGCGTTCCTTGTGTTTCACTTCCTTCTCCTGATTTGCGTAAGTAATGGTATCTTCATAATGATAATAGGTCAGCATACCGATGGCATAAGTACCGCTTGCCACACCTTCGCTGTACGACATCACTTTAACATTCTCTGTATTGGTAAAACCCTTATAGGCAAAGCTTCCATCCAGAAGATTCTGCGCGTTAAACTGTGTAGTATCTGCAATTCTGTCCATCTCCTCTACCAGCTCGTCAATTTCCTTTTGAATCTGCTCTCTGTCCGAATCGGAGTTGGTACCGTTTGCAGACTGAACCGCAAGCTCATTCATTCTCTGCAGAATATCGTGCATTTCCGCCATTGCGCCGTCAGCAGTGTTTACAACAGAAAGTCCGTCATTGGAGTTTTTGTTTGCCTGCTGCAGACTCTTAATCTGCGCGTTCATCTTTCTCGCTATGGCAAGTCCTGCCGCATCATCTGCCGCACTGTTGATTTTATATCCGCTCGATAACCTCTGGGTAGAGTTTGACAGTCTCATATCGTTATTATTCAATGCATTTCTTGCTATAATTGATGAAACATTATAATTAATTCTCATATGTTGTCCTCTTTTCCTGTATCCTTTTCACTCAGGCAATTTCTTTGAGTGCTGTTAAAAATGCCTTTGCAGTCTGATAAAGCTCACTGGTTGGAGTCTGCACCTCCGTATTGCCTGCCGACCTGTCCTGTCCGAATTTGTTTAAGTCAACAGACTTTGTATGTACCAGACTAATGCTGACTTGCTTTTCTCCATTTGCAGTAAGCTCCGCTCTTACCTGCTGCTCAAGCTGTTCCAATTCTGTCTTCTCTGCCTTGTTCTCATATACAACCATTCCCGATATGCGGTTTGCCGTAACATCAAACTCCGCCGCAACTTTTCCGAGCTTCTCTGTATCAAGCGTCACGGCAACCTTTCCGACCTGCGACGCATTATGGTATATTTTCAGATTGACCGAGGTAATTTCACCCTTAATATTCATGGGAACCTCGTAGTTTTCCTCTCTTGCCAGATTTCCTGCAAGCGACAAGCCCTTGTATAATGCTTTTGCTGCCTTTACGTCAAGACGCGAAGCACCGCCTGCATACATCATGCTCTCAACTGCTTTGTTCGCTTCACTGATAAGCTCCTGATAGGTCATTTGCGCCTGCTTCGTATCACTCAGGCTCTCCACAAAATGATCTGCCTGCTCCAATACTGCGTTATCCCCATCATCGCTGTCTGACACTGCCTCTGGCGACTCGTCTGCATTTTCTGTTGAAACGGAATTAGATATCACCTGTCTGAAAAGAGAGCCTCTTTCAAATATCAGCATGGAAGCTGCCTGTATGTTATCGACGCTAATCGGCTGCCCATATGCTATCAGCGACTCAATAATCTGCTCATCGATTTGCTCCGCCTCATGCATAGTATTCTGAAAATTCTTGAGGTTTTCTGCTCTTTCCTGTCTGGCAGCTTCGCTGTTTTCTGACACCCGTGTCATTTTTAGTGTATCTGCAAACTGTTCCATTGTGGTTTCAGCCGTAATCCTCGTACTGTCAAGTCTCTCAAGGTCTGTCTTATTGGCAAGCTCATCATTAATCTCACCGGAACGTCTTGCATAGTATTTTTCCTGTTCCTGTGTATCCTGCTCTTCGGAACTGCTTTCAGCAGAATTCTGATAACCTGTATTGATTTGCTCATCAATTGCCTTTCCCTTTGTTATGAGGCTTTCAAGACCGCCAAACCCGTCATCTATGCGCACATCCATATTTTTTCCGGCTGCTGTCCTCACCGCGGAGAGCATATTCTTGAAATTCATCTGCGCACCTGCTGCTACAAGGCTTCCAATCACTGCTCCGTCCGATTTCTCAATTTGGCGGAACATTCTGTAAATACCGATATAGGCTTCACGTTCCTCCTCGCTGATGCCTTTACTCCTGTCAAGTCTCTGCAGGAATTTTGAATATTTTTCCGCATCGGCTGTCGGCTCTGACTCCTTGCTGTTAAGGTATTCGTCCAGCTCCTCCATCGTCATTTCAAGAGGATTTTTCTGCTCTCGTATCATCTGAAGCGTGGCTGCCGGAGTCATTCTGCTGATGACGGAGGTTACCTGACTGTCCGCCGCTTTGACAGTATTGATATTTTCTTCTGTGATATCCATGCTGTTGTAGCCGAGAATTCTCACTGCGCGCCTGTTTGCCTCGTTTGTCTCCAGTCCCATGTCTGTCAGAATGTCATCAATGTTCCGGAAGGCTTTTGTAATCTTGTCTCCCAAATCTTTTCTCGGCTCTGTCATCAGAGTCTCATATGCTTCCTGCGCCCTGCCCTGCTGATTCTGAGTTGAATTTTGTCCGTCATTCTGCTGAAGCTCGTTTTGCAGCTCCTTTCCTGCCTCATGTATGTGAAGAAGCGTACTGCTGCGCACGCTTGACATCAGCTTCCCAAGTACGGCTGCCGGCATGTCTGCAAGCTCTTTTGTCTTTGTCAGCGTCTCCTCATATATCAGTGCCCGCTGCGTATTCTCAGCAGCATCCGCACCCTGGAACAGCGACGCTTTGATTCTGCTCTCCGCTGTTTTTAATGCCTCCACAAGTGTTGAAAGCTCTGTCGTATCAATCGAAATGCCTGCCTTTAACAAATGCCTGTTTGCTTCCTCAGTCATGATAAGTCTGATTTCTTCGAGCTGCCGTCTTGCCTGTACCTCTTTTAAGGAAGCGTCCTCTGCGGAAGCTCCATTCAGAGAAGCGTTATCCGTTGACGCATTCCGGTCTGCCGCGCTTACCGTCTGTTCCTCAAGCTGCTTTTGAGCCTGTGACAGATTTTTGATATTCATATCCTTACCGGAGTCAGCAACCATGCGGACTGCTTCATCCGATATCTGCTCAACCTGTTCCTTAACCTCCTGCGCCTGCTGCACGACAGACTGTTCACCTGTCATATCTGCCTTTGTGGGCGACTTGCCGTTTTCCATAGCTGCAACACACAAATCCGCGATATCGCTCTGATTCATAGGAAGCGGCAGATTTTTGAGCGCCGTAACCATCGTAAGATTCCCGGCATTCAGCTCAATTCCTGATTCCACAAGCCACTTTGCATTCTCTATTGCCTGTGCCTTCATGTCCTGATTCGCATCAAGCCCTGCCTGCTTTACGACTGCTTCCAACTGATTTTTCAGATTATCCCAGTTGATGCTGTCCGCTTTCCTGGCGTAATATTTTCCGTAATTTCCCACGCCTTCGCTGTAGTAGCCCTGTGACTGTCTGATACTGTCAGCGCTCGAGTACTGTGCTTTATAAATATTTTCTATCGTGGGCGCCTTCCGGTTTACCACCAGATACTTTATGGCATCTTCTGACAGCTCTCCGATGCCTGATGCCTCCATAACAGCCTTTACCAGCTCTGTAATATTTTCGTTTGTGACAGGTATGTCATTTTTTTGCAATGCGTCTGAAAGCTTATCCACCAGCTCATTGGCATCCACTTTGCTTCCTGTTATCTGTTCAATTGTCTCCACGTCCAGGTCATCATTGTAGCCTGCGACCTCAACTCCTGCCTGTGCCAGCGTTACCTTTATCTTATCTACGATATTTACATAAGTCTCTACGTCTGTGCTTCCCGGGCGGAAGCCTTCATCCTGCATCTTCTGAAGGTCTTCCCCTGAAACGCACGAAGACATCACTATCATAAAGTCTTTTTGGGTATGGGCGTCAGAATTTGACGCCTGCTGCATAATCTCATCTGCGGTCAGTCCGTGACCCTTATATGCTTCGTTATCCATAACTTTATCAGCGATGTCTTGCATGCAGCCGCTTTGCGATACGGTTCCTGTACCCTGTGCGGCTGGTTTATATGTAGTTGTCGTAATTTCGGTATTTGCCGGACCAGAGGCGGAGAACTGCGTATCGATAGTGATATTCATACACATTCCCTACTCTTTCTGTTAATCCATTACTGCCATAAGCATTATAATACCTGATTTGTTATAATATATGTCGGAGTTTTTTGGGGAAAACTTTAGGGGATGGCTGAACAGTTACGAATTTTCATATCAAGTTTATTGTAAATATAATTTTTTTTTTGTATAATTAAGATGTCATAAGAGTAATCTATATTTATCTTCTGTAGCGTCAGTGTACAGGGGCAAACAAATTATAAGAAACCGGGGTGACACAGTGCAAAGTAGCGCAAAACATCGGGTGCAGACACAAGAAATCAAAATAAAGCGTACTGCAAAAAATAGTGTATTTTTAGACCTTTTTCAAGATAAAAGTTATTTATTGAAGCTATATAAAACACTCCATCCAGAGGATACCACTGCAACAGAGGACTCATTAACAGATGTGACTATAGAAAATGTATTAACAGATAATCTGTATAACGATTTAGGCTTTATTGCCAATAACAAGTTAATGATACTGATAGAGGCGCAATCTACATGGACAGTGAATATTTTAATTAGAATATTGTTGTATTTGGCACAAAGTTATCATGAATATTTTGAGCGAACCAGCCAAAATCTTTACAAAAGCAAAAAGCTTAAGATGCCTAAACCTGAGTTATACGTAATTTATACAGGTACAAGGGGTAAAAAACCTGATATTATATCTTTGTCAAAAGAATTTTTTGAAGGTGCAGATATTGATATTGAAGTAAAAGCCAAAATAATATATGAAAGCAATAAGAACGATATTATAAACCAATACATTGTTTTCTGTAAGGTCTTTAATGAACAGACAAGGCTTTACGGCATGACAAAGCAGGCAGCCACGGAAACAATACGCATCTGTAAGGACAACAATATATTGAAGGAATATCTGGAAAGCAGAGAAAAGGAGGTTGTAACAATCATGATGAGTTTGTTTGACGAAGAACAGATAATAAAGTCTTATATCAAAAGCGAACGCTACGAAGCTGCACAGGAAAATGCCAGAGAAACGGCAAAAAGAATGATAAAAATGGGAAAATTGTCACTTGAGGAAATTGCAGATTATGTCCCGACATTATCACTTAAAGAATTGCAAGAGCTGGAAGCTGAGGTTTTACAATTGATTTAATAATATGGTCTTTGTAAATAACAATATGTAGTTTTTGCAGCACACCAGTGTGCTGTCTGATTGATATCCGGAAAATTAAGCAAGGAGATTTGTCTGAATATCAGCCAGACAGTACGCCAGTGTAAACATATCTATGAAAGAGGCGCAAGTGCATAGTGCTGTACTGAACAATTACTATTATTTTTCGATATTATCCATATCCTTTGTAAAATCTATATCATACCTTGTCCCATGGGAGAACAGGACTCCTGTTGTAAGCTGAATGCAAAGAATGCAGGTGTTTTCATCATCAAAATTATTATGACCATTGTCTATCCAGGCTTCAAAAGCTTTTTTTAATTTCTCAGCGATACATTTATTCTCACTTTTACCGAAATACCCAAGATTGATGCCTTTTCCGTGTGCTGTAAACCAATCGCCTGCAATCGCAACATTGGGATTTTTCTCTATCTGCTTCATTTTATCGGAAAGTGCATATGTAATTACATAAAATGCTCCGTCTTCATAAAATCCGTCTACATTGCGGACAAATGGCATGCCATTTTCATCGGTTGCCAATGCAATAATACTGTCTTTGCCAAAACGTTCTGTCATAATCTTTTCTGTTTCAGGGGTTATTTTCTGCATTTTGCATTTCCTTTCTGTATCTACGAATAAATTTTTGACTTTTTTCATCTGCAATTGTCTGGAACTTTGGCATATCCTTGCTATCATAAAGCATTGCATTGAAATCTTTCTTATCTTCATTTGCCATAACCGACTCCCCCTCACCGCTTCAATGAACTACATCGCTACAAGCCATACAACCGCTGCCGAAATCGCAATCTGTATAATTGCAAACTTGAATACTGTCTGTGCATTGGACCAACCCAGATTTTTGCGCACATGGTCATGAAGCGGCGTTCTCACTTTTGTGAGAATTTTAATCTTAAAAAACCGAAGGAGCGATACCTTCACAAGTCCGATTCCGCCATCTACCATCAGCATAAATGCAACCAGAAGGTACAAAAACGGACTTCCTGTCTTCATAATGGCAATCGCGATAAAGAGTCCCATCGCGCGGGAACCTGCATCTCCCATCAGCAGGCGGCTCGGTGTCGCATTAAACCACAGATATCCAAGGATACACGCAATAAACAGCAGAATCAGATAAGAAAATTCCGGCGCTGTCTCCCTTCTGTTCATAATCATATAGATCGTAGACAAGGTTATGATCGCCAATGTACCTGATAAGCCGTCTACGCCATCCGCACAGTTTGTCACATTGATAGAGCCCCACACAAGAATTACCGCAAGGATAATATAGACAACCGGGCTGAGCGTCAACACCTGACCTGTCAGCTCAATCGTCACATCACTTCCGTTGAAATTTACCATTGTGACTGCTGTCATAATTGCAATCACAAGGTCAAGCAGTCCTTTTCTAAGCTCTCCCCATGACACCTTTGCACAGTCATCAAGATATCCCGTCATCATGGCTGCCACTGTGAGAATCAGATAAATCAGGATTTCCCTGTCAACATTTCCGAAAAGCAGCGCCGCCAGCACAAACACAAGGATAAATACGAATCCAGCGCCGCGCGGCTTTCCTGCAGATAATCCTCCATCATGAGCAAACTCACGCCCATGGTCCCTGGGAAGCTTATTCATTCCTGTTCCAAGCAAAAGGCTGGTAGCCAAAAAGGCAAATGCCACTCCCAAAAAGCCTAAGATACCATAATCCGATACCTTTAAAAAATTATTTATCATCGTTTTAACCTCCGTTATTCCTGCAGGTAAGCAAGCTCCCGTCTGTCTGGCATATTTACAGCAGTGACAGCTCTATTCCGCTTTGCTCCATCTCGCTGTGGGCTGGCGCAAAGTAACAGTTCAGCCCTGCCCATTCATAAGTTGTCGGATTGTACATTTTTAATAATAATATTTGTTCTTTCCGACAACTTATTTCATGTCGGGCGTCCGCCCTATAGAAATAATTGTACAAATTTCCCTTAGTGAGCAAGCTCCCGTCTGTCCGGCATGTTTACAGCAGTGACAGCTCTATTCCGCTTTGCTCCATCTCGCTGTGGGCTGGCGCACCATGTCTCCATGATATGATTTTCCTGTCTGTGAGCTAGCTCACACAGGAAATCATATTATGGAGACGCACTGCTTTCAGCTAATTCAAATTGACTCTGATAGAGCTTCGCGTAAAATCCGTTTTCTTTTTTAAGCAGCGTTTCATGGCTGCCTTGTTCAATGATATTTCCATCCTTCATAACAAGGATAATATCCGCTTCTCTGATGGTAGATAGTCTATGCGCTACGATAAAACTGGTTCTGCCCTTCATCATGGTATTAAATGCCTGCGAAATCTTAATTTCGGTACGTGTATCAATGGACGAAGTCGCCTCATCGAGTATCAGCATCGGCGGCAGGCACAGCATGACTCTGGTGATGCATAGAAGCTGCTTCTGTCCCTGTGAAAGACTTCCGCCGTCCTCCGTGATTACCGTATCATACCCCATCGGCAGACGCTTGATAAAGCTGTGCGCATGCGCCGCCTTTGCCGCTGCAATCACCTCATCGTCCGTAGCATCCGGCTTGCCCATCACAATATTTTCACGAATCGTACCTGCGTGGAGCCATGTTTCCTGAAGCACCATACCAAAGCTGTCCCGCAAGCTTTTTCTTGTCATATCCCTGATATCCACACCGTCTATTTGAATACTTCCGCTATTAATATCATAGAACCGCATCAGCAGATTTATGACAGTAGTTTTGCCGCATCCCGTAGGTCCCACAATTGCTACGCGCTGTCCCGGCTTTACTTCAAGATTAAAATCTTGTATGAGCTTCTTATCCGGGCTGTAGGAAAAGCTTACATGCTCCATCTTGATTTGTCCCTTCGGCTCTTTTAAAGCCGCCGCATTATCTGCATCGGGAATCTGAGGCTCCTCCTCAATAAATTCAAATACTCTGCCTGCACAGGCAAGCGCTGTCTGAAGCTCTGTTACAACACCCGATATCTCATTAAAGGGCTTTGTATATTGATTTGCATAGCTCAAAAAGCTGGTAAGCTGTCCTACACTGATGCGGCCTCTTATGGCAAGGAATGCACCGAGAATACCGACACCTGCATAGACAAGGCTGTTTACAAATCGTGTACAGGGATTGGTAAGGGAGGAAAAGAAAATCGCCTTTACGCTTGCCTTTTCAAGCCTGCCGTTAATCTCCTCAAACTGCTCCATAACTTTGTCTTCATGGTTAAATGCCTTTACCACCTTTTCATTTCCTATCATTTCATCTATCAGCGCCGTCTGCTCTCCTCTTGTCTCTGATTGAAGCTTCGACATGCTGAACGTCCTCTTTGCAATAAAGCCTGCGATAAAAAATGACAGTGGTGTCAGAATTACAACAACAATCGTTGTTGATACATTAATGGAAAACATAAATACCAACGTTCCCACAATCGTCACAACACCGGTAAAAAGCTGTGTAAATCCCATAAGCAAACCATCTGAAAACTGGTCTACATCAGCAATAATACGGCTCACAATGTCACCGTGTGAATGACCGTCAATATATTTGAGCGGCAATATCTGAAGCTTTTTAAATGCCTCATCCCGCACATCGCGCACAACCTGGTAAGCGATTTTGTTGTTGCAGGTATTCATAAGCCACTGCACGACAGCAGTTAGAATGATAATCACTGCCATCTTTTTCAGTATATCCAAAATTCCTGCAAAATCTACTGCTCCGGCACCAATAATGCAGTCCACTGCCTCACCTGTAAGAATTGGTATATATAAGGTGAGAATCACGGACACTGCCGCAGACAAAATGGAAAAAAACAGGAAAATTTTATACCTGCCTATATAATTTAAAACCTTTTTTATGATATCCTTATTGGATACTTTATCAATTGATTTCTTCTTTTCTTTCATTATCATGTTCCTCTATATACTACAGAAAACGTAACCGTTCCGCCTTATGGCTTCCTGTTGCGGACTGACCATCTGACTTACATCGCACTTTCCTTTTTATCAGGGAATTGAGAGTAATAGATTTCCTGATAAATTTCATTGCCTGCAAGCAGCTCCTCATGTGTCCCGATGCCTGCCACTGTGCCGTCGTCCATCACAATAATTTTGTCTGCATACTGAATGGATGCTGCACGCTGAGACACAATTATGACAGTCATGTCATTTTCCATACCTTTAATTGCCTGCCTGAGCCTGGCATCCGTGGCAAAATCAAGTGCCGATGCACTGTCATCAAGTATCAGTATCTGCGGACGTCTCACAATTGCACGTGCAATCGTAAGGCGCTGCTTCTGACCTCCGGAAAGATTTTTACCTCCCTGCGCAACCTTGAAATCCAGCCTTCCGTCCTTCGTATCCACAAATTCCTTTGCCTGTGAAACATTAAGGGCATTCTCAATATCCTCGTCTGTGGCATTTTCATTTCCCCACATCAGATTTTCCCTAATTGTTCCCTTAAATAATACTGCCTTCTGCGGAACGACGCCGATTTGACTGCGAAGCGTCTCAATATCATATTCCTTGATATTCCTTCCGTTGATGCGCACAACTCCCTTTGTCGCATCATAAAAGCGCGGAATCAGATTGACAACAGACGTTTTGCCCGAACCCGTACCGCCTATGATACCAATGGTTTCACCCTTTTTCACAGAAAAATTGATATCAGTCAGCGACTCGTCTCCGCCTCCGCTGTAGGTAAGGCATACATGGTCAAATGCGACTGCCTCCTCACCTGATGTGCAAAGCTCTGTAACGCTGCCGTTTTCCATGCTTGAGGTTACTTCAAACACCGCATCTACACGCTTGGCGCAGGCAAGCGCCTTTGTAAGCTGAATAATCAGATTCGCTAATTTCACAAGCTCCACAAGAATCTGTGACATATAGTTTACCAATGCAACCACCGCACCACGGGTAATGATGCCATTGTCAACACGGACAGCGCCTGTCCATAACAGCACAACCAGCGCAATATTGATAATAATATACGTAACGGGATTCATGGCTGCAGATATCTTCCCGACAAAGACCTGTGTGTTAAGAAGCAGCTCATTTTCCTTCTCAAAATCCGCTGTCTCGGACTCCTCGTTGCAAAAAGCGCGGATGACACGGGCACCGGCAAGATTTTCACGTGTTCTTCCGAGGATTTTGTCAAGCGCTGCCTGAACCTTTTTATATAAAGGCATGCTCACAATCATAATTCCAAATACAACAACTGCAAGCAGCGGAATCGCCACCACAAAGATTATCGCCGCCTTCACATCAACCGTAAATGCCATAATCATAGCGCCAAACACAATAAACGGAGAGCGAAGCAGCAGCCGGAGCGTCATATTGACACCTCCCTGCAGCTGGTTGACATCACTGGTCATACGTGTAATCAGCGTGTTGGTACCTACGGTGTCAAGCTCTGTATAGGATAGACCTTGTATATGCGCAAACAATGCATTTCTAAGCTTTGTGGCAAAGCCGACTGCCGCCCTTGCGCTGAAATACTGGGCTGTCACCGCACTGATAAGCCCCACTGCTGCCAGAAGCACCAGCACCGCACCCATTTTTAAAATATAAGGTGTGTCGTTATTTTCAATGCCATTGTCGATAATTGCCGCCATGACAAGCGGTACCATCAGCTCAAAGGAAGCTTCCAGCATTTTAAAAAGCGGCGCCAATATACTTTCCTTTTTATAATCCTTCATGTACTTTACTACACATTTCATGAAAGTAAAATCTCCTTTCCCCAAGTGCGCGATAAGAATGGGCATGGCTAAACGGATGATCAGCCATACTCATTGCAAATTTCCGTCTGTCGTGGTACTATCATCATAATATCAATCAAACATAGAGGTCAGTTTGTATACCACGCATCTATGCAGCCGAAAAACAAGTATCCGTCTGCTGCTTCATCAATTCCGCAGTGTCACTCAAAAATGCTTTGCATTTTTTCGTTCACGGGCTTCGCCCTATCCGTCTGCTGAATGGCAAAAACGTCTGCAAGCAGCCGTTTTGCCATTCAGCAGACGGCACTGCTCATTGCTTGCGCGTACATTATATCATATTCCCGAAAGGAGAACAACCTTGAACCTTGATTTGCATTCCGGTCATTCAACCCGATATCTGCAGGTATATGAATATTATAAGAATCTGATTGTCACCAGCCGTCTAATGCCGGGCACTAAGATGCCTTCCATAAGACGCTGCGCACAGCAATTGGGACTTAGCCGCACCACTATAGAGACTGCTTACCTGTGTCTGGCGGCTGATGGTTATATTATTTCCAAACCGCAGAGCGGTTACTATGTAACAGGAAGGACGGTAAAAAATACCTCTCATAAGGATAATCCGGGCACAAAGGCAGGCAGCTCGTCCTCTCCCGAAATACAATATAATTTTACATCAAATAATGTAGATGCAGACAGCTTCGACTTTAACTTGTGGAGACGCTATATCAAAAGTACTCTGCGCCAGGACGGGCGTATGCTCACTTACGGCGAACCGCAGGGCGAGTATGAGCTTCGCGAAGTCATATGCAATTATGTCATTAACAAGCGGAATGCTGTGTGCCGTCCCGAAAATATTATTATCGGAGCCGGTTCTCAAACCCTCATGAATATCCTGTGTCCGCTTATCCGGGAGCGGAAAAATGTGTGCTTTCACGATTCACGCTTTGCTCAGGGTATGGTAATCTTCGAGGATTATGGCTTTGACGTGGAAAAGGATAAGGAAAATGCCAATGTGCTCTACATGACGCCATCCCATATGACCTCACTGGGAGATGTTATGAGCGTGCAGAAGAGGCTGGAGCTTTTAAAGGAATGTGCTGCACATGACAGACTGATTATTGAAGACGATTATGACAATGAATTTCGTTACTTCACCAAGCCGATTCCATGCCTGCAGGGGCTTGCCGGCGGTGAAAATGTCGTATACCTGAGCACCTTCTCCAAGCTCCTTCTGCCCTCTATCCGTCTGAGCTTTATGATACTGCCCGACTCTCTGCTGCCGTTATATGAACAAAAAAAGGCACTCTACAATCAGACTGCTTCCAAGTCAGAACAGCTTGCACTATGCCAGTTTCTGCGCGACGGACACTTAGACAGCCAGATTCGGAAGCTGAAACGTTTATATTCGAATAAGGCCAAAACATTATCGACGCTTTTGGAGGAGGCTTTTGGTAATCAGGCTCAAATCTATATGGGGGAATCGGTTTTTCTGGTGCATATGAAGCTCAAATGCAGGATGAATGGAGATGAGCTGCGCGACAGAGCAAGGGAAAAGGGGATTTCGGTGTTTTCTATCCACAAGACTTCCTCCAAAAATGAAGGTTATGCACATATTGCTCTTTCGTGCTGTGAAGTTCCGGCGGAGCGCTTTCCTGATGCAGTGAGGTTATTAAAGGAAGCGACAGTTGAGGGTAATGGATAGCCCGATGATGCATTCCTGTCCGGACGAAACGCGTCCATGGACGGCGCGTAGAGTCCGGTCGCGGACGCATTCAAAGACTTTGGCATTACCCATTAGAAAATTCGCATTCGGAGTTCAATCGCCTGTACCGGTATCGAACTGCCGACCTTCGTCCTGAATTAAATATCCATACGGCTGAACTGTTACAGAATTTTAAAAGAATCTGCAAAAAACACTTGAAATATTTTGAAAATCGATTATAATATAAACGTGCTCGTTCGAAAGAGCGGTTTTCGTTGCGTGGCTCAGTTTGGTAGAGCGCTGCGTTCGGGACGCAGAGGTCGCAAGTTCGAATCTTGTCGCAACGATTTTAGGAGAGTAAGGAATTGGTAATGATGCCAATTCCTTTTTATATTTAACTGCTTTTTATTGCTTTATGGTATGACCTGCCTGTTGCCGCAACCCAATCCGACAGCGGAAATGGTATAGCTTTTACATCTTATCCGCCAGTTCCTCAAACTGCTTCCTCACATTTCGTAGGCATTCCAGCAATTTGGGAGAGAACATTCCGCACTCTCCGTTGATAATCATATGAAATGCTTCTTCCTTGGAATATGCTTTCTTATATACCCGCTCGCTGACCAGCGCGTCATATACATCTGCCACAGAGACAATCTGTGCGGAAATCGGTATTTCTTCTCCCACCAGACCGTCCGGATACCCTTTCCCGTCGTAACGCTCATGATGATGACGGCAGATTTCACGACCTACCTCCTGATACCGGGCATTCCATGCATTTTTAAAGTTGTCTAACAGCTCACATCCTCTCGTTGTGTGGGATTTCATATATTCATATTCTCTGTCTGTCAGCTTTCCCGGCTTTAAAAGAATACTGTCCGGTATTGCAATTTTTCCGATATCATGAAGCGAGCTTGCAAGTGTAATAATATTGATTTTTTCCTCTGTCAGACCGTATTCCGGATATTCCAGCATGACCTGTCTTGCTAAAATCTCCGTAAATCCCTTGACGCGCCTAATATGTTCACCGCTCTCCAGATTTCTGTATTCCACAACGGTTCCGAAGATATCAATAATTTGTTCATTGCTTTCCCTAAGCTTTTCTGCCTGCAGCTTTAACAGCTCATACTGTTTTCTTAACGTCTTTGTCTGCTTTCTTACTTTTTCCTCCAAGTCATTCTGATACTGAAATAATTTCACCACATTGGTCACACGTTTTCGCACAAGGCTGTTGTCAAACGGCTTGCGGATGAAATCCGACACACCGTAATCGAAGCATTTCTTCTCTGTCTCAATAGCGATTTCACCGCTGATAATCAATATTGGAATTTTCTCAATCCAGCCTTTATTCTTCATGACGTCCATCACTTGATAACCGTCCATTTCGGGCATAATCAGGTCCAAAAGCACTACTACAATTTCGTTGTGATGCTCTTTCAGTTTTTTTAATGCTTCCTTTCCGTTTTCCGCTTGTATGATGCCATAATCTTCTCTGAGTATCATATCGAGCATTTCCCGATTCAATTCTGCATCATCAACAATTAAAACTTTATTACGCATATCTGTTCCCTTCCCTTTTAATTCGTATATACGACAATCTGCTTATTTGCCTTTCTTATTGTTACGTTCCGAAGCGCCCTGGCGTTCCATCTCAATCCGTTTATTTCTACAAAGACTCCCTCATAAACATTTCCCTGAATCACAGCACGGGCCTTCTGCATACCGCGCATTTTTTCTTCCAGCTTATATTTCATAAACTCCAATTTATCCTGCTGCTTTTCTTTTGTAAAAATAGCATTTTCTATTTTCAGGTACATCGGCATGGTATTGCGGATTTCCGGAGAATACTTTTGCCGGAAATCTGCATAGGCATTTCTTAAAATTGTAAGCTGCTCCTCTACCTCTCTCAATTCCTCATGGATACTGCTGTACTTTCTGAGAATAATATCATTTACTCCCAGATTCAAAAATGTGGGAATCCCCACATAATTTCCTACATTATATGCCTGAAAGCCCTGCGCAGCACATGCCTTTCCGCCGATAAAGGTTCCCGTAACACCGGTAATCATTACTTTTCCTTCCGCATACAGCTCAGAATTCATACAGTAGTTTGCCTGAATATTTCCATTCGAGTAAACCTTAACGGCTTCAAAGAATTTGCCGTTGACGTCATTTTCCGCACGAATTATGCCGTTGGAGAAGGCATTGACTCCCTGACGCAGAATAATCATTCCGCCGCTTTCGATGTTGGCTGCTTCTACAAATCCGTCAATAATAATATCTCCGGTTGCTCTTACAAGGGTTCCGTTCCCTACATTTCCCATAATGTGCACCGAACCGTCAAAGTCTACCTTGCCGGAAGCTATCGTCATGTCTTCCATAACCAAGAGTTTTGAAACCTCCAGATAATCTCCCCTGAGATCGACTACACCCTTTTCAGCAGCCAGATACGTTCTCTGGTCCGGAAGCAGCACGAATCCCTTTCCGGAAAGCATGTTCTTTTCTTTTCCCTTTTTTGCCGGAATCACTCTGCCTAATACGGACAGACCATTTTTCCCGCGCGCCGCCTGATGGTAATATGCAATCTTCTGTCCGCGCTCTACTACCTCAAACCATTCTGTATTCTTGTAGTCCACAGAGCCGTCCTCCAGCAGCTTCGGTGATCTCTCTTTCTTCGTCTTAAAAAAGAACTCATACCAGCCGTCTGTTCCCTTACCCGGTTCTGTTCCTCTTGCAATCACAAACGGAGATTTCATCTTCACCCCGTCAACTAATTTTTCAAGCTCCTCATCCAAAATTCCAAACCGAATGCCGCACTGATTTAAGGCGAGCAGAAGCTTGCGTTTATCAAATTTGCCGCCTGCCTCAGTGACAGTCAGGTATGCCTCCATCTCATCATCACTGACCGTGATGGAAATATGCAGGGACTTCTCATCAACTGTCTCCTGATACAGTGCCTTCCTGGCGGTATCATTCTCATCAGTATAACCCATTAATGCAAGACGCTTCTTTTTCATGTCAGAAGCCGTATACATCAGCGTGTTGTAGCTGCTTACATCGATGCCGCTTTCCAGTCCCAGACGGATTTCCTTCATTTGCCGCCACTGATAATAGCTGTCCGTATACGTCGAGACATCAATTCTTTTCTCCAGGCCGCGGCGGATTTCGCGCATCTGCTGCCAGCTGTAATCCGGCTTCGCATAGATGGACACGTCCAGTCCTCTTTCCAGCCCCCTGCAAATCTCGGCAATCACTGCGCCGCGAAATTCCTTCTGCAGGTACGGCTCAATATTCAGCCCCTTTTCCAGTCCTATGCGGATTTCCTTTAACTGATCCGTGTCATAGCCCTCTTTAATATATTTTATAATGTTGACCCGTGATATTAATGCCTTGCGCAGCTCGCGAAGGACTCCCGCATTTAATTTGCGGTATGCCGACAGATCAATCCCCTTCTGAAGCCCCTTTCGAAGCTGGCGCATTGTGTCATACGGTATGTCAGGAAAAGCATAAACATCAACATTTACACCTGCCAGCAGTCCTTTTCGGATTTCTTCCATCTGAAACCAGTCATATTTTGTCGCAGCATACTTTTCAACCGGAATGCCTTCTGTCAATCCCAGACGAATTTGAAGCATCTGAATTGCAAAATACTCTTTGTTCCGATAGATTGAAGTATCAATCCCTGCTTTCATTCCTTCTACAATTTCATTAATCTGATCCCTCTTAAAGCCTTCCTTCAGCAGTTCCGCTTCTGTTTCTTTTATGTCCATGATGATTCCACCGCCTCTCAAAATGTGCACGAAAGCTTCAGTGCAGGCTTTAATGTACATTTTATGATTACTGTAAATATTTTGCCTATTATAAAATAGTAACATTTTTTTTGCAGATTGTATATTATTTTTTAGGAAATAAGGCGAGATTTGGTAACAATTCAGCCGTATGGATTATTTTAATCAGGACAAAGGTCGGCAGTCGTATGAACAACTGCTTGTTTTCCATCTTAAAGCTTGCCATTATTTCCTGTTCTAGATTTTCTAAATACGATAAAGTTTGTTCGTTATTAACACAGTTTTTTGCTTTCGATGAACAAAAAACGGCAGATGGCAGTCGGAAGGATGCTATCTGCCGTTTTCTGTTCGTTGAAACCGTAAAATCATACAGTTGTCAGCATACAGAAAGGCAATGATTTATACAGATATTCGGGATAGGGAAGATTATGTACTGTCGGAGTCGGAGTAGCCGTTGTGACTGATGAAGAAATTATTTCATCTCCACCAGTCCGCACGTCTCCAGCGTCCGCATATATGATGCGAGCCGCTTGTAGAGCGGCTCTGCCTTGTCGCCAAATTCCTCTTTTACTGCACCAGATATCTCATACACCGTTTTTTTCCCGTCCAGATGCAGCCACACAAAGCTGCCGAGCGTGTCAAGATGAATATAAGAACACCTGGGCTTGCGAAAAAAGGTCTGGGCAATTTTGTCAAAAATACCTTTATGCTCCACAACCAGTATGACCTGCGCCTTTTCGTCTGTCTCATACTTCACTTTCCCGCATCTTACAGGAATGAAATCAAGATAATTGTCCTTCATATAAAATTCCTTTATTTTTTTATTGTCCCGGTCATATTCACAGAGCTGCTGTCCTGCACGCAGTTCATTGCTTATTTTTCGTTCTCGAATAGCCTGCTGTCAGCAATGCAGCAGCCGCCAGAACTGCCAGCCCTCCTGCCGGTCCCAGGGAAACAGTCTTTGAGAAATCAATCGCGTCCGCAACGCCCAGTACAGCCAGTACGGCAAGCAGAATGCCGACAAGTCCTTCGCCTGCAATCAGCCCGGAGCAGAATAAGATTCCGCCTCCTGTTTCACTTTCCATATCTTTATTGTCAGCTCTTTTTGATACTGCCAGTCTGACCAGTCCGCCAATCATAATAGGCACGGAAAGCTCTAATGGCAGATACAGACCGATTGCTACAGGCAGCACCGGAATCCCCAAAATTTCTATGACAACGGCAATAAAAACGCCAATAAATACAAGTGCCCATGGAAGGTTCCCATTCATGACGCCTTCCACAATCATTTTCATCAGTGTTGCCTGCGGCGCCGATAACTCCGTGGTGCCAAAGCCCCATGCCGAGTCCAGCAGTATCAATACGCCTCCTATGGTAACTGCTGATACGGTCGCGCCAATCAGCTCTCCAATCTGCTGGCGTTTTGGCGTGGCGCCAAGGATATAGCCTGTTTTTAAATCCTGTGAGGTATCTCCTGACATCGCCGCAACAATGCAGATGATGGAACCGATTGCGATTGCGCCTGTCATGCCATGCACACCGCTGTCTCCTGTTGCTTTGAGCGCCATTGTGGCAAACAGAAGTGTTGCAATTGCCATGCCGGATACCGGATTATTGCTTCCGCCTACGAGCCCTACCATTCTTGAGGAAACTGTAGAAAAGAAAAATCCAAACACAGCAATCAGAAGCGCACCCAGAAAGGAAACCGGAACATCAGGAAACACTGCGATTGCGATAATCAGCGCGATAACCGATATCACAACAAACCTTATATCCAAGTCCTGCTGTGTTCTTACCATTTTATTTTGTCCGTCCGACTTGTTCTCCCTAAAACCCTTTATGGTATCGCTGAAGGTTGCGGCAATCAGCGGAAGAGATTTGACAAGGCTGATGATGCCGCCTGCTGCTACCGCGCCGGCTCCGATATACCGTACATAGCTGCTCCATATGGCGCTTGCTCCATTGGCGGCATACATCTGCGCAATAGAATCTTGGGCAGGATACAATATAGTATCACCGCCAAACGATACAATCGCAGGAATCAGGACAAACCACCCTAAGATGCCGCCTGCCAGAAGATAAGATGAAATCCTTGCGCCGCAGATATATCCGACTCCCAGAAGCGCCGGATAAATCTCTGTCGAAAATTCTGTTTTGAGCGCTCTCACCGGTACTGCAATTGTACTTGGGATTATCTTGAAGCCATCTGTCACAAGCTTAATCAGGGCTGATATTCCCATTCCTGAAAAGACAGCTTTTGCGGAAGCGCCTCCCTCTTCCCCTGCAAGCAGCACCTCGGCACAGGCAGTACCTTCGGGGTATGGAAGATTTCCATGCTCTTTTACAATCAAAGCATTGCGAAGCGGCACCATGAACAATACTCCTAAAAGACCTCCTAAAAGCGCAATCAGCGATACCGTAAGAAGGCTGGGACTGTCACTTACCCCCTCCTTTGCCCACAGAAAGAGCACAGGCATGGTAAAAATAGCTCCTGCCGCAAGCGACTCGCCCGCAGAGCCGATTGTCTGTACCATATTGCTTTCAAGGATTGAATTTCTTTTCATAAGAATTCTCAGGATTCCCATGGAAACTACTGCTGCCGGAATAGATGCCGATACTGTCATGCCTACACGCAGTCCCAAATATGCATTTGCAGCGCCGAATACGACTGCCAGAAGGATTCCTGTTACCACTGATGTCACTGTAAACTCCGATGTCACTTGCCCAGCCGGAATATAGGGCTTAAAATTTTTGTCATTGTCCATATTTTACTGCCTTTCCTGTAACTGCTGCCATTTTCACCTACAGAAAGTATGGTTTTAAACAGCTAGTTGAAGAATTACTTTTACAGAAATAGGATTCACTTTTTTTCATTACTTAATACACGAAATCACTACTTTTGCAAATGCAGCACTTCAGCCTTATGGCTCCCTGTATTGATAAAATTTCAAAGTTACAGCTTAGCCATTCTGTTAAAAATGACATTTGTCAGAAGACTAAGGTTAATCCGCGGCACATGGGTTTGATTCCATAAAGCGTTTCCGCATGACCTGAATACGGGCAGCAAAAAGGACAACCGACAGCATTTATTTCCATGCATTTAACGGTTGTCCTCTCATTGAATTTTATTTACTTACAGTTTTATTTGCAATTCCTCTTAAAAAATTCTTTTTGCGTATTTATTCAGTGCAAAAAGCAGAATCATTCCAAGAACTCCGCATGAAATGATCTCTCCTGCACCAACAGTCAGCATAAAATAAGGAATGGAGCCTTCAAATTGGTACACATAGGCAAGTACAAACGGTACAACAATTGTATTAGCGACAATCGGCGGTACTGGTGCAAGCCATTTATACCTGCGCAGCGCATATGTTCCGCAGGCGCCAATCAGGGTCGCGAGACTTCCGAATACGACATCTAGCGGCATACATCCTGTCAGAATATTGCTCAGCAGACACCCGACAAACAGTCCCGGAATTGCAGCAGGCGTAAAATACGGCAGAATGGTCAAAGCCTCGGAAAATCGGACCTGAACTGCATAATTGGCAAGTCCGAACGCATTCGCCGCGAAGGTAAGTACAACATAAATAGCAGCAATCATTGCCGCCTGTACCATTGACAGTACATAGTGGTTTTTGTTTTGTTCTTTCATATTCTATTCTCCTTTAGTTTTGTTTTAGGTGAGGAAGGTCTCGAACTCACCGTTATTTTGGGAAAAACCTTGATTTTACGGGCTTTTCCAAAGGTTTATTATACTGGAATTGAGGAGAATGTCAAGGCTTGACTCAACTTTTGACTCAACTTTTGGGAAAGGCTGATACGGTTTGATAAAGAGAGACAAAAGGTTTATCTGTTTTCGACCCTGTTTACAACAGGAATTTGAATTGCTGTTATAAAAATATTATTTATAATGGAGGTTCATGTCATGAAAAACAACAGTGTAAATGTATTTGGATACGTAAGGGTATCAACAGAAGGACAGGTAAAGAAGGGGTATTCCATAGACGAACAGTGCGAAGAAATTGAAAAGTACTGCAAGGATAACAGCTACAACTTGGTGCATCTTTATAAAGATGAAGGCATCAGCGGAGCAAAAGCCAATGAAGACGAAATGAGTCTTGAGCGCGACGGTCTGTTAGATATGCTGGCATGTTTAAAGGAAAGTAAAATCCAATATATTGTAACGCTGACTACAAACAGAATGTGGCGGTCAGACATGGCTAAGGTATTGATACAAAGGGAACTGAAAAAGAATAATGTGGATGTAAAAGCGATTGACAGACCAAACTACTCTATCTACACGCAAAATCCAAACGAGTTCTTTGTCAACAGTATGTTTGAAGTGCTGGACGTATATGAGACGATGGAAATCACTTTAAAGCTCAGACGCGGCAGGTTGCAGAAAGCCAAGGGCGGCGGATATGCAGGGGGCGGCATTCCGTTCGGCTACTACTGCCCTAACGGTCACAGGAAGTTATGCATACATACAGAAGAAGCAAAGGCGGTACAAAGGGTATTTCAATTAAAACAGCTTATGTCATACCCTGCGCCACGCATTTGCTACAAGAGCTATTCAAAAAGGAATGAAGCCCCAAGTCCTGAAAACAATACTTGGTCATTCCAATATCAGCATGACTATGGATTTATATTCCCATGTACTCGGTGACGAAAAAGTGCAGGAAATGATTTTGTTGGAGAATTTATTTTAGAAAGGTTGACATTCTTTAACTGCAAATACTATAATAAACGTAAAGAAGTGCTACCGAATATACGGTTAGCCCACAAATTGTTAGCTATAAAAAATAACCGCTAAGTTTGTCAGGCTGTGGCGGTTATTTTTGTGTTTTGTCATTACTTCCGATGGCATATCCAAGTCCGAATGCGGTCAGTACAAGACTGACTACTGCTATCAGACCTTCCAGTGTCAACATTGGCAACACCCTCTTTCGCACTTTATTCCCTTTTCGACAGTTCAAAAAGGTTTCTATGTAATCAGAGGGTCACAGTCCCTCTGTAAGAGGGCTAACCGCATACCCGTTATTGGTAGCACCGTAATTATTATATCAGAGGAATATAGCTGAAACAAGCTTAAAAAGGGGGTGACTCAGCTTTTGACTCAGCTTTGGGTAACAGTTCAGCCTTATGGATTATTTTAGCCTGGACGAAGGGCGGCAGATAGGAATACATAAAAGGCCAAACTGTTACAACTTTGAGGAAAGGCGAGGTTCATCACATGAAAAACAGCAGTGTAAATGTTTTGGGATACGTAAGGGTGTCAGCAGAAGGACAGGTAAAGAAAGAGGATTCCATGGACGAACAGCGAGAGGAAGTTTAGCGTGTTTCCTCAAAAGGTTCTGCAAATTCAAATCCGCTTTGCTCCATTTTTTTATAAGCCCTCAGCCAGTTGGGAACCCATCTCGTAGAACATCCCGCACTCTTTCAAATCCCCCATCATTTGGCAGTCATCATTGTCATCGTTAAACCCACAAGCCTTTTTCCAGTCATGTAAACCCTCATATTATCATCAGCAATCATCCATTTGCGATAGTCACAGGCAGTTGCCACAACAAAGCAATATCGAGCCTGTCCATCCTCCAAATGGTCACAGTTCATTTCCAATTGAATGGTGTAATAGGGGTTCTCAAAATCCACCTGCTCTACAAAAAATTCTTGCATTGTGTGTTCTTTCACATTGGAATCAACCCCGCACAGATAATAATAAAGAGCTGTCCAACCAGTCTCAAAAAGTTTGCCAAAATTATTCAGGACATAGTAAACTACCTTCTTAGTTTGCTCCAAGTTATCTTCGGACAGATTCCAAATCACCAAATCCAGGATAAAATCCCGTTTCAAATAAGCGGTATCCAGGAAAAAACGAATCTTGACTAAGGGATTATCGCTCTCTTGAAGCATAATAAATTGTCTGATATCTAATTCTTTCAATGAAACCGGTTCACAGTCATCCAAATATTTGTACATATCAAGCCCTCCTCGCAGCTAACAAATTCAAATTAAAAATTTATTGATTGCAAGTATAGCACATCTTCCCACCGCAAGCAATCAACCCATTATATCCGTTCCGGGTCTTATCCGCCTGAATACCGTTTCCATTTTTTCAGTGCCTACATAAATTATTTTTGCGGCTGTCGGCGAGTTCTTTGCCCTGCCCTGCTGTTTTTGCTCATAAATCTGCTCCTTTCCATAAAAATAGAGCGCATAGACTGATTTTCTATACGCTCTGATGCTATGTGAATTATTTGATTGTGACTACGCAATAGTAAGCTAATAAATTTAATTTTACTTACGAATAACTTTCTGCATACCTGAACCACAAAATTCGTGAGGAATTATTTTAAATCCTCTTTTCTTATAAAATGCTTCTTTCCCCTTTTCTGCAATCAACTGTATACTGGAACGCCCTCCGCCTGGTGTTTCCCTTTCGACATATTCAATGATCATATCAACTATTTTACTACCGATACCCATTTTCTGACAGGCAGGCTGTACCACAACATCAACTATTATGTAATATATTCCGTCACCAATCAATCTTCCCATTCCAACAGCTTGATTATCTTTCACTGCAACTACTGTATATAAACTATTATTGAGTGATTTCTCTGTCTGTACCTTTGAAAAATTTAACCACTCAACGCTTTCTCTAAGCCTGCAATAATCTTCGTAACATAAAATATTTTCTTTATAATCCATATAAAAACGCGTCCCCCAAATATTCAAATTATTCAGCTAAAATCATACCATAATCACATTCATATTTCTATCAAATTTCCGTTATATTTCTTTCTCCTTCCGTTTCACTCTGCCCTGTTGCCTGTTATGCTGTCGGCTCTCGTTCTGAAGCTCTCGTTCAAGGTTCTTTTCATTGTAACTGATTACCTCGGCATACGCTAATTCTGTGGCGGTCTTGGTCTGTTCTTTGCCGATACTGTCATACTCAGCTTGCAATTGAAAACAGCCGCTCTTTTTTAGGCATTGTGCCGGAACTGTTACCTCTTTTCCAGCCTGACCTGAATCCGCCATTTGGGTTGATACTCAGATGTATCCGCCGTAATGACCTTTTCATAACGGTGTACGCTCATCAACAGTCCGATTAACACTGCATACACAAGCGCCGCACTGCCCCCGTAAGTCAGAAACGGAATGGAAACTGTCGTGACAGGGCATAATCCCATATTCATTAAAATTCCTTCAAGGCAATTTACCGTTATAACGAGAAAACACGATGCCGACACCAGAATGCCAAGCTGGTTTTTCTGACAGCGCACGATTTTCATGGCACGCATCACAAACAGGACAAACAGCGCCAGCAAAACCGCTCCTGCGATCAGACCATAAGAATAGATTAGCTGCAAAGGAATTAAGCCGCTGTTCAGAGTCAATTCATTACTGAAATCCGCACCTGTGCCAGGACCGATCAGCTTGGCGCCTTGCAGCATATCCCTGATCCTCGCATAAATATATCCATAGCTTGTTTCATACCGGTATGGGTTAAAAAACGCATGCATTCTTTCCTTCTGATATGCCGCGCCGCATATACTGAAATATAAAACGGCTGCCGGAAATGGAAAGAGCGCAATTCCTGCTGTCATAATTTTCATATACTTCTTGTTTACGCAAAACATATTTTTATTGATTGCAATGATAAGCATCAGCATGCATATCAGGAAAATGTTCAGTACAACGGTAATGCTGTCTGAAAGCACCAGTACAAACAACGTTGTAGCCATAATGACGATTATACTTTTCATAACGGCACCATATCCTCTCCTGCGAAGCCGATATAGTACGCCTGCAAATGCAGGAAGATACAGATATACCAGCATGGACATTGCAGGCACGCGTCCGTTCATCGTCGGGAGCAGCATCCGCCCTATCCAAAATGCAATCGTCAGCACCGCATATATCGCATACCCAAAACGTCCGATAATGCTGTAGTCAACGAAATTGACGCCTGCTATCACTGCAAACCCTGCAATCGTGTAAATAAGCTGTTTTCCAAATACAGACGGTCTCTCCGGACCATACATAAGCTGTATCACAAATAATCCTGCAATGCTTAACGCAAATGTCAGCAGAATCATTTTCCAGTCAATCTGCGGACGGTGTATTCTGTCAAGGGACACGCCGATTTCCACAGGGTCGCCCATCTCACGCACTGCCATTTCCACGGCTTTCTCGTGCTCAATCCCTGATTTTTCATATGCCTGCGCCTGATCTAAAATATGGTCGGACAGCTCATGCGCCACCCCCTCACGTGCTTTCACACATCGTATCTGTTCCGTCAGGCTCTTTAAAAATTCCTCCAATGTTATCACGCTTCCTTTCCCTTATGCCTTCCGGCTCACACTGATGCACAAAGCACATTTAAAACAGCCGCCTCATATTCCTGCCATTCTTCTTTTTTTGATTTGAGATACTTTTTTCCTTCCTTTGTAATGCTGTAATACTTCCGCAGCTTTCCATTGACTTCATTTTCATAAGATTTCAGATAATGCTTCTCCTCAAGCGAATGCAGCAGCGGATAAAGCGTCCCTGCCTTCAGCGTAAATACATTCTTGGATTTCTGTTCCAGCGTCTCAATCATCTCGTATCCGTACATATCCTTGTCCTCCAGCAGCCGTAGAATTAACATCGATGTACTTCCCGAAATCAGCGACTTATCAATTGCCATAAAATCAACTTCCCTTCTATTAAATTGATATATAGATAATCTATATATGTTGGTTTTTATTATATATCGACAATCTATATATGTCAATACAATCGAGCAAGAAAACGTTCTTCTCCGGTAACATGGATTATTCCAGCCGGAACGAAGGGAGGCAGTCCTATGCCGGGACAGGACTGCCTCCCTTCTGTGTACTGACAACTATTGGATTTTACGGTTTCAATGAAAAGAAAACAGCATATTTAAATTCCCCAATCCTGACTCATGCTTTGCAGCTTTACCATGTGAGGATAAATTTTTCCTATGTCCATCAGCTCCTCCGGCGTACCCTGCTCCGCAACTGTACCGTCAGACAGCACCACGACCTTATCCGCTCCGCTTACGGTACGCATACGATGCGCAATTACAAGCACCGTCTTATCCTTTATCAGCCGTGACAGCGCCGCCTGTATCAGTGTCTCGTTTTCCACGTCAAGACTTGCCGTCGCTTCATCAAGCAGGATAATCGGAGCATTTTTGAGAAAGGCGCGGGCAATTGAGATACGCTGCCTTTCTCCGCCTGAGAGTTCGCAGCCGTTTTCGCCAATCATACTGTTATAACCATTCGGAAGCTTTGCGGCAAATTCCTCACAATTTGCCAGTCTCGCCGCAGCAATCACTTCTTCGTCCGTCGCATCCTTTCTGCCTATCCTGATATTCTCCATAATGGTATTATTAAACAGCGTGACATCCTGAAACACAATGGAATACAAGGACAATAAGGTTTCCGGCTCTATTTCTGAGATGTCCATGCCTCCGACTGTAATTTTTCCTTTATTGATATCCCAAAATCTCGCCGCAAGGCGTGATACGGTCGTTTTTCCGCCGCCGGACGGACCGACCAAAGCGGTGACCTCTCCCTGTTTTGCAGTAAACGACACATCCTTCAAAACCGTTTCTCCGGTATTATAGGCAAAGCCAACATGGTCAAACACAATATCATAACCTGTATTGGTGAGCTTATCGCTGCCTGTCTGGACAGGATGGTCCAGAATTTCATTCATACGATTGATGTTAGTCCTGGTAGCAATGATTGCTGCAAGATTCTGCAGCGCGCCCTCAAGCGGAGCATACAGTCTCGAAGCGACAAGCAAAAACATGAAAAACAGCGGAATTGTGATTTCTCCGCGAATCAGCAGAGCTGAGCCTGCAAGCGCAACCGTAGCAATCCCAAACTTTAATATCAGCGTTGAGGAAACGACAAACAGGGCTGTTCCAAGCTCTGAAATGATATGGCGTTTTTCCACGGCATCAATCTTTTTGTCAAGCTCCTTCAGATAACCGGCTTCTGCATTGTTTGCCTTTAAATCCTGTAAGCTTTCGATGCATTCCTGCACGCCGCCTTCCAGCGCAACACTTGCCGCAACGGATTTACGGCTGAAGTACTCCTGGATACGGGCAGAGAACAACGTGATTGTAAAGGCAATTGGCAAAACCCATACTGCTGCAAGCGCCATACGCCAGTCATAGACAAAAAGACCGATTCCTATCAAAGTCGTTGAAATGATGGAACCTGCCAAAGCCGGAACATAATGGGAAAATGCCGTTTCCAGCGTTGCGCAGTCGCCCATAATGGAATTCGTTAAATCGGCAAGGTCCTTCCTGCCAAAAAACGACAATGGAATTTTACGTAAGCTTTCTGCCAGGGAGATACGCCTTACGCCGCTTTCCACATAGGTCGCCAGATAAGTAGCATTATATTGAAACCATGTCGCGATAAATATCAGGACAAGGCACGCTGCAACACCCACTGCATAGAAAGCAATGCGGCTTCCATTCACTCCCCCATTCATTAAGTCGAGGACAAAATAGTACAAAAGCCCGACGGGAAGCATAAACGATATATCCTGTAAAACGCAGGCAAGACAGCCCTTTATCAAGTCGACAGCTCCCTGTCTTGACAACGCAAAACGTCTTTGTAATTTTAAAATCAGCATACTTTTCCCTCCAATTCTTTCTGCTCATTTATAATTTTCCGGCATCCTTCGAAGAAATCCGCCATGCTGCCGCTTCGGAATAATTGTTCCACATCCGTGCAAAAATGCCGTTTTTCTCTATCAGCTCGTGATGCGTGCCGCTTTCGGCGATTTCACCGTCCTGCAGGACATAAATGCAGTCTGCGTCCGTGATTGACGAGAGCCTGTGCGCAATCATGATGACCGTTTTTCCCTTGGACAAAGCAGATAATGCCTGCTGAACGCGCACTTCATTATCAGGGTCGGCAAACGCAGTAGCTTCGTCGAGAATGAGAATCGGCGCATTTTTCAAAACTGCACGGGCAATGGCTATCCGCTGCTGCTCGCCGCCGGACAGATACACGCCGTTTGTGCCGACTACCGTATTGATGCCGTTTGGCAGCTTTTCGATGATATCCATACACTGAGCCGCCTGCAATGCATGATAAATTTCCTCTTTTGTTGCGTCCGGCTTGCCCATTCGTACATTTTCCAGTATAGATGCTTTGATTAAGCGGCTGTTTTGGAATACAAAGGAAACCTGATTCATCAGCGTTTCCTTCGGAATATTGCGGATATCAACATCTCCTATCAAAACGCGTCCCTGCTGTGGGTCAAAAAATCTGGTTACAATATTTGCAAGTGTCGTCTTACCGCCGCCAGACGCGCCTACCAGCGCCGCGGTCTGTCCCTGTCTGATTGACAGTGATACGTCCTTCAGGGCGTTCTTTTCTCCATCATAGCTGTAGCTGACATGCTCCAGGGTAACCGAGTAGTCGGACAGCGTATGATTAATCGGACTTTCAGAAAGCGGCTTCTCATTCAGCACTTCATCAATCCTGCTGATTGCGTCATTCACAATCATTACGTCCTCACTCATAAACATAATTTTCGTCAAAGTTGTTCCAATAACCGGCGTAATTACAATATAGAAAATCAGGTTGAGCATCAATTCATTTGTCACGCCGCCTCTCGTGAAAAAAATGCCTCCGGCAATCAAAAAGGCAAACACGCCGTTGATTGCAGTTGTATAAAACATCATGGGCAGACGCAATGTCTTCGTGTATGCAATAACCCACTTTTCATAATTATCTATTGTGGCTTTGAAGCGTTTGAAGGAAAAAATGGTCTGTCCGAACGTTTTTACCACAGGTACGCCGCGCACATACTCCACCGCTTCATTGGACATATCCGAGAGCGCGTTTTGATATTCCTTCATTTTCTGCTCCATATCTTTTCCAGTCATTTTCATCATAATCAGAAAACCGAGCACAACAGGGACAAGACTTAAAAGTCCTAAACGCCAGTCAAAGGCAAGCAGTAGAAACAATAATCCTATTGGTGTAGCAATCGCTCCTGCCTTGTCAGGCAGCCTGTGCGCAAGATAGGTCTCTGTAGCATTGCTGGACGTATTTACAATTCTGCGCAGCTTTCCGCTTCCATATTTTTCTGTTATTCCAAGCGGAAGCGACACAATATGACGCATCAGCTCTTTCCGGATATTTGATGCAACCCGGAACGCGCTTAAGTGCGAACACATTAAACCAGCTATGTAAATGATAATCGAAATCACTGCAAACAACACGGCAGACCATCCGTAGCGCGTGACATTTACAGCCTGTGAATAGTCGGGGGAAACCTCCAGTATGTCATGCAGGATGCACCAGATATACCAAAAGGGCACAAGCGCCAGCAGCGCACTCATCGCTGACAGTACCCATGACAAATAAGTCAATATCTTATGCCCTCCGGCATAATCCATCAATCTTGATAAATTAGACTGTTTTTTCATTGAAAAACCTCCTTGAAATTTTTATGATATAAAGAAATAGCAAACGAATACAGAGCCTGCCGGCACTGACGGACTATCTCCGAATATCCTTTTTCGTTTTGGCAACCATTTCTATGCTGCCGCGGCATCAAATAACGCCACAGAAAGTCAGTTAGCTTTTTCACATTTTAATTAGTGTTATCTAACCCATGTCTCAAATATAATGGAAAGCATACACTTTCCATTCATACAAATTATATTGTCTGTTCAGTTTAACTGCCCCATAATTTTCATCCAGCCGGCAGTATAAAAAGCTCTCATCTCCTTCAAATAGTATTCCGCTTCCTCCAGCGGCATTTCATGGATAATCAGCTCAAAAAACGTGTTGAACATTCCTGTAATCAAGATATGCTCCAACCGTTCATTAATTGGCGGCGACGGTCTGCCTAACTGCTCCAGCACCGCCAGATAATCATGCGTTCCCTTTGTTTCTATCTCGACCATCTCGTCAATAAATCCGGAAAAACGCGTTCCCTCGGAATGACAGAGTATCAGCTTAAATTCATTCAGATGTTCATAGGCATATAAAAGCATCTCGTGCATACAATCGCCGGAAATGCTGCTGAGATTATCCGGCTGCTGCTCCGACGGCAATTGGGCAAATTCCTGCTGCGCCTCGCTGAAGCACTTCATGAAATAATCGTACTGCTCGCCCACCAATGCTTCAAATAAGGCTTCCTTGCTGTCATAGTATCCATAAAATGCACCTGTCGTAACACCTGCTGTTTTCACAATATTCCGCAGGGATGCGGACTGAAACCCCTTCTCAAGAAATTCCTGCATCGCAGCTTTCAGGATCAGGTCTAATGTTTTCTGTTCTGTTTTTGCCATTCCGTTTTCTCCAATTGTAACGCTGTTATATATCACTGTTATATTTTATGATGCTGAGGATTATTTGTCAAGATGATTTTTAAATCGTATTACCCAATCGCAGCAGTTCAGCCTTTTATGCATTCCTATCCGGACGAAAACTGCAGATAGTATCCCTCTGTCTGCCATTGGTTCCGAATGGGAATTTCCTAATACGATGAATTAAGGCTTTCTAATGAGGACTTAAGCCGGCTCGAGTCGGCGTCCATGCCTCCGTCTCGCCTAAATTTGCGTCCGTGCAAATTTGCTCCTGCTTTGCATATCATCGTATAAGGAAATATCACCATTCTCCACCGGGCATTCTATGGGATACTATCTGCAGTTTTCTGTTCATCGATAGCAAAAAAATGTGTTAATAACGAACAAACTTTATCGTATTTAGAAAATCTAAAACAATAAATAATGGCAAGTATAATCCATTTTAATTACCTATATGTTTGGTGCAGAATAAATTTTCAGTCTGCAAGGCGAAGGAATGAGGCGTAGCGG
>JAGAQJ010000021.1 GCA_017622845.1 Lachnospiraceae bacterium | reverse complement strand
CGTCCTTCTTCCTCATGGAGGCGGACAATCTTCTTCTTAAATTCGGGAGTGTAGTTTTGTGACATAATGAGTACCTCTTTTCTTGTGATTTTGATTATACCTCATTAGCCACTCCCGTTACAACTTTAGTATAGCACTTCAATCTCTTTTTCCTGAAGCGGAATAAACTGTATCTTCTGTCATTAAGTCCGCTGCCTTGCCCACTAAATTTTTAAATAATCCCATTTTTTAATGCCCTCCTTGTTATTCTTTTATTGATTTGTGCTTAATTTGCACTTCATAATCTCCAACTGACACAATCTTATATCTCGACATATCTTTTGTAAGAATCTTTCCTACAAGACCTGCCAGAAAAAGCGGTGTGAAAAAGAAAAAACCAATCGCGAGGCCAGCGTTAGATAAAATATTTCCAGTATCACTGCTCCTCATTTTTCCTGCAATTTTATTTGCATAATCTCCTTGAATACAGATAGTACCATATCCAGCTTTTACCGCATTTTTTAGAGCATCCTCGGTAGTTACTGTAATCGTTTTGTTAAGATATTCTTTTTTTGTACTCATGAAACCCTCCTATAAAACTGATGTATTTTTAAATTCTAAATATTTTAGGTATGTACTCATTCTGTATATACAATAAATATAAATATCTTCATCTATGTAGATTATATATCCTCTCATTGAGCATATATCTACTCATACATATATACTATATTTTTCCACTCATTTCAATATGCAGATACATAAAATATCATAAAAATAAATTTGATTGGAGGATTGATTTATGAAAGACCTTGAATTTGGCACTATTAAGATACATTTAGATGAACTGATGAAACAGCGTAATATTTCTATTAATAAACTCTCGTTCCGAGCTGAAATGCAGAGGACTCAATTAAAGAAATACTGTAAAAATGAAGTGCAAAGGCTGGATATCGCTGTTTTATCCAGATTGTGCTATGCTTTGGAGTGTGACCTGCACGACCTTATCGAATATATTCCACCTGAAAAACAATAGCAAAAATCCCATTGAAGCCAATCACTCCAATGGGATTTTTAATACAACTCTTATTTTCTTTTCTCTGCATACACTGTACTGAACTTTCGCCCTTACTTGTGATATGGCTCTCCATTAATAATCCTATAACACCTATATACCTGCTCCAAAAGAATGACTCTCATCAATTGGTGCGGAAATGTCATGTCCGAAAAACTAAGCGTTTCATCAGCACGCTCCACAATGCTTTCATGCAGCCCCAGCGAACCTCCTATCACAAATACAATATTACTTTTTCCACTTAATCCAAGATTCTCAATGTGTTCCGCCATGTTCACAGAATCTCGCTTTTTTCCATCTATGGTAAGCGCAATGCAGTATGTATCTTCTTTGATATTTTTTAATATGCGTTCAGCTTCTTTTTGCTTTATCTGACTCCCTAAAAGCTCAGATGCTTTATCCGGCGTCTTTTCGTCTGCCACTTCAATAATGTCAAGCTTACAGTATCTTGACAGTCTTTTTTGATATTCCGCAATCGCATCACGAAAATATTTTTCTTTTATTTTACCTACTGTAACAAGTGTTATATTCATTCTTCCCACCACTTTATCGTTGTTTCAGATTTCGCCCCATCATTTTCGTAACTATTCAACCATGCTCATTCATAAGTTGCCGACTTGTACATTATTGACAAATATATTTTTATTGCCGAAAACTTATTTCATGTTGGTCGTCTTGTGCTATAAAAATAATTGTACAATATGTCCTTAGCCTGCAAGCAGTCACAGTCATATTGTACAATTATTTCTGCATGGTTGAACTGTTACTCATTTTCAAATATCTCAGCATAAAGTTCTTCGCACAATGCTTCCAGATATGACGCATTCAAATCGCCGAACTCTCGCACTACCGCTGTCTTTATGTACTCAAAGTACTTAAAATATTTCATCTCATCGGGTGTATCATCTTCGAACCAAACTTGCTCCTTTACAAACTCTGCTGTGAGATGTTCTTTCGTCCATGCTTTAATCTTGCTTGTCTGGTCCTCCTCCTGCGTTGCTTCTTTCGCATACTGCTTTGATGACCTGAGCGAAAATATTCCCATTACGATAAATATAATGAATAATGTTCCCATCACTCCGTAGGTCATGTACCTTCCCGAACCTACAAGCCGGAACGGAAGCAATCCTGCTTCCATTAAAATAAGGGCGGCAATTCCAATAATTCCCACCAATAAAAGAGTATAGGCAGAGCTTTTAAAGTCCTCTGCCTTTGCTTTCTTATCCTGATAAACTTTAATATCCTGATTTGTGCCCATATCGTCATTCCCTGACATTTGCCAAACCTCCAATAAATTGTTTATTTGCTAGTGTACTGACCATCTGGTAATTATGGTAAAGAGTGCTGAATATTTCGTCAGTCTGCAAGGCGAAGGAAGGAGTCGTAGCGGTGGCTACGGCAACTGACGACAACACAGCAGATGGCGAAATAAGCAGTGCTGATTGCCATAAATTACAAGTGGTCAGTACACTAGTACAACGTTTCGTAAATAACCAGACCAATAACACAGAATATTTTTTCGAGTGTGTATGGCAAAAAACGCAGGCGTAGCGGGCTATGTCGAGGCTTTTTGCTATGTGCAATCGGGAAAACAGGCAAGTTATTTGGTTGAGTTATTTAGAAATGGTTGTACCGGATAAGTAATTATGAATACCCTTTGCAGCAGCCTTTCCTGCTCCCATCGCAAGGATAACAGTCGCCGCTCCCGTAACTGCATCACCACCGGCAAATACGCCTTCCTTTGTGGTCTTTCCAAACTCCTCGTCTGCAACGATGCATTTCCATTTGTTTGTTTCCAGTCCCTCTGTTGTAGATGAAATCAATGGATTCGGTGAAGTGCCAAGAGACATAATCACGGTATCAAGCTCCATCTCAAACTCACTTCCGGCAACTTCAACAGGTCTGCGTCTTCCTGATGCATCAGGCTCGCCGAGTTCCATCTTAATACACTTCATTCCTCTTACCCAATTGTTTTCATCTTCCAGAATTTCAACAGGATTTGTGAGAAGGTCAAATATAATTCCTTCTTCCTTAGCATGATGAACCTCCTCCACTCTTGCAGGAAGCTCCTCCTCGCTTCTTCTGTATACAATATGAACCTCTGCGCCAAGGCGGAGTGCTGTTCTTGCAGCATCCATTGCAACATTACCGCCGCCGACTACAGCAACCTTCTTACCTCTCATAATCGGGGTATTCGAATCCTCATTAAATGCCTTCATAAGATTGCTTCTTGTCAGATACTCATTTGCAGAGAATACTCCGTTTGCATTTTCACCCGGAATTCCCATAAATTTGGGAAGTCCCGCACCCGAACCGATAAATACTGCTTCAAAGCCTTCTTCCTCAATCAGTTCATCAATTGTGATGGACTTGCCAATGATAACATTCTTCTCAATCTTAACGCCAAGTGACTCTACATTTGCAATTTCCTTTGCTACAACTGCTTCCTTAGGAAGTCTGAACTCAGGAATACCATAGACAAGAACACCGCCTGCTTCATGAAGCGCTTCAAATATCGTCACGTCATAGCCAAGCTTTGCAAGGTCACCTGCACAGGTAAGACCTGCCGGACCAGAACCAATGACTGCAACCTTCTTACCGTTCTTTTCTTTTGCAGGTTCCGGTTTGATACCATTCTCTCTTGCCCAGTCAGCTACAAAACGCTCCAGCTTACCGATTGAAATTGCATCTCCCTTGATTCCTCTGATACACTTTCCTTCACACTGGCTCTCCTGAGGACATACACGTCCGCACACAGCCGGAAGCGCTGAAGACTCACTAATAATCTTATAAGCTTCCTCTATATTTCCAAGCTTAACCTGCTCTATAAATGCAGGGATATTGATTGCTACCGGACAGCCCTTTACACACTGTGCATTTTTACAGTTAATGCAGCGTGCAGCCTCCTCCATAGCTTCCTCTTTGTTATATCCGAGACAAACTTCTTCAAAATTTGTTGCTCTGGCAGCAGCATCCTGCTCGCGTACAGGTACTTTTGTTAATACATCCATTATTTATCACCTCCGCACTGACCACATCCACCATGATGAGTGTCACCTTCCTGTAATTTCAGCATCGCCCTTCCCTCAGCAGTTTTGTATATCTGCTGACGCTTCATTGCTTCATCAAAATTCACAAGATGTCCATCAAACTCAGGTCCATTTACACATGCAAACTTCACCTGATTGCCGACTGTGACACGACATGCTCCGCACATGCCTGTACCATCTACCATAATAGGATTCAAGCTGACAATCGTTGGAATGCCAAGCTCCTTTGTAAGCTTGCAGACAAACTTCATCATAATCATAGGACCTATTGCTATACACAAATCGTATTTTTTCCCTTCATCTACAAGGTCTTGTATCGTCTGTGTAACCATTCCCTTACGTCCATAAGAACCATCATCTGTAGTTACATACAAATTGCCGGCTACAGCCTCCATCTCTTTTTCAAGAATCAATAAATCATGATTTTTTGCACCAACAATGACATCTGCTGCAATGCCGTTATTATGTAACCATTTTACCTGCGGATATACCGGAGCCGTACCAACACCGCCCGCTACAAATAATATTTTCTTCTGTGCAAGCTCTGCTTTATCCTCATTGAGCATCTCAGACGCACAGCCCAAAGGACCAACGAAGTCGTGGAAAGCATCTCCTGCTTTGAGTGCTGCCATTCTTGCTGTCTCAGCGCCTACCGTCTGAAATACGATTGTTATTGTTCCTTTTTCTCTATCATAATCACAGATAGTGAGAGGGATTCTCTCTCCATCTTTATCCATTCTTACAATCACGAACTGACCAGGCTGACAATTCTTTGCCACACGCGGCGCTTCCACTACCATAAAATAGATATTGGCAGTAAGCTCTTTCGCTTCTAAAATCTTATACATCGACTTGTTCACCATACCTTTCTTGTTATTTTTTTCACACACCCATATCATTGTATATGAAATGCTGCACAATTTCAACATTTTTTTGCATAATAACACATTATTAGTAACAGTTCAGCCTTCGGCTTCCTGTTACAGGACTCAAGGCATGCAGAACCACTTCGTGGTGCCTTGAGTCTTTCATCCACTGCGCTTTTTTACGAGGTTTGCAGCGGTTATTCCCCAAAAGGTCTTAAATGATATTTTCCTTCGTCCAGTTTCAATGCCTTATATAAATCCGCTGTATTCACATCAATGGCATAAATATTATTCGTATCATGTACTTTTCCCAATGTGTCCATATACTCCTCATATACAATATAATAGACAGCTTCTTCTGTCTTATATAAGGTCTGTACCCTATATTGGTTAATGCCAAGCTTATTGGGAACATTTCCTTCTACGTTCAGCAGCTTTCCGCTTGCCCACAAATTATTTTTTAATACCTGTATCGCAAGCTCAGGAGTAAAATTGGACTCTACCCCCAACTGGTAGGTCCTATTGACTACTTCGCTGCATAGCCCTGAATCATCAATTGATATAAATGAAAAATTACTAATTCCATATGGCATTTCCAGAGGGTCCGTATATCGGCTGCTGTTTTTATCCGGCACAGAACCATCTACCGTATAGTACACCTTTGTGTTATTGTCATGATAAGCTTCAATGAGAACCGGCTCTGTGTATGAACCGCTTTCCGGATTAATCACAGGACTATCCGGTGCTGACAGATTAATATAATAATGCTGTGTCTCAATCTCACTTTCGACACCATACATATTCACAAACATTGCTCTTATAATATACTCTCCCGATTCAAGCAGTATCGGTGTCTCATATACCATGGAATTACTCGTCGGCGCTGTGCCGTCTAATGTATAATATACAAAGCCCTGTGCATTTCCGGTAAGCGAAATAGAAATTAACTCATCATACACTCCGCCCTGCTTATTAAACTCCGGTTTTAAGGCGGCGTATTTGTTATACTTTGACACAATCCGTGATATATCACAGCTCTTTAAGATATCTCCCATCTTGGCATATTCCGCCTGAGACTCATAGATACTAAGCAGCATGTCGTACACTTCATCTCTTTTTAGATAATCAGTGCCTACATTGAGAATCTCCAACAGCAGCGAGATTGTGCTTTGCTGCTGTCCGTTCTTATCGTAATATTGGGCAAGCAGAAATCTTGCATCTAAATCCTCTGAATCAATTGCAAGCGCTCTTTCCAGATAGCTTACTGCTTCGGAATAGTTGTTACTGGCAGCACATTCAACGGCTCTTTCATATTGATAGTCAAAGGAATTGTATTGGCGCATATTGGCAGTATATATCATAGCTGCCACAGCTCCTCCTACAAATACTGCAGCAATTAATACAACCAATACTTTGATTAATTTATGTATCTTAACAGGCTCTTTCGGGAAATAGTCACTAAGTTCAGCCTTTATGTCATCATCAAAGTCATATTCGGACTCGGCAGTGGAACTATCATCAATCAGCTTCTCTGCAGCAATGTCTTCAAGCATAGAGCTTATGGATTCTTTTAATTTATCCTCCAGCTCTATGTCAAAATCAGGAACTATTTTTACTTCTTCACCACAGTTCTCACAAAGCAGCTTCCCATCTTCCAATTCCTTTCCACAATTCGGACATTTCATGCCTTACAGACTCCTTACCAGCCATCAATCAGGCGTCTTTAAAACAACCCCGTTATCACACCATCATCTGTCACATCAATATTATAGGCAGCCGGATTTTTCGGTAATCCAGGCATTGTCATGATTGCTCCCGTAAGTACCACCACAAAACCTGCTCCGGCAGAAACATAAACTTCTCTGATATTCATGGAAAAGCCCTCTGGTCTTCCAAGAAGCGTCGGATCATCAGAAAGCGAATACTGATTCTTAGCCATACACACCGGAAGCTTTCCAAAACCTAATTTTTCCAGTTTTTCAATCTGTTTTACAGCAGCAGGCGCAAAAGCGACATCTGCCGCACCATAAATTTCTTTTGCAACACATCGTATCTTATCAGCAATTGGAAGCTCAGTATCATAAATCGGTGCGAAATGACTTTCCTTTGTTTCCAAAGTATTTAATACAGCATTTGCAAGTTCAATACCGCCTTCGCCGCCTTTTTCCCATACCTCGGAAAGCGCAAAATCACAATTTCTGTCATTACAGAACTTTCTCACAAAATCAATTTCCGCCTGTGTATCTGATACAAAAGCATTCAATGTAACAACAACCGGCACTTGATATTTATGTAAGTTTTCTATATGCTTTTCCAGGTTTACAATACCTTTTTCAAGCGCTTCGAGATTTTCAGTGTTCAGTTCGCTCTTTGCCACACCGCCATTGTACTTGAGTGCGCGAATCGTTGCCACAAGCACTACTGCATCCGGCTTCAAGCCTGCCTGGCGGCACTTAATATCAAAAAATTTCTCAGCTCCCAAATCAGCTCCAAAACCTGCTTCTGTTACAACATAATCCGCCATTTTTAAAGCTGCCTTTGTCGCACGCACACTATTGCAGCCATGTGCAATATTCGCAAACGGACCGCCATGCACAATAGCCGGTGTATGCTCAAGTGTCTGAATAAGATTAGGTTTTATGGCATCCTTCAAAAGAGCTGCCATAGCGCCTGTCGCATGAATCTGTCCTGCCGTTACCGGCTCTCCGTTGTAGTTGTAAGCGACAACCATTCTGTCAAGGCGTTTCTTCAAATCCTCCATATCATCTGCAAGGCATAATACAGCCATGATTTCGGAAGCTACCGTGATAACAAAATGATCCTCTCTCACGAATCCGTCCATTTTATTTCCCAAACCAACAACTACATTTCTTAATACTCTGTCATTCATATCAAGACATCTTTTCCATACAATCTGTCTTGTATCTATGCCAAGCTCATTGCCCTGCTGGATATGATTATCAAGAAGTGCTGCACATAAATTGTTCGCTGATGTTATTGCATGAAAATCTCCTGTAAAATGCAGATTCAAATCCTCCATTGGAACCACCTGTGCCATACCGCCTCCGGCAGCGCCGCCCTTTATTCCAAAGCAGGGACCAAGAGAAGGCTCCCGAAGCGCTATCACAGCTTTTTTCCCAAGCTTCCCAAATGCCTGCCCAAGCCCCACACTTGTAGTTGTTTTTCCCTCTCCTGCCGGTGTCGGATTAATGGCAGTCACAAGAATTAATTTTCCGTTTTTGTTATTCTCTATCTTTTTTAAATACTCATCTGAGATTTTTGCCTTGTACTTTCCGTATAGTTCCAAGTCGTCCATCGTGATATCAAGTGATTTCGCAACCTCGGTAATGGGATATAATTCAGCCTCCTGAGCAATTTCAATATCAGATTTCATAAAATAATCTCCTCCTTCGCAACATTTTATCACACATAAATTTTCCTATTTTAATAGAATAACATTTAACTAGCGCATTTGTCTATGATATTAAACATTTTCTTCAAGATAATTTTGGAATTGCTCCATGCTCATAAGAATACGTCTGGGCTTTGTTCCCTCCTCAGCGCCTACCACACCAGCCTCCTCAAGCTGATCTACGATACGTGCCGCGCGATTAAAGCCGATTTTAAAGACTCTCTGAAGCATACCGATAGATGCCTTATCTTTCTCAATCACAAACTTTCCTGCCTCGGCAAAATAAGCATCTAAATCACTTCCTGTTCCAGTGCTGCCTGATGCGCCGGAAGAAGACTGCATTGTCTTTATCTTTTCTTCTATATCACTGTTGTATGTAGTATTTCCAAGCGTCTGATTTTTCAGGAAATCAACAACATCTGATACCTCTGAATCCGATACAAAAGCCCCTTGTACACGGGCAGGCTTCGGATATCCCTGAGGATAAAACAGCATGTCACCCTTTCCTAAAAGCTTCTCAGCGCCGTTCATATCAAGAATGGTACGTGAATCCACGCCGCTTGATACGCTGAATGCAATCCGGCTTGGCATATTTGCCTTGATCAAACCGGTAATGACATCAACCGAGGGTCTCTGAGTGGCAATTACCAGATGAATGCCGCACGCTCTTGCAAGCTGCGCCAGACGGCAAATACTTTCCTCTACTTCTCCCGATGCTACCATCATCAGGTCAGCAAGCTCGTCTACTATAATCACAATCTGCGGCAGCTTTTGCAGCGGTTCTCCGTCAGGTGACAATTTACCCATTTCTACTGCCTTATTATAGCCCTTTAAATCACGCACATTCAAATCTGCAAACTTTTTATATCGGTCATTCATTTCTGCCACACCCCAGTTCAGTGCAGCAGATGCCTTTTTCGGGTCTGTTACAACAGGTATCATCAGATGTGGAATGCCATTGTATACACTCAGCTCAACCACTTTGGGGTCAATCATAATGAGTTTAACATCTGCCGGATTCGCTTTATACAAGATACTCATAATAATTGTATTGATACATACCGACTTTCCTGAGCCTGTCGCTCCGGCAATCAAAACATGGGGCATTTTCGCAATATCTGTCACTACGACCTGTCCTGCAATATCTTTTCCTACTGCAAAAGCAATATTGGATGGAAACTTTTGAAATGCATCTGATTCCAGCAAGTCTCTTAATGCTACAGCACTATTTTCTTTATTTGGTACTTCAATTCCCACTGCCGCTTTACCCGGTATTGGCGCCTCTATTCTTATATCCGTTGCCGCAAGATTTAGCTTAATGTCATCGGTAAGTCCCACAATCTTGCTGACCTTTACTCCCTGCTCAGGCTGCATTTCGTATCGTGTAACAGAAGGTCCCTGGCTGATATCCGTTATGGTTACCTTAACACCAAAGGTCTGCAAAGTCTGCTGCAGGCGCAATGCCGTTTCTTTCAGCTGATTTGCAGAATCTCCCTTCTTCCCATCGCCTTTCTTTAATAGATTCAGCGGCGGAAAAACGTATTTTTTAGGCGGTTCCTCCTCTGCCCTTGCGATATGTTCCTGTATATTCGCCTCCTCCTGCCTGATTTCCGCTTTGTCTTTATTCGTTATTTTTTCCGCTGCAGGCTTTGGGACAATCGTTTCCTCAGTCATCGGTTCAGGCATACTGTCTAATGCTTCTGCATCAAATACCTCATGTATATCCGTATTGTCCGCAAAACTGCTTTGAGAATCAAACTGGCTCACGCAATCCTCAGCTTCTATCTCTTCAAACGTATTGACATCTTCCATGCTGTCAAGCTCATCTAAAAATGATTTTTTGACAGGAACGCCCTGGTTATCACCAGGTGAAACAATTTGTCCGGGAAGTTCCTCATATGGAATTTCATTGTAAGGCCTGATTTTAATATCCTCACACACCATATCCGCTTCCGTCATATCTGCTTCATCGTCCAGCAAAACAATCTCATGAATATCCTGCCTTTCCACATTCTTAGCTTTTTCAGCCTTCAATGTGATGGCAGAGCTTGATACCACGCCTCTTGCCCGTTTGTCCATGCGCCGAATTTTTTCCTCCGGCGCCTCTGCTTTTTCTGCCTTTGTTCTCTTCTGACGCTTGGGTTCTGCTTCCGGCTCATATTCCGGTTCTTCATAATCCTCCTCGTACTCCTCATAAAGAGTCTCTCTGTATTCCCGCATTCTCGCCGCATCTTCCTTTGCAGACTCAAGCAGATAAGAGCCACCCTTTTTAACACTTGTCAGGAAGCTCTTTTCTGTAATAAACACCACCGAAATAATTCCAAGCACAAGCACTACAAATAAAGTACCGCCAAATCCCATCATCTGATACATTCCATGCGCAATACTGCCGAAAACTACCCCGCCTCCGGAATGGTGCTCTACCGATGTCTGATACAACTCCTTCAATAGAGAAGTCCCCGTAAGCATATCCTCCTGCTTTGCAAGCATATACGCCAAAACGCCTGCAAGGAAAATCAATATCACGCTGCTCACCATTTTGATTACAGCAACAGTATTGCCTCTGTTAGAAATTCCAAAAGCAAATCCTAAAAATATAATAATCGGTACGATGTATGCCAATAAGCCGAACAGCCCAAACATGACATTGCTGATTGCTGTTGATGCTGTTCCATGAATCAGCCCTGTGACACACAAAAAAGTAAATATTGCAGCAGCGAATATCACGATAAGCATCACTTCATTTTTTACTGCAATATCTACATTTTTTCTTGTCACTTTTGCTGATGATTTTTTACTCCTTGTACCTGATGTCTTTTTTGTATTTTTAGATGTATTCTTCCTGGTATTTGTTCTGCTCCTTGATGTACCATTTCCTGCTGCAGATGCCATAATACTTTCCCCCTAGTTCATATCTGTTCCAATCCTCACAGATAAAATACAATATAGCAATTCAGCCATGCCTGTTCATAACTTGTCGGATTATATATTATTGACAAATATATTTGTTATTGCTGACAACTTATTTCCTGTCGGGCGTACTTCCTATAGAAATGATTGTACAATATGCCTTCTGCCTGCAATTGGTCATGAGCATATTGTACAATCATTTCTGCATGGCTAAACTGCTACAATATTATAACATCCTTTTTTTAGCTTGTCATGTATATTTATTGTTCTGTTGTAAGCAATGTTCTGCTGCAATGTCAAAATTAATAGTTTTATCACAATCCTTTTTGCTTCTTGCAACTGTTCATTTCTGGTGTCAAGTAAAAATTGCAATACAAAACAGTTCGTTATACAAAAGGATATTTACTTGCCTGTGATACATTTTCTCACAAATTCCAGTCCTTCTCATTTATTTTTGCATAGCTGAATTATTATCTATCAATTCATGAAGCTTTGCAATTGCTTGGGAAATTCCGCCGATTTCACAGATAATACCTTCCTCCACAGCCTCTTTTCCTTCCAGTACACTTCCTACATCTTTGGTAAGAATTTCCGTTTCCATCATCAGCTCCTCATATCTTTCTTTGGAAATTTTACAGTGTGAGCACACAAATCCTGTAATACGATTCTGCACTTCCCTGAAATAGTTAAATGTCTGGGGTACGCCGATAACCATTCCATTCATTCTGACAGGATGTACTACCATTGTTCCTGTCGGAACAATAAAGGAGTAATCAGTGCTGACTGCAATCGGAACGCCGATGCTATGGCTTCCTCCCAAAACTAAAGATACCGTAGGCTTACTAAGAGATGCCACCATTTCTGCAATGGCAAGTCCGGCTTCCACATCTCCTCCCATTGTATTTAAAAGCAGCAGTACACCATCGATTTCGCTGCTGTCCTCAATTGAAGCAAGCTGCGGCAACAGTAGTTCATATTTTGTCACCTTGGATTGATTTCCTGCATTCTCATGCCCTTCTATCTCTCCAACAATTGTAATCAAATGTATCCTGTGATTACTTTTATTTTCATCTAATGTGACCTGACTTTCTTTCTCTATTTTTTCATCTTTGTATTTTTTGTTTTCAAGCTCATCATTTTTGTCTTCTTTCTTATCTTCGTTTTCATCGCCCATTTCATTGCACCTGCTTTCTCTATAAAATCAAGTATAGGAATGATCTGCTCCCCTACCCTCCACGCAGCACGTGTGCCGCTTTCGCAGTATATTTTCTCTGCATGTGTCTAAGCAATCGGGCAGGGGAAAGTCCTTATCCACTACTCGCGCACCAAGCACCCATCAGCTTTATCAGCATTTTTCCATTAGATACCGTACGCATAAAAAAGAACCCTTATCAAAAAGGGTTCTTTTTATTATTTGCACTTATATCTAGTTTTTATTCAATATCATAAAAATCTTTGCCTGACATATCTTTCAAATCATAATCGTCATTCTCACTGCTAAGCTCAATTGCGAAGTCCATTTCCTTATGCTCTTTTCTTTTGGGTACAGGAAGTGGATTTTCTATATAATTGATTTTGTTATCTTCCAGATCGTCGAGCAATATCTCTTTCATTGACATATCTTGAACCGGCTTTACTTCCAGCTCTGTCACAGGCGCAATATTTTGAGGTTCCTGCATCTCCTTCTTTACAGCTTTCTTTCCAACACGTTTCTCATATATAATGCGCGCTGCAAATGTTACAATGGAACAGAACACGAATGCTATAAAAAGCCCCATATTAAAAACTGTTACTTCTGACAGCTTCGCGATATAAAACGGTAAAAGCGCAGAAGCCAGTCCTGCTCCCAATCCAACATACTGATTGGTGAGATTTCTCGCAGAAACATATATCAACAGAACAGTAAGCACCTGATATAAGATATTGAGATAAACACCTGCCACTGTAAAATTGCCGAATACCACAAATGCAGCATACAAATTAGAGATGTAAAGTGATTGTATATCAAAACCATCAGCAAAAAAAGCTGATAATTTTGCAGTTCCTACACTTACCTGTGCAGCATTATAAATATCTTCACTTATCTTTACCTCAGACATCCAATTATTAATATAATATATTCTTGCAGCTATCGCCATAATTGTCAGGATTATTAGAAATAAACCTGTCATCCAACCTTTGTTTTTCATAATTAAATATGTGCGAGTGCCTGCTCAATGTCGGCAATAATATCGTTAACGTTTTCAATGCCAACAGAAAATCTTATCAAATCCGGTTGAACGCCTGCTTCCAAAAGCTGCTCGTCATTCATCTGCCTATGTGTATGACTTGCCGGATGAAGCACGCAGGTTCTTGCATCAGCTACATGTGTTACAATCGCTGCAAGCTTAAGATGATCCATAAATGATACACTTACCTCTCTGCCACCTTTTAATCCAAAGGAAATAACACCACATGTACCATTCGGCATATATTTCTGTGCAAGCTCATAATATTTGCTGCTCTTTAATCCAGGATAATTTACCCATGCAACCTTGTCATTATTTTCAAGCCACGTAGCAACCTTTAATGCATTCTCACAATGTCTAGGAACTCTTAAATGAAGCGTTTCAAGTCCAACATTAAGCAAAAATGCGTTCATTGGAGACTGTATGGAGCCTAAATCTCTCATAAGCTGAACTGTCGCCTTTGTTATGTATGCTTTCTTTCCAAACTTCTCTGTATAAGTGATGCCATGGTATGATTCATCGGGAGTTGTAAGTCCATGGAATTTATCACCATACTTAGCCCAGTCAAAATTTCCTGAATCAACAATTGCTCCGCCTACAGTCATGGCATGACCATCCATATATTTTGTCGTAGAATGTGTCACAATATCAACGCCATATTCAAATGGACGGCAATTAATCGGTGTGGCAAATGTATTATCCACGATCAAAGGCACTCCATGCGCATGAGCAACCTTTGCAAACTTCTCAAAGTCAAGAACTACTAATGCTGGATTTGCGATAGATTCTGCTACTACACACTTTGTATTTTCCCTAAAAGCCTTGTTTAATGTTTCTTCGTCAGAATCAGGGTCTACTATCGTACACTCAATTCCCATTTTTTTCATGGTAACAGTTAACAGATTAAACGTACCGCCATAAACCGTAGAAGAAAGTACAACATGATCTCCTACTTCACAAATATTAAAGACCGCATAATAATTTGCTGCCTGTCCTGAAGAAGTCAGCATCGCTGCAACTCCGCCTTCTAATTCACAGATTTTCTCCGCTACCATATCGTTTGTAGGATTCTGAAGTCTTGTATAAAAATATCCGTCCTTCTCAAGATCAAATAATTTCCCCATTTCATCAGAAGTTTCGTACTTAAATGTTGTTGATTGATAAATGGGCATAACCCTTGGTTCTCCATTTTTTGGATGCCATCCTGACTGAATACATTTGGTTTCAATAGAATATTCATTATTCATGCTGTTGTCTTCTCCTTATCTTTTATCGTAAATAAAACGCACATAACTTTCTTGATGTAGTATACCACAAGATAATATTAAGTTCAACAATGCACAATAAATCAAATAAATGAATGGTAACAATTCAGCCTTGGCTTCCTGTTACAGGACTCAAGGCCTCGTACATCAAAGCAGGCTTGAACACTTTGCGCGCCGGTTACAGGCGCGTGTGACATAATTTTACTTGTGTGAATGCGCATCCTATGTGGTTCGCTTTTTACATCATAGGAAATCATTATTCTTTAATATTTTAGCATAACAAGGTATTTTTATAATATAAAAAAGCAATGTGAAATCATTGCTTTCAAAAATAAAATGGGACCTACAGGGCTCGAACCTGTGACCCTCTGCTTGTAAGGCAGATGCTCTCCCAGCTGAGCTAAGATCCCATAACGACCCCGATCGGACTCGAACCGACGACCTCCGCCGTGACAGGGCGGCGCTCTAACCAACTG
>JAGAQJ010000020.1 GCA_017622845.1 Lachnospiraceae bacterium | reverse complement strand
CTGTGTGAAACAGAAACGGGGACGAACTGTTGATACAGGTCATCAATAATCGTATAAACGAGCAAAATAAAATCTTCAAAAGTTGCTATGAGAGTGGTATAATCATCTTGGAACTTCAACATAATGTGCCTCCTTTCATAGGGTGTCGTGATTTACAACTATAGGATAGCATATTTTGTTGAAGTTTTTCTATACCGACAATCAACTAGCACAACAGGTTAACTTATAACTATCATATCCACGGTCAGCCATCACCTAGCTGGCTTCTATATTTATTTGTTCTAATATTGGGACTGCATAATTGATGTCATTGTGCTGACCTTCACTGACCATTAAATAGTTATCAAAATATGTGAAAACGTCAGTATTTGCAATGATTTCCGAAACTCAATGTTTTTGACACTACAAAAATTACTATTTTTTATTTACATATCCGCATCTAATCATATTATACTTAGCTGTATTGGTATAAGCTGCGTCTTTCCTTTCAAACTCGGGCGTTAATTCCATTTCTTTACAGGTCATCCCAAAATTATCTTCATAAATCGTATCATGCTTATTGTAAAATTCGACATCATACATTTCCTGCTTTTTCAAATAGGCGTAAATTTTTTTATATTTTTGAATGCCTGAATAACACCGGGGCACATGAAATGACGGCTCAAGCTGCTTAATGGTTGATATAGAGATTGGTTTCTTATATAATTGCAGAGATTCAATTGGTATCGCAAAGAGTTCTCCGGCATCAATACACTGCTGTGTCCTTTTATGTATTATGCTCTCTTGAGGATATCTATCTATAATATCTCTGGTTTTAACAGGTACGCCTAACTCCATAATACCGACCACTTCCTGTAATGGAGCGCTTAAGTATAAATAAGCGGTTGAAGCTTCCATGCAAAAACGCTTTCGATATTCATATTTTTTTATACCATACAAAATAGGCCTAAAAAACTCCGGTCTAAAACTCAAAAAAATCTCTTTTTTCATCTATTTCCTTCCCTAAGCACATTTATGTACAAAACCGGGCATTGCTTCCTGTCCCGTATACAGCCATATTTTTCATACGAAACAGCAAAACACCTCTGCTGTATGATATTTCAGATACTTTTGCGGCGGCTGCGCTTCTGCCGCGCCGCCTCGTACATTAATATTGTAGCGGCAACTGCTGCATTTAAGGACTCAACCTGACCTGACATGGGGATTTTGATATACTGCGAAGCCCTGTCAGCAGTCTCACGCTTCAGCCCGCTGCCTTCATTTCCTATCAGGAAAGCTGTCGGGTTTGTGTAATCAGGCTGGTCATAGTCTGCGCTGTCGTCAAGGTGCGCCGCATAAACTGCAATTCCTCTCTCTTCCAGCATCCCGATTACCGCGCCTAAGTCCTCCACGATAAAAAAAGGGACTCTGTAGATTGACCCCATTGTGGAACGTATCACCTTCGGATTAAAGATGTCTGCTGTCTGCTTTGTCATAATAATCCCGTCAATTCCCGCGCCTTCTCCTGCACGCAGTATGGTTCCCAGATTCCCGGGGTCCTGCAAATCCTCAAGCAGTACGAGAAGCGGAGATTTTCCGTCATCTGCAAACCAATGAGCAATACTTTTTTCCAGCTCGTAGCGAGGCATCGACAAGACACACAGCACCCCCTGCGGTGTCTGTGTATCAGAAACCTTCTTAAATACCTCATCTGTGAGCACTTCGCAGGGAAATTTGTCCAAAGCTTCTTTTAATAAAGTATCCTGCTCATTTTTCCTTAAGAATGATTCCGAAACATATACTTCCTTCACCCACTCTGCCGGAGCCTCCCGAAACATTCTGACTCCCTCTACGATAAAAACGCCTTCTTCTTTTCTCTGCCTTGCCTTCTGATTCAGCGCTGCAAGCCTTTTGACTTTACTGTTGGACATACTTGATATCATAGCCTTCACCCTTTATTTGTCTAGTACAACGAATAATAAATAACTGCCACTTTGACTTGTCTGATTTTTCATCTGCGGCGTTGTCGTCAATCGACGCAGCCACCGCTGCGCCTCATTCCTCCGCCTTGCATAGGAAACAATCATTCTGCGTCAATGTATCAGAAACTTATTATTCGTTGTACTAGTATACTACCTGGCTTATATTCAGGCAGCACACTAGTGTACTGACCCCTTGTAAACTGCCCCTGCGGACAGCTTACTTCACAAAATGATTTCTGTTCTGCCTTAACAGACGCTCTGCGACCTCATTTCCTGCCATCACCATCAGATGATCGGTGTCTTTGATGACATAATCCGCCGAAGGCATCACACGCATCTCCTCATCATGCTGCTTCTTGATTCCCAGTATCGAAACCTTGTATCTGGCAGCAATATTGGATTCTTTAATGCTCTTTCCCACCCATTCTTTCAGCGGCGGCATCTCATAAATGCCGAAAGCGCCCGGAAGGTCAATATAGTCGAACAAATTGTCAAGGCTGTACCGCTCCGCCCACTTTTCCGCAATGTCCTTATCCGGATAAATCACTTCATCCGCACCGTTTCTGAGCAGAAACTTTGCCTGAATATCCCTTGTCGCTTTGCTGACCACGCGCTTTGCGCCCAGCTCCTTTACCAGGCTGGTAATCTCAAGACTGCTCTGGAAATTTGTTCCGATGCACACAAACACCACATCAAAGTTTCGGATTCCGATGCTCTTGAGAACCTCCTCCTTGGTGCAGTCGCCGATTTTGGTACTTGTCGCGTAAGGAACCATATCCTCAAGCTTTTCCTCATTCTCATCTACAATCATGACATCATGGTCATGCTCCAAAAAATTCTTTGCCAGATGATGTCCAAAGCGTCCCATTCCTATGATTAGTATTGATTTCATTTCATGTCTCCTATCGAATAACGCATGTTATTGTATCTCTAACCCACAATAATCTTTTCCTGCGGCTGCCGGACAGAGGTCACCGTTTTTTTCTGCGCAAACACCAGCGCAAAAGAAAGGCTTCCAAGCCGTCCGCAGTACATCAGCACCATGATAATCAGTCTTGAGACTGTTCCCAGTTCCCTTGTAATGCCGGTCGTCATGCCGACTGTCCCAATCGCAGAAAGCACTTCAAAGATAACATCTTCGAAATTCAATAACGGCTGTAATACCATAATAACGAGAGCTGCTGCAAAGGCCAGTGAAAAATTTATCATGACAACCGCATTGGCTTTCTTGACCACCTCATCCGTAAGCCTTCTGCCAAACAAATTGATATCCTCTCTGTTAAAAACCATCGCTGCGGCATAAAACAAAAGCACGACCATAGACGTTGTCTTAATGCCGCCGGCGGTGGACCCCGGGCTTCCTCCTATAAACATCATCACCATTGTAAGCACTTTTCCCGAATTGGATAACGCCGCAGTATCAACGGTATTAAAGCCTGCCGTTCTTGGCGTAACTGCCGAGAACAGCGCCCCCAGAAATTTCTCACCCGGACTCATGCCTTCAAATGCTGCATGGTTTTCGGTAATCAAAAACAGAACCGTTCCGGCTGCGGTCAGTATGAGCGTCGTGGTGATGACAATCTTACTGTGAAGCAGGTATTTTCTGAAATGCCACTTGTTCCGCATAACATCGTCCCATACAATAAAGCCGATTCCGCCTACAAGTATCAGCGTTGCAATGACAAGATTGACAACCGCATCTCCTTCAAATGCGGTCAGGGAGGAATACGCCTCCTCAATTCCCATCAGGTCAAATCCTCCGTTGCAGAAAGCGGATACAGCATGAAAGACAGAAAAATAGATTCCATTGGCAATTCCAAACCGCGGGATAAACCGAAACGCCAGCAATGCTGCTCCCAGAAGCTCAATGCACAATGTCCCCTGCACAATCTTTCTGACCAGCCGGACAACGCCTGCGATTTCCAACGTGTTGACGCTTTCCTGAAGCTGCTGCCGTTCCTGTAACCCGATACGCTTTTTGAGAAGCACTGAGATATATGCGCCAATGGTTATAAATCCAAGACCTCCCACCTGTATCAGGCAGAGAATGACAATCTGTCCAAACAGCGTCCAGTTCTGATACGTATCCGCCACAGCAAGTCCTGTTACGCAGGTTGCAGATGTTGCCGTAAAAAGCGAATCGAAGAAGCTTCCATGCCCTGACCTGTTAGAGACAGGAAGCGTCAGCAGGAGCGTGCCTGCCAGTATAATCAATGCAAATCCAAGCGCAATCAGCCTTGTCGTAGACTTTTTTGCAGCCGGCTTCCTTTTATTTCTTTCCAATGCCATGATGTCTTTTCTGCCTTCCTCCGGGATTTCGAATATTTGTTCTTTATTCGTTATGCAGCTGGAATTTTGTCATCTCCTTCTGCACTTCCTCAGATACCCTTGTCAAGTCCGCAATCCGCCCAGCGACCTGTTCAATGCTGTCTGTCTGGTCTTCCAGCGCCATAACCATATCCTCTGACAGCTCCGCCGTGTTCTGCGAAATGTCCCTGATGCGTTCCGCCGCATGAACCATAGACCGGTCCAGCTTATGCATCTGCCCAATCAATTGATTGATGTCATCCACATTTGACAGCGTAGCATCTGCAAGACCGCGGAAGTCCGCAAACGTACTGCGTACCCTTCCAACCGCCTCTGACTGTACCTTATGCTCCTGCTTGATTTTCTCAATCGTATCGACTGTCCTTGTAATCTCGGTACAAAGATTCTGAATAATTTTCTCAATATCTGATGTCGCATTTTCGGAGTCTGCAGCAAGCTTCCCGATGGATTCCGCCACAACTGCAAACCCTTTGCCCTGTTCTCCTGCCCTTGCCGCTTCGATGGAAGCGTTCAGTGCAAGAAGGCTCGTCTGGGAAGATATCTCACTAATGGTGCCGGCAATATTGGAAATCTGCTGAGACTGTTCATTTAATGCCGCAATACGATGGTAAGATTCCTCCATCATCAGGGCAGTCTGCTCATTGTGGCTGTGCAGTTCCTCTATCACGCGCTCTCCTGCAAGACCGGAATCCTGTGTGTTTCTCGCATCCTGCTCCATTGCCCTGCCTTTTCCTGCCAGCTCTTCAAACTTTTCTTCCAGCTCTGCCGCACGGGCTACCACCTTCCGGGCATCCTGCGTCTGACCTGCCGCTCCTTTGGAGATTTCTTTAATCTTCTGTTCGATTCCGGCATTTCCTTCCTCAAGCGCTTTCATTTTTCCGCCGCTTGAGACAACCTCACTTGTAAAAGACGTAATCTTATTTAAAATGTCTGCAACCTTCCTTGTCATGCTGTTAAAGCTTTGGGCAAGCGTTCCCAGCTCATTGCGGCTGCTTTCGTCTGCCTGCACCGTGAAATTCCCCTCGGAGGCATCTCCAATCAGCTGTGTAAGCTTCACAATCGGCGCAGTCAATTTTCCTGCAAGGAGCATGATGATGACCACCGCTATCAGAATAGCTGCCGCACTGATTCCGACTGCTATGACAATGAAATTATTTACCAGAGCCATTGCATCTGATGCCTTTTTTACTGTGAGAATGGACCATGAGTCCGACTCTCCCTTCAATGCTATCGGCGCATAGCTCACATAATACTGCGTACCTTCATTATGAATCCTGGCGCTTCCGCTGCCCCCTGCCATCACTGTCTCAATGAGTGCCTGATATTCTTCCGAAAGCTCAAAGGCTTCCTCCTGCGTCACAATATTGCCGTCAGCGTCTGTCTCCGTTCTGCCGTCAGCTGTCCTGCAGGCAGTTGTTTTCACCAGCGTCTTATAATTATACTGCTCCTCAATCTGTATGCTGTCCGGATGCGCCACCACCACGCCTTCTCCGTCCAGAATAAACGAGTACTCACCATTCTTGGTATCGGAGTATGTCTCAATCAGGGTTTGTAAATAATCGAGCTTCAAATCGGCTGCAAACACCCCAAGCAGCTGATTATCCCGGTACATGGGAAAAAAGATAGACGCACAGGGCATTCCGGTATTTACCGAATAATAAGACTTGGAAATAAACGGCTCCTGCTCCTCCATCACCTGCGAGAACCACCATCTCGTAGAGCGGTCCGCCAGCTCTCCGCCTGATCTTCCGGTCTGCATCCCGTCTGTTCCCTGAATATAAAGCAGCTCCAGATAGCTGTTGCGACTGACGCAGTCCTCCAGAATCGGAGTCTGAACCTGCGTATCCATCGTCAGAATGCTTGGATTCACCGCAAGCTCCTGCGTAATTCCATATGCCCCATCTAAAAAAGTACGGATTTCTCCTGCCATCAGATTGGACTTATCCTGACTTCTTTGGTAAAGCTCTCTCTCATAAGACTGTGAAAAGACGCTCAAAATAATTGTAACCAGTGCTGCTGCCATTGCACATACAATGGCAACCATCGGCAGTAAAAGCTGCTTAAATATACTCTTTTTTCCCATATCCTTCCCCATTCACTCTTTCGTACAGTTTTTCTGTCTTCCTGACGCAGCTATCCCCACTGCTGCTCTCTTACACAAGAAAAGGTCAGAACTTCACCGTCCTGATCTTTTTCCTGTGCATAAGCAATAACAGTCCAGCTATGTGAACCCATACATGCCGGACTGTTATCCTTTCTTTTATCTTGACAATTTTCTGCAGATTTCATACTGATATTCGTCGATGCTCTTTGTCATATTGAGTGCTTCCTCAATGTCATAGTCAACGAACTCTCCATGCTTGTATGCGACAACTCTGTTTGATTTGCCCTCACAGAGAATGTCTGCTGCATAAGCGCCCATAATGGACGCATAAAATCTATCCTTACAGGTAGGATTTCCGCCGCGCTGCAAATAACCGAGAATCGTCGCTCTTGTCTCAATGCCGGTAGCAGCCTCGATGCGCTTTGCCATCGATGTCGAATGTCCGATACCCTCTGCATTGACAATGATATGATGCGTCTTGCCTTTCTTTCTGCTGCTTACAATGTTGTTTATTAACTCCTGCTCATCATAGTTATATTTTTCAGGAAGAAGAATATCCTCAGCGCCGTTTGCAACACCGGTCCAAAGTGCAATATATCCTGCATTTCTGCCCATAACCTCGATAATCGAGCATCTCTCATGTGAGGAAGAGGTATCTCTTACCTTATCAATTGCTTCCATCGCTGTGTTGATGGCTGTATCAAATCCGATCGTATATTCGGTACATGCGATATCCAGGTCAATGGTTCCCGGCACGCCGACCGTATTGATGCCGTTTCTTGCAAGCGCCTGTGCGCCGCGGTAGGAACCGTCTCCGCCGATTACAACCAGTCCGTCAATCCCATGCTGACGGCAGATATCAGCAGCTCTTGCCTGTACCTCAGGCTCCTTAAATTCAAGGCATCTTGCTGTACCAAGGATTGTACCGCCCTTCTGAATAATGTCAGCTACGCTGTGCGCTTCCATATCTATGATTTCTTCATTAAGAAGTCCCATATAGCCTCTTTTGATGCCCTTGACCTTTACGCCGTTTGTCAAAGCTTTTCTTACAACTGCACGAATCGCAGCATTCATTCCCGGTGCGTCTCCGCCGCTTGTTAATATACCGATTGTCTTGATTTCCTTAGACATTATGATACCTCCTATGCAATATATGACCGCCGCTTTGATACAAGAGGAAGTCTGTTTATTTTATGCATTGATATACATTTTCAACCATACAATGATTGTACCCTTTTTTTTGCAAGAATACAATACTCTTTGACAAAAAATTATCAGAACAGGGAAGCGCTTGACCCTGTATCCTGCACTATCCGACCACTTTAACGTTCTCCTCTCCGAAAAGCGAACGGAGCTTGTCAAGTACCGCACTGTCTGCCTTTATGTTCCGGTTGGGCGGCAGTGTCTTTTTCTGACGTGTTTCTTCTATATAAATAACAACATTGTCAATTCCCTCAGAATCATAGATGGCATCAAAAAGAACCCGTTCCTTTTCAACATAAGTGTTCATGTTTGGAAATTTTACCCAAACCTTACGCGGTATCTCATCAAAAGAAGTAATGCTCTCGCAGATCAGCTTACCGTCGCGCTCGTCCTCCACCTGAACTCTGCCCTCGATAAATACTTTATTTTCCTCTAAAAGCTTTGATGCGTATTTCTCATATGCATTCGGAAACACAATCACCTCAATGCTGCCCACCAAATCCTCCACTGTCAGGAATGCCATAATTTTATCCTGCTTGGTGTATTTAATGCGCTTGTCCATAATCATGCCGCCTATGGTCACCTTAGCATTGTCAAGCACGTGAACTGCACCTGTCTCCTCATCCAGGTAAAAATCCGAAGTCTTTGCCGTGATGCGCTTCTCCCACAACGCCTGGTACTCCTGCATTGGATGACCGCTGACGTAAAAGCCCAGAACCTCTTTCTCAAAGCTAAGCAGCAGTTCTTTCTCGTATTCACCCACGTTCGGCAGCTTTATCTCCAGCTCCTCCTTCTGTTCCTCTGAAACAATATCCAACAGGGACATCTGCCCTGCCATCACACCGCGCTTGCTGTGCGTGATACTGTCAAGAATCTGGGCATATACACTCATGTGCTGCTTTCTGGTTGCGCCAAAGCTGTCAAACGCGCCTGCCTTAATAAAGTTCTCAATGGCACGCTTATTCACATCAAGGTTCTGTGTCCGCTCGATAAAATCCTTAAGGCTCTGATAAGCGCCATGTGCTCTCCGCTCCTCGACAATCCCGTCAATCACAGGTCTTCCCACACTTTTGATAGCAGTCAGAGCATACCGGATTGCATTGTTCGAAACGGAAAAGCCTGCTTCCCCTTCGTTAATATCAGGCGGAAGGATACGGATTCCCATACTTCTGCACACCATGATATATTCCGATACCTTGGACGAATTGTCGATAACAGAGGTTAAAAGCGCAGCCATAAATTCCACCGGATAATAGTATTTTAAATAGGCAGTCTGATAAGCAACCACTGCATAGCATGCTGCATGGGATTTGTTGAAGGCGTACTTTGCGAAATCCATCATTGTTCCGTATATCTGATCCGCGACCTGCTCGGAAATGCCGTTTGCAACACAGCCCGGCACTCCTTCTTCCGCATTTCCATGTACAAAGTTCTCGCGCTCCTGCTCCATCACATAAGTCTTTTTCTTACTCATGGCGCGGCGCACAAGGTCGCTTCGTCCCATCGTATAACCGCCAAGCTCGCGCACAATCTGCATAACCTGCTCCTGATACACGATACAGCCATAGGTCGGCGCAAGAATCGGCTCCAGCTGCGGACATGGATACGTAACCGCATCATGATTGTTTTTTCCCTTGATGTATGCCGGTATAAAGTCCATCGGACCCGGTCTGTATAGAGAAATTCCTGCAATAACGTCCTCGAGATTCTGCGGCTTCAGCTCCTTCATGAAATTTTTCATGCCCTGACTTTCCAGCTGGAACACGCCGTCCGTTTTTCCTGTTCCAAGCGACGCAAGCACCTGCTTATCATCATAATCAATGTGATCCACATCAATCACGATTCCCGTCGTTTTTTCCACATTTTTCACAGCATTTTTGATAACTGTGAGGGTACGCAGACCCAGAAAATCCATTTTCAGAAGTCCAAGCTCCTCTATCGTCGTCATGACAAACTGCGTCGTAATCGAACCGTCGCTTCCTCTGGAAAGCGGCACAAATTCATCGGCAGGCTTCTGGCAGATAACCACTCCTGCCGCATGCATAGATGTATGCCTTGGAAGTCCCTCCAGCCTTTGACACATATCAATCAGATAATGCACCTGCTCATCACTCTTGTACAGCTCGCGAAATTCCGGATTCATATCGAGCGCTTTCGCAATCGTAATGTTTAATTCATTCGGTATCATTTTGGCAATGCTGTCACAGAAATTGTACGGAAGGTCGAGCGCCCTTCCGACATCACGAATTACGCCTTTTGCCGCCATCGTACCAAAGGTTACAATCTGCACCACCTTGTCATGCCCATACTTCTCACTGACGTAATTAATGACCTCCTGCCGCCGTTCATAGCAGAAATCAATGTCAATATCCGGCATGGATACCCGCTCCGGATTGAGGAAGCGCTCAAACAGAAGGTTGTAACGAATCGGGTCAATATTCGTGATATGCAGGCAGTATGATACGATAGAGCCTGCCGCGCTTCCTCGCCCGGGGCCTACCGGAATATCATGCTCACGTGCCCAGTTGATAAAATCCCATACAATCAGGAAGTAATCCACATAGCCCATCTTCTGTATGACGCCAAGCTCATAATTCAGCTTCTCCACAAGCGTTCCGTCATCATCAGGATAGCGTTCCCTTAAGCCGTCAATACAAAGCTTATTCAAATAAGTCCACGAATCATACCCCTCGGGAACATCAAATTTTGGCAGCTTTGTCACGCCAAATTCTATCTCAACATTACACCGCCCGGCTATCAGTGCAGTATTGGTGATTGCTTCCTGCGCATATGGAAAAAGCTCACGCATTTCCATCTCGCTTTTCACATAATACTGACCGCCGTCATAACGCATCCTGTCCGTATCGGTGACCTTCTTTGCCGTCTGGATACATAAGAGGATATCATGCGACTGCGCGTCCTCTGCATAAGTGTAGTGAATATCATTCGTCGCCACCAGCGGAATATCAAGCTCCTTGCTCAGCCGGACAAGTGCCATATTGACCGTTTTTTGGTCCGGTATCCCGTGATCCTGAAGCTCCAGGAAATAGTTGCCTCTGCCAAAGCAGTCCAGGTATTTCAGAACTGCATTTTTTGCTTCCTGATAAAGCCCCTTTACGATAAGCCGCGGAACCTCTCCGGCAAGACATGCCGACAGCGCAATAATGCCCTCATGGTACTGCCGCAGTACTTCCATATCCACACGCGGCTTGTAATAATAGCCCTCTGTAAAGCCTTTGCTGACAATTTTCATGAGATTCGAATAGCCCTGATTATTTTCTGCAAGCAGAACAAGATGGTGATACCGTTCCTCACCGCCTGTCGTTTCCTTATCAAATCTTGAATTAGGCGCCACGTACACCTCACAGCCAAGAATCGGCTTGATTCCGTTTGCCTTTGCTTCCTTATAAAAGTCAATCACGCCATACATAACCCCATGGTCCGTAATTGCACCGCTGTCCATGCCAAGCTCCTTGATGCGTTTGACGTATTCTTTTATTTTGTTCGAGCCGTCTAAAAGGCTGTATTCCGTATGCACATGCAGATGTGTAAATGCCATGCTGTACCTCACAATCTATGAAAATCTATTGTATTTTTCCTTGTCGCACTATTTCTTTTACAGTATATCAGCGCGAAATTTCATTTTCAATACTCAGTTGCATGCCTTCCGGAATCAAGTCAGGATTTTCACCGATTATGGTTCTGTTTTTCTGATACAATATAGTCCATTTGATGCCATCCCCCATTTGTTCCTGTGCAATAGACCATAAACAGTCGCCTTTTTTCACAACATATTTTTCTGAAGCATTGTTTTCCTCCTGTACCAGCGTATAGCGTTCTGCTATTTCCTGCTGAATCTCCTTTGTCCATACCGCAACATCAGGATTCTCCGCATAAAGCTGATTGTATTCCTCATCAATTCTTAAAATATCCTCATCGATTGCCAGTTCATGAATCATCTGTTTTGCCTCTTCTGCTGTCTGCTGATTCGGTTCCTTTATCATCCACCAGCTGCCATCTGCCTGCTTTTCGAGCACATACACCTCAGCACCCGGCATCAGGTCTTCTATTGACTCAACCCTCAGCTCATATGTCACAAATGCCAGCCAATCCTCTTCTTTCTCCATAGGGTACACCTTCACGCAGACATTCTCATATCTTTGTTTCCCATGCTCATGTGCAGCAAGTACCTCCTGCAGAATTTCATCTGCAGGATTCTTTTCTCCTCTCAATTCATTCGCCTTTTGCAAATCGCTTGCTGAGACTGCATCATAATAAGCTTTCACATGGTCTATCATCTCCTGTACGCTTTCTGCATCTGTCGGTATTTCTTCTGCCTGTACCCCGAAATTTCCCGCAAAGGCAAATGCCAGCGCCATACAGCACCATGCAAGCACCTTTTTTGTTCTCATTCTCATATGTCGTCCCCCTCTGAATCTTTGATAACCTTCTTTTCCCGATATAAATTCGGGCAGAAGAGAAGTGCTTGTGTATATAAAAAGGCAAAAAGCGAATGTCATCACATCCGCTTTTTCCGTTTTTATAAATAGTTCTTTAAAGTCTCAACCTTATCCAGCTTCTCCCACGGAAGGTCAAGGTCGTTGCGTCCAAAATGTCCGTAAGCTGCTGTCTGCTTATAAATTGGTCTTCTAAGGTCAAGCATCTTGATAATGCCTGCCGGACGAAGATCAAAGTTCTCACGTACAATCTCAACCAGCTTCCCGCTGTCAAGCCTGCCTGTTCCAAAGGTGTCAATATTGATAGAGGTAGGCTGTGCTACACCGATTGCATAGGAAAGCTGAATCTCGCACTTGTCTGCAAGACCTGCTGCTACAAGATTCTTTGCCACATATCTTGCCGCATAAGCTCCGCTTCTGTCTACCTTTGTGCAGTCCTTTCCTGAGAAAGCGCCGCCGCCGTGACGTGCATATCCGCCGTAGGTGTCTACAATAATCTTACGTCCGGTAAGACCTGCATCACCGTGTGGTCCGCCGATGACAAAACGCCCTGTAGGATTGATAAAGAACTTTGTATCTGCGTCAATTAATTCCTTGGGAAGGATTACATCAAATACATGCTTCCTGATGTCCTCATGAATCTGCTCCTGTGTCACATCCTCGTCATGCTGTGTTGAGAGAACAACTGCTTCAAGTCTCTTGGGCTTTCCATTCTCATCATACTCTACAGAAACCTGTGTCTTTCCATCAGGTCTTAAGTACTTTAATGTGCCGTCCTTGCGAACTTTAGTAAGCTGTAATGCAAGCTTATGTGCAAGTGAAATCGGATACGGCATGTACTCCGGCGTCTCGTTGGTTGCATAGCCGAACATCATACCCTGATCTCCGGCGCCGATTGCTTCAATCTCGGCATCGCTCATTTTATTTTCTGCGCTGTCCTTTGACTGCTTTGCCTCAAGCGCCTTGTCGACACCCATGGCAATATCGCTTGACTGCTCGTCAATTGCGGTAAATACTGCACAGGTATTCCCGTCAAAACCATATTCCGACTTATCGTAGCCGATTTCCTTTACTGTATCGCGCACAATCTTTGGAATATCGACATATGCCTTTGTTGTAATCTCTCCTGTGACAAGCACAAAGCCTGTACATGTCGCTGTCTCACATGCAACACGGCTCATGGGGTCCTGCTCCATAAGCGCATCAAGGATGGCATCAGAGATGGCATCACACACCTTGTCAGGATGACCTTCTGTTACGGATTCTGAAGTAAATAAAAGCTTCTCCATCGTATTTTCCTCCTAAAAATTTCGTGTTGTTTACTATATCGCTATGCAGCTCAAAATGCTGCATGTTTCCCGCTTGAGCTGTGCGCTCTATGGCAAGCGGAATAAAATGGTCTATTTATTCCATTGCCGCATAGCTCTACAGTAACAAAAATCTCCGCTTATTCGATGGAATAAGCGGAGGTGACTGGTTTCCCGATAATCAAATCCTCTTATTGTTCGAACTATTTATCCTGCAAATAGCAACTCGCTCAGGTTGGCACCTTCCGTCTTCAACAATGGGGTTGCCGTGGCTTCACAGATCCTTTGTATCTCCACCACTCTGAATAAGAGTACATCACATATACGTGACTCACAATATTGAATTGTCATATCAGCTATATCATATACTGATTTACAGGGACTGTCAATAGGCAATTCACTTCCAGCATCTTTCATGTAACAGTTCAGCCTTATGGATTATTTTAGCCGGGACGAAGGGCGACAGTTCTATGCCAGTACAGGCGATTGGACTCCAAATGCGAATTTTCTAATGGGTGATGCCAAAGTCTTAGAATGCGTCCGCGACCGGACTCTACGCGCCGTCCATGGACGCGTTTCGTCCTAAATCCGCGTCCATGCGGATTTTCGCTGATGTATCAAATCACCCATAAGAAAATATCAGCATTCTCCGCCAGCCTGTTCCGGCATAGAACTGTCGCCCTTCTGTATACTGACAACTGTTCCATTTTATGGTTTCACTGAACAGAAAACGGCAGAGAGTATCCCATAGACTGCCCAGTGGAGAATGGTGATACCAATGGCAGTCGGAGGGATACTCTCTGCTGTTTTCGTCCGGATAGGAATGCATAATTAGATTGTTTTATTTTTTATACTACACGAGTAATTACAATACTTTCTGCATGCAAAATATTTCCCTCCCAGTATCCGCTTACTTCCAAAAGGTCCCCCTTTTTCAGGTCGTTTTTAGAGCTTTCGATTACTGTCACATCTTCCTTCCCATTTACACCGCCATTCCTAATCTCATGGATTTCATAACGTGTCAGTGAAGATATGCTGACCTCAAACGTTTCCGATTCCTCTCCTACATACATTACAGCCAAGCCTGCACCGTCATCTGTCTCCCATGTATTCACTTTGGATACTATTATTGCATCGTCTGCAATTTCGACTATATTACAAAGCTGCTGCACAGTTTGATTTCCAGACATATCATTCCCCTGCGAAATATCTGACTGCTCCTGCTGACTTTCTAAAGCAGCATCACTTGATGAATCTTCAAACTGTACATCAGTTTCCTTACTGTCTGCATGAACGGAATTACTGCCAGATATTTCATATGCGTCTGCATCTGTATGCCCTGTACTTTTGGCGCAGCCAATGATAGACAAACCACAAATTGCAAAGATAATACATAATTTTAACTTTTCTTTTCTCATTTCATATAACCTCCATTGTGTTTCAATAGTTGTTTTTACCACAAGCAGATTATAACATCATATTTTCTAAAAATTCTCTAAATCACAGCAATTCAATACCACCACATACTGACACCATCGTCACAATGCTCCTCATTTGCAGCTATTCAGTCCTGCATCTTACAGTTCTTACTCAAAATATCAAGCAACCACTGTGATTATCTGATATGATGTAGTTACGGTACCGTAACAGAAAAGATAACTGCTCGTAAGATTAGCGAACAGTGATGAATGAGGTTGATGATTATGAACAATATGGAACTGCTGGCAAGTGCACTTGCCTATATTGAAAATCATTTGCATGAGGAAATCAAGACGCAGGATATTGCCGATGCCTGTTTTTGTTCCAAGTCAACTCTTGAAAAGCTGTTTCGGTGCGTGAACAATATCTCAGTCAAGGATTATCTAATCCGCAGGCGCATGATGAAGGCAGCGCGCACAATCCTGGAAGAGCCGCAGACTTCGCTTCTTGAAATCGCACTGCGCTATGGATACAGCACCAATGAAGCCTTCACGCGCACTTTTAAACAGGTTTGGAACTGTAAACCCTCCGAATTTCGTCATAATACCCGTTTTTCGGAATTGTTTCCAAGGCTTGATACGCCTCTGGAGAATGGAGATGCTTATATGAAAGAAAGAAAACATGTTGATATTAGTGAATTATATGATTTATTCGTAACCAGAAAGGACTGTTATTTCGTATGCTGCGACATTAAAGGCCTTGTACCGATTAACAATATTTCCAGAAAGGCAGGCGATTTGGCAATCATGGAAGCCATGAACCGAATGCTCGCCGCTTCTTCTGACACAGATGTCGTTTTTCGCATCGGAGGAGATGAATTTGCCTTGCTGACCGACAGCTCTGATATCACATATGCCGAGTCGATTGCCGAAAAAATCAAAGCATTTAACGGAAGCCCCTTTTGCTGTGAAAATCAGGACATCCCGCTCAGTCTGCATGTCTCCGTCACAAAGTACAGCGGCTCGCACCTCAAATATAATGACTTGTTTACAAGCCTGCATCTTACTATCAAAAACAATAAGCCATCGGCCGATTTAGTCGGGTAGGAAAATATCCTGCCCGTCGTGTTTGCGGCATGTTACATTTTCACGAGACTGCACAAAAAGCTCTGTGTTTTTGTACAGGAACGCAAATTCGGACGATTCTGACCGTATTGCCCCTGTACACTGACGCTAGAGCTTTTTCTATTCAGCAGCATTGTCTCTGCACTGACTGATATATCTTGCAGGAATGCAGGAAGCTGCAGTAACACATAAAATTATTGATTCCCGAACAGGCTGAACCTCATCTCAGCTATCATAAGCATCAGCCTGCTTTGAGCTTAAACTTCTGGAGTTCTTTGTCTGACTCTACCTTTTCAATCAGCGCGCCAAGGCCTTGCAGCTTGATGTCAAAGTCCTCATAACCGCGCTCAATATACTTAATATCGTCAACCGTACTAAAGCCTTCTGCTGTGAGACAGGCAAGCACAAGCGCTGCCCCTGCGCGAAGGTCAGGCGCCGTAAGATTTGCGCTGGTGAACTTTTCCACGCCTTCTATAATAGCAGTATTTCCCTCAACCTTGATATTAGAGCCCATCTTTGCCAGCTCATCTACATACTTAAAGCGGTTGTCAAAGATACTTTCCGTCACAATGCTTGTCCCCTGTGCCAGTGCCAGGGATACCGCTATCTGCGGCTGCATATCTGTCGGAAAGCCCGGATAGGGGAGTGTCTTTACATGTGTATTGGCAAGACGCTTTGCCGCCACAACGCGTACTGCATCATCAGACTCCTCAACCTGACAGCCCATCTCAATCAGCTTCGCGGTCGTTGACTCCAGATGCTTTGGAATCACATTCTTAACCGTGACATCACCTCTGGTAATTGCTGCTGCAAACATAAAGGTTCCTGCCTCAATCTGGTCAGGTATGATGGAATATTCCGATGCGTGAAGCTTCTTTACGCCGGACACCCTGATTACATCGGTGCCTGCTCCTTTGATGTTTGCTCCCATGGAATTGAGAAAATTCGCCACGTCAACGACATGCGGCTCTTTTGCTGCATTTTCGATGACTGTCTTTCCTTCTGCCAGAGCCGACGCGAGCATAATATTAATCGTAGCGCCTACGGAAACTGTATCCAGATAAATGTGTGCTCCCTTAAGCTGCTTCGCATCTGCAATAATCAATCCATGTTCAATCTTTACCTCTGCGCCAAGCGCCTTAAAGCCCTTGATATGCAGGTCGATTTTGCGGCTCCCGATATTACAGCCGCCCGGAAGCGCCACCTCCGCGTGCTTATACTTTCCAAGCAATGCTCCGAGCAGATAGTAAGACGCCCTTATTTTCTTAATATAATCGTCCTCGATGACGAGTCCTGATATCATGGATGCGTTAATCCTTACTGTGTGTCTGCCCGTTCTGTATACAATCACTCCAATACTTTCCATTGCCTGAAGAAGTACATTGATATCTCTTACATCAGGCAGATTCTCTATTACTGTCATATCATCTGTCATTATTGCTGCGGCGAGCACGCCTAATGCTGCATTCTTTGCGCCGCCGATTTCAACCTCACCAACCAGAGGATTGCCCCCCTTAATTGCGTACTGTTCCATCGTCCACCTCATATTTCCCTGTATCTGAACCATTCCCATGACAGACACATCCTGCTAACTCTTTTATCATCTTTTATATAGTATCCGGTATTCTGTCGATTATATACCTTTTTTTAACTTTTGTAAACTGCCATACTGCTTGTTAAATTGTGCTAATCTTTCCCTTTTTTAGTATATTTAACAAATTATTCTTCCGAATCTTAACACTTCCTTGTCCGTATGCATAAAAATGATTATTCAAGCCACTGAATAAAAGCAGTTTTATCTTCACTGTTGAATCCTGCATTCCTGTAAAAATCTAATGTCTTTTGGTTCTTTGAGCCTGTAAGGAGCATCATCTTGTAACAGTTCTGCTTCTTTGCAATCTCTCGGGCGTAATTCAGGCATTCGGAAGCATATCCTTTTCCTCTGTAGTCCGAATGCGTGACCACATTTTCTATAAAAGCGTAGGGACGTACAGTTCTTGTCAGATTCGGAATGATGACACAAACGCATGAGGACACAATCCTCCCGTCTGCTGTTTTTACAATGAGATGATGGTTTTCATCCTGCACTATCTGCTTCCATGTACGCTTTACATGCTCTGTTATATCCGGAACTGACTTCTCATGCAAATCTAAATACAGTTCCAGTATGGCTGGCAGCTCGTCTTCCCTTGCCTCTCTGACCATGGCATTCACTCCTCTCAGTATTTTTCAGATTTAAAGCCTTTCGCCATTATAAACAAAAGTTTAATTCAGGTATTTTAACGGATTGACGGCGCTTCCGTTAATGCGGATTTCAAAATGAAGATGCGGTCCTGTGCTTCGTCCCGTATTGCCGCTCAAAGCGATTCTCTCTCCCTGAGCCACAGATTGTCCTGTTTTAACCAGGACCTTGCTTAAGTGTCCGTATCGCGTCTGCCTTCCATCAGAATGGTTGATATAAACCGCATATCCATAGCCGCTCGCCCATCCTGCATATGCTACCGTACCTGCATTGGACGCTACAACACTCGTTCCAATCGGCACCGCCCAGTCAACCCCCTTATGGTTTGTGGAAGCGCCTTTCGTCGGCGCGCTTCTTGCGCCAAAGCCGGAGCTAAGCCTTCCGCCTGCTATCGGCTTTACATAGGTTGGCGGTATCTTCGTTCCGCGCTCCACGATTTTGGGAACCGCCTCAGCATATACTTCCTCCTTCAGGATTTCCCTGCCGATTTCCTGTCCGTTTTTGTATTCTACCACAGCGGCTACCTTACGCCTTCCGGCTGACGGCTCCTGCCTTGTCTCCGTCTGCGTTGTATACCAGTTATCATTAGGAATATACTGTACCTCTGCCTCATAGTCCTCTGTATACACCTGCTCCTGCTTCCAGATAACAGACAGCTCCGGCTCCGGAACGGTAATCACAAGCTCCTGATCCACACGAATCATGGTATTCTCATCTTCAAGCGCATCGTTGATTGCAATCAGCTCGTCCATCGGAATATTGTTGGTAAGGCAAATCTGCGAAAGCGTATCGCCTGCCACAACTTTATAAATCACCTGCGTCTCCTGCTCCTTCGTCACAAGGTTCACAGCCTCTTCAACCGTATTCAGCTCATCCTCCAGCAAATACGCCTCCACTACTTCAATCTTTTCCGCATAATCAATGTCTGTAAGTCCGGCGTTATAATCGTCAAAGTCTTTCTCCTTCTCCGGCTCCACAGCAGCAAACATTTCATCCAAATCTGTCTCAATGCCTGCCGTGGTATTGAAAGACGCATCCTCCGTCTGCACTTCCTCTTTTGGCAAAATCACGGCTTCGAGAACATTGACCTCCCGGTTGCTGTCCAGTTCAAGCTCTACCTGATACTGATTCTGTGTGTCGTATGGCGCCAACGCCTGCTGCAGCAGCTCATGCACCTCATCATAGGAACCGAGATTTACAGAAGTTTCATTGATTTTGACGGTGTAAGAGCGGTGCAGTGTCTCACGCATGCTGTCCTGCATGACTTTGATCATATTTTCAACCACAGTGTCTTCTCTATCGACCGCCGCCCAGATTTTCTCGCTTCCCGTTGTCTCAAGCTCTGTGTCAATAAAGACCAGCTCCTTACTTCCGGTTTCCGCTACAACCTGGCGTCTTGCCTCCGCCAGAAGTGCATCAAGGTTTTGTATCGACCCAAGGCTTCCTACCTCGACACCGTTTAACCAGATTGTAAAATAATTCTCTTCTGCATGCTGAAACAGCTTCATTGAGGGAAACAAAAATACGCATACCATCAGCGTAATCGCTGCTGCCTCAATGCAGCACAGCCTGAATCTTCTATAATAATAGTGTGTTCTTTTCATTTTTTTAATAAATTCCTTTATTCTGTCCTTTTCACCAGTGTACTGTTACCCTATCGTCCAATCTGTCACAGCCCATTCATTCTATTCCCATGGAAAGCTCATGCAAAATCAGCAATAAAACAGGTTTGTTAAGAAAATGGATTTTGAATCCTGTGCGATTTGTATAGATATTAATATTTTAGCAGTCTTTGCCTGTCTTGTAAACAAAAAAGGAGTTCAGCTTTTTATGCATTGCTATCCGGACGCAAACGGCAGATAGTATCCCTCTGGCTGCCGTTGGTTTCGAACGGGAATTTCCTAATACGATGAATCAAGGCTTTCTATGAGGACGGAGCCGGCTCGAGTCGGCATCCATGCCTCCGTCTCGCCTAAATTTGCTTCCGTGCAAATTTACTCCTGGATATCTATCATCGCATAAGGAAATCTCACCATTCTTCACCGGGCAACCTATGGGATACTATCTGCCGTTTTCTGTTCATTGAAATCGTAAAGTTGAACAGTTGTCAGTGCAAATTCGGACGTTTCTGACCGTATTGTCCCCTGTACACTGACGCTAAGGAGTAAAGAAAAAGATGATTTTAGTAAACACTGACACCAGTTTACAACTTTTTGAATAAAAAATATCGTACAGGGACTTTCTGATGTATAATAAGTTTGCGACAACTATTACAAAGGAAAGTGATCCCGTACGATAAACTCATTATATAACGAAAAGAACCTGATTGGTAGACT
>JAGAQJ010000019.1 GCA_017622845.1 Lachnospiraceae bacterium | reverse complement strand
TCAGTCCATCGGCTTTATATAACAGAATTCTGGCACGGTCTACGGCTTGTGCCTGAATAGTTCTCTTTTTGGATAATGATTTAAGGTAATTTTTGTCTTCATCTGACAAAGCAAGATATGTTTTTTCATAACGTTCATCCCTTCTTAGATGACACTATTTTACCACACATTATTCCAAAAAGATATATGGCAGTTATTTAATTTATTTTATACTAGCTTATGGCAACACTTTGGCAACAGAAAATCAGTAAGCCAAAATAAAATGTGTAAATGTCGTAAAATATCGGCAGATTTTAAATAAAACTTAAATAAAATAGTTTAAGATATAACAAAAACTTTCTGAAGCTGAATATAGACCATATTGAATATCCTGAATTGCAAAAGGCAATTAAACCGGATATAGATGCAAGAAGCATCAGGCTGGATGTGTATATAAAGGATAACAAGAATATCGTTTATGATATTGAAATGCAGGTGAGCGATACAAAGGAATTACCAGAGAGAAGCCGTTACTATCAGGGAATGATTGATTTACAGCTTATTGATAAAGGGCAGTATTATAAAGAGTTAAACAAGAGCTTTATCATTTTTATCTGTCCATTTGATATATTCGGCAAGGAAAGACACATCTATACTTTTGAGAATATTTGTAAAGAAGATAACAGCATATTACTGGGAGATGGTACGGCAAAGATATTTCTCAATGCAAATGGAACACAAGATGATGTCAGCAAGGAACTGAAGGCATTTTTAGATTATGTGGCAGGAAAGAAGCCCCAAGATTCTTTTGCTGACAAATTAGAGGAAGCAGTAAAGGAAGCAAAGAAAAACAGGAAATGGAGGCATGAGTATATGACTTTATTGATGAGAGATAGAGAAAATGTTGAAAAAGGTATAGAAAAAGGCATAGAAAAAGGCGAAGAAAAGTTAGCCAAGCTAATAAAACTGTTAGGTGCAGAAAATCGAATAGATGATATTCTCAAGGCAACGAATGATAAAGAATACCGTCAGGAACTTTATAAGGAGTATCACATTATTTAATATGACATTGCTGATGAGAGATAAAGTGAATGTTGGGAGCGTGATATGATGTCAGACCGCTTTAATGCAGAATACAGAGCAAAGCTTACCACCCCTGATGAAGCGGTAAAGGTGGTAAAAAGCGGAGACTGGATAGATTATACCAGTTGTCTTGGAAAGCCGGAGTTATTGGATAAAGCATTGGCAAAGAGAAAAGATGAGCTTTATGATGTGAAGATACGCGGCAATCTGATAGCAGGCCCGATTGAGGCCGCAGAGTGTGATGAGAGCCAGGAGCATTTTATTTACCATAGCTGGCACTGCTCATCCTATGAGCGTAAACTATGTGACAAGGGACTCTGCTATTACATTCCGATGGTCTTTCACAATAACGCTGCTTATTATGAGTATTTTCTCAAAGTAAATGTTGTTATGGTCAGTGTCTCGCCGATGGATAAGCATGGCTACTTTAACTTTTCTGTCAATACGGGTGTGGCAGCGCCTATCACACGTATGGCGGATACCGTAATTGTTGAGGTCAATGAAAATCTCCCCAAGGTTCATGGCGGCTATGATGAATGCATTCACATCTCCGATGTGGATTACATCGTTGAGGGTTCCCATGAACCGTTTGCAAACAATAAAGCCATAGTGCCAACCGAAACAGACAGGAAAATCGCTCAGAATATCCTGCCCTATATCGTGGACGGAGCTACCCTGCAGTTAGGAATCGGCAGTATGCCGAATGCCTTAGGAGAGCTGATTGCAGAATCAGACCTCAAGGATTTAGGAATGCATACTGAGCTTTGCTCTGATGCGTACCTGAGTCTGTACAAGTCCGGGAAGCTTACCAATAAAAGAAAGAGTATTGACAGGGGAAAAGGTGTGTTTGGCTGTGCGATAGGCTCCGCTGAGCTTTACGAATGGGTTGACGACAATCATGGTATTGCAGCATATCCGCTGGAATATGTCAACAGACCAAGTATTATTGCCCAGATTGACAATATGGTGTCCATTAATAGCTGTGTATCAGTGGATTTGTACGGACAGGTGGCAGCAGAAAGCTCCGGTTCCAGACAGATTAGCGGTACAGGCGGGCAGCTTGATTTTCTGGTAGGGGCATCAGCATCAAGAGGCGGAAAGGCTTTTATCTGTATGAGTTCTGTTTACAAGGATAAAAATGGTGTTTTTCATTCGCGTATCCGTCCGCAGTTTGACGGAGATATCATCACTTCGCCGCGCAGTCAGGTGTATTTTCTGGCAACGGAATACGGTGCGGTTAATCTGGAAGGCCGTTCCACATGGGAAAGGGCAGAAAGGCTGATTTCCATTGCACACCCTGATTTCAGGGAAACGCTGATTCAGGAAGCCGAGAAACGAAAAATATGGAGACGGTCAAATAAGTATTAAAATTCCGGTGCGAAAATGGGAAAATTAATTGGGTATTGTGCAGCAGTTAGCAGGACGGAATGGTTTTGAGGGTATTCGGAAGAAAGAAGATAATGAGGAAGGTGGAAAATGAAAAAGTTTTATACAGAGTATCATTTTTGGGAAGATATGTATTGTGATGGCTATTATCCGGATTTTTTGGTAGACAAAATTAAAGCTGAGCTGGAAAAGGTAATTGCTTTTTTAGAGACAGGTGTGAAAGATACCGCACAGATTCAAGAGAAATTTGATGAAATGACAATTGCTGTCAATGACCTTCAGGAGGAATTTGAGAAAAATGACAGTGAAATCGAAACAGTGGCAAGAGATAGTATTGCAGCAGATGTAATGGAGATTCTTACTTATTTCGATATTCCAATTGATGTAGAAGATGCTCTTGGTGCGAGAGACTGGTAATATAAAGGAGGGGTAACTGTTCAGTACAGCACTACGCACTTGCTGCAGAGTGTATGAAATAATGTAATGGTTGAGATGCATCAAGCCGCCAAGAAGTGGTTTTGCATGGCTTGATGCTTGTAACTATGAAGGGACTGAATAGTTACGGACAGTATATGAGATACAGACCACTCGGAAGTACAGGACTTGTGGTGTCAGAGCTTGGCTTTGGCACGATTCCCATCTTAAAGGGGAGCGTCCCTGTGCTTCCGAATTATTATAATTTGGAGGACGATGAGGCAATACAGCTTATGTTCTATGCATGGAATAAAGGCTGCAATTTTTTTGATACGGCAATTGTGCCGGAGTATGGCGACGCGGAAATCAAGCTTGGAAAATTTGCAAAGTTTTTAAAAAGGCAGCAGCTTAAAGCCTTGGAAGAAAGACCGCTGATTATTGCTGACAAAGCAAGATTTTTTGATGGCAGTGAGATGTATCATGCAGTGGAAATTTCCATTCAAAATCTTGGGGAGCAGCCCGACATTTATTTTGTGCATCAGGTCGATTATGAAAATGCAGACGCTGTGTTTGGAAAACACGGCGCATTAGATGCGCTTGCAGAGCTGAAACAGGAAGGAAAAATACGGTTTACAGGTATCGCTTCCCACTATTATGATATCCTTTACAGAGGCGCCGCGGATGAGAGAGTCGATGTGCTGCAGGGAAGCGGCAACATTTTGGAGCGCGGAATGCTGGAGCGCATCAGGACGGAACCGCTTTTTTCCAAAAAAGGTCTTGTAATCAACAAGGTGTATGCAGCAGGGCTTCTGCCAAAGTTTTTTCAAGAGAAAGAATTAATTGCAGGCGTGCTTTCTTATCCAATATCTACAGCACTTATCGGGATAGGAACCTATGAGGAGGCGGACAAGGCATTGTTATCTGGGGCTTATCTTCACATTTCTTCTGGAATAGAACCTAATGAGGAAGCAGACAAAGCATTTTTATCTAATGCTAATCTCCGCATTTCGTCTGGAATAGGAACCTGTGATGAAACAGACAAAACATTCTTAAGGGAACACGCAAATGCAGACTGCATGGCATGGGATAAGGTAATTGCCGAACTGAGAAAGCATTTTCAGCCGATTCCATGTGACCGCTGTCAAAGATGCAGGTGTCCATATGGTACGGAAATTCATACGGTTTTCCGCCAGTACAATTATTTTTTCATGGGAAAGGATAATTGGGCGTTGAAAAAACTGGACTTAGGCATCAGAGAAAGCGCTGCCGCCTGCAATCAGTGTACCAATCCTGAATGCATCAGACAGTGTCCTATGGGATTGTATATTCCCAAGCTGATGCAGGAGGTCAAAAAATTAGTTGAAATCTATTTAAAATAATACTTATCAGTCAGACAGTACACTAAAACAGAGGAAAGTGAAAGTATGGAAATCAAACAACTCAAAGTCGGCAAATTCATTCTTCCAAGCAATGTGCTGATGGCTCCGCTTGCAGGATATACCTGCTATCCGTTCCGCATACTGTGTCAGGAAATGGGAGCAGGACTGTGTTTTACAGAGATGGTGAGCGCCAACGCATTAAAATATAAGGATAAGGCGACAAGCCGTCTCCTTTTTACGACAGATGATGAGCACAGAAAGGCAGTACAGCTATTAGGAGGCGACCCGGCAGTGATGCAGAAAATTGCATGCAGTGAGGAATTATCGCAATTCGGACTCATTGATATCAACATGGGCTGTCCTGTGCCGAATGTATTAAAAAGCGGTGAGGGAAGCGCCTTATTAAAGGATTTGAAGCGTGCCGGAAATATCATTCGACTATGCAAAAAAAGCGGAAAAGCAGTTTCCGTAAAATGCCGTGTAGGAGTGGAGAGCAGTCATCGGATTGCGGCAGAATTTGCAAAAATGTGCGAAGATGCAGGAGCCGATATGATATCTATCCATGGAAGAACGCGGAGCATGATGTATACAGGAACGCCGCTCTATGACCAGATTGCGGAAGCAAAGGCAGTGGTGGATATTCCGGTTATAGCAAACGGCGGTATTTTCTCTGTTGCGGAGGCTGACAAAATGATGCAGGAAACAGGCGCAGACGGAGTGATGATAGGGCGGTATGGGCTTGAACATCCTTATATTTTCAGCGAGCTTACGGGAAAACCTGTAACAAAAAGCAGGTATGAGATATTGATACAACAGCTTACATTAACAGAAGCATATTATGATGAAAGCTTTACGCTGGAATATATCCGGAAGCTTGCTTCTTATCTTATGCGGAAGCAGCCGGGGACAAAGCAGTACAAGCAGAAATTATATCAATGCGGTTCCATTGAAGAATTGAAAGGACTGCTTTACGAGGCATTTGAGGTTGTCCCGGGAAAGGGGGATTTGTGAAAAGATGCAGGATAAGCTGATAATCGAAAATAATATCGTTGTTTCATGTACATCCACGGAAAACGAAGTGACAGTTCCAGACGGCGTCGTGCGCATTGGAAAGGGTGCATTTAAGGGGTGTGCATCCATTAAGAAAATAAATCTGCCGGGGTCTGTACAAGCGATAGATGAGCATGCATTTAAGGGATGCCGCCAGCTTGAGGAAATTCTTCTGCCCAAAGGGCTTATTAAAATAGGCGATTATGCCTTCCACAGATGCCATCATCTGACACATATCGAGCTGCCGGAAACGATCGAGGAGCTTGGAAATTGTGTCTTTTTGTACTGTGATAAGCTGGAAACTGTAAAGATGAAAGGGGTAAAGCGTTTCGGAAAGCAGACCTTTTTAAATGATGCCGCACTCAGGGAGATTTATGTAAACGGAGCTTTAGATTGCAGCAGTATCAACGAATGTTTTACAGGCTGCCACAATATTTCCCGTATTTATATCAAAGAAAATGGGAAAGAAAGCTGCCATAAGCTTGAACGGGTGGTAGATATTCTTTCCGGAAAAGAAACAGTGTCTCCTGTCGTAGAGGCAATCGTAAGGGACATTAATCTGATTCTTGAAATCGAGGACGGCGTGCTGACAGAATACCGCAATAACGTCAAGCATGTGGAGCTGCCGGAAGGCATCACAGCCATCGGCAAGAGCTGCTTTTTTGACAAACGCGGCATACAGTCTGTTGTATTTCCTAAAAGTCTTGTGCGCATTGGTGCAAGAGCGTTTCGGGCATGTATGAGCCTTGAGCAGGTTGTGTTTTTATCAGATGATGTGGAGCTTGAAGACGACGCTTTCTTAAACTGCTCCGCGCTAAAGCAAGTGGTGCTTTCGGATGGCAGAATCTATGAGCTTTCAGGTCTTGAGGCAATGGCAGGAGACGATACGCCGAAGCTTGTCCGGCAGATACACAGCCAGTTGCTTGCCAATTTTGTAATCAGCGGCGGCATGCTCTTAAAATACAGAGGGTGTGAAAATAAAGTAGTCGTTCCAAAGGGTGTAACAGTAATTGGACAGCGTGCATTTGCAGGAAACGAAAACATTGACAGGATAGAGCTGCCGTATGGTGTGAAGGCTATAGAACAGGAAGCTTTTGCAGACTGTGTGGTAATGCAGTCTATAGAACTGCCGGACAGCATATGCAGTATGGAGGCTTCTGCCTTTGAAAACTGTGTGAAGCTGATACGCGTACGGCTGCCGCAGGCAGTAAGAAGCATTCCGAAATCCTGTTTTAAGCGTTGTAAAGCATTGCAGGAAATAGCCTTGTCTGATACGCTTATAGAGGTTGAGGACATGGCATTTTACGGCTGCCGCAGATTAAGAAGCGTGACCTTGCCCGATACGCTTGTGCATCTGGGAGATATGGCATTTTATGCGTGTGAAGCATTGGAATCAGTCTCCCTTCCGCCGGATATCGAGAGCTATGGAAGACTTGTCTTTCAAAAATGCCATCAATTAAAAAAGATACCTGAATATGAAATCAAAACTGAGAACAAAAGAACTGCAATATTCGAGAAAATGCCCTTAAAAAATGACACAAATGTCATAAATCTGGTAATCCCGGAGGGAACAAAAAGGATAGAGGCATTCTCATATTTCATGAATAAGTCCATAGAAACAGTACTGCTTCCGGAGAGTCTTGAGGAAATCGGAGAAGCGGCATTTTATGGCTGTAAAAATTTGCGGAAGGTGACGTTTCCAAAGCATGAGATTACTTTGCAGGAAAGCTGTTTTGAAAAATGCATCAGGCTGACAGAGCTGGAAGGAACGGCAAGGTGTCTGCCCAAACGAAGCTTTGCATGGTGTGAATGTCTTGAAACATTAGAAATGCATGGTCTGGAGTGCATTGAAAAAGAAGCGTTTCAAGGGTGTAAAATGCTGAAAGGTATGGGTTTTCAGGGCGTAAGCTATATCGGAAAGAATGCATTTCAATATTGTGATGCCATGACAAGCGTTTCTCTTTATCAGAATATTTTTGCTGACGAGCGTGCTTTTTCTATGTGTGAGAGTTTGTGGTCACTTACATTTTATGGAAGGGTGAAGCTTGGTGATTTTTGCTTTGAGGATTGCGGCAGCCTGACGCAAATCTGCATATATAGTAAATTAAATGAGGAGACAAGCGCAGATAAGAAAACAATTATAGACGAGAATGCAGTTTTAGATGAGAATACAATTGCAGATAAGAAAACAGATTCAGATGACCGTATAGATAAGGAAAGTATTGTTGAGCCGGATATGAAGTCGAGTGCATTTCGCGGCTGTACCGGATTGGCATTGATGCAATGTGACGAAACCAGGTATCTGCTTGACGGATACTTGAGTTTTTCCAATAGCGAACTTCCGGTATGGGTAAAGAAAATATATGCCAGCGCGTGCAGTGTATATGACACGAATGTCAGAAACGAACTGACTGCCTACAGCGGTTATGCGTCTAAGGTTACGATACCAAATGGAATTACGGCAGTAGCAAGAGAGGTTTTTCGGGACAGAGAGGGACTGCGGGAGGTTCTGCTTGCAGACAGCGTTCAATATATCGGAGCCAGAGCCTTCGACAAGACAGAGTGGCTTAGACAGCGGCGCAGACGAAATCCGTTTGTCATCGAAAAAGGAATTTTGCTCGATGCCTTTTGCTGTAAGGGGGAAGTTGTGATACCGGAGGAAGTCGGGCGGATATCCGGCTGGGCATTTGCAAATAATTTGGAATTGACGTCCGTCCGGTTTACAAAGCGTGTGGAGATTGAAGAATTTGCATTTAGAAACTGTATCTATTTACACAGTATTACACTTGCAGACCATACAACCTACACACTTGGCTCGCTGAAAAATCTTGACAAGTTACCGCCTGTTATACAAAGAATTGCAAGAGAGTGCTACAACTGTTTCAAAATGCAGGAGGACAGATTGATAGAATCGACAGGAAACATTGAGCGGTTACAACTGCCGTCAGGCATTTCTGTCATCGGAAAAGGTGTTTTTAAGGACAGTAATCTTTTAACAGATTTGAAACTGAATGGTGAGGTAAACATGATAGATGAGGAGGCGTTGTACCAATGCAAATGGCTGAGGCATGTTGAAAATGCTGCTTCCGTGGAGAAAATAGGAGCAAGAGCGTTTTCAGGATGCATTCGTTTGGAATCAATTGATGACCTTGATAGTTTAAAAGAGCTGGGTGAGCGGGCTTTTGAAAACTGCTGTTCTCTGAAACACATTCGATTACCAGAGGGCTTAAAAGAGATTCCTGACAGAGCATTTTATCGCTGCACAGCCTTGGAGCGCATCGAAATTCCCTCTACAGTAGAAAGAATTGCAGAGACCGCATTTTTGCATTGTAATGCGGAGTTAGTGTACTGACCATTATTACCATCAAATTTCCTTCGATAAACAGATGAGCAATTTTATACAATCCCCAATTGATTTTGGATATTTGAAAAATACCACTTCAATGGACAATGCAGGAATAGATGTATGGGTAGGAACAGCTGAAAAAAGAATAGATGCAATAATGTGTACTGTCAATTTGATGAAAAAGGACTCTGAGATAAAGATATTGATTGGGTGTACTGAAAAAGAAAAGGCTATTGTGTATGAAACACATAATGAGACACCGTACATGAAAGGAATCATGATACGCCGATAAATTTGCATGTTCATTTGCTGCCCAAACATTATTTATATGATGGAAATATTATTTTCGATTTATAGGGGAGGATAAGTTAAATTGAATATTACGATAAAGAGCAACATTTTGAAATATATTTTTCACAATATTTATTTCATAAACGGAACTGCTTATGCAGGAAAATCAACAATGGTCAAAATGCTGGCAGAGAAGTATGACGGAATTTGCTGTCATGAAAATTATCATGATATCTTTATGAGTGCGATTGATGCGGAAAGTCAGCCAAACCTGTCCTATTTTAATACTATGAAAGATTGGCAGGAATTTGTAAACCGGACACCGGAAGAATATGAGCGTTGGATTGCAGGCTGTAGTGAGGAAGCTTCTGATTTAGAGATAATTCGGTTGATTCAGTTGGCGGATTGTGGGAAAAGAATCTTTGTGGATACAAATATTTCAACAAAGAAGCTCAAAGAAATATCTGATTTTCATCATGTTGCTATTATGCTGGCGCCTCAAAGTATGTCAATTGAGAGATTTTTTGACCGTGAAGATGAGGAAAAACTGTTTATTTTGGAACAGATACAAAAAGCAGAAAATCCGGAACAAACTATGAAAAACTATAGGGAATGTTTAGCGAGGATTAACAGTGAGGAAAAGTATCATGAATTTGAAGAGTCAGGATTTTTTACGTTGGTAAGAGACGATAAACGCACACTGGAACAGACATTGGAAATTTTAGAAAGGCATTTTAACTTAGAATAAGCGCAATCAGTTGTTGTATTGTATCGCTAGTGTACTGGTTGGCGCTTAATAATTTAAAAACAGATGCATAATATATACGAATCGAGGATAATAGATGAATGAACAAAATGAAAAATTGAAGCTGACTGTAGAAGAACAAATTCAGGACATGGCAGACAAGAATATACAGTTCGAATTGTATTCAAAAGAAGATGCAAAGAAGTTTTTAAAATACAATAATTACTATTTTAAGTTAAAATCTTACGCAAGGAATTACAATATGAATGCACAAACGAAAAAGTATTACAATTTAGATTTTGCATATCTTGTAGAACTATCAAAACTTGATATGTATATTAGAAAAATTATCCTGGAATTGTCTTTAGATGTAGAACATTATTTAAAAGTACGATTAATGAATGATTTGAGTGATAATCCGAAAGAAGATGGGTATAATATAGTAAAGCTATTTCTACAATATCATCCAAATGCAGGGGCGGATATTCAAAGTAAAGCAGATAAGTATTCATTCTGTTCGGATTTGGCGGAGAAGCATTTGAATGAGTATAAAGAACCGAATAAATTAGCTGTATGGAATATTGCGGAATTGCTTTCCTTTGGAAATTTTATAGAATTGTACGAATTATATTATCAAATGTATCCATCATTCAACTATTCCGATTATTTAAAATCTATAAAGTTTATAAGAAATGCGGCAGCACATAATAATTGCATTCTAAGTACGCTGAGGAAACCTAATAGTCTTAAAAAGTTCAGTAAAACAAAAAAGCTGGCAAATATACTCGGAAAAATACCTGAATTTCGAGAATTGGATAGCAGGGATGCTATGATGAAAAATCCGGTTATTCATGACTTTGTAACATTACTTTTTATTTATAACGATGTAATGAAAATATCAGCAACAAAAAGCATTAGAAATAAAAAAATGGAAGAAATTTGTCATCTATTTTGCGACGAGGATGGAAGAATAAAAAAGAATAAATCTTACTTTGAAAAAAAATCCTTATATAAAGGAAGCATATTTGTTTATCTGTAGTATAATAAAGTATATAAATAAAAAGAATAGAAATCCCAAGCATACAAATTTTTTATAGCAGGCAGTTGACAAAAGCATTGGGAAAGAGTAATATATCATTTATAGAACAAAAATCGTTAGAGGTTTTTACTAGGGCGGTGCGTGCATTAAACTAGATTTGAGCTTATTGAATAAAAAGGTTCACTAGAGTATACAATGTATTTTCTAGTGAGCCTTTTTATCACTTTACTATAATTAAACTTGTATTCGAAATGATTAGTAACCGTTCAGCCTTCGGCTTTCTGCTACAGGACTCAAGACATGCAGAACCACTTCGTGGTGCCGTGCGGATATCTGCAGAATGAAGTTCTCTCGGAGCAGTTTATTTTACAAGGCTTCCTATTTATGATAAGGGGAACATTAATTTGCTATGACAACGAATGACTTACTTATGATAGAAATTAATCACAAAACATGTTATATTTCAGGAAATGTCAGGAATCAGGAACGTCTGCCTGTATTTTACTGGGGAATTATGAAGGAAAATACGGAATCCATTATGACAGTAGTGTCATATTTGAAACAACATCTGGAAAATCGCCCTTTTTTACTGGTGGCATATGAGGCAGACAACTGGAATGATGATTTTTCCCCTTGGAAAGCGGCTCCTGTTTTTGGAACAGAAGGCTTTGGCGGAGGAGCGGACAAAACCTTAAAGTGGCTTGTTGACGATTGCATTCCCTATATTGAAGCAGAGGATTCTTTCTATACAAAAGGGGCAGCGGAGGTGTCGCGCTTTACGGTGGGATATTCCCTCGCAGGTCTTTTCAGCCTTTGGGCATATTGTGAGTGTGATTTGTTTACAGGGGCGGTGTGCTGCTCGGGTTCGCTGTGGTATGACGGCTGGCTTGATTACATAGACAGAAGGCAGCCGGCATTTGACAGGAAAGGTCTGCGTTATCTTTATCTTAGTCTTGGCGACAAGGAAGAGAAGACGAAAAATAAACGCATGGCAGCAGTGGGGGACAATACAAGAGCGCTTTCTGCATTTTTGAACGAAAAGCGCGAAAACATTATTTGCACGCTTGAGTGGAACAGGGGCGGACATTTTTCAGAACCGGAGATGCGTGTGATAAAAGGCATTGTTTGGGTGACAGACAGATATATGGAAATGGAGCGTTCATATGGTGATATATGCAAAAATACGTGAAAATGGAGAATATCATTCAAATAATATTTATCATGCAGTTTCGGGTTTTAGAGAAATGGGAGCGGAAATAAAGAAATATCATGCGATAGATGAGATATATGATGATGTGACCCAAGAAGATATTGTGCTGGATTACATTGAGCAGACTCAGACAATTATGCACAAATTTGGTGTAAAACCCATTTGTGAGGATTATCCGGAAAAACTTCGTCCATTTATGGGACGAAAGATTTGGACGGACCGTATAAATTCTATAAATTCACACCCTGAAAAATGGGGAATTTTTGTTAAGCCTGTTAAGGACAAAGCGTTTACAGGTCTTGTTGTAAACGGACCGAAAGATTTGATTGGATGCGGCAGTTGTTATGAAGACTATGAGGTAATATGCAGCGAGATAATGAATATTAAAAGAGAATGGAGAGGCTTTATCATATATGATGAATTAGCAGATATCCGTCCATATAAAGGGGACTACCACTATCATTATGATGCAGAGGTTGTAGATAACGCAGTGGAAGCATTTCGAACAATATCAAACCGTCCGATGGGTTGTAGTCTTGATTTTGCTGTTATTGAGAAAGATGGGAAAGAGCAGACAATCTTTCTGGAAATGAATGATGGCTATGCACTGGGAAATTACGGGTTGCAAAATATTTTGTATGCAAAGTTAATTTCAGCCCGATGGTCACAATTACTTGGACGGAAGGACGAGTTCGATTTTAGAAGTCAGGAAGCTTATTCGTTCATTGGACCATAAGCTTTTTACGGTAAGCGCTTGGACTGATGCCTTTTATTTTGGCAAATACTTTAGCATAGTAATTGGAGTCGGCAAAGCCGCATTTTTCTGCGGCGCCACTGACAGTCTCATTTCTGTCAGCAAGATATTCCAGGCTTCGTTCTACTCTGTATTCCTGAAGAAAAGAAAATAAGGACAGGTTCATATACCGTTTGAAAAGTCTGCTGCATTCACTTTCGCACAGGTGGAGGTGGGCAGAGATATCTTCCAGTGTTATTTTTTCATGAAAATGCTGTTCAACATAGTTCATGATTTCTCTGATACGGTCATAGTCCCGTTTGTCATGTGCGGAAGCATTATTCGCAGGAGTGTAATGCTCTAAAATCAGTTTCCATAGGGACTGCAGCCGGATACTGATTTCCAGCTCATAAAAATTCTGCTGATTTTCATAGAGTGCTATCATCTCTTTGATAAGCGCAGCAAAAACAGTGTGCCACTCCTGAGTATAGTCGAGATGAATTGCAGACAGGGAAAGGTCCTGTGTGAGCGGCTCTACGTATTTCAGGCAAATACTGCTTTGATAAAAACCATAGATTAATCTTGGAGAAAAAGTGATGGAGATATATTCACAATCCTGCTGGTTTTTCATCTCTCCGGCATGGAGCGTATTTGCATTGCCAAAAAGCATGTCTCCCGTTTTGAGATGGAATGCAAGCTGATTGACCTTGTATAGCATTTGACCGCTTTCTATAAAAGTAATCTCAATCTCAGGGTGCCAGTGCCACAGAAAAGAGCCGGCTTCATATTTAGAAAGCCGTTCATGACTTACCAAAAATGGAAAACCATCACTTCCATGCTGCTTTATTTCCTTCTGAAATTGATTTGTTACAATCTGCATAAGCTTATCTCCTTACTGACTTGTTACATCAAAATTTTGCTTAAATTATAGCATAATACAAAATAACAACGCAATATTTTACCCATAACGCGCTAAATTTTTAAGGATTTTACTTCATTATGGTGTATAATATGAATGAACAACAGGGGCAAGCGGAAAAAGACGGCAAATCCAGTCCTCATCTGCAAGCGAATTTCAAAAATGGGCTGGATTTGGTTACAGGAAGGCTGAACGGTAACAAGCCAGAGGCTTTTACAACAATAATATATTATAGGAGGAATACAAAATGAATATCCCAAGCAATGAGAGATTGGAAAAGGTTTATGGAGAAAGCGTAAAGAGTGCAGAGCGTTTCAGTGCGCTTGCAGAGAATTTCAGGAAAAAGTATGGTCATGATGAGGCTGAATTCTTCTCCGCACCCGGAAGAACAGAGATTATCGGCAATCACACAGACCACAATGGCGGTAAGGTTATTGCGGGAAGCATTGACCTTGATACGATTGGTGCAGCCTATCCAAATAACAGCAATGAAATACATATCACAAGCGAAGGCTATGACAAGGAAATCGTTGTGGATATTACAAAGCTTGACAGCGTTCCGAAGGTAAGCGGCACAGACGCACTTCTGGCAGGCATGATGGAGGGTGCTCAGAAGTTTGGCTTCAAGGTCGGCGGTTTTGACGCATATGTGTCTACCAATGTCATTGCAGCAGCCGGCGTAAGCTCCTCTGCATCTTTTGAAATGCTGGTATGCACGATTGTAAATCATTTCTTCAATGATGGCGCTATGACTTGTGCAGATTACGCCAAGATCGGCAAATATTCTGAGAATGTATTTTGGAATAAGGCATCAGGCATGATGGATCAGATGGCATGTGCAGTAGGCGGACCTGTATTGTTTGATTTTTCTAACGGCAGCCAGCCTGAGTACAAGCCGCTTGATTTTTCTTTTGAGAGCAAGGGATACCGTCTTGTTATCGTTAATACAGGAAAAGGTCATGCGGATTTAAGCGAGGAATATTCCAGCATTCCAAATGAAATGAAGGAGGCTGCAAAGGTTCTTGGCGTTAACCTTTTGTGTGAAACAAATCTTGATAACCTGCTCGCTCATGTAAATGAGATTCCAAATGACAGAGCAGTGCTTCGGGCTATCCATTTCTTTGAGGAGAACAGAAGGGTTGATGAGATGGCTGCCGCAATTGAAAAAGACGATATTGATAAAATATTGAAGCTTGTCAGTGAGTCAGGAACATCTTCATGGGAATTGCTGCAGAACTGCTATTCGTTACAGAACTGCAGCGAGCAGAAAATCACACTTACGCTTGGGTTGACAGAGCTGTTCTTAAAGGGAATCGGTGATGGCGTATGCCGCGTACACGGCGGCGGATTTGCAGGTGTTATTATGTGCTTAGTGCCGCTTGCAGAGGAAGGAAATTATGTAAGCTATATTTCCAAGTATGTAGGCGAGAGCAATGTATATCCGATGAACATCAGGGCAGTCGGTGCAGTCAGAATCTAAGATTGATATTATTCAGGCAGATGAAAAGGAATGTCCGCAAAACGGGCATTCCTTTTGAAGTTTTGTGAAAATTCTGTTCTTTGTGGCAAAGGAGTATTTATGCGTCGCAGACAAAGCAGCACAGCATGAAATCTTTTTAACAAGGGAGAACATCCAGAATCAGTATCTTGTGAATAATGAAGTTGATAAGTAGTAAAGAAGAAAGGGAAATGATATTTGTATGAAGATAGAACATATCGCTATGTATGTGAATGATTTAGAGGGTGCAAGGCAGTTTTTTGAGCGGTATATGGGCGCTGTATCAAATAATTTGTACCATAACCCAAAGACTGGCCTTCAATCATATTTTTTGACATTTGATAATGGCGCAAGACTTGAGATTATGAAGAAACCTGATATGGTTGATGCGGAAAAATCCTTTCAAAGAACCGGATATATACATATTGCATTTAGCGTGGGAAGCAAAGAAAAGGTTGATTTATTGACAGAGCAGATGAGAGAAGACGGATATGAAGTCATTAGCGGTCCCAGAACAACAGGCGATGGATATTATGAGAGCTGTATTGTAGCTGTTGAAGGAAATCAAATTGAGCTTACTGTTTAACAATGGAACACTAAGACCCATAAAGTGGCGAACCTGCTTTTTGATTTTTACCATAACTATGATGAAATCAGCCGCATATGCCGATATAAAATGTATAGTTGAAGGATGACGAGAGTGGCAGATATAATAGCATATCATGATAGAAGAAAGGAAAGTTGAACATATGAAGATTTTACGAAATAACAGTTCTTTTTCCGTACTTTCACAACATTTTGGAAGCGGTTTAAAGAGCACAGAGGAAAAAGCAGAAAGGCAGCAGAAGGCACAATCACAGATTGATTTTTTTGAGACTAAAAAAGCTGGGCTTAAAAATATGCAATGCGGAAGCCTTGATGAGATTGCGCAGAAGCTAGAACTTTTCCATACTTATGAAGACCAGATTGCAGCAGTAAAAAAGCAGTACAATCAGGAACAGATGATGCATTGTATGGACGAAGCACAAGAGCGCGGCGAAAAGATTGCTGAGGCGGCTAAGGAACTTGAACCAAAGACAGCCGAGGAGAGAAAAGAAGAACTCGTAAAAGAGGCGCTTGGTATCGAAGATGGCGGTATGCTCACAGAGATGCTTCAAGATACGCTGGATGAGGAGACTTTGCAGGAAACGATTGATGAGTTGTCAGACGATGAAGCTCCCCTTGAAAATGCTGAATATGAGGAGGAGCTGCCGGAAGTTGTGGAGCAGGAAAAGCTTACAAAGGAGTATCTTGAGAGGCAGTACATTCCAATTGATATGAAAGCATAAAATTTTTACAGAACAGATAAGGGAATTGTGGTACAAAGAACACGTTTTTATCGAAAGCAACATATCTTTCGATAAGTTATTGATATGGAACCGGAATATATGCAGAGCATAAAAAAAGAAAAGAACGAAGAGCTACAGGTCAAATACAAAAATCCGTCAGAGTATGAAAAATATATTCGAAAAAGCTTTGAATGTATGAAGACAGACGAATATCAGGTAGATATCAGTCCAAGGCTTTACTATAGGGCGACGAAGGACAAAAAGATTGGACAATGGCTGGAGGAAAATTTAAATCTGCTGCCGTACTGCATGAAAAGCTTACAAGATATCATTATTGCTACTGGAGGATTTCTTATGGATTGTACCTGTCACATGAACAATTACAATAACATCAGTACAGAAATCTATGTCACAGATGAATTAAATGAGCAAACACAATTGTGCAGTAAAATGACAAGCCGCTCGGTTATAAGGACTACAAGTGTATACGAGATAGAGCAACAGGCAAAATACAACAGTATATTCTGGACACCGGAAATAAAAAGCGCCGGCTTTCGGGCGAAAGTGTAATGTGATTTCAAAAGTGTATAAACAAAGTGACATAAATTACAATCTATGCTATACTTTGAACTGTAAACAAATATAAATAGGCGATGTGAAAGTGTGGAGCATTTATATATCTGTTTATAAATCATAACAAAAGAGAGGAAAACAAAATGGCAGGAATCATTATTGGAGTTGCTGTAATTATCTTTATCATACTGTTTTGCATAGGATATGTGAAAGCACCGCCTGATATGGCATTTATTATTTCAGGTATCAAGAAAAAGTCAAAGGTTGTCATTGGAAAGGCAAGCATCAGAATTCCGTTTTTCGAGAGATTGGATAAGCTGAATCTCAGACTGATTCCGATTGATGTCAAGACAAGTAATGCTGTACCTACAGCAGATTATATCAATATCAATGTGGATGCTACCGTAAATGTCAAGATTAGCAATCAGCCTGACAAGCTCAGACTTGCGGCAGAGAACTTCCTGAACAAGAACACGGAGTACATAGCAGGTGTGGCAAGAGAGGTTCTTGAGGGGAATGTGCGTGAAATCGTAGGACGCATGAGACTTGAGGAAATGGTTTCAGACCGCCAGAAGTTTGCAAACCTTGTAAAGGAGAATGCGGAGCCTGACCTTGCAGCGATGGGACTTGATATCATAAGCTTCAATGTGCAGAATTTTGTTGACGGAAATGATGTCATTGAAAATCTTGGTATTGACAATATCGTAAAGATTAAGAAGGCAGCCGCTATCGCAAGAGCTGAGAGCGAGAGAGATATCAAGGTTGCGCAGGCATCAGCAGACAAGGAGTCAAATGACGCGGCAGTAGCAGCGCAGACAGAGACAGCAAAGAAGCAGAACGAGCTTGCCATCAAAAAATCAGAGCTTCAGATGGTGGCAGACACCAAGAAGGCTATGGCAGATGCCGCTTACGAAATCCAGAAAGAGGAGCAGCGTAAGACAATCGAGATTACCACTGCAAATGCGGACATTGCAAAGCAGGAACGTGAGATTGAGTTAAAACAGAAGCAGGTAGCCGTTAAGGAGCGCGCTCTTGAGGCAGAGGTAAAGAAACAAGCGGAAGCTGAGAAATATGCAGCACAGCAGAAGGCAGATGCAGCTCTTTACCAGAGGCAGAAGGAAGCAGAAGCGCAGCAGTTTGAGGCACAGAGAGAAGCAGAAGCAAAGAAGGCGCAGGCAGAGGCAGACAGATATTCAAAAGAGCAGGAGGCGCAAGGTATCAGGGCGTTTGGTGAAGCAGAGGCAGCAGCAGTGAGAGCAAAAGGTGTTGCCGAAGCGGAGGCAATACAGGCAAAAGGTCTTGCGGAGGCAGAAGCGATGGAGAAAAAGGCAGAAGCCTATGCCAAGTATAACAAGGCAGCGGTTGCTGAGATGATGATTAAGGTACTTCCGGATATAGCAGGAAAGATTGCTGAGCCGTTAGCACAGATTGATAAGATTACGATTATTGGAGGAGACGGCAGTTCAAATGGCGTCGATCAGGTGGCAGGAAATGTTCCGGCTGTCATGACAAAGCTTTTTGAGTCCATGAAGGAGACAACAGGAATTGATCTTGCAAGTATCATCAATGCAGAATCCTATGATGCCAAAGTGAATAGAAATATTACCGTAAACGGTCTTGATGGAGTTAATCTGACCATTAATCAGCCGACACCGGAGCAAAAGACGGAGTTGTAATAAGCATAAAACATAAACCGATTGTTTTCATTTAACATTGAAGACAATCGGTTTTTTTGATAGAATATATTTGTGTGCAAAGATATAATGAATGATAAATGAAGGAAGAAATGAATATGCAGACAGGATTGATTCATATTTATCACGGAGACGGCAAAGGAAAAACAACTGCAGCAGTAGGGCTTGCAGTCAGGGCAGCAGGTGCAGGTCTGGAGGTCTGCTTTGCGCAGTTTATGAAAACAGGCACTTCATCAGAGCTAAAAATACTGCAGACGATTGAAAATATAGAGCTTGTCGCGGTGAAAAATTCATATGGTTTTACATGGAAGATGACACCGGATGAGAAAGCACACTTAAAAGAAGTTAACGATAAGGAACTTGACAGACTGATAAAAGCAGTACAGGAAGGCAGGTATCAGCTCGTGATATTGGATGAGCTTTTATCCGCATATCAGAATGAATTGATTGACAAGGAAAAAGTTATAACACTTATAAACATGGCAAAGCAGTACAAGACAGAGCTGGTGCTTACAGGCAGGAATCCGGCACAGGAGCTTCTTGACCAGGCTGATTATATTACGGAAATGGCATGCGTACGTCACCCCTACGAAAAGGGAGTGCACGCAAGACCGGGAATAGAGTATTGATTTGCAGCTACCCTTGAGAAAGCGGAAGCTTGCTGCAGCAGGGAATCAATATGGTTCAATATCGTTTTGTATACGCCTTGCGTAATGCGAAAGGAATGATAAAACATGACAGATTTATATAAAGAACTAAAGCTACAGGTAAATTACCCCGATACAACAGCAATGGAGTTGGCAAAAGAGCAGTGGGACAATGTCGCAAAGCCGCTGAACAGCCTCGGTAAATTTGAGACGGCAGTCATACAGCTTGCAGGCATCTATGGCACACATATCTTTCATCTGAAAAATAAAGCTGTTTTGACTTACTGCGCAGATAACGGTGTGGTGTCCGAGGGGATTAGCCAGTCTGACAGCAGTGTCACTGCAATGGTGGCAGAGAGCATGGCGGAAGGAAGGGCAAACATTAACATTATGGCGCAGAAAGCAGGGGCACAGGTGTACCCTGTTGATATCGGCATCAAGGAAGATGTATGCCATCCGAAGCTTCTGAATAAAAAAATAGCATATGGAACCGGTAATATTGCAGAAGGAGCCGCCATGAGTGCGGAACAATGCCTGAAAGCGCTTCGAGTAGGAATCGAACTCGTCGGGGAACTGAAGGAGAAAGACTATCAGATGATTGCGATTGGCGAGATGGGAATCGGAAATACGACAACCTCAAGCGCGATGGCGAGTGTTCTGCTTGACAGGCCAGCCGGGGAGCTGACAGGGAGAGGCGCGGGACTTTCCGATAGTGCACTGGCAAGAAAAATCAATGTGATCAGGAAGGCTGTGGAAGTTAACAGACCTGATAAAAAGGACGCCTTCGATGTGCTGCAAAAGCTTGGAGGCTTTGATATTGCAGCGATGGCAGGAACCTGTATCGGAGGAATGGTTCACCGGATACCAATTATTATGGACGGCGTAATATCCGTTGTTGCAGGACTGACAGCGATGCGCATGATACCGGAGTGTGCGCCTTACATATTTGCGTCGCATGTTTCAAAAGAACCGGCAGGAGCGCTGCTGTTGGAGGCAATGGAAAAGAGTGCAGTGCTGCATGCGGATATGTGCCTTGGAGAGGGAACTGGTGCAGTACTTTTGTTTCCGCTTCTCGATATTATCATGGCGGAGTATGGAACAGCACATACGTTTCGTGAGATTGAGCTTGAACCGTATACACCGCAGTCCTGATGATATGACGCTGATATATCGCGTGGAAGCAGATAAAAAGCCTTAATTTTGGAGGAAAGATGTTTATTGTAGTGACAGGGGCAAGTGCCAGCGGCAAATCTGAATATGCAGAAAAAAGAATTATGGAGCTGACACCAAAGAGTGAGTCGGCAATTTATATTGCAACCATGCAGCCCTATGGCGATGAGGGCAGAGCCAGGGTAGAAAAGCACAGAAGGCAAAGAGCACAGAGGCGCTTTGAGACAAGGGAAATTTATTTGGATATGGAGACAGCAGAGATACCCAAAGGAAAAAATATACTGCTTGAGTGTATGTCCAATCTGGCAGCAAATGAAATGTTTGCAAGGCAGGAGCCGCAGTCAGCCGCAATGTTAAAAACAAGAATCATACAAGGAATCCAACATCTTTTAGACTGCTCGGAAAATTTTGTGGCAGTTACGAACGAAGTCTTTTCCGACACGATGCAGTATGATACGCAGACGCTTGCTTATATCAGGCTGTTGGGGGAGATAAATCAAGCGCTTGCAGTGCTTGCCGATGAGGTCATAGAGGTTGTGTATGGGATTCCGGTATTTATAAAAGGAGGCAGCAAAGCATGAGTGTGCTTAAGACCATTTGTCTTGCATTTTCCATGTATTCCAGAGTCCCCATGCCCCAGCTTATGTATACGGAAAAGGATATGCGGTATGTATTTCTGGGTTTTCCGCTGATAGGAGTTGTGATAGGAATTTTGGAGATGGGATGGTATATATTATGTGAGAAACTTGGCATTGGAAACCTTTTTTATGCATCGGTAGCATCGGCAATTCCTTTTTTTGTTACAGGAGGCTTTCACATGGATGGCTTTCTGGATACGACAGATGCATTGTCCTCCTATGGGAGTCAGGAGAAAAAGTTTACGATATTAAAGGATTCACATGTAGGGGCATTTGCCGTGATATGGACTGGTGTGTATCTGGTGCTGAATGTAGGTGCATATAGTGAGATACATAGCAGTTTAGCAGGAAGCGGTAACAAAATGAATATTATGACATGCGTGTCATTTATTTATATCCTGTCAAGAATCACAAGTGGATTGGCGGCAGTCACATTTCCAAGCGCTACAGGGAAAGGCGCTGAAAAAAGTTCTCTGGCAGGCTTTAAGAAAATGAGTGCAAAAATCGTTGTCAGGACAGGACTGCTGATATATTTGCTTGCAACATTTGGCATTCTGACTGCGCTGCATCAAGTGATAGGAATAGCAATGCTTATCGCGCTTGCAGCAGTTTTTTGGTATTATTATAAAATGTCCCAAAAACAGTTTGGAGGCATTACAGGAGACTTGGCAGGCTGGTATCTGCAGGTGTGTGAACAGGTTCTTCTATATATCGTAGTGCTTGGCGGATATGCTTTGGGAATCGGTGCGTAGATTACTATTTTATGGAAAGATAGCGTGTTGAGTGTGAAAATACATTATATATATGACGTTTTTTATACAGAGAGAATCTGTGTTTGTGTACAAATTTAAGAATGGGAGATTAGCATGATATTTGTGACAGGCGGGGCTTATCAGGGAAAGTATCATTATATAAAGGCAAATTTTCATATGGATGACAGCATGGTATGCAACTGCTGCGATATTGACAAAAATGCAGAGCTTTCGGATATAGAGGAGTTCCTTATGACAAAGGGCGCCCAAGCAGGCTGTATCCTAAATGTGCATGAGCTTATTAAGAATATAATTGCAAATGCAGAGTCCGGCCTAAATGCAGTCAGCGCTGCAGAAAAGACAGATGAATCCTATAAAATTATCGGAAAATCTGTCACAGATATATTGGAGCGGCTGCTCCGGCAAAGACCGGACCTTATTATTACAATGGATGAAGTTGGCTGCGGTATTGTTCCTGTTGAGAAGGCGGACCGATTATACCGCGAAGCAGTGGGATATACAGGCTGTTTTCTGGCAGAAAAGGCAGACCGGGTCATACGTGTGATAAGCGGCATTGGTCAGGTGATTCAGGAATCGTGAAAGCGACATTCTGCCTTCAGTTTACAAGAGCAGATATGACCAGGGTATAAAAATTAGCGCTGCCTTGCCGGAAAATGATTTAAAAATACTCCGGAAAAGAAAGGAGAAATACAGCTGGAAATATGAAAATATATTTAATACGCCATGGCATGACCCAGGGAAATGCGCAGAAAAGATATATTGGAAAAACAGACGAGCCCCTGTGTGAGGAGGGAATCAGACAGCTTGCCGAACGCACATACCCTGAGGCGGAGGTTATTTATGTAAGTCCCTTGAAGCGGTGTATTCAGACAGCGAAGCAAATATATGGAAGGCAGAAAATGATACTTTGCGACGGACTGCGGGAAATGGATTTCGGACTGTTTGAAAACAAAAATTATGAGGAATTGAAAGATAATCCGGACTATATTCGTTGGCTTGAAAGCGGTGGGGAGAGTGCTTTTCCTGAGGGAGAAGGAAAGAGTGCTTTTACCATCCGCTGCCAGAATGCTTTTGAGGAATGCCTGAAGCAGCTGCAGACATTGAATGCGGAAACAGCAGCATTTGTGGTACACGGCGGCACGATTATGGCAATCATGGAAAAGTACGGCACGCCCAAGGGAGAATATTATCGCTGGCAGCTTCAAAATGGAGAGTGGTTGGAACTGCAGTTATAACAACGACCTCAATAGAAATAAAGGATAAAGGAATCAAGAATAAATTGCGTGGAAATTGCATATAATTTCCGAAATTTCCTGAAAATAGATAAAAATACCTTGTTTTGCTATTAACATTTCAGAAATACTACCGATATATATTACGTAAACAAAAATGACTTTGTGTTACAGTTCAGCCTAGTGGGCTGCATTTGCTGCTGACTAAGAAAGCGTAAAGGCTGAAAGAACTCAAGCTCCTCAGTTTACTGTTTGAATGAAAGAGAAAAGTTTGTATATAGTATATATTGGAAAGGATAGAAGCTGAATGAATATTTATAGTTCAAGAAATTCACTACTAAGAGCAAGAAATTTAAGAAGTGCGATAAGAAGCCGCAGCAAAAGGGTATTGAGCAGTAAAACTTCGACAGCAGGCACCAATACAAGCTCAGCAAATAAAACGGCTTCCACAGCATCTTCCTATGGAACACAGGCATCCAAGCAGATTGCTATGTATGAGAAGATGGAGAAATCTGCCAATGATATACAGACTGGCACTGCAGAAATGATTTCAATTGGCAAAATGTCTTATACAGATGACGAGACAGGAAAAAAGGCACAAGAGAATGACAGCGAAAATCTTATCGCAAATGTTAAAAGCTTTGTGACAGACTATAATCTCGTATACAGTGCCCTGGACGATATAGGCGGTTCAGCAAATCTGGCGTTTCAGCGTTCTCTTGACAATATTACTGCAGCAAATACGACAGCGCTTAAGGAAATCGGTATCACCGTATCCAAAACAGGAGAGCTTACCATTGACAAAGAGACGCTGGCGAATGCTGATTTAGAAAAGGTGAAAGCCTTATTTGCGAAGGAAGGAAGCTTTGCGGACAAGATCAGTGCTAAGATGGAAGCTGTCGAAAGCGCTGCATCAAACAGCCTTACCGTGTTAAATAAACTTTATGGCGCGACCTCTACCTACAGCAAATACGGGACAAGCAATTCCAATTACAATACCGGCTATTATAATAATTACAGCAATAGCAGCAGTTGGTATATTTGATATAAAAACGCTCCTAAATAATCCTAAAAATAATTCCAAAACAAAAGAAGCAGCAAGTAATATAAGCTGCTTCTTTTGTTGTATTCTAATGTATTGACTGCTATTTTGTAAACGTGCTTTTCTTTGCCTTTTTATCCCTGTACATAATCTTATCTGCCCGGTTGTAGGTATCCTCGAGATTTTTGTCAACGTCTGATGAATAAATGGCGCAGCCGTAAGCAATCTGCATTTTCAGGTTTTTGTTCTGCTTATTTGCGCGGTTTGATGCATCTACGCTGGACTCTAGCATTGCCAGATAATGTGTCAGGTCGATGGCAGAGGAGTTTTCAATCAGAGCTACAAACTCGTCGCCGCCGACGCGGTAACAGGTACCAATGCCGTTAAATATTTCATAAATTATTGTAGCACAATTCTTAATATAGATGTCGCCGACGCTGTGGCCGAAAGTATCATTGGTATACTTAAGATTATTGAGGTCAAAGTCAATCACGCAGATATCATCAGGTTTCTCCGACAATTTTGCAAAATCGATATTAAAACAAGTGCGGTTGCGCAGACCTGTCATCTGGTCTGTATAAGCAAGCGTCTGATATGCGTTTGCCTCCTGTCCCATTTTCATCAGGGAGGCTGATTCTCTGGTAGAAGAGATACCGAGCACCATAATGTATGTAAGGAAGCCAAGGCGTCCGAATGTATTGCTCTCCCATGAACCGGTGTAATATCCTATAATGTCTAAAACTAAAGAAGCTGCACAGATGATAATACAGAAAATATGAATCTTGATCGTACGGGACTGCCTGCCGTTTTTCAGGAGCTTGTAGGACTGGACGAAAATAATGATAACTAGCGCTCCCATCATAACATGCGTTGTCCAGAGCGTATCTCTTAAATCTGCTATTCCGACAAGCTGAAGCAGTATGCAGACGGCAATCTGCACAATATTGATTTCAGCGAAGGCGTTCCAGATTTTGCTGTCATCCTCATAAAAGGTCTGGACAAACATGGCAAACGGATAAGGAAGCATCATCAGTGAAAGAAAAGAAATATAAGAGGTCGCTAAATTATTTTTCATAATCAGAGTCATCACGCTGCATTCATTAACGGACCATATGGATAAAAACAGAGAAAATATTCCCAGCTTAAACAGCTTTCCCTTGGTCTGAACATTGCGCGATACCATCAGATGATATGCAATCATAACGATGCCGAGCACGAACATGATAATGCATATCAAAAATGGCAGGACATTGGATGTAACAATATAGGAAGAAATGGAAAGAGCATTTCCTATGTAAAAATCCGGTATGCGGTTCAGGTATAACCGGTATGGACTCTGAAAAACGATTTTGACATTGTTTGTTTTATAAGGAAGCTTAACAAAATGCCAGCAGTAACCGGGAGATTCCGAAAAAGGATTATTGTTCTGAACAGGATATTGATAGATGAGGATGCTGCCGACATAAACCTCGATGCTCTGATGAATGGAATAAAATGCAAGAACGTTCCCTACACTGTCATCTGCATTTAAAGTACCTGAAACAACCGTCTTGGTAATGCTGGTATGCTTATTATAATCTTCCCATTTCAGCACGGAGTATGCTGACTGCTGCTGACGGGCATCCGTGGCTCTGTCATAAAAAAAGATGTATAATAAAAATAAGAAAATGAATACAACAAGCAAGGTGTATAATATAAAATTTTTCTTATTTACAGAAATCTTCATTTGTGGTAACACTCCTTGTTTTATTGATAATGTGACACAAATTCATAAAGGATGATAGAACTTCACACGTTTTTATAACGTTTATATTATAGCATGATTATGAGAGATATGTCATTTAAAATTTGCAAAATAGAACATTGAACAAAAAACAACCGTAAAATACAGCAAAATATACACACAATTTAAAATTATGCAATGTTTTGCCATGCAAAATAATGATATAAGATTCAAGGCGCCACGAAGCGGTTCTGCATGCCCTGAGTCCTGTAACAGGAAGCCGGAAGCTGAATTGTTACATAAGTTGCTGTTAATATCAAATTATAGCTTGCAATGGGGTGATAGATGGTGGATAATATAGAACTATAATGCATCGTTCGGAGGGAACTGCTATGATATGGAATGAATCAAGGGAATGCATAAGCAGAGATGAATTAATTGACCTGCAGGGAAGACGGCTGGTCAAGCTTGTAAAGCACATGTATTATGGCACGGAATATTACCGGAAAAAGATGCAGCAGCAGGGGATTGAACCCGGAGACATCCATGGGCTTGAAGATTTGGACAAGCTGCCATTCACCACAAGGGAGGATTTGGAAAATTTCTGCTCTTTTGATACACATACTGCTGATGTTTGGAGTGAATGTGCTGCAAGGACAATCTGCATGTCAGGATTGTCGGGAAGGGATAAGATACTGGCAGCGTATCCTTACGGCTTGTCCGCGGGCGCTCCCGGCATTTGCAGCGGAGCAGAAAAGACGGGGGCTGCTGCTGTACCGTTTTCGATAAGCAATTCGTCAAAGCTGGCAGCGATGATGAAAGAGTCCGGTGTTACAGCAGTAATGTGTACGCCTGCGTATCTGATGCGGATTGCGAGGATGGCTGAAGAGTATGGACTTCTGGAACAGCTTCAATTAAAGACTGCAATATGCAGTGCAGAGCCGTGGCAGGAATCGGCAAGAAAGCAGCTTCAGACAAAACTTGGGATTCGGATATATGATATATACGGACTGGGAGAGTTCGCTGAATTTGGAACGGCGGGTGAATGCCGGTTTCAGAATGGAATGCATGTTCAGGAGGATTATTATATTCCCGAGGTGATTGATCCGAGGACACAAAGGGCTGTACCTGACGGACAAAAAGGAGAATTGGTACTGACATCGCTCTGTAATGAGAGAATACCGTTGATTAGGTGCAGAACAGCAGACATTACAAGCATCAGCCATAACAGATGCAGGTGCGGAAGAACGACTGCGAGGCTGGAACGCATTTCCGGCAGAACACAGCAGCAGCTTTTTATCAGGGGAAAGCAGGTGTCTTCGGGTCAGCTTGAAACGGCTCTTATGCAGCTTGAAGATATCAGGGCCGTTTACCGGGTATCTGTGAAAAGAGAGCATCATCTTGACACAGTGGAGGTATTGATCGGGCCTGATGAGCCTGACGGGACATTGCCCGCGGATGAGGAGGAAGCTGTAAAGCGCAGAGTGGCGGGGGCAGTACGAGACATAATAGGAATAATGCCTAATACTATTGTGGCAAAACAGGGAAAAAAAAGATATTTTGACGGCAGAAAGGTGACGGTCATTGATAAAAGAACCTATAATTGAGTAAAAAATATGCCTGCTATTGTGCAATAATACTTTAAAATGCTTAAAATAAGATTGAAAAAAAGAAACGGATGGTATATTATAAAAGATAGTAGTTCAGTTACACCAAACTGTGAAAAGAAAAATGCTTACAAAAATTGATGATTTTTTTAAGAAAGGGAGAAATGCTGTGAAGAGAAAATTATTGACTGCTTTATTGTCCGTTTCTTTATTGCCTGTAATGCTTGCAGGCTGTGGGAATACAGGTGTTGGTGATACCGCAGGTACAGAAGCGGCAGCCGGGAACATGGGGCAAGAAGATGAGAGCAAACAGACGGAACCGGAAAAAGTAGCGCTGCGCATCTGGGTAGAGGAAGCAAATATTGAGAATCTGCAGAAGATGATTGACAGTTTTGAACAAAAGTATGCAGGACAGGCTGATTTTGATATTACGATTGAGGTATCGGGTGATGCGGATACCAGAAAAAATGTTTTGGGAGATGTTCATAATGCGGCAGATATTTTTTCCATGCCGGATGATCAGCTGTATAGTTTGATTGCAGGCGGAGCGCTTTCTCCTGTAGTCAATCAGGAGGAGGTTAAAGCGGCAAACCTGGAAGATGCAGTTAATGCAGCTTCCTATAACGGCACGCTGTATGCGTATCCGTATTCTGCTGATAACGGATATTTCCTGTATTACAATAAAGAATACCTGTCTGAAGCCGATGTTCAGACATTGGACGGAATTATGGCAGTGGCGGCGGAAAACGGCAAGAAGATATCAATGGAACTGACTTCCGGCTGGTATTTGTATTCTTTTTATGGAAATACAGGGCTTGAGTTTGGAATCAATGACGATGGCGTCACCAACTATTGTACGTGGAATTCCTCAGAAGGAAGCATCAAAGGGGTTGATGTCGCGCAGGCGCTTTTAGATATTACGGCAAATCCCGGATTTATAGCACAGCCTGACAGCGATTTTGTAGAGGCGGCAAAATCAGGTGATTGTATTGCCGGTATCAGCGGCGTATGGAATGCAGTGAGTATACAGGAGGCATGGGGAAGTGGTTATGGGGCATGTAAGCTTCCTACCTATACCTGTAATGGACAGCAGATACAGATGTCCTCCTTCAAGGGGTATAAAATGTTCGGCGTAAATACATATTCCGCACATCCGGAATGGGCGCATAAGCTCGCGGACTGGATTACCAATGAGGAAAACCAGACACTCCGCTTCGAGGAGAGAAGTCAGGGACCTTCTAATAAAAATGCAGCTGCTTCAGATGCAGTCGGCAAGGTTCCTGCAATTGCAGCCGTGATTGACCAGTCACAGTACGGAACGCTTCAGCGAGTGGGAAACAGCTATTGGGATGCGTGCACAAATTTTGTCAATACGATTATAAACGGAAATCCGGATAATATACAGCTGCAGGAGCTGGTGGATAAGCTTGTGGAAGGAATTTGTGCTTCAGTAGTGCAGTAAGGGGGTGCGGAATGAAAAACAAGAGGCGGTTAAGCATAAAAGTAATTATTTTAGTTCCTGTTTTTATTCTTGGGGTACTGGCAGTCTTCTCAAATGTTGCAGCAATCATGAACATTAGAAACGTAAATACAACGGCAGTTACCATATCAGAAAGGCATATGGTTGATATTACGCTGTTTAGCGATATTCAGAAAGAGCTGCAGGAGATTCATAAGAAGGCGCTTTCGCATATCATTGCAACAGATCTTGATACGCTGATCGCGACGGTTGAAGAGGTTCGTGCCGAAGAAGAGCTTCTTGATAATTATTTGTCAGAGTACAAGGATAGTCTTGCTGCAGTTGATGCTTCAGGATATGATGCGATAGTATCCAATTATGAAGCGATGAAATATGAGATTGCAAATCTAATGGCATACAGCGGAAATGACGACAAAGAAGCTGCATTTGCGCTTGCAAACGGACTGATCAAGCAGTACAGCGATGAGATGCTGCAGCAGGTCGGGCTGATGATGCAGAGTGTAAGGGAAAATGCTGAGCAGGCAAGTATAGACCTGACAGAGGAATACAAGAAAGCAGTGCTGAAAAACGGTGTGATTGTGGTATTGTGCGTTGCAGCGCTGCTGATAACATTATACAGTGTATTTATATTGATTATCCGTAAGCTGGGCATTGCGAACCGTGAGATTAATGATATTATCAAGGGGATTGATCAGGGGCAGGGCGACCTGACGAAAAGAATCAGCATCTTATCCAATGATGAGATTGCTGATTTGGAGAAGGGCATCAATACCTTTATGGGAAAGCTTCAAAGTATCATGAAGATGATTATTGAAAATTCCAGAAAGCTTGAGGAGGTAGTAAGTGAAGTTCAGCAGAGTGTAAGAACATCAAACGACAGTGCATCAGACTTATCGGCAGTTACGGAGGAATTGTCGGCTACCATGCAGGAGGTCGGACATTCCGCTGCCATTATCAATCAGAGTGCGGATTCCGTCCGCAGCGAGGCTGAGGTAATTGCAGACAAGTCAGGCAATCTTAACAGCTATTCAAAGCAGATGAAGGAAAATGCCGACAAGATGGAATCTGATGCCAAGGCAAATATGCAGGAGACGAGTACGAAGGTACAGGAAATCCTGTCTGTGCTGAATCAGGCGATAGAGGACAGCAAGAGCGTAGAGCAGGTGAATGGACTGACAAATGATATTCTGAATATTTCAAGCCAGACAAATCTTCTGGCGCTGAATGCATCGATTGAGGCTGCAAGGGCAGGAGAAGCAGGAAAGGGGTTTGCAGTAGTGGCGGATGAGATTCGGCAGCTTGCGGATTCCAGCCGTGCAACGGCAAACCGCATTCAGGAAATTAATAAGGTTGTCACCAATGCTGTTCACAATCTTGCAGGTCATTCCAATGATCTTGTTGTATATATGACAGATTCTATTCTTCCTGAGTTTGAGAACTTTGTAAGCAGCGGAGAACAGTACAAAGAAAACGCTGCTTACATTGAAAATGTCATGAATGAGTTTGCTGTAAAAACTGACGACCTTAAGAAGGCAGTTGACGAGATTGCGGCATCAATCGGAACCATTACGGATGCAATTGAGGAAGGCGCCAGAGGTGTAACGGGAGCAGCAGAGAGCACACAGGTACTTGTTGAGGATATGGAGAATATCAGCAGCAGAATGAACGAAAACCAGCAGATCGCTGCAGCGCTTCAAAAAGAGACGGACATTTTCAAGAATTTTTAGTGGCTGCTGCAGTAGAGAATGGTTTCTATCCATAGAATGTCCGCCGGGGCAGATGCTTTGGCGGATATTTTGCGTAATTTCTCTTTGTATGTTATAATGTGAAAGAATACTTGCCCGGAAAATATAGAAAACTTATGGAAACAGGGATGATGAAGAGTGAAAAAATGTGTTATAGTCGGGGCTGGAGAGTGCAGCATACAAAAGCTGAAAGAACAATTGGTATGGGACAGTGAGGATTTGTGCATTGCTGCTGACGGAGGCATGGATTATTTATTGAAAGCAGGGGTTCATCCCGATATGGTATTGGGAGACATGGATTCCATAAGAGAGGCGGAAATACTTGGGCAATTTCCCGTAAAAAAGCTTCCGGTGGAAAAAGATGATACCGATATGCTTGCTGCTGTCAAAGAAGGACTTGCCTCCGGATATGAATCCTTTGAACTGTATGGTGCACTTGGAGGAAGGCTTGACCACACCATTGCCAATATCCAATGCCTTTTGTATCTGATGAACCGTGGTGCGAGAGGAACGATTATAGGCGATATGGAAAGACTGCTCCTTATCAGGAATGAGAAAATACTTTTTCGTGCAGGTGACTATGAGAAAGGAAGAAGGCTTTCTGTTTTTGCCTTTGGCGGTGATGCGTATGGCGTCTCGGAGACAGGATTGAAATATGTTCTCGATGATGTCACATTGAAGCAGGAATTTCCGATTGGGATAAGCAATGAATTTGCAGGCACAGATGCAGTCATTGAGGTAAAGAACGGAATGCTCCTGCTCTGCATTGCAGAGAACTGCTGCAATTTATTTTAAAATAGGGTTGGAAATTTGCACAATAAACGATACAATAGGATTATCATGATTATGAAATCTGAAAATATCTGGAGGGATATCAATGATATATACATTCTCTACATGGCTTTTCTTTTTCTATTTCTACTGTTTTTTGGGGTGGGTATGGGAAACCTGCTATGTTTCCGTGCTCAAGGCGAGATGGGTCAACAGAGGATTTTTGAGAGGACCGTTTCTGCCGATATATGGTTCAGGAGCCATTGTTGTTTTGATTTTTACGCTGCCTTTCCGGACAAATGCAGGATTGGTATTTATCGTCGGCATGGTGAGCGCTACGATACTGGAATACTTTACCGGTGCGGCCATGGAAAGGCTGTTTCATGTAAGATATTGGGATTACAGCGGACAGCCTTTTAATCTAAACGGACATATCTGCCTGACTTCGTCATTGGCATGGGGAGCATTCTCCGTTATTTTGACTTTATATGGACATAAGCCGGTCGAACGGCTGGCACTCAATATGAACAGTAATCTTTTGGAGGTCATTGTATTTATACTCACGGCATATCTATCGGTTGATGTGGCGGAAAGCGTCCGGGAGGCAATTAATCTCAAGGAGGTGCTTATGAACCTTGAGCAGAGCAGCGAGGAATTCCGGCATTTCCAGAAGCACTTTGAGGTTGCGTCAGCCTTTTACGGCGGCGGAATCAAGGAGAAATCAGAGGCAGGTTTACGAAAGCTGAACTCTGCGCTGGAAACCGGAAAAGAAATGTACGATAAGCTTGGCGAGAGCGGCAAAAATTCAAAAGCCGCTTTGATGGAAAAACTCAATGGTCCGCGTGAGCGAAAAGAGTATGGACGCATGAGGTCATTGCTGAAGCGTAATCCGCATGCGATTTCAAAGATGCATGAAGAAGCATTTTCGAGATTTGTGGAGCTGACAGGAGAGGATACAAAAAAATAAATTGGTGGGATGTAAATGTTGCAGAAATTAAAGGATAACATCAATCATTATATCAAAGCATATATCAATGATATTGATTCTGAATTGCTGATTTATAACTCTGTTATTTCAATAGGAATTATAGCGCTTACCTGTATTCTGGTTACGGAATATATTATGCACTATGAGACAACGGGACTTTTGATGATGGCTGCGTTATGGATGTATCTCATTGTGCTGTCAATACTTGCGAATCTGTATCCCAAAATGATAAGGATTTTTTCGGTATTAGTCATAGCGCCGATTAACTTTGTAATGTTTCCCTTTATGTTTCTGGTAGCGGAAGGCGGCGGTGTCAAATCAGGCATGCCGGTCTGGCTGGTATTCGGACTGATACTTGTGTGTATTATACCAAGCGGTATTTACTTTAAAATCATGATGCTGCTTACGGTTGCAATGGATAGTTTTTTGTTTGTTTACGGTTATTTTCATCAGGATATTTTTAAAGACATCGATAATGAATTGTATTACTATCAGGACAATCTGGTTGCGATTTTTGCCGTGGCATGTTCTATCGGAATGATACTGAAATATCAGAAATATGTACAGAAGAAACAGACAGAACGGATTGAGGGAGCAATCGTAGAGGCGGAGCAGGAGAAACAAAATGCTCAGAAGGCAAATGCTGCCAAGACAAGCTTTCTGACGAATATGTCGCATGATATCAGAACACCGATGAATGCGATTGTCGGAATGACGGATATTGCCCGGTTCAATATTGATGATAAAGAAAAGGTTCAGGATTGTCTGAATAAAATTACAGCTTCTTCCACACAGCTTCTCAACCTGCTCAACAATATCCTTGACATGTCTGAGATTGAGATGCAGGAGCTTAAGCTTAAAGAATATCAGTTCAGCCTGACAGAGCTGATTGACAATATTCAGGTTGTGCTTACGCAGATGGCAAGAAGCCGAAAGGTAGAGCTCACGATAAAATGCGACATTGAACATACGAATCTGCTTGGTGATTCCGTGCGGCTTAGGCAGGTGCTTATGAATATTATCAGCAATGGCATTAAATATACAGAGGCTTTTGGAAGGGTTGATGTCAGTATTAAGGAAATTGAGAGCGCTGATGCGGAGTGTGCCGAGTATGGGTTTGAGATAACAGATACAGGCGTGGGAATGACGCAGGAATTTATTGAGAATCATATATTTATGCCTTTTGAGCGTGCAGAGGACAGGTTTGTACAGCGGGTTGAGGGCAGCGGTATCGGTATGAATATCACCAAGAAAATCATTGATGCCATGGATGCTGAACTGCGTATTGAAAGCGAAGTGGGTGTCGGCTCAAAATTTTATGTTCAGATGCGTTTTAAGAAGGACAAGGAAATACAGAAAAACTTTGTCAGGGAAAAGGATGGTCTTTTTGTGCTTGATGCGACAGGTAAGAATCTGCTTGTGGTAGAGGACAATGAGGTGAATATGGAGATTATCAAGGCGATTCTTGAGCGCACGCATGCACATGTAACCTGTGCGTGGGATGCGGAGGAAGCGATTGATATCATCAGCAAATCTAAGGAGGGGCACTTTGATTTAATCTTTATGGATATTCAGATGCCTGGTATGGATGGTTACACCGCCACAAGAACCATACGGTGTATGGACAGGCATGATTCCATGACGATTCCTATCATTGCAATGACTGCCAATGCCTTTGCCCAGGATGTGGAAAAAGCATTTAATGCAGGAATGAATGCGCACATTGCAAAGCCTGTCGATGTGGAGGAGCTATTCCAGAAAATGTATCATTTTCTCTATACATAGACTTACATAAACGAAATCAGGGCAGTAACAGCGCATGCTTTTCTGAATGGTTACAAAGATGCGGCAGCAGGGACGGCGAGGAAAAAGAGCGTTGGATAAAAATACGGAAAGGAAATACGGTTGGTGCAGGTTATGAGTAAAATGAATCAGAAAAAACTAGGGAGACTGGGGGAAATATTAGAGGAAAGCGTTCAGCGCGGTCAGATTGCAGGCGGTAATCTTTGCGTGCTGCACAAGGGTGAGGAACAATACTATGCAGAGGCAGGCTATGCGGATATTGCAAATAAAAAGAAAATAACAAGAGACAGTATTTTCAGGCTGTATTCCATGACAAAACCAGTCACCTCTGCGGCAGTAATGCTTTTGATGGAGCGGGGAGTGATAGACCTTTATGATCCTGTGTCTAAGTATATACCAACCTTTGCGGATATGAAGGTGGCTGCAGAAGCAGGCGAAGTACCTGCAAACAGGCAGGTGACGATCAAGGACTGCCTGTCTATGACATCAGGGCTTCCTTATAACTGTGATCCCGATCCGGCAAGCCGTGATGCGGCATCAGTTTTTGACGAGCTTGACAGGAGACTGTATTCGGATAATCCGATGACAACGATGGAGGCAGCTTCAAGACTTGGTGAAGGAAGACTTGCATTTCAGCCGGGAGAGAGCTGGCGGTACGGATTGAGTGCGGATATCCTTGGAGCTGTGATTGAATCGGCTTCAGGAATGCCTTTTGGAACATTTTTGAAGAAGGAGTTTTTTGAACCGCTTGGCATGAAGGATACGGATTTCCGGCTGGAAGCATCAAAAAGAGAGCGGCTTACAAAGGTATATGAGTCAACACCGGACGGTTTGATAGAATATCACGGCAACCATTTGGGAATCTGCAACCATATGGACGCTGATGTTCGCTATGAATCAGGCGGTGCAGGGCTGGTGTCTACAATTGATGATTACAGATGCTTTGCACAAATGCTTCTCAATAAAGGTACCTACAAAGGGAGAGCTTATCTGTCGCCATCGACAGTGGAATATATGACAGGCTGTCATCTTTATCCGCATCAGCAGGCAATGATGATGGGATGGGAAAACCTTGCAGGCTTTAGCTATGGCAATCTGATGCGTGTGATGACAGACCCTTCACTGGCAATTATCAATGGCTCAATGGGTGAGTACGGCTGGGATGGCTGGCTTGGACCATATTTTGCCAATATGCCAAAGGATGACACGACCTTTTTGATGATGATACAGCTCAAGGATTCAGGCACCTTTACATTGACGAGAAAGCTTAGAAATGTTTTGGCGGCTGCAATTGAAAGAGATGAATCATAAAGTAAAAACAGGCAGTTATGCCTGTTTTTACTTTATGCGCACGAGCCTGCCCGATTGTTTATACCACATCCTGCAGTTGAGCCGTGTACAGCCTGTAGTATGCGCCGTGTTTTGCCATCAGCTCTTTAGCGCTGCCCTCCTCCACGATACCGCCATTGTCAATGACAAAGATGCGGTCTGCTTTCTGAATCGTAGAAAGACGGTGTGCAATGACAAAGGAAGTACGGCCTTTCAAAAGAGCCTCAATTCCATCCTGAACCAAGAGCTCTGTTTTCGTGTCAATACTTGAAGTTGCCTCATCCAATATCAAAATTTTTGGCATGCTTACCATTGTTCGTGCAAAAGCAAGGAGCTGCTTCTGACCGACAGACAGTCCGCCGCCGCGTTCCTCCAGCCTTGTGTTATAGCCGTCGGGAAGCTTTGTGATAAATTCATGGGCATGTACCGCTTTTGCCGCCGCAATAATTTCTTCATCAGTGGCGTCCAGCTTTCCATATGCAATATTGTCACGGATTGTTCCCGTAAACAGGAAATTGTCCTGCGTCATGATTCCCATCTGCTGTCTTAAGCTTTCTATGCTGACTCCTTTGATGTCATGTCCGTCAATCTTAATTACGCCTTCCTGAATATCATAGAAGCGGCTGATTAGGTTTACGATTGTAGTTTTTCCGGCACCGGTAGGACCGACAAGTGCAATCGTCTCGCCGGGATTAATATGGAAGCTTACATCTTTCAATACCTGAGTGTTTTCATCATAGGAGAAGCTTACATGCTCAAAATCGACAGCTCCGGTAATCTCTGGCATCTGTGAAACTCCTTCGGCGTCTTCAATCCCGGCGTTGGTGTCAAGAATCTCAAAGATTCGTTCGGCTCCGGAGATATTGGTAATCAACTGGTTATAGAAATTGCTCAGATTCATAATCGGCTGCCAGAACATAGAAATATAAGTGCCAAACGCAACAAGCGTGCCGATAGATACCTGATCAACCCCCAAAATCATAATGCCTGTAAACCACAAAGACACATTTCCAAGTCCCCAGCAGAAATCCACGACAGAACCAAATGCATCAGCATATTTTACAGCGTCCATAAAGGAACTTCGGTGTTCCTTTACAAGAGTGTGAAATGTATCCCTGGTTTCTTCTTCGGCTGTAAAGCTCTGAATAATCCGTATGCCCGATAAATCCTCATGTACAAACGCATTGAGGTTGGAGGATTTTTTCCGGAATATCTGCCAGCATTTGTGTGAGCGTACCTGAATAAACCATACGCCGATAACCATGAGCGGTATGCTGATTAGTGCGGCAGCGGCAAGTCTTGCATTTTTGGCAAACATAATTCCGACAACAGAACAGACCGTGATAAAGTCGGGAATCAAAGTGGTGACACTGTTGGAAAGCACATCCTTTAGTGAATTGATATCACCGATGATACGCGCAAGGATTTTTCCGGTAGGTCTGCTGTCAAAGAACTTGAAATCAAGTGTCTGAATATGCGTGTAAAGCTGTTGGCGTATCGTGACAAGCACCTGATTACAAACCTTTGCCATGATGTACATGCGCGCTTTTACAAGCAGGATAAGGATTGCATTTAAGACAAGTGCAATCGCCGCAAGCCGGTACAGCCCTGCGTAATCTCCTTTTGAGATATGATTGTCGATGGCTGATTCGATAATAAGCGGATTAATCAGGCTCACACATACACAGTATGCCATAATCAGCAGTACAGCAAAGATAGACAGCTTGTGTTGGAGCAGATAAGCAAATAATCTGCCTAAAGTTTTTATTTTACTTACTTCATTTATATTTTCATCTTGTTTATAAGAATTAATTGCCATTGTGGCAGGTACCTCCTTTCTCAAGCATAGCATCTGCGATAAGAGTGTCGGACGGATTACCGTACTGTGACACATAGGTTGCGTAATAGAGTCCTTTCCTGGCAAGAAGCTCGTCATGCGTACCGCGTTCTGCAATAGCTCCGTTTTCCAAAACAAGAATCTGGTCCGCATGGCGTACCGCGCTGATTCGGTGTGCAATAATGAGCTTCGTAGTATCAGGCAGTGCGTTCAAGGTTCTTTGGATTTCATGTTCAGTTTCCATATCAAGAGCAGAGGTGGAATCGTCCATAATCAGAACCGGCGTATGTTTTGCTAAGGCTCTGGCAATGCTGATGCGCTGTTTCTGACCGCCGGAAAGACCGACGCCGCGTTCACCGATAACGGTTTCGTATGCATCAGGCATTCGTTCAATAAAGCTGCTTGCCTGAGCGTCCTTGGAGGCTTTCCTTACGATTGCTTCATCAATATATTCCTTCTTGCCAAGCTTCACATTTTCATTGATGGTGTCAGAAAAGAGAAATACATCCTGCATGACCAATGAAATGCTGCTGCGGAGCTGTTTTAAAGACAACTGCCTGATATCAATGCCGTCAAGAAGGATATGCCCGTCTGTGGCATCATACAGTCTTTGCAGCAATTGCACTACCGAAGTTTTGCCGGCGCCTGTCGCACCCATGATGCCGATGGTAGAGCCGGGAGCTGCTTCAAAGGTGATATCGTGCAGAATTTCGTGCATATCTTCTTTGTGGAAGGAGACATGTGAAAATTCGATTCTGCCCTGCACACTATCCAAAATAACAGGGGATTCTACCTCTGTGATGACAGGTTTTTGTTCATAGATTTTGACAAGCTTCTTGTTGGAAGCAATGCCTGCCGAAAAATCATTAGAAAGCCATCCCAGCATTTCCATAGGCCAAATGATATTATTGGAGTACTCAAGAAAAGCTCCGAGCACACCCAAAGTAATCGTGCCTTCCATTACAAGGCGTCCGCCGAGCAGAAGCATCAGCATGGGCAGAAGCTTTGTGATAATCTGCAGATAAGGGTAATAGCGGACAAACACCTTGGACTGCTTCATATTTAATTCATAGTAGCGCTGATTGTGTGACAAAAACTTTTGGATTTCAAATTTTTCCCTTGCAAATGCCTTTACTGTGCGGACTCCGGCAATGTTTTCCTCCGCTACAGTGTTCAGCACTGCGTTTTCCTCACTGATATCTTCATAGATGGAGCCGAGGTGACGTTCCATGCTGACAGCGATAAAAGCTGACAGGATCATAGCGATGGTCGGGAGGACGGCGAGTGCCGCGTGGAGTCTGTACATACAGAAAAGCACCACACAGGTGTGAAAGATCACCTCTATAATCAGCATGCTTACATAGGACAGCGTATTCCAAATTCTGTCAATATCGTCCTTTACACGTGCCATAAGCTCTCCGGTATTTGTCTTGTCAAAGAAGCTGCTGCTCAGGCTTTGTATGTGGTCAAACAGGTTTTTGCGCATGTCTGAGGCGATGGCAGAACCAACCTTGTCAAAAGTGTACTCCTTGGTGTATTGAAAAATGCAGCGGCCGACTCCTACAATTAAGATACCGCCGAGCAGATAAGGCAGGACTGTAATATTGCCGCCTAAAATGACATCATCTATGATATGCATGGTTAGAATTGGAGCCAGCATGTCAAGGGAGACACTGATGATCAGCGATGCAATAGCAAACAGATAAGACCATCTGTACTCCCGGATATAAGTCGATAGTTTTTTCCTCATGAAATATTTCCCTCCTTCATCGTCTCCGGGTTTCTGTAAAAGGGTACAAAAAAACCTCATGGTAAAATCACCCATGAGGTCAGCGGATTACAGTATCATTGTACGATCAATCAAATACAATATGCCCCGGAGATAATTTTACTGTTAAATATAATAATGAAATTGCTGTGTGCTTTGATTTCAAATTTATGAAACATAATATTACCTCCTTTCTGCGCGGCATCTATTTGCATTTCCAAATATATGCAGTAAACGGTTACTTATCCACCATACTCTTATTTCAGCAGGTTGTCAACTGGTTTTTACTTTTTTTACCCTCAGTTTATATTCCTGTTCGAAACCAATGGCAGCCGGAGGGATATTATCTGCCGTTTTCGTCCGGGTAGAAATGCAAAAGGCTGAACTGTTACAATCAAAGAATAACTGGGTTGAATGAAAAGTTAAATTCCACTTGTAAACTTAAATTCCATACTGAAGACTAAATTCAGTTTTATTAGGGTTTGACATATGTTGTCAGACCCTTTATAGTTGAATTTAGTTATTCTGAGACATATGTATTCTAAAAAAGAGTATGCGGTCGCCGGCAACTGGAATTGGATACTGTAAGACTGAATTCCACCTGCCTGAAAGCAAAACTATGGTAGCTCATATCCGCAGATTTTTATTGTCTGGGAGCATTTGTCGCAGGATAATTAAAGTGTTGACATCAGGAACCCATATCTATGCTGTAACAGGCTTGGGAACAGGCTCCGCACCTGACCCTGTTGGGACAGGATCAGGTACAAAGCCTGTTGGCACGTTGTGCCAGCCTGGCACAGATATCCCTAATGTAAACACATGAAATACCAGCTTCCCATGCTCGCGTGTTACGCGTTTACTTCGGTTTTACCCTTGAGTAGTGCGGGCGTAAGTATAACTTCGTCCGCAGGTATTTCTTTTAAGCCGAAGAAATCCAGTAATTGTTTTGGCAGCATCATTTTTGCAAGAGCGAATGGGGTTAAGCCACCAAGACTCTCGCGGCAGGAACTATTGATGTGACTCATCATAAGATTTACATCGTCCTGATTTAATCTGTCAAAAGTAGTGATAGTTTTTGGACAGATTTTTCTGATATACTCATGGTTTTTTTCACAGTGTGGTTTCTGCCAGGAAGCCATTGGATCACAGTAGCAGATGCTTGTTCTCAGTATGTTGTCGATTCCGCATTCCAGAGTTTCCGGGTGCTTGAATTCACCGCCTCTGTCGGTGATTATCAGAGGCATTGTTTTACAAAAAAGAGGAGTGCCAATCGCTCTGTTGATCCTGTCAAAAGTTTTTTCGACGCCGATTGATTCTTTGGAGTCAAGAAGGTAAGCCATCATGAAATCTGCATTACAAAAATGAAGAGTTAAGAGGACTTTGCTGCTTCCTTCCGGACCAGCCACTGTATCCATCTCAGTTATCTTTGTATCAGGATATTCCCTCAGATAATCCAGAAAGTCTTTATAGGTGCGGCCTTCAAAAACACCGGTATCATCGATTTCAGTTCCGTGGGATTGGCGGGGTTTGTAGGTCACTTTCTTTGGGAGATCTATGTTTCCGACAGAAAATACCCCGGCCTCGATGTAGTTGTAGACAGTCTTTTCACACTGTGTGATTTCCGGATGATTATGAAGGATGGTGTAGACTGACTGACCATTTTCAACCAGAGGACTAATGATATCATCAAGGGCTTTGATTTCTTCTTCGGAAGCATTAATTCCTGCCCTGGCCTCTACAAGAACAGTCTTGTATTCTTTATGAGCCCGTGTGGCACGATAATAAAACTTATCAAGACGGCAGCCGCTCTTTTTTGAACACCCATTGCAAACATAAGGAGCTTTCTTTGTTTTGGGGCATGAGTAATCAAATGGAACATAATCCTTGCAAAAAGTATGGCATTTGTTACATCTCTTACATTCCCTTTTACAAAAGAGTTCAGTACTGCAAACATGTTTCTTGTGACAGTCTTTGGCAAGCGCACAGCGAAAGGCTGGCTCATTGAATTTGTTATGTTCTTGAAAAGCCCTGTGCTTCTTTATCTCCTTAGAGATAGTGGTAGGATCTTTACCTAATTCGGCAGCAATGACAGACAAGGGCTTGGAAGCATCTAACCCCTTTTCGATAACTACACGGTTATCCTGGGTCATGTGTTTCTGGTTTGTTTCTATTTTCTTTGACATATTTACCTCATTTCTACTGCGGATAAGAGGTAATATGTATCATACATGGAATCTTACCAGAGTGTAAGAGTAAATTCAGCCTAAAGTGGAATTTACTTTTTTATTTAACACAAAGAATAACTGTGTCGCGAAATTTGTTGCGCAAAGCTTCAAAAAAGTGTATACTTTTTCTATCAAAGGAAATAGAAAAGGAGAATAAGAAATGAGCAAGAAGACGACAGTTTTAATGATTCTTGATGGTTATGGATTAAATGAGAAGACAGAGCATAATGCCGTAGCGCTTGGAAATACCCCTGTGATGGACAGGCTTATGAAAGAATACCCGTTTGTAAAGGGAAACGCAAGCGGTATGGCGGTAGGACTTCCTGAGGGACAGATGGGTAACTCAGAGGTTGGCCATCTGAATATGGGTGCAGGAAGAATCGTATATCAGGAGCTTACAAGAATCACAAAGGAAATTCAGGACGGAACCTTCTTTGAGAATCCGGCACTCTTGGAGGCAGTAGAGAACTGCAGGGCAAAGAATTCTGCACTTCATTTGTTCGGACTTCTGTCAGACGGCGGCGTTCACAGCCACAATACACATTTATACGGATTATTGGAGCTTGCAAAGAAGAATGGTCTGTCAGAAGTTTATGTGCATTGCTTCCTTGACGGACGTGATACACCTCCGGCATCAGGAAAAGGCTTTGCAGAGGAGCTTGAGGCAAAGATGGCAGAGATCGGTGTTGGTAAGATAGCTTCTGTTATGGGGCGTTACTATGCAATGGACAGAGATAACAACTATGACCGCGTACAGAAGGCTTATGAGGCAATGACAGAGGGCAAGGGAGAGCAGGCAGCTTCCGGTCCGGCAGCAATCCAGCAGTCTTATGACAACGACAAGACAGACGAGTTTGTACTTCCTACGGTAGTAGTTGAGAATGGTGAGGCTGTTGCAACAATTAAGGACGGAGATTCTGTTGTATTCTTTAACTTCAGACCTGACCGCGCAAGAGAGATTACCAGGGCATTCTGCGATGATGATTTCAAGGGATTTGACAGAAAGCGTCTTGACCTCAAATTCGTGTGCTTCTCTGATTATGACCCCACGATTCCCAATAAATCTGTTGCATTCCACAAGATTGCAGTGACGAATACGTTTGGTGAGTGGCTTGCAGCCAACAATATGACACAGGCAAGAATCGCTGAGACGGAGAAGTACGCACATGTTACGTTCTTCTTTAACGGCGGTGTAGAGGAGCCAAACAAGGGTGAGGACAGAGTACTTGTGCCTTCTCCGAAGGAGGTTGCGACGTATGACCTGAAGCCGGAGATGAGTGCTTATATCGTATGCGACAAGCTTACGGACGCTATCCGTTCCGGCAAATATGATGTGATTATCATCAACTTCGCAAATCCTGACATGGTAGGACATACAGGCGTAGAGGCGGCTGCTATCAAGGCAGTGGAAGCTGTTGATGAGTGTGTCGGCAAGGCAGTAGAGGCAGTTCTTGAAGTGAATGGAACACTGTTCATCTGTGCGGACCATGGCAATGCCGAGCAGCTTGTTGATTATGAGACAGGTGCGCCGTTTACCGCGCATACCACCAATCCGGTTCCGTTTATTCTTGTAAACTATGACCCTGCCTATACTTTAAGAGAAGGCGGATGCCTTGCAGATATCGTTCCGACGCTGATTGAGACCATGGGAATGCAGCAGCCGGCTGAGATGACAGGCAAGTCGCTGCTCGTGCGTAAATAAGGAAATATTACAACAAATAAGAAAATAAAATCAGTGTACTGACCATAAATTATAAGCGGTCAGTACACTGGCAGCAGGAAAGCAGATGGTATTGTACATTACAATATTGTCTGCTTTTTTGTATGGAATAAGGAAGCAGCTCAGACCTGTTTGAATTGATGCAATTAGTCGAGTATATTGGAAGAATAGGTAAAACAAACATCAGAGAGCTGTATGTTGCGTTCGCCTGAGATATAGAAAGAAAAGGTGGAATAGGTTATGGGAAATATGTATGCATATGTGCGCGTGAGTACACAACAGCAGAATGAAGACAGACAAGTCATTGCAATGGCTGAGGTGGGAGTATCTCCCGAAAATATCTACATAGACAAGCAGTCCGGCAAGGACTTTGACCGCCCGATGTATCAAAAGCTGCTGAAAAGACTAAGAGAAAATGATGTGCTGTATGTAAAGAGCATTGACCGGCTCGGCAGAAATTATGAGGAGATTTTGGAGCAGTGGAGACTTCTGACAAAGGATATGCGCGTGGATATTGTCGTGCTGGATATGCCGATTCTGGATACAAGAAAAGGCAAGGACTTACTGGGAACCCTGATTGCAGACCTTGTCCTGACGCTTTTGAGCTATGTGAGTGAAAATGAGAGAAAAGCAATCAGAGAAAGGCAGAGGGAAGGGATCGAAGCAGCAAAAAAGCGCGGTGTAAAATTCGGCAGACCGGAAAAGCCTGTACCTAATTTTCGCATGGCATATGATAAATGGGTGTCAAAGGAAATCAATGCAGAAGATGCTGCAAAGCTTTGTGATTTGGAAACAGCGACGTTTTATTATCGGGCAAGGAGAATGAAGGAAAAATGATAAAGCTTCGGCTTGGAAATAAGACGATTGTGGAGGCTGTTGTATAAAGCTTTTGCAAAAACAGAATACAGAACATTGATACTAACCGGAGCGATTGAGAATGCTATAGGAATGCCTGCTGCTCAACCCGGAATATATAAAATTGAAATAGAGGAAAAAGAAGAAATGCATGAGGCATCGGTCAGAAATGGTCGGTGCCTTTTTCGGTTCGGAGAACCCTGAGCTTTTATTCAGTAACAGCCCTTTGGCAATAATTTTATGGTTTTAAATAAAGCATAGTTTTTTTATGAAATCTTTTTCCAAAACTACTATGTTATTTTACTACCATATTTACAAAAAATCAACAAAAAATAAAGCTTTAATTGATGAAATTTGACTGACAGTTATTAGAAAATTTTAATTTGAAAAAACTATACTTTATTTAAAATGAAGCCATAAATGGATGCTGGCTGGCATTATTAAGGCAGTTGAGGGTGCACTATGGCAGAAGAAAAGATATGTAAGACCATTCATCAGTATAATAAGGAACCCATATCTTCTCAGAATATGGAAAAACTGCAGGAGATAGCAGACGATTACAACAAAGTAAAAAATTACGTTTTCAGCCGTTTCGGAGGTATCAAGAGCCTGCCAAAGCTTTATCCGGGTTATACGATTCAGAATGAAATGATTGCAAGCGGCTACAGAGATGAGCTTGCCTTGCCGTTTGTTTACTTTAATCTGGCAGTGTTTGATGCACTTGGCAGCATTAAGAGTCAGTGGACAACCATAAAGGCAGAGGTGCTTCAAAGGGTAAATGCCAATGAAGGATTTACAGACGAAGAAAAGCATTACCTGAGATTTGTGCTGAAGGTTGGCAATGCTTTTGAGATGGTGCTCAACCGCCGGGAAGTCAGGCTGGATAAAGCGATGCAGAAGCAATATGATGAACTTTGCGCGAAGGTGTCAGTGCCAAAGCTGAATAATTACCTGAACAGACAAGTCAGGAAACGTCATGTGCAGATGCATTCGGAAGAAGCAAACGGATTTGCACTTACAGAACGGGCATACCGATATGCTAATCATGGAATCTATATTACGATGAAGGAAAAGCGCAAACGTATTTTTATTCCACTGACAGACAACAACAGCTATAACCGTCAGATATACATGAAACTTTATCCGGAACAGAGGAGCATAGAGCTTCATGTGCCTTTATATGTGGAGGTAAAGAAGCATACAGATTATACCAGCGAAGTAGGACTTGCAGTCGGCATTCATACAATGCTTGTAACGGATACAGGACATTCCTACGGAGAAAAGCTTGGAGAATATCAAATAGAATTGTCTGAATGGGTTAGGGAACAGCGTGCACGGTACATGGCAAACATTCATACAAATCCCGGCAGAAAGAAATACGAGGCAAAAAAGCGCCGTATGACACAGCAGCTTCACAGCTACATCAATATGGAACTGAATCGGTTTATTAAAGAAGAAAAACCGAAGGTTATCTATATTCCAAAGCTTCCAAAGGCTCGAAAGCATGGTGGAGATAAGGCAGTTAATCATACTGTGTCCATGTGGCAGAGAGGATATATCAAAAGCAGATTAAGACAGAAATGTGCCGAGCAGTCCATTGAGCTGGTAGAAGTATTTGGAAAGGACATTAGTAACGAGTGCAGTAAATGCGGTGCAATCGGAAAGAAAAAGGAAGACATTTTTTACTGCAGTGTATGCGGATATCAGATAGAACAAAAGCAAAATGCCGCACAGAATGCGAAAAAAAGAGGATTAGTTCAAAGAAGTCAGCAAAATAGATAAGCGCTGCAGAGCAGATAAATATTGCCTGGCAGAGAGCTTTACCGAAAGGACTATGAGCAGACTTTTGATATAAAAAAGAAGATAGTACTGAAAAGTTACAAACGGCATTAGAAGGCGGCGCCCGCCGCGTATTGGGTATGCCATGACTGTGGGAACTTGTGATAAAAACACAAGATGTACTGCGGAGCGAAGCAGATCATCTGCATCATCGAATGATGACCAATATACCTTATTTAACAAAAATAATAAGCAGAGCGAATACTGCGAAAGGAAACACATTATGAGAAAAGCACAGAAGGAGCAGGCTCAAAGCTTTTTAAAACTGTTAGATCAGGCACATAATGAGATTAAAAAAGCAATTGAACAAAAGCAAATACAGAAGGCGGTTCTATTGCTGCAGGACTGTCAGGACGGGGCAATCGCACTTGGAACGCTGATAGAAAAGACAGAGGGGGAAGGCTTCTGCACCATATCTCTGCTGGAAGAATATTGTGAGCTTGTCTTTCAGATTCATGAAAACTTAACAAACAATGAAGAGGCCAATGCCAATAAGATATATAAGTCACTGTATCGACAGCTGATAAAAATATCGAACAGTGTGCAGAATGACATCACTGTTCGGAAAGAAATTGTGTTTTTCCCATATAAAGCATCAATGTGGGACAGCTTGGAAAGCGTATATCTGGCAGCAAAGGAAGACCCTGAATGCGACGCATACTGCGTGCCGATACCGTATTATGACCGCAGACCGGATGGCAGTCTTGGAGAAATGCACTATGAGGGGAACGAGTACCCTGCCGATATTGAAGTAACTGATTACAGGACCTATAACCTTGAAGATAGACAGCCGGATGCTGTTTATATCCATAATCCGTATGATGACTGGAATATGGTTACATGTGTGCCTGAAAAATATTTCAGCAGAAATCTTCGGAAATATACAGAGCAGCTTATTTATATCCCATATTTTGTCCTAAACGAAATCGAGCCGGACAATCAGGAGGCGATTGACGGCATGAAGCATTTCATATGGCTTCCTGGCGTGATAAATGCCAATAAAGTAATCGTACAGTCTGAAAAAATGCGGCAGATTTATATTAACGAGTACATAAAGGCAGCCAAGGCAAATAAGCTGCCCGATGAACATATAGACAAAAAAATGCTTGAAAAAAAGTTCTTAGGACTCGGCTCGCCAAAGTTTGATAAGGTGCTTAGCACCAAAAAGGAAGAAGTGGAAATTCCAAAAGAATGGCAGAAAATTATCGAAAAGCCCGACGGAACACGTAAGAAGATTATTTTTTACAATACAAGCATATCAGCGCTTTTAACACATAATGAGAAAATGCTGGAGAAAATGAAGTATGTCTTTGGCATTTTCAGGGAAAATCAGGCTGAGACAGCCCTTTTGTGGCGTCCGCACCCCCTGATACCCAATACCATCAAATCCATGCGTCCAACACTGTGGATAGAATATGACAAACTTGTCAGAAATTATAAAGAAGAGGGATGGGGCATCTATGATGATACTGCAGACGTTGACAGAGCAGTGGTGCTAAGCGATGCATATTATGGGGACCCAAGCAGCGTTGTGCAGATGTATCAGCAGACCGGGAAGCCGGTGATGATACAGAATGTGGAGTTAATAGATTTAATGCAGGCACAATAAACAACAGTGATGTAATATATGTAATTGTCTTATATCAGGAGCTTTTGTGCACATGGACACCAAAAAGAAGGGTATCTATGATGAGTAAAAGCAAAATAATAAAGTATGAACATTGATAACTGAATAAAACACGCAAAAAAAGTTATAGACATATTTTTATTGAGAAAACAGGCAGAAAGAGTTATACTATCATAAAGAAGTAATTGAAAGGTGGTGCTTGATATGTCTGTATTGCAGGAACAGGCTTCTCAAATGATAAAAGGTTTATCGGATGACGATGTGAGCTTTCTTATTGATATGATACAAAGATTTATGCTTCCTAAGGCAGGTATGAAAGCAGAAGATTTCGGTGATGACACAGGGAGGCAGGCTTTTTTGAGGCTGGATGCGGCAAGAACTATAGTCAGACAATATCTGCCGGAAGATTTTGATGAAGAAAAGGAGCTGGAGGAAGCCAGAATGGAGCGTTAGTAAATTTTGAGCAATAAGAGATAGAGGCGATCACTCCGGAAGATTTATTGAAGCTGCTTCATGAAAAACAGTGAGATTATAAAAGATAATATGAGATGTTGTAAAAACAGCGTGTTTTATTCAGAACAATTAATGAATATAATGCGCTGTTTTTGCGCGTAATAATATTTCAATACAAGGAAGTTTGAATATGCCGGAAGAGAAAATATTTGTAACACAATCTTCTATGCCTCCATATGAAGAGTACATAGAATCGATTAAACCCTTGTGGGACAGCCATTGGCTGACAAACATGGGACAATATCATAGGGAACTGGAGGCAAGGCTGTGTGAGTACTTGGAAGTACCGGAGCTGTCGCTTATGGTAAATGGTCATATGGCATTGGAGCTGGCAATCCAGTCATTTGATTTTCCGGAAGGCACTGAGATTATCACCACTCCGTTTACTTTTATTTCTACAACTCATGCGATTGTGAGAAACAGGTTAAAACCTGTGTTCTGTGATGTAAAACTCAGTGACGGCACAATTGATGAGACGAAAATAGAGGATTTGATTACAGAAAAAACCGTGGCGATTCTGCCTGTGCATGTGTATGGGAATGTCTGTAATATAGAGGAAATACAAAGAATAGCAGACAAATATAACCTGAAGGTTATCTATGATGCAGCGCATGCTTTCGGCGTAAAGTATAAGGGAAAAGGCATTGGCAGTTATGGGGATGCTTCTATATTCAGCTTTCATGCGACAAAGGTATTTAATACGATTGAGGGCGGCGCAGTAACCTTTTCTGACCATAGGATTTACGAAAAGCTGTACAACTTGAAGAACTTCGGTATTCGTGGCGAGGAGCTTGTCTGCGATGTCGGGGCAAACGCAAAGATGAATGAGTTTGCAGCGATTATGGGACTGTGCAATCTGAAGCATATTGATGAAGCATTAAGAGAGCGAAAGAAAAGATATGACTATTATATAGAGAGACTACATGATGTGAAAGGCATCCGCATCTTTGAAAAGAATAGCGAAGCGACCAATAATTATGCGTATTTTCCGATTGTGATTGAGGATGAGTATGGGAAAACGCGTGATGAGCTGTATTGCATATTACGGGAAAATAACATCTATGCAAGAAAGTATTTTTATCCAATTACTTCAGATCAGGCATGCTTTAAAAATAAGTATAAGAGAGTGGAACTGGAGTGCGCAAGGAAGCTGGCAAAGCAGGTGCTGGTTATACCATTTTATGAAAACCTTGGAATATCAAGTATGTACAAAGTCATTTCTTCGTTAAAATGCGGAAAGGAATGAAATTTTAAATATGTTATGAATGATATGAGTAAAAAATGGAGGGTTAATATAATGCACGAGTTTATGAATAAGATAGTAGTAAAGCCAAAAGTGATAAATCCATATAAGTTTATTGAAGAAAATAGAACTGATAAATATGTATTATATGGAATAGGAAATTTAGCAGAGGCTGTGAACAAGCAATTCTTGGACCGAGGAGTAAAGTTTGAATTGGCGTTGGTAGATGATGGGTATTATATAAAAGAAAATTTTATGGGCATACCAGTGCAAAAATTTGAGGAGTTTACCTCAAATATAAAAAGTCAAAAGAAGTATAACTTAGTAATTGGATATGCGGCGGGTTATAGAAAAATGCAAGTATTAATCAACGAGGGTTTTTTTAGAAATGTTATTTGCATTGCAAGACCGTTTGAACATCATAAAACTTTTGATAGAAAGTTTGTTAAAAAGCATGAAAAACAGTTTGAAGTGTTATATCAATTATTGGAAGATAATGAGTCAAGAGAAAATTTGTGCGCATTTGTAAACTCTCGAATTACTGAAAATCCACAGTATGTGGTTGATATTTCAAAGAAAGATATAGATGAATTTTGTAATGATGTTTATGAACCAACTTATAATGAAACTTTTCTTGATATAGGAGCATATCAAGGTGGAAGCATACAGCGCTTTTTAAAAGCAGCACCTGCGGATTCGATAAATAAAGTGATTGGACTGGAACCAGAAGATAATAATTTTAATAAATTATGTATAAATTTGAGTTATATTGATGAGAAGAAAAAAAGACTAGAAAAAATTGGATGTTATGATAAGAAGACTAGGCTGGGTTTTAATAATAGCGCGGATAAGTGTTGCAGAATAGATGATAATTTTAGCTCATTTATAGATGTAGATACAATTGACAATATTTGCATAGATGAAAAAAGTATTTCTACAATATATATAGGAATATCTGCTGCTGTTTTAGAAATTATAAAAGGTTCAAAGAATACAATTATTGCAAATAAACCACGTTTGATTGTAAATTTAGGAACAATGAAAGAAGAATTATTCCTAATTCCGCTTTATATAAAAGAGATAGAGCCTTCTTATAAATTATATTTCAGATTTCAGAGTTCTATGCCGTCAAGATTGTTTCTATATGCAGTACCATAAAATAGGAGTGAGTATGGAGAATTCAAAAGTTATGATAGTCGGGGCAGGAAATCAAGGTCTTGCAATGGCTGCTTATTTAGAAATAAATAATGTGGAATGTTATTTATATAATCGTACAGCAGGTCATATTAGAAAAATAATGGAAACAAATGAAATTGTTTGTAGCGGTGTATTGAATAAGAGAGTGTACGTTTCTCATGTATCATCAAAAATAGAAGATGCATTGCAAAAAACAATAGTTGTTGCCACTCCGGCGTCTGCACATAAAGAGGTAGCTGCTTTGTTGGCTAAACATGTTGATAGTAGTTATACAATACTTTTGAGTCCTGGTAAGACTTTTGGCATTATTGATTTTATATATAATTTGAGGCTAGCAGGCTGTAATGAAATTCCAATTATTGCAGAATGTCAGACAACGATTTTTGCCAGTAGGCGAGAAGGTGAAAATAGTGTTAAGATATATGCCCTAAAAAATGATATTCCAATTGCTTCTACTAGAGAAGAAAGTCTTGATAAGGTTTTAAATAAAATGCCAGAATGTTTAAGAATGCGTTATAAAAAAGTTAATTCATATATTGAGACTTCATTTGGAAATATTGGAATGATATTGCATCCAATTCCGATGCTTTTGAATTTTGGGAGCATAGAGAGTAATAGAGTATTTAAATATTACACGGAGGGTATAACTCCTACAATTGCGAGTTTAATTGAAAGATTGGATTCAGAAAGGTTAGAAATTGCACATGAGTTGGGTTATGAATTGGAGTCAATTGTGGATTGGATGATGAGAAATTATGATACCAACGGAAAGGGACTGTATGAGCACTTACAGACGAATAAGTATTATCAGGAAATAGTTTCGCCTGTTTTGGTTTGTAATCGGTATATTGAAGAGGATGTGCCATATGGATTAGTACCCATGGAGGACACTGCCTTAAAATTAGGTATAAAAGTACCAGTAACAACAGAAGTAATATCCTTTGCAAATATAATCATGAATTGCGATTATCGTAAGTATGGAAGGTTATGTATGTTAGATATGTAATTATAAAAGAAAAAGCGGAGTTTGCTATGAAAGATAAGATTATGATTTTAGGTGGTGCAAACCTTCATTGTAAATTAGTTGAAGCTGCACACCAAATGGAGAAAGAAACAATAGTAGTCGATAATGTGAAAAATTCTCCAGCTAAGTTAATTTCAGATTATAGCTATGATATAGATGTAAAAGATGTAGATAGGCTTGCTGATATATGTAGGAATCAAAATATAAAGGCGGTTCTTTCTGCTTACTTGGATTTTTGCCAACCATATTATCAAAAATTATGCAGTTTATTGAATTGCCCATGTTTTGGAACAGACGAGCAATTTAAGATATTTACAGATAAGGAATTATTTAAAAAGAAATGTTTGGAATATGGCGTAAACACTATTAAAGGATATACGGAGAAGGAATTACAGTCATTAGATGTGGTAGAATATCCAATTTATATAAAACCCTCTATCAGTCAAGGCTCTAAAGGACAATGTGTATGCTATAACAAAGAAGAAGCTTTGAGAGCTATCAATGGTGCAAAAATGATTTCTAAAAATGGTAAGGTCATTATTGAAAAATATATGGCGAAAAAGCATATTATTCAAGTCACTTATCTGGTACTTGATGGTATTCCCAAATTAATACGGACAGCAGATCAAATAAATGGTAGTGACAAGTATGGGATGCAGCATATTGCAATTGCTGGCATTTCACCATCGAAATATACAAATCTTTTTTTAAAAAAAGTGAATCACAAAATTAAAAATATGATTAAGCATATAGGCATAAAAAATAGTCCTGTTTTTATGCAGGGATTTGTAGATGAAGATGACTTTTATTTCTTTGACCCAGGATTGAGGTTTCCGGGGACTGAAGCAAGCAGAATTTTTAAAAATGTGATGAATATAGATTTAATGCAAGCTATGATAGAATTTTCGTTTTCTGGGAAAATTTTAAGTTTACAAAATGTGATTGATGAAGATACAGTTTATTTAAAAAATTATATTATTTTAAATTTATTTCCATTTATAAAAAAAGGAAAAATAAAAAGTATTTCACCAATTGATAATCTTTTAAAAATAAATGGGGTTGAATATGTAACCTATAGACATAAGGTTGGAGATGTGGTAGATGATACCAAAGATGTAAATCAGCGGATAGCAGAAATTAACATACTAGGAACTACCAAAGAAAAAATTAATAATACAATAAAAGATGTATATGATATTTTACAAGTATTGGATGTAAAAGGAAATAACATGATACTTGATAGGTTTATTTTGAAATAATAATTTTTAAATGTTTTAGTAGAAACACGATTTCTTTTATGATGAGATATATTAAGAGAAGGTACATAAAACAAAAAATATAAGAAGTAACTAATTTCTATGATAAATGAATTGCTTGTTATACTTGTAAATAAAGTGCATCAACTGTTGCTTTGAAGGCAAGAGAACATAAAATAATTAATAAGGAGAGATGGCTATGGGGGATATATCAAATAATACAATTCAAGCAAAGGGAAATGTAAGACAAACAAATAAGATTGTAACTAATGTAAAAGGAAATAAAATTGGATTAGTTATAGTTTTTGCAATTGTTATTTTAATTGCTGTTTTTGTCATGAAACTATTTGCTGGCGGTTCAGAGAAACAAATAGTTGGCAGATGGGAGTGCACAGACAATGGTGAATTGTATGAATTTACAAAAGATGGGCAGTTTTTATATCTTAGTGGTAGCAGTGATGGTATTACAGCACAATATCATGTTAATGGGGAAACACTCCAGCTTGATGTAAGTGTTTTGTGGGCGACAGCAACTGTAATAATGGATTTAGATATAAGTAACGGTAAAATGACTTGGTCTAATTTTATAGATCCAGATGATATAATGGGTGTAAGCAGTGATACTGTCATGAACTTTACAAAAATAAAATAGAATTTGATAGTAAAGGCACAGTTGATGTAAAAAGTAATTGAAAAAATGCTGAACAATACCTTGATTTGATATTTTTACTCCTTGTATGTAACAGGTGTTTATGCAAGTCTGGAACTGGAAAATGAAATTGCAATGATTGGGAGAAATATACAATTTTAAAAGAAACAGGAGCCGAAAAAAATCAGCTGCTTATTGTAATGACAGCATCTGGTGTTGTGGGAGGGCGTCTTAGTAAATAACTGGATTAGGTGGAACTCGGATAAGCGTTATTCTGTGGCATTTATGGATCAGGATTATAAGGATGTTGTTGTGTTTATAAAAGAGAGTGTGGAGCTTTCCGGTGGGGAAATATATTGCTTAAAGGGCGATTATTTTTCTAAAGCAAAGGAATTATTAGATATTTCACAAGATTATAAAAAAATATTATTGTTTACACACATGTATGATGTCATACCTGTACTGGATTACGGGCGTAAGAAATGGAAAATTCCTGTGTTGTTTTATAACCATGCAGATTTCAGATTTTCATTTGACTTTTCAATTGCGGACAGGGTATTAGATATGACTTATTTTGACAAAGATAAAACGGAGAGGTTTAGGGGGTCTAAGGAAAAAACGACAATAATGCAATTTCCTAATGGAACAGAAAAAACAATAAGCGATATGTGGAAATCTTTCTTGATGTTCCAGATGGCGTTTTAAGGAGCAGAGATCAGAAAGGCTTATATTCTGGCTACACGGATGGCAAAATTGCTAATTTAGCAGGAGCAGATATAGAAGTTGTGGAGAGAAAATTTGTATAGAATAAGCAAGAAAACCCAATGAAATCAATGGGTTACGGCGTTTATCAAACGCCTAATAGATAAATATAGAAGGAAAGAGTTAATAGAAGGATAAATATATGGAGTTTGATGAATTAGCAAAGATTGAAAAAATCGCAACGGATGACCCGATGACTGGGGAAATTATGGTATCTGTTTATTGTATTACCTATAATCACAGTGCTTATATTGTAAAAGCTCTCGAGGGAATTATTAATCAAAAGACAAATTTTAAGTATGAAGTAGTAATTTTTGATGACGCATCTACTGATGGCACTGCGGAAATAATAAGAGACTATGCCAGAAAATATCCTGATTTAATTAGGGCATATTTGGGACATAGAAATACATATAAGCATCCTGATAGAAGAAAACTGTTTACAAAGTATAGGTGCAAGATACTTAGAGGAAAATATATTGCGTGGTGTGAAGGAGATGATTATTGGATTTATGATGGTAAACTTCAAAGACAGTTTGAATGGATGGAAAGTCATCCGCACACAATGTTGTGTATTCATAATGCAATTCGATATAATGAGTGTACAAAAGATGTTATGCCGCAGATATTGGATATGAATACAGGATATATTGGTGACGAAGAGTTAATTTGTTGTCATCATGGAGGAGTACCAACTAGTGCATTTTTTCATAAGGCAGAGCTTTTCAGGACTCTTCCGAATTCATATTATATGTGTCCTGTCGGGGATGATCCGGTACGATGGTGGTGTGCATATAATGGCGATGTTTATTACATGGATAAAGTGTGGAGTGTAAGAAATTATATGCATGCGGAGTCATGGAATTATAGTATGGCAAGCAATATTAATCTTAAACAAGGTTATTTTTATCGCTATTTAGAATTTATGGCTGAATTTGATAAGGAAACAAATTATAGATTCCACTCCCATATTGAACAATTTGCATTGATTGTATGCAGGATGGGGATATATTTGAAATTGCCGGATAAATTCACGTATTTTGAATTGGAAAAAAGAGTAGAAGAATTAGAAAAGGACCATGGAGAAGAGGCAAGGATATGGTATAAGAAAATACTGATTGCTCAAAGAAAACGCTGCACTGATTATTTGAATGATGTTTATCATATGGCGAATGAATACTGTGGGCAGTTTTATATATACGGTGCAGGGGTGGAGGCCAAGAAATATGCTCAAATGCTGCTTGACAGAGATATTTGTTTTTCAGGGTTTGTTGTGTCTAAGAAGGATAATCTGGAGACAGAATTACTGGGACATGCAATTAAAGAGTTTGGTGAACTGGTGAATGAAAAAGAAGCTTGTTTTTGGTTGTGTATGAATGACCGCAACAGAGAAGAAGTTATAAATTTTCTGTTTAAGGTGGGTGTCACTAAAATGATATAAGAAGTAAGCCAACATTTGATTGTCAGAAGGATAATGATCTAATTGAAGAATAGGTAAACCAGTTAAAGGATAAGAGGGATATATGGATAAGCATTTATCGGCAATGACAGGATTCATAGAATGTGGACATTTATTAGTGGTTGATATAGATACATGGATGTTTATGGATTGGGATTTGAATACTGATACATATGACACTATAGCGGACTTGAAGCCTGTTGGAGAATACAAATTATGCTGGATACAAAAAATTTTAAAATATAAAAACAGTTATTATTTTATGCAAAGAAATTCAAAACAGTTGATAGAATATGATGCACAGAAAAAAGAAGTAGTCAGACATGGCTTAGATTATCTTTTAGGAGACAGTAAATGTATTATCTATAGTGGTGCATATATATGGGAGGATTATTTGTATATGATGCCATTCTCTTACGACGGTATGATTACGGTCTTTGATATGAAATCAAAGCGATATATACAAGAATATAGAATGGTCGATTTGTTTGGAAATAAAGAGATTTTCGGCAGAGATAAAAAGATTCTATCATATGTACTGTCAAATGATAAGCTATGGTTTTGTGTTGAAAAAAGCAATTTAGCATTTTGTCTGGATATACAGACGATGCAAAGTATTTGCTTCAACTTGGATGCCCCAGAGAGTCTTTATATGGCGACAGGCGGTGAAGAGGGAGTTTTTCTGACGGAGATTGACAGCTATCGGTTTTACGAATATGATAGCGTATTCAATATATTTCGAAACCATGATGTACACAAGCAGCAAATGAATCACAAACTAAAAGGTTATAGGTTTATATTCCGTTCAACTCAGAGCATAGTTGCGATTGACAAAGAAATGAAAGCTATGGATATTATTGGAGCAGACGATAGAAACATAGAAACAATAATGTTTCCAGATGAACTTTGCAATATATTCGAATTGAGAAGAATTGATGGTATATTTTATGGATATATCTTTAAGGACAAAAAAGTATATTTGCCTTCGTTTTCCGGTAATGGAACATTAGAAATTGATCTATTCAAGTATGATATTAAATATCATTGTCTCAAAATTTCACACAGAGATGTTGTATGCAGAAGATATTACGGTGAAAAAATGCTGTACGAAAACTCCGACTTTAAACTGGATGAGTTGTGCTATATTTTAAATAAATTACAAGATAGATCTGTTGATATGAGGAAAACTTGTACAGGACTTAATATATATAAAAAATTGACTGGATTATATTGAGTTTGTTTGTATTACAGAATGAGTATTTGCACTAAAATTTGTTAATAATTTAAAAGTTCGGATAAAGGATGTGACTCATTATGAATATATTATACGTTTCTCATGATGTGCAATTAAATGGTGCCCCTAAATCATTACTCGAGTTAGTAACTAGGATTTGTGATAAAGGAGTTCATCCCATTGTTATTGTGCCTTGTAAAGGAAATCTTAAAGGTGAGTTAGATAAAAGAGGAATTGATACACGGATTATTGAATATAGACAATGTGTATATGAAGAAAATTATAATTTAATTGATTACTGGTCTGTTAATTTGAAAGCTGTTATTTCAATAATGAAATTGATACGAGAAGAAAATATAGATATTGTGCATAGCAATTCATTGGCAGTAAATGTGGGGGCAATTGCTGCTAACATATTGCATATACCGCATGTTTGGCATTTTAGAGAGTATTTACAGGAAGATTTCGCATATAAGGTGATTTGTCCTTTTTTAATGAAATGGTTGGTTAAAAAGAGTAGATGCTGTATTGCAATTTCGGAAGGTATTAAAAGAAAATATAGTGACAAATACGGTGGAAATATCGTTAAGCTGTATAACGGAATGGAAAGTTCACTTTATTTTAATCCTATACAACCTAACATAGGAAAGTATAAGGAAAAAAAATTGTTAATTGCGGGAACTATACAAGAAGGAAAGGGACAATGGGATGCTATCCGGGCTGCGGAAGAACTTATTGGTAGAGGCGTAGATGTTCATTTATGTATTGTAGGTAATGGAAGTCCTGAATATGTGAATAGACTTAAAAAATATGTTAAAAAACGAGATTTATCTAAATTTATAGAGTTTAAGCCATTTACAAATAATTTACAGGAATTGAGAATGCAAAGTGACTTAATTCTGGTGTGTTCAAGGATGGAAGCCTTTGGACGAGTCACAGCAGAAGCTATGATGTCGGGGAAAATTGTAATTGGTAGTAATTCGGGCGGAACATTAGAATTAATAGGAAAATCTGAGGAAAGAGGATATTTATATACATATGGTAATCCTATTGAGTTGGCAGATAAGATTCAATATATTATGGAACATGAGAAAGAAGTATATGAAAAGGAAATATTGGCACAGAATTTTGTCCTTAAATTGACTGATATAAATAAGTATGCAAGTAAATTAGTGTGTATCTATAAAAAGATCATATAGAACTTAATTGAAAGATTGAGGTAATTATGCAGGATACAGGTATTTATAAAATAATATTATGGGGAGCAGGGAACACCGCTAAAGAGGCGTTACAATACATAAGCAATACAGTTGTAATTATAGGAGTTTTAGATAATAACCCAGCTATTAAGGAATTCGAAGGTATACCAGTGTTAGAAAAAAAGCATATCAGTACTTATGATTATGACTATATTGTTATATGTTCTATATATTATGAGGAAATTTATAGGCAGCTTCTGCATATGGGAATTAGTGCATACAAAATATTAGAGTACAGCTTTTTTAAGTCGGAGCGTTATCGTATTTATAGAGCAGATTTTTTTGCAGGAAAATGGAGAATATTAGAAAAGAGAGAAAAACCGGAAATATTTATATCAGGAATATCATACCATAATGATGGTATTGATGAAGACATATTTCATGAAGAAGTAGGTAAAAGTTCGTTTAATTTTGCCCTTAGAGGGCAGGATATATTTTATGATTACCAAATTGTGAAATTACTTGACAGAGAATCATTTTTGCAAAATACTACGCATTATATTATAGGATTGTGTTATTACAGTTTTGAATATGATATGTCCAAATCTACTAATGCATGGGAAATTATTAGATATTACCCTTATATCCAAGAACAACATAACCTTGCTACGGCGTGTTCATTTGAGAAGTTTGTTCGTGATATGGAGTCGAAGATTATAGAAGAAGAAATTTATTATAAAATATTTAGAAAACGTAAAGCATATGAGTTAAACTCAGAGGCAGGCAGAGAACAGGCTAAAGCAGATTTTAATAAGAATTATCCAATAACGGTTTGGGAGAATAAAAATATTTTTAAAGAATTTCTCATTTTCTTAAAGGAGAGAAATATTAAACCAATTGTTGTAATTATGCCAGCAATGCAAGAATATGTTTTAGCTTGCCCACAAAGATTCAAAAAAAATTTTTATGAAACTTTAAGAGAATGTGTTACTGACCAAGATATTCAGATTTTAGATTATTTTGGAGATTATTATGGTGAAGTTTCAGACTATTATCATGTAACTCATTTTAATAAGCTTGGCGCAAAAAAATTTACTAAAAAGCTTGCAAGAGATATTGTTTGGTAAAACGTCAATTGTGAATGCATTATGAGAGGATATGTGATACTTAAAGTATTAATATGACCTAAAGTAATTAGCCGCATGTTATTCTATTATCAATACATCGGATTCGTGAGCAGAAGAAATATATAGTAATAAAGTTGGATTATAAGAAATATGATAGTTAATTTAACCTGTTGTGCTAGTTGATTGTCGGTATAGAAAAACTTCAACAAAATATGCTATCCTATAGTTGTAAATCACGACACACTGTGAAAGGAGGCACATTATGTTGAAGTTCCAAGATGATTATACCACTCTCATAGCAAC